>NZ_FNPB01000004.1 GCF_900107195.1 Halobellus clavatus
GACGTCGTCGTCGCGGTCGGCGGGGGCAGCGTCATCGACACGGCGAAGTGCGCGACGCTGCTGAAGACGAACGACGGGCCCCTTCCGGAGTACGAGGTGAACACGCCTGAAGACGTGACAGCCGGCAGTATCGAGAACCACACCCATCCGCTGATCACGATTCCGACGACGGCCGGGACCGGGAGCGAGGTGGACTACTGGGCGGTGATCACCGCTCCGGACCGTGAGTTCAAGATGGCGATCGGCCAACCGCCCCTGTACCCGGACGGCCCGTATCTCGGTGCCGACGTATCGCTCGTCGATCCGGAACTGACGGCGTCGCTCCCGCCGCGACAGACCGCCGCCACGGGATTCGACGCGTTCTCACACGCCCTGGAAAACCACGTCGCGGCGGGCGCGCCCGAACTGGTCAAGCCCTACACGCGGCACGTGATGGGGCTCGTCCCGGAGCACCTCCCAGACGCCTACGAAACGGGCGCGATGGAGGCCCGCGAACAGCTCCTGTTCGGGTCGCATATGGCGGGCTTCTGTGAGAACTTCGCCGGATTCGGAGCGATCCACTCGCTGGCGGAGGTGACCGGGGGAATGTATCCGGAGATTCCGCACGGCGAGGCGATCGCCGTGTTCACGCCGCCGGTGATGCGGTACAACCTCGAAGAATACCCCGCCCGGTACGCGGAAGTGGCGACGGCGATGGGCATCGACACGTCCGGACTGTCGGACACCGAAGCCGCGCACGAAGCCGTCGGCGCCGTCGAGGCCCTCATCGACGAGGTCGATCTCCCGACGAGCCTCGAAGAACTCGGCGTCGACGAGGACGACCTCCCCACGATCGCCGAAAAATCACTCGAGACGATCGAGATCCACGACAACCCCCGCGACGCCGACGCCGCGGCTCTGCTTGAGGTCGCACAGGACGCGTACTGAACGCCTGTCGCCGCCCGACTGGCTTTTACTCCCTTACTGTCCGGGCGCACTCTCCGACAACTCCGCCTCCAGCGATTCGACCACCTCCGAGAGGGCACGCGGGAGTTCCCGTTCGAGGACGGACCCGTCGATCCGGTAGGTCGGCCCCGAGACGCTCAGGGCACCGATGACTTCCCCGTCCGGGCTGAACACGGGTTTCCCGACGCTCCGGAGGCCCTCGGTGTAGTACTGGTCGCCGACGGCGTACCCGCGCTCGTCGGCCCGAGCCAACTCCGCGAAGAGTTCCTCTCGGGAGGTGATTGTGTGATCGGTGAGTTCCGGCATCCCCCACTGGTCGATGACAGCGTCGACCCGCTCCGGCGAGTACGTCGAGAGGATCGCGAGCCCCGAACCGGTCGCGTGCATCGGGTAATAGGTCCCCATATACGCCCGGTATCGCTTCGACCCCTCCTCGCTCTCGTACTTTGCCCACTTATGATACGATTCGACGATCGTGATGACGCGCCCGTGGTCGTCGACGACGAAGTCGCACTCCTCTTCGGTGCGCTTTGCGAGTTCCCCGACGGCCCTCTTGACCGCCGAGAACCAGTACCACTGCTCGCGGGCGTATTCGCCGTAGTTCAGGAACTTGAAGCCGATGCGGTAGGTGTCGCCGGATTTCCGGAGAAAGCCCGACTCTTCGAGCGTGACGAGGTGCCTGTGGGCCGTGCTCTTTGCGATCTCGTGTTCGCGGACCACGTCCTCCAACGTCGCTCCGTCCCGCGCCCGAATTGTCGAGAGAATATCTAGCGAGGTATGAGTAGTTTCGACCGTGAGTTCGTCACTTGACATTGCATTGCCCATCTCGGAGGACCCAATTAACAGTTTTGCTCACTCGAACTGTCGGGCGACGGCTCCCACACGGACTAACCGGCCGAAGCATCTAATAGAAAATTGTTCAATTCAGTCTGACGAGTAGTCGTGATTTTCAACCGACACGTTATGGGATTTAAGACGGAATAAATAACTAATTTTCGTTAAGGTCAATCCGTCTACTTTTAGCGCCGCGACCAATCCGGCGGACGGAAGAATTCGTCCCCGGATTCGAGACCGTCGCATCGCAATGCGTGGCAGAGCCAGTTCGAGTTAGCGAAACTACTGGGTGAAACCGCCGGGCAACCCTCAAAAATAACAGGTGTACGAATGTTATTATACTCTGGGATCGGCGCGTGGGTATTTCCATTTGGCCATCACCCGGCGAGTTCGTCGATTTGTGCTGCCGGAGCAGCGCACCGTACAGACGAATACGCGAGCGTTTCCGGGTGAGTCCGTCGGCCGCAGCGCCCTGCAGCCGATCGCCTCTCTCGGAACAGCCCAGAGTTTCGCTCACTGAAACTGCCGCTCGGATCCGATGGAGACGATCCACCCACCTCGCTCGCGGAGATATCTATGTCACGCAATATAGGTAAAATAAAATGATAATACAGATATTTTAGTACCTGAGATAATATCTACTTGAAGCGCTTGAAAAAGCTTGAGACGTAGTTTGTACGCATTCCTGATTCGATACTATTTGTAAACACTCATACTATTCAACGTAAAAATAAGACACATTACCTTTATGGCGAGTCGTTCACGTACAGGCCGTACCGATACAGTTCGCCGTCGTACCAGAGCAGCTGCCCCGTTTCCGCCGTGTCGACGGAAGCGAGCCCGAGCGCGTTCAGGACTCCGTCGAAGTCCGACGAGCGGGGCGCGGTCTCGACGTAGCGACCCCGTGAGACCGCCTGTTCGAGCACCGCCCGCTCGCCGTCGGTGAGGGCCGACGGTGCGAGTTCGGCGTCGATCCGTGAACCGAAGACGACCTCTCTGAACGCGGATCGCCCGTCCGCGACCTCGACGGCGAGTGCCGTGTGTGCCGTCTCCTGGATTCGCTCGCGGGTCACCTGCACCCGGTAGGCCCACCCGCCGTCCTCGGTCATCGACACGATCCGACCGTCCAGGTCGCCGGTGGCGAGCCGGCTCTCCAGTTCGGCCGGCCGACGGAGGACGTACGCGTCGCCGCGGAGCAGATCCGTGGCCCCCGACGCCCCGCCCGACACGGCGTTCGAGTGCAGGATCTTGACGGCCCGCGCGCTCGGGCGGTCGAGATCGTCGACGTGCAGCGGATCGTCTGGCACGTCCGCGTCCGGGACGGACTCGACCCGGACCAGCCGCCGCTCCATCCGTTCTCGCCCGGTGACGACGGACTCCGTCTGGTAGTAGGTCTCGCCGCGCCGGACGTAAGCGCCTTCGGGTAGGGGTTCGTACCCGTACGTGGTGTGGCGGCCCTCGGGGAGGATCGCGTCCAGCGCCGTCCGAGCAGGCTCGCCGAAGAGGCCGTCGTCGCCGGGGTCGTACAGGGCGTGTTCCACGGGCGACGCGTCGATTCGATCGACGTCGAGCGTGTACTCCGGCTTCGGCTCGTCGGATCCGAGTGACGACAGCGATGCACAGCCGGCCGTCGCCGCCAGCGAGGTCGCCGCTGCGAGGTGGAGGGCTGACCGTCGAGTGAGGACCATAGCCGTACTCCTCGTCGCCACGGAGTTAGCCCTGTTGGAGCCGCCGCCTCACTCGAGGTGGTACCGGCGGTACCGGCGCACGGCGTATCGATACGACAGGTACGGGCCACCGGCTGTGAGCGCCAGATACACGACGGCAGCCCCAACAACGAGCGGTGACAGGCCGAGTCCGCCGGTGAGGGTGACCCACGTCCCGAGTAGCGCGATGAGCGTCCCGCCGCCGACAATCGCGAGAAACACCAGCATCACGAGCGTCGACGGCACGACGGTCTCGGTCCCCCAGAACTCTCGCTCCTCGTAGATCGGGTAGGCGGCCCCGAGTCCGAGTCCGAACGCGGCGGCGGCGACGACCGTCCCGGCCCCGACGGCTGCGAACACCGCCGCGTGGAGCAGATGGGTGCCGAGGACGACCGACGCCGCCGGGAGCGCCGCCGCCACCGGCAGACCGAGGGCGACGCCGGCGAGCGCTCGCCCGCGGACGATCGTCCTGACTCCGGTCCCCGAGAGCAACAGGAACGGGAGGTGTGGTCGGTCGTCACCGAGCGGGTTGAGACCGAACGTCGCCCCGGCGAGATACGTGCCGAGACCGACGCCGATCCCGGCCACGAGCGGGCCGAGGGCGTCGTCAGCCGCCTGGACGACTGTCGTCCCGACCGGGCCCAAGAAGAAGACGAGCAGAATCAGGTGCGTGAACTCCTGAGGCTTCCGCACCGCGCGGAGGAGGTGCCCCCAGGCGATCCGACCGCTCTTCACGACGCTGAAGGGACGCGGTGCGGCGAGTCGTTCGCCTCCCGTCTTCGTCTCCGACGGTTCGGCAGTGACTGACGTGTCAGTGAACCACAGCGCCGACGCTTGCTGCGTCGCGGCGACGACGCCGACCGGTGTGAGCGCGATCAGGGCGGCGAGTACCCCCAGGCCGGCGAGCGAGACCGAGTCGGCCAGCGGCGTCCCGACGAACGCGAGCGAGACGTACGACACCAGCGGCCGAATAGAGACCGCGTCGAGGAGTCCGGAGGCCTGAATCGACCGCTCGGCGATGAGCCCACCAGCGAGCTGCGAGCCGAAGGTCAACACGACGAATCCGCCGATGCCGCCGATCTTGAGCAGGCGACGGATGGTCGGCAGCCGGCGGAACGCCCTGAGGAGCCCGATACCGAGCGTGTACCCCCAAACGGCGCTGCACGCGAAGAGCGGCAGCGCCACGAGGCCGAGCGCCGGGATCACCGTCGGCGCCCCGAGTCCGAACCCAAACGCCGTCACGAGAGCCACGATCGGAACGCCGAACCAGACCGCCAGCCGGCCCAGTTCGGCGCCGATGAGGCCCAGGACGACCGCCCGCGGGTGGGTCGTCAGCAGCAGCAGGTCCTCGGCCGGCGGGCGTCCGATGCGCTCGAGGGTACGTAGCGCCGCGAGACCGACGAGACCGACCGGCAGCAGCGACGTCCCGGCCCCGAGGAACGGGATCGCTTCGATCGAGCCCGTCCGGCGGCCGACCGCGTAGGCTGCCGGCAGGGAGACCAGCAGATACCCACCGAGGAACAGCACTGCGAACGCGATTCCGACGAGGCGTCGCCAGTCCCGCCCGTACCCCCGGATACTTCGGGAGAGTTCGGCGCGAGCGATCCGGAGGCCGTGCCGGAGGTCACCGCCGGCACTCATCGGCTGTCGTTCGACGCATCCGGCGCGGCCGGTGATGCTGACGCCCCCGCGGTCGATTCGACTGTCTCCCCCGAACCGAGGCCCTCCGCGCCGCCGCTGGTGACCGCGAGAAACGCGTCTTCCAGCGACCCGCCTTCCCCCTCGGCTCGCTCGCGGAGTTCCGCGGGCGTCCCCTCGGCGACGACCCGCCCGTCGAACAGCACGCCGACCTCGTCGGCGACGGCCTCGACGACTGGGAGAATGTGCGTCGAGAGGAAGACAGTCGTCCCCTCGTCGGCGAAGGCCGCGATCGACTCCCGGATCCGCCGCGCCGCACGGGGGTCCAGCCCAGCTGTCGGCTCGTCGAGAAAGAGCACGTCGGGTTCGTGGAGGACGGCCTGCACGAACGCGGTCTTCTGTTTCATTCCCTTCGAGTACGCGTCGATGCGCTTGTCCGCGTCCTCGCGGAGTTCGAACTCCGAGAGGTAGCGCTCGATGCGCTCTTGGGCGGTCGACTGCGGGATATCTCTGAGGTCTGCGACGTAATCCAGCTGTTCGCGGGCACTGAACTCGTCGTAGAGCGGCGGCGTCTCGGGGAGATAGCCCACGCGGGGTGCAAGCGCCCGCCGGTCCCGAACGTCGGTGCCGGCGATCCGAACCGATCCGTCGGTGGGTCGGGTCAGCCCCGTCAGGATCCGCATCGTGGTCGTTTTGCCGGCCCCGTTCGGCCCGAGAAAGCCGTACACGGTCCCGGACGGAATCGACAGCGAGACGTCGTCGAGGGCGACGGCCGAGCCGTAGACTTTCCGGAGCCCGGTCGCCTGAATCGCGGCGTCGGTGTTCGCGGAGGGCATCGTTGTTCCGCGTTCGTCCCGTAGGGCCTAACAGTTGTGGCTCCCGGCCGGTCGGATCCAACCCTCTGTATCGACGACAGCACGGGCCACCCCGAAGCGTGGCAGTTCGGCCGGGAGACGACCCGCCTCACGTTCGACAACACCTACGTGGACGCGGCGACTGCCGCGAGCGGCGAGTTGGCTAACTCTCTCGACAGGGAGTCTGATCGGTTCGAACCGTACGACGGACTCGACGTGTCGGTCGAGGGCCGCCTGGCCTGGGCCGATGGGACGGCCCCCACCGGATCGTTCGACCATTCTCTCCCGGCGGTCCGGGCGACAGCGTGCGGACGCCGAACTGAGACGACGGGCGCGCCGACGCGGGGAGCACTGACGCCCGCTGCATCGATGGCGTAAGAGGGTTGTACCCGCAGTGGAACGCCTCCGGTATGGAGTACTTGCCGTGGGTCATCGTCGCGGTGATCTCCTACGGGGCGCTCGCGCCGCTGACGAGCAAGGTGACCCAGGAGATTCCGCCGGCCGTGTCGCTGTTTCTCGCCACGATCGTCTTTCTCGTGCTCACGCTGGGGGTGCTGGTCGTGACCGGCACGAGCCCGCTGGCGTACGTCGGATCGCCACGCGCCGGCTACATCTACGTCGGCGGCGTGTTCCTCGGCATCGGGATCCTCTCGTACTACTACGCGCTGCAGCGTGGGCCCGTCAGCGTCGTCGTGCCGATCTACGGCCTCTTCATCGTCGGGAGTTCGGTCGTCGGCATCCTCGTGCTCGACGAGACCGTGACGCTCCCCCGAATCGGTGGCATCGGCGCGGCCGTCCTGGCTATCTACCTGAGTTCGGGGGCCGAGTGATGGCGCGGCGCTACCTCGGATTCTCGATCCTCGCGTTCCTGGCCTACAGCCTAGTCGCGCCGCTCCTGAAGATCGCGATGGAAGTCATCCCGAGCACGCCGGCCGTGTTCCTCTCGAACTCCGTGCTGCTCGTCGTGGTCGGCGTCGCGCTCTACTACCGCGGGGAGTCGCCGCTGCCGTACCTCCGACACCGGTACACGCCGCACGTCGTGGCCCTCGGCGTCCTGCTGACCGTCGGACTCCTGACGTACTACCGAGCGCTCGCGCTGGGGCCCGTGAGCATCGTGGTGCCGATCTACGGCCTCTTCATCGTGGTCAGTTCGGTCATCGGGATCGTCGCCTTCGACGAGTCGGTCACGCCGCGGAAGATCGGTGGAATCTGCTGCAGCGTCCTCGCGATTGCACTGATCTCGCTGTAAGCGCTCTCAGCCCCACCCGCCGCCGGAATCGATCGGAACGGCTTTGTCGATCGCCGGTGAGAGTGTGGCTGCGATGTCGCGAATTGGTCCCCCCTCCACGAGTCGTCTCGTCGACCCTCTCGGCTGCTCACTCGCCGGCCCGCTCCGGGAGGTCCACGAATGACGCTGTACGCTCTCGACGCGATCGACGACGCGGCCACCGCCACCCGGGAGTTGCTGTGGCCGTTCGACCTCGGTCGGTGGCTCCGACTCGTTGTGGTCGTGTTCTTCCTCGGCGGGGCCGCCGGGAACAGCGGCCTGGCGCCGTTTCAGTTCTCGGGCAGCGCCCCGAGCGGGTTCGAATCGGCGCCGACTCCGTCCGGGTCACCCGAGATGGCCCTTCCGGGCGGCACCGAACTCGCCGTGATCGGCGCCATCGTCGGCGTCATCGCCCTGCTCGTGCTCGGGTTCCTGCTCGTCGGATCGGTTATGGAGTTCGTCTTCGTCGAATCGCTCCGCGAAGAGCAGGTTCGCGTCCGGGCCTACTGGAGTCGGTACTGGGGGCAGGGCCTCCGGCTGTTCGGCTTCCGACTCGTGCTCGCGCTGCTCTCGCTCGGTGTCGTCGTGGGCATTTTCGCCGCGGCGCTGGGACCGTATTTCCTCGGATTCGGCGGCGCGCCGCTCGCATTCATCCTGCTCGCGATCCCGGTGTTCGTGCTGCTTTCTGTCGTCTCCGGGCTCCTCGGCGGGTTCACGACGATGTTTATCGTGCCGGTGATGCTGCTCGAAGATCGGGGGCTCCTGTCGGCGTGGCGGCGCTTCTGGCCGACGTTGCGGACCCAGTGGAAGCAGTACGCGGCCTACGCCGTCGTCGGCTGGGTGCTTCAACTCGCGGCCGGCATCGCCGCGAGCGTGGCCGTGGGATTCGCTGCGGTAGTGGCGGGCATCCCGCTCGGCATCGTCGGCCTCGTCGGGATCGGGCTGCTGGGCGTCGCCGAGATCGTCGGTGGGATCGTCATCGCGATCGCCGCCGTCCTCTTCGGCCTCGTCGTGCTCGCGCTGGTCCTCCTGGTCGGGGTTCCCGTCCAGGCGTACCTCCGGTACCACGCGCTGTTCGTCCTCGGGGACACTGACGCCGCGTTCGACGTGATCCCCGAACGGCGGCGCGCGGTCCGCGAGTGATCACAAGAGGAACAGTTATGTGTGTCTGAGACAATATTATGGTATGGAGCAGAACGTCGGCCAGACTGACAGTATCGTTCGGATCGCCCTCGGCGCACTCGCCGGCGCCGTCTCGCTCGGCATCCTCGGAAATGTCGTCCCGGGCTCGGGCGTCCTCTCGCTCGTCCTCGGCGTGGTCGCTATTATGGCGCTCGGGACGGGGCTGACGGGGCAGTGTGGGCTGTACTCGCTCATCGGCGTCGATACCTGTAAGGCCCGCTAAGCCGTCAGTTAGCGGGCGACGACGTCGACGTCCGGTCCCCCGGGGTCGCTCCGACAGAGCGCGTGCAGGAAACACGTCTGTTCTGACATATCGAGCAACTCGCGGGCGAAGTCCGCATCTTCACTTGTTTCGACGTACGCACACGTCTCGACAGGGGCCCAGCCCGCGGGTGTGGCCTCGTCGCCCCGGACGCCCGCTGTGACGTGCGTGTCCTGGACGATTCGATACGCCGAGAGGTCGGCGTCGACGATGTCTGCGTAGCGACCCATCTGGGTCATGAAGCAGAACCCGAGCCCAGCGGCGACGTAGGTCATCGCGTCGGGCGCCCGTCCCGCGCCGCCGCGGCCCGACGGCTCGTCGGAGATGAACTCGAAGACCGTTCCGATCGGGCTGAACAACTCGACGGCGACGTGCTTCGTCCCGTCCGGACGGACTGTGCAGGTGCCGCGCAGGTGGAGCACCCGGTCCTGATCTGCGGAGAGACTGGAGCCCTCGCCGCTCGTGTACGCCTCGTCGCTGTCGGGGAGCGGCTCCGTCGTCGCTCCCGTTCGATGGATGATCGGCGGGTCTCGCTCTGACGCGTCGCGGGGCAGCGACTCGAAGGTCTCGATGGGGTCCGGCAGAGTGGGGCCGTCGCGTTCGTCGACGCGGTCGGGGTCGATCTCGCGGCCGTTCGCGACGAGGGTGAACACGCTGTCGGTGACGTCGTGGATCAGTCCCGAAACCGGGGCCGACTGCACGGCGTCGTCGACCAGCGTCCGGAGCGCCTGTGGTTCGGCGTCGGCGTCGATCTCCACGTCGAGATCCACCGGCAGCGCGCCCGCGGTCATCGTCCCCGCGAGGGCCGAGCCGTTCATCGTGTAGTAGTTGTCCTGCACCAGCGTGAGGTCCTCGACCTCGATCCCGCGCTCGTCCGCGAGTGTGAGGACCTCGCTGGCGAAGGAACTGACCATCCCGGTCGTCAGGTGTGCCAGCGGCGCGGGCGCGATGTCCTCACCTTCGAGGTACTCTCCCTCGTCGCTGGCGAGTCGCCAGGTGGTGCCGGTGGCACTGTTCGTCACGAGCGCTTCCTTCTGCATCCCGCCGAGCGACCGGACGCGCGTCCGGTGCGCGACGCCGAGTGACGGCTCCGGAGCGTCGAGCCCGTCGACCCCTTCGTCGACGGGGAACACGAGCGGGTAGCCGAGATCTTCGAGCGGAGAGACCATCGTATCAGTCACCGCTTCCTATTCTCTCAGTATGGATTATGAGGGTTGTGCCGCCGGCCGCCTGCTGTCACGTCCCAGGGGCTCGCGCCTTCGCCCAACGGCTAAGTTCAGCGCGTCCGAGCATCGATCGAATGCCGACCGACGACCCGAGCGAGCGACTGGCGGCGATCGCCCGCGAACAGCCTGACGACGTCGACCTCGACGCCCTCGGCATCTGTCTCGACGCGGATTCGGCCGCCGTCCGTCTCCGTGCGGCCGAGGCCTTGGCTCACCTCGCGCTCTCCGGACGGGACGTCAGTCGGCTCGAAGACCGCATCGAGTCGCTCCTCGCGGACACCGATCTCCTCGACGAGCGGGTACGGCTGTCGGTCGACGAGAGCGATGGCTTCTTCCAGCCCAGCTCGGTCGGGTTCGCGGTTTCGGCGATGGTGCTCACCGGGCAGGCCGATCCCGAATCGCTGCTCCGACTGGCCGCCCGCGCATACGAGCGTCACCACGCGACGTTCGACGCGGTGCAACAGGGATACGCGGCGGTCAGGGACCTCGGCTGGGCGCTCGCCTCGGTCGTGATCCTCACCGACGCGTACGAGACGGCGCTGATCGATCTGGTCACACACGCCGATCCGACGGTCCGCCGGATCGGGACCGCCGGACTCTCCGACGTCGCCGAGGAGTACGCCCCGATCCGCGGTCGGCTTCCCGCGGAGACGCCGCGACTGGTCGCTACGGCTGCGGACCGCCTCGCTACCGACCGGGATCGTCGCGTCCGCTACTACGCCGCGTTCACGCTGTACGAGTTCGCCCTCGACGACGCCGGGGCGGTCACCGGACGATCCGACACGCTCCGTGCGGCGCTCGACGACGAGTACGACCTGGTCCGCAAGGAGGCGGCGGGCGCGCTCGGGACGCTCGGTGCCGTCGAGGCGACCGCCGAGATCCGCGAGTTGCGGGACGACTCCTCGGCACGGGTCCGAGAGGCCGCGGCGTCGGCGCTCGACGACCTCGAGTGAGTGTGGGGTCGGGACCCCGGCGACGCCCACCCCGTGACCGGCCGGAAACCAAAGTTCGTATATCGGCGGCCCCGCGTATTGGCTCACAGAATGATCGACGTGAGCGTCATCGGCTGTGGGAATATGGGGAGTGCCCTGATCACAGGGCTCTCTGAGGCCGGCGAATACCACATCACGGCCTACGACGTGGACCCCGACGCCTTCGAGCGGATCGAACAGTACGCCGACCGGACGACGACGGACCTCGCGGACGTGACCGACTCGGACGTCGTCGTCCTCGCGGTCAAGCCGGACATCGTCCCGCTCGTCCTCGAGGACCTGGAACTCGACGCCGACCGGACGCTCCTGACGATCGCCGCCGGCGTCTCCACCGACGTCGTCGCCGCCGAGACCGACGCGACCGTCGTTCGGGTGATGCCGAACCTCGCGGCCGAGACGCAGAATATGGCCGCCGCCGTGACGTGGGACGAACCGAACGACCACGTCGCACAGATGCTCTCGGACCTCGGCGAGTACGTCGTCGTCGACGAGGATCTGATGGACGTCACCACGGCGCTGAACGGCAGCGGCCCCGCCTTCGTCTTCTACCTCTTGGGCGCGATGGCCGACCGCGCCGTCGAAGAGGGCCTCGACGCCGACGACGCCGAAACCCTCGCCGCACAGACGTTCAAAGGCGCGGCCGAGACCGTGCTTCGCTCCGACGAGGACGTCGAGACCCTGATCGACGCCGTCTGTTCACCCGGCGGCACGACCATCGAGGGGATGGAGATACTCTGGGACAGCGACGTCGACGCAGTCGTCGGCGACGCGCTGAGTGCCGCCCGAGAGCGATCGGCCGAACTGGCCGAGGAAGCCGAAAAATGAGCGGCGCGATCTCCAGCGGAGAGATCGACCACGCACGCGAACTGGCGGCGACGGCCGACCGCGTCGTCGTCAAGGCGGGCACCAACTCGCTGACCGACGAGACCTCCAACCTCGACGACGAGAAACTCGACAAACTCGTCGACGACGTCGCCGACCTCGTCCAGCGTGACAAGGACGTCGTCCTGGTTTCCTCGGGTGCGATCGGCGCGGGCAAGGGGCGAGCGGGCTTCGCCAGCGAGGACACCGTCGAACAGTCTCAGGCGCTCTCGACGATCGGGCAGAGCCACCTGATGCGGCGCTACACCGAGAGTTTCGAGCGCTATGGGATCACGGTCGCACAGATCCTCGTGACCGAACACGACCTCGAGAACCCCGAGCGGTTCACCAACTTCAAGAACACCGTCGACACGCTCCTCGACTGGGGCGTCGTCCCGATCGTCAACGAAAACGACGCCGTCGCCACCGAGGAGATCCGAATCGGCGACAACGATATGATCTCCTCGTCGATCGCTATCGGGCTCGGGGCCGGCCTGCTCGTCACGCTCACCGACGTGGATGGCGTGTACACGGGGAATCCGAAGCACGACGCCGACGCGGAACTGATCGAGGCGGTCGGCCGGAACTACCACGAGGTCGAAGAGATCGTCGAAGAGAGCGGCAGCCACTCCTTCGGCGGGATCCGGACGAAGGTCAGCGGCGCACGCCGGGTGAGCGAGCACGGCATCCCCGCAATCATCGCCGCGTCCGCCGAACCGGACGTCTTGGCGAAGGTCGCAGCCGAACAGGCGGTCGGTACCATCTTTATGCCGATCAACGGCCACGAGACCGAAGCGCAGTAACGACTCCACCGACAATCACCTACAACGATGACTGACACCGAAACCAAGATCACGCAGGCACAGTCCGCGGCCCTGGAACTGGCGAACATCTCGGCGGAGGCGCGAACCGACGCGCTGCACGCGATCGCCGACGCGATCGAGGCCCGCAGAGAAGAGATCCTCGACGCGAACGAGACGGACGTCGCGGAGGCCGAAGAACTCCTCGCGGCCGGCGAGTACACCCAGGCCTTCGTCGACCGGCTGAAGCTCTCCGAATCCAAACTCGAGAGCATCGTCGAGATGGTCAGAAGCGTGGCCGGGCAGGAGGATCCTCTCGGGAAGACCCTCGAAGCGCGTCGTCTCGACGACGACCTGGAACTGTACAAGCTGTCAGTCCCGATCGGCGTGCTCGGCACCGTCTTCGAGTCCCGTCCCGACGCGCTGGTGCAGATCGCCGCACTCAGTCTCAAATCGGGTAATGCCGTAATCCTCAAGGGTGGCAGCGAGGCCGCCGAATCCAATCGCATTCTCTATGAGATCATCTGCGAGGCCGCCGCGGAGGTCCCCGACGGCTGGGCGCAACTCATCGAGGCCCGCGAAGACGTCGAGACCCTCCTGGAGCGAGACGACGCCGTCGACCTCCTGATGCCCCGCGGGAGTTCGGCGTTCGTCGAGTACGTCCAGGACAACACCTCGATTCCGGTGTTGGGGCACACAGAGGGCGTCTGTCACATCTTCGTCGACGAGGACGCGGACCTCTCGATGGCCGAGGACGTCGCCTTCGACGCGAAGGTCCAGTACCCCGCGGTGTGCAACGCCGTCGAGACGCTGTTGGTCCACGAGTCAGTCGCCGACGCGTTCCTTCCCGAGATGGTCGCGCGCTATCGGGACGCCGGCGTCGAACTCCGCGGCGATGCACGGGCCCGCGAGATCGCCGAGATGAACGCCGCCGCGGACGAGGACTGGACGACCGAGTACGGCGATCTCATTCTCGCGATCAAGATCGTCGACTCGCTCGACGAGGCGATCACGCACGTCAACGCCAACGGCTCGAAACACACCGAGTCGATCATCACCGAGACGGCCGACCGCGCCGAGCGATTTATGCGGGCGATCGACGCCGCGAGCGTCTTCCACAACGCCTCGACGCGCTTCGCCGACGGCTACCGCTTCGGACTCGGTGCGGAGGTCGGCATCAGTACGGGCAAGACGCACGCCCGCGGCCCCGTCGGGCTGGAGGGACTCACGACCTACAAGTACCACCTCGAAGGCGACGGACAGCTGGTCGCGACGTACGCCGGCGAGGACCCCCGCCCGTTCCGCCACGAGGACTTCACCGGTGAGTGGTCGCCCGGTCGGCTCTCAGAGGAGTAAGCGACAGCTGCTCGGCCGAGTGGAGATATTATTCCAATTCTAATAACTTTCTTCTCTTTGTCCTGATCTGTGGCAAATTATAGTTCGAGAGATGAAATCAAATTTGAAACCCTACCGGAACCTATAATTCGTGGACTGCGGAAGAGAGTTCCAGGATGGAGTCCCAAGCGGACGAGCCCGTCGCGGAGAATCCGTACGATCACCTCATCCAGCACGTCCAAGACGCCGTCGTCGAGTTCGAGCTCGTCGACAGCGACCCCATCGTTCGGGGGGTGAACCGTGCGTTCGTCGATATCTTTGGCTACGACGGTGCGGAGATCCGCGACGAATCGCTCAATGACTGGATCGTCCCCGAGTGGCTCTTCGCGGAGGCGAAACAACTCGACCAACAGACCGGGACGGGCGAGATCAACTACCAGCGCGTAAAGCGGGAGACGAGCACCGGTCTCCGGGAGTTCCTCTACCGGGGAATCCCGTACGACAGTCGCGACCGGAGCATCGACGGCTTCGCCGTCTATACGGACATCACCGAACTCACCCGTCAGCAACACCGCCTCCAGGTACTGAACCGCGTGCTCCGCCACAACCTCCGGAACGAGGCGAACGTCATCATCGGCCACACCTCCCAGCTCCTCGAACAACTCCCCGATGGATCGGCAGCGTCAGTCGGGGCGGCAGCGACCGTCGAACGCGCCGCGGCGAAACTGGAGTCTCTCTCACACGAGGCCAGCGAGATTCACTCAGTGCTGTCGGCGACGACCGACACCAGCGTGATCGACAGCGTCCCGATCGTCCACGGCATCCTCGAGGAACGCAGACGGCAGTTTCCGCAGGCCGAGATCGAAGCCGATCTGCCGGCGGAACTTCCCGTTCGAGCGAACGGACACCTGCGCTCTGCGGTCGACGGACTGGTGGAGAACGCCATCGAGCACAACCCCGGCGAACAGGCGTTCGTCCGGGTGCGAGCCACCGCTCTCGACGAGGGGTGGGCAGCCATCCAGATCGACGACGACGCCCCGCCGATTCCGGCGTCGGAGCAAGACATCGTCACGGGCGATATCGAGGCCACCCAGACCCAGCACGGCAGCGGACTCGGCCTGTGGCTCGCCAAGTGGACGGCCGAGAGTTACGGTGGTGAGTTACTCTTCGAGGAGAGCGAGTACGGCGGCAACAGCGTTCGGCTCCGACTCCCGAGGCCGTAGCCCCGTCGTCGCCGGTGACGCCCAACCCAGTGTTCGGTGGGCTCCGGGGTCGTCACACCTCGGGCTCCGTCGCGGTCTCAGTCCGACGTCGCCGCCTCGGTATCTGTCAGTTCCGCGAACTTCTCACGCACCTTCTCGACTTTCGGCTGGGCGTGCATCCGACAGTACGCGTCGCTCGGGTTCTTCTCGAAGTAGTCCTGGTGGTACTCCTCGGCCGCCCAGAACCGCTCGAGGGGCTCGATCTCGGTGACCACCTCGTCGTCGTACGCTGACCCGAGCGCTTCGACGTACGCCTCCGCCTGCCGGTGTTGCTCCTCGTCGTGATAGAGCACGATCGAGCGGTACTGTGTGCCGACGTCAGGCCCCTGTCGGTTGAGTTGTGTGGGGTCGTGCGTCGCGAAGAACACTTCCAGCAGGTCGTCGTAACCGATGGTCTCGGGGTCGTATTCGACCTGGACGACCTCCGCGTGGCCCGTCGAACCGGCACAGACCTCGCGGTAGGTGGGATCGTCGGTCTCGCCGCCCGCGTACCCCGACGTGACCGCGTGGACGCCGTCGAGGACTTTCATCGCCGCCTCCGTGCACCAGAAGCACCCGCCGCCGAACGTGGCCGTTTCGGTCGTCATTCGTCCCGAATACGGCCCCGAATCGTATGTACCTAACGCGGAACCGAACTCGCTCGCGCCGCGGCCGGCGTTCGAGGGTGTCTGGCGTTCCACCGTCGGGCGGGGACACTGCCAGCCCTGACGCCAGGACACCGGGTCGCTTGGGCGGTGGCGGCCGCCGGCCGTGGCGGTAGGAGACGGAATCCGTCCGGGACGACCGTCGCCACGGGGTGGGATCTCCGATCGAACGACGGCGCCGCGACTCACGGACCGACACCGCCGGTTTCTATACCCCGGCGCGGAGACGGGGGAGTATTGATGAGTGCGCCAACGGAAGAGCACGCGCCGACCGACGACCGCTCTGCGTCCGGATCGGGCCGGGACCGACGAACGTACGCCCTCGTCGGGGGCGCGGGGCTCATCTCGACGAGCCTGGCCGCCTACGAGATCGTGCCCGCGAGCGTCACGCCGCTGCTCCGCGAATCGCTGGGCATCGGTTCGAGCGCCGCGGGGCTGGTGGTGAGTGTGATGTTCGGGACCGCCGTCGTGGGGAGCCTCCCGGCGGGCGTGGTGCTCGACCGGACCGACTCCCGGCGCGTGATGGCGCTGGCGGTGCTGGCGCTGTTCGTCGCCGGGGTCTGGGGGTGGCTCGCGGGAACGGCAGGCGCCTACTGGTCGGTCATCGCGTCGCGGGCGCTCGGCGGGGTGGCGTACGTCGTCGTCTGGAACGCCGGCATCGACATCGTGAGTCGGGCCGTCCACGCCGACGTTCAGGCGACGGCGGTCGGCATCTTCACTGCCAGCGGGCCCGTGGGGTTCGCCATCGGACAGGGGACCGGTCCGCTGATCGCCGCGCGGTTCGGCTGGCCGGCGATCCTCCCGGCGTTCACCGCGGTCGCCCTCCTCGGACTGCTCCTCTTCTGGCCGGCGAGCCGAGGGCTCGGCGAGGCCCGCGGTGACGCGCCCTCGCTGCGAGAGTTCCTGACAGTACTTCGGTCTCCCACGGTGTGGCTCCTCGGCGCGCTCGGGTTCCTCAGCTACGCGCTCTATCTGTTCGTCAACAGTTGGGGCTCCTCGTATCTCACCCAGGAGCTGGCGCTCTCGCTCGCGACGAGTGGGCTGGTCGTCGCCCTCTTCCCGGGCGTCGGCCTCCTCTCACGCGTCAGCAGTGGGCTGCTCTCCGATCGGGTCTTCGGCGGTCGCCGCCGGCCCGTCGTCCTCGGATCGTTCGCGCTTGCGGCTCCGCTGTTGCTGGGGTTCACCCGTCTCGGCTCCGTCGCGCTGGTCGTCGTCGCGCTCCTCCTGTCGGGCTTCGCGATCCAACTCACGCTCGGGCTTTCCTATACGTACGTCCGCGAAGTCGTCGAAGAACGCGTCGCCGCTACCGCGGTCGCGTTTCAGACGAGTGTCGGCCTCGCGGGCGCGTTCCTCGCCCCCATCGCGGGGGGTGCTGTCGTCGATGCCGCCGGGTTTGAGCCCGCGTTCCTGCTCGCCGGCGGGCTTGCGGTGGTCGGCGCGCTCCTGGCGTGGCGCGCACCCGAACCGACGCGGTGAGGGCGTCGCATTCCCGTCCGGTGTCGCTGTCACGCTTGCGCCGCCCGTTCAGTCGCTCACGACGAGGAGCCCAGCCGCGACCACCAGACAGGCCACGAAGCCGCCGAACGCGAGATCGTAATTCGCGTAGGTGGCGACGACGCCGACGTACGCGGGGCCGAGCGCGTTCGCGCTCAGAAAGAGCGCCCGCGCCGCCCCGAGGTCCGCGCCCATCCCCTCGGCGGGCGCGCCGTCGATGATGATCGCGTCCGCCAGTGGGAATCCGGTCTTGTACCCCAGCGCGAGGACGCCGACGGCGATCCAGATGGCGAGGTTCGCTGAGACGAACACCAGCCCTCCGAGCGCGGCCGCGGCGATGAGCATCCCGGCGACGGCGATGCCCCGACGGGAGAACCGATCCCCGAGCGTGCCCGCGATCGGTTTCACCGCGAACCCGACCGCGAAGACGATGCCGAACGAGAGCCCCGCGAGACTCTCGCTGAACCCTTTCGCCTGCGCCAGGTAGGTCGGTGCGAAGTTGATGAAGCCGCCGACCATGAAGTAAAACAGCGTGAACGCCACGAGCGTTCGTCGCTGCTGGGTGCTCTGGACGAGCCGGCCGACGGTGCCGCGGAGGTCGAGCGACGCGCTGCCCACGGTATATCCCTCCCGTGTCGTCGCCGCGTACGCGACCGTGAGGACGCCGAGCGCGATCGCGACGGGGAAGAACGGCGTGCGCCAGCTGGCGTACGTCAGCGCCAGTACCGCGACGCCGGAAGAGATGAGGCCGCCCACGTCGGTGCCGGCGGCGTAGATTCCGAGCGCGCGCCCCCGGTTCGCCGAAAAGAGATCCGACAGCAGGGCCCGCGATGGAATCGAGAACAGCCCCTTGCCCACCCCGACGACGGTCGTGGCGACGAAGAACAGGACGATGCCGTTGACCAGGCCCAGGAGGGCGAACCCGACGGCCAGGATGACCAGGCCGGGCACGATCAGCGTCGTCCGGTTCCAGCGATCGGAGTACTCCCCGCTTGGGTACTGGACGAGTGCGTACGACCCCTGAAACACTGCCAGTGCGATGCCTGCTGTCGCCTCCGTGATACCCAGGTCGCTAATGATCGTCGGCAGCAGCGGCGAGATGAGGAACCGTCCGGTCTGCAGCAGCGCCCACCCCAGCGAGACAGTGTACAGCATCCGCCGCGCGTACCCTGTCAGCTCCGTCGTCGACTCGCTCACGACCCGCCTTCGGAGACCCACCCCGACATTGGTTCCGATTCGCCCTCGCGGATGTGAACAACTCACGCATCACTCTCGCCGACTTCAACACTGCGTGACGACGGCACCGCGGTTTCGCCCGGCCACGACCGCGACCTCGCCGTCGAGTCCCGCGTGGGAGAGCGCACGCTGCCCTGCGTCGCGAGCGGCCTCGGCGCGACCAGCCGTCGTAACCCCATACACGGCCGGTCCCCACGACGACTGCCCGACGCCGAAGACGGCCCGACTGTCAGTCAGGGCGTCGACGACTTCGGCGACGGGTGCGCGGTAGATGTCACCCTGCTCGTCGGTGTACCACTCGCCGTTGAGTCGGTCGACGGTCTGGATGGCCGCGCCGAACCGGGCGGCGTCCCCGTCGGCGACCGCCGGTAGGACCCGCCCGGCGACGGCGGCTTCGATCCGATCGGCGAGCGTCGGGTCCGCCCCGCCGATGACAGACTGCATGCTCGCGTCTTCGGTCGCGCCGCTCCGTCCCGCGTCGGCGTCCGGGACCACGAGGAGGAACCGCCAGTCGGCGGGGATCTCCTGCTGGACAGCGACCGACGGGACGGTCGCGACGCCTTCGGCCAGTGCCGTCTCGGTGTGCGGATCAGTGGGTGTGCCGGCGTCGACGACGAACCCGCCGGCCTCGAAGGCAGCGACGCCGACTCCGCTCCGTCCGCCCCGACCGAGGTCTGCCGCGGCGTCGCGTACGGCGGGCTCGCGGCCGTACGCCCGGGCGATGGCCGTGAACGTACACAGAGCCAGTTGCGTTCCCGAGCCGAATCCGACGTGTCGGGGCAGCGCCGATTCGACGGTCACCCGTGCGCCCTCGACCCCGAGCAGTTCGGTGGCACGACGGGCGTAGACCGCGACTGTGTCCGCAGTCTTCGCTCCGACGTCGCCGTCGGCGTCGCAGACTACCGCCTCAGCCGGCTCGGCCGCTACGATGGCCTCCGGGGCGTCCACGGCGACCCCGAGTCCGCCGTAGAGCCGCTCCCGACTCGGCGAGAGGTTCTGGAAGCCGAAGTGCAGTCGCGCGGTCGCCGCGACGCGCACGCGCATCGAGCTACCACCCGCCGTCGGTCGTGTCGTCTGCGTCCGGGGTCGACGCGCCGAGCTCCGCCGCGATGTCGTCGTCGGGCGTCCACGCCGACAGCGACGCCACGAGCCCGACTGCCTCTTTCGCCCGCGAGGCGCCGCAGTTCGTCGCAACGCCGGCAAAGTACGCCATTCGATCGCGGAGTTCGTCGTCGTCGTAGACCGGAACGCCCAGGCGGGAGGCGGCGACGGCCAGTTCGATGACCGCGCCGAGCGAACGTGACGTCGTCGGCACGACGCGTCGCTCGACGGCGGTCCGCTCGGGCCGGAGTCGCCAATCGATCCACTCCGTCCCGCCCGAGGTCCCTCGCTCGATCTCCTTTGCCTCGACCTCGACCCAGGCGTCGGCGGCGTCGAGGACGGGGGCGTCGGTCTCGAAGTCGTCGAGCGCGGCCCTGACGAAGACGACCGGATCTTGCACGAACTGCACGCGCGCGCTTCCGCGCCGCTCGAAGTGCTGTCGGGTGCGCGTCTGTCCCCAGGTCCGCGCGCGAACTGGATCCGCGGCGGCGTGCTGTTCGCCCGCCTGGAGGCCGAGCGCGGCGACGTGCCACTGGTCCTCGGGGCCCCGTGTCGACGTGACGCTCTCGACGACGCCCCGCAGATCGGTCGGCCACGTGTCGCTGCTCACGGTTCACTCTCCGGCGCAATGAGCCGTTTGCGGACCGACCCGAGCAGTTCGATCGCGTGCTCCCTGTCGGGGCCGAGCGGGGAGGCGGCGACGAACGCGTCGGCGTACTCGCGGATCGTCGCGATCCGCTCGGCTACCGCGTCAGGAGTGCCGGCGACGCAGAACGCGTCCACCATCGCGGGCGTGACGAGGTCGTCGGCGCGCTCGCGGTCACCTGCGGAGATGGCCGACCCGATCGCCGCTGCGCGGTCGACGTCCAGCCCGTGTCGGTCGAGTACCTCCTCGGGTGCGCCCGCGGCGATGTACGCGACGGGCCGGCGCGCGACCGTCCGGGCCCGCTCCGCGTCCTCGTCGATACTGACGCTCGCGAACGCCCCGAGCGTGAACGGCCCTCGCGACTCGGGGCGGTCCGCGAGACCGATCTCGACTTGATCGGCCGCCCAGGCGTAATCGTCGGGATGTGAACCGTTGACGAGCACGCCGTCGGCGTGCTTCGCGGCCATCCGGAGCATATGCGGCCCCTGCCCGCCGACGAGTACCGGGACCGGTCCCGGGTCGTAGTTCAACGCCGCGTCGCTGGCGGTGAACGTCCCCTCGTGATCCACGCGCTCGCCCGCCCAGAGTTTCTTTGCGACCCGCATCGTCTCGAGCACCCGGCGGAGTGGCCTGTCGCGGTCGACGCCGAGGTTCCGCAGCGTCGAGGCGTCGCCCGCGCCCAGTCCGAGGAGCGCGCGTCCGTCACTGACCTCCGCGAGCGTCGCGACCTGCGAGGCCAATCTGAGCGGGTGGACGTCGTAGGGGTTCGCGACACCCGGGCCGAGTCGGATCTCGTCGGTCGCGGCGGCGACCCGGTCGAGCGCAATGAGCGGATCGCGGTTGTCGTAGTGCGAAGAGCCGAACGCGGCGTCGAAGCCGGCTTCCTCGGCAGCGGCGCCCAGGGCAGCGATCTCTCGAACCGGCGCGTCCGGTGTCAGTTCGATACCCCATCGAATCGAGCGTGGGTTATTACTTTGAACCATATTTTATCCTAACATTATGCTTCATAGTATTCGAAGATTGCCGGAAAGTGATAAACGTTGCCGATTCGGGACGGTTCGCTGGCAGGCCGGACGAACGACTCTGATCAAGATGGCGCTCGCGGGAGAGACGCAAGGTGTCCCGTGGCTTCAGCGCCGTATCTGATACGTGGTACCAGGTCCCGGGAGCCGCTCACACGTCGTCGCAGCCGTCAACGATTCAATCCAGCCGGCACAGAGACGGGTCAGTCGTCAGAATCCCGCCGGCGATGCGACTTCCAGCATCCTAAGCCCAATGCGACTTCCAGCATCCTAGGCCCGATGCGACTTGCAACACCCTTCTCTCAGGGCGATCGTCAGAACGTCGATGCGCCCTCGCCGCCGTCGACGGGGACGGCCGCACCGGAGACGAATCCGGACCGCGGCGAGGAGAGGAAGGCGACGACCCGGCCCAGATCCAGCGGATCGCCGATCCCGCCGACTGGGACCTCCCGCGCCCACTCGTTCATTCCCTGCTCGTAGGAGTCGAACCGCCCGTCCTCGACGCCCTGTTCGACCAGTGACTCGACGCGCGGCGTTTCGTGGGTGCCGGGGAGGACAGCGTTCGCGCGGATCTCGGGGGCGAGTTCCGTCGAGAGCGTCTTTTCGAGGCCGAGGACCCCCGCTCTGACCGAGTTCGAGAGCACCAGGTCGTCGACCGGTTCTTTCACGCTCACCGAGGCGATCGTCACGATCGTCCCGCCGCCGTCGGCTTCTAGATACGGGAGCGCCGCCCTGACGGTCCGCACGACGCTCATCACCAGTTGATCGAAGGCGTCGTACCACTCTTCGTCCGTCGTCTCGCGGAAGGATTTCGCCGGGGGACCGCCCGCAGAGGTCACGAGGTGATCGAGGCCGCCGAACGCTTCGACCGTCCGCTCGACGAGCCCCTCGATCGCCTCGGGGTCGGTCAGGTCGGCGGCGTGTCCGATCACCTCCGCGCCGTCGGCCGCATCGGCGCTGACGTCCGCGACGGCCGCTTCCAGTCGTTCCTCGTCGCGGCCGTTG
The DNA here is from genome assembly GCF_900107195.1 of Halobellus clavatus. Taxonomy (GTDB): domain Archaea; phylum Halobacteriota; class Halobacteria; order Halobacteriales; family Haloferacaceae; genus Haloquadratum; species Haloquadratum clavatum. The sequence goes on from NZ_FNPB01000004.1 coordinate 22,313, forward strand.
AGCACGACGTTCGCTCCCTCTTCGGCCAGCGCCCGCCCCGACGCTTTCCCGAGACCGCTGCTCGATGCTGTCACCAGTGCTGCGTCGCCGTCGATGCCGAGATCCATACCGGCCTCTCGAAGAGCGGATAAAAAAGGGTTAGTCGTCGCTCAGGACGCCCTCGGCGACGGCCATATCCTCGACTTCGGGGTCGTCCTCGGAGCGCCGCAGGACAAACCGCTTTCTGAGGAGGTCCGCGGCGTAGATCACCGTCCCGAGGATGAGGAGGGTGTCACCGGGCAGGCGCGCCCAGAAGAGATCTTGGATGATGGGCTGATTGTAGAACGCCAGACTCCGCCCGGCGGCGTACCCCTGCGTGAACACCGCCTCCAACTGGAGGAACCCGACGGGAAGCACCGAGACGAACACCATCAGCGCGAGGCCGACGTTCCAGGACCAGAACGCGGCGCGGAGCCACGACCCGTCCCAGCGGTGCGGTTCGATGGCGATCTGGAGCATATACGTCACCATCCCCAGCGCCAGGAATCCGAACGCTCCGAACATCGCGGCGTGGGCGTGACCGACGGTGAGGTAGGTCCCGTGCTCGTAGTAGTTGATCAGCGGGAGGTTGATGAAGAACCCCAGGACGCCGGCCCCGACGAAGTTCCAGACGCCGCTGGCGATGATGAACATAAAGGGAAGCCGGTAGGGGAACTCGTCGGCCGACATCGCGCTGTACTGCCCGAGCGCCTCGTAGAGAATGAACACCAGCGGGAGCAGTTCGAGCGTCGAGAAGACGCTGCCGATCGGGACCCACATATCGGGCATCCCGATCCACCAGTAGTGATGCGAGACGCCGATGACGCCGGTCCCCATCACGAGCAGCGCCTGTAGCATCACTGCCTTCTCCGCACTGCGGCGCGAGAGGAGGTTCATCGAGACCAGCGTCAGTCCGACGATGGCGACGATGAAGAACTCGAAGGCGCCCTCGACCCACATATGGACGACCCACCAGCGCCAGAACTCCGTGACGGCGATGTTCGTCGACGGGGTGAAGAGGAAGCCCGCAGTGAACAGCAGCGCGATCGATCCGCCGGCGTAGAGGATCATATGCGCCAGCCCGTACGGCGGTTCGCGATCTAAGAGCGGCTTCAGGCCACGGACGGCGAGGGCCGCCCAGATCCCGAAGCCCGCCAGAATCCCGAACTGCCAGAGCTTTCCGACCTCGAGGTACTCCAGCCCCTCGTTGCCGAGAATCCACCACAGTTGGCCGTCGAAGTAGCCGTTGGCCCCGAACCAGATGCCGCTCAGTCCGCCGATCACGACGACCACGAGCGCGACCAGGAGGCCGTTGACGTAGGTCGCCTGTCGCTTCGGCTCGTGACCCGTCAGCAGCGGCGGGAGGAACAGCCCCGCGCCGAGCCACGTCGTCGCGATCCACAGGATGCCGAGGTCGATGTGCCAGGTCTTCGCGATGGCGAACGGGAGCAGTTGCAGGATGTGAACGCCGAAGACCCGTTCGATACCGAAGAACCCAGCGCGTTCGATGTAGAAGTGCGCCAGCAGGCCGCCGAGGAACACCTGCGCGACGAAGAGTCCGGCGGCGATGGGAACGAACCGCAGCGCCGCGCGCTGACTCGGGAAGATGCTCACATCGCCCGGCGTCGGGACCGAGATGCCCGCTGCCTCCGGTTCTGGCAGTTCGATCGAGCGATACAGCCAGATGCCGCCTCCCGCGCCGGCGACCAACAGCACCATCGCGATGACGCTCCAGGTCATCGCCGCGGGCGTGGCGTCGTTACCCGCACCGGGCTGATACGGCCAATCGTTCGTGAACGAGTGGTCCCCCGCCGGTCGATCGGTGTGGGAGAACCACGCCGTCCACATCGCGAAGTCCGCGAACTGACGGGCGTCCTCGGGCGATTCGATCATCCCCTCGGGGACGCCTCTGGGGTGTGATCCCTCCTGATACCGCGCCACGTACTCCTGGCGGACCTGCTCGTGGGCGTACAGTTCGGCGGCCGAGTACTGGACTGGTCCGCCGTCGTGAGACGTGTCGAGTTCCTGTTTCACCACGTCGGCGACGGCTGCCTGCCGGGCGGAACTGAGTTGATCGTACTCGCTCCCGTACCGCTCACGCGCGTAGTAATTCCGCATATGCTGGACTTTCAAGTCCAACGCGTCGGCGGTGAAGTCCTCGCCGTAGTACGCCCCGTTTCCGAGGATCGACCCGTGGTTCATCAGGCCGTTCTTTTGGAAGACCCGCTTGCCCTCGCGAATCTGTTCGTCGGTGACGACGACGTCGCCGTCCGGGCCGGTCACCTGCTCGGGGATCGGGGGGGCCTCCTGATAGGCGAACCACGCGCCCGCGCCCATCACGATCAGGTTGAATACGAATACGACGACGATCGCCGTCGCTATCGTTTTGCGTCGTACTTCCATATCCGACGCTCTCTCAGCGACTCATCAAAGCGCCACGCCGATTGCAACATCGCGCTGGACGGGACGAATATGTTCGGACCGACGGTGCGAGATGCCCCGTCGATCCGGTCGAAACCGCTCAGGCCTCGTAGCCGGCGTACTCCATCAGCTGCGAGAAGATCTCCGTGTCCATCGCCTCTTCGTAGACGACGCCGCCGAGCATCCCGCCGGGATAGAATCCGCCGTTCATCACGTGGTTCACCTTGTGGCAGTGCAGCAGGAAGATGCCCGGGTCGGAGTCCGCGGTGAACTCGATGGTGTGGCGCTCGGCGGGCGCGACGTTCGTCACGTCCATATCGTGACGCGCGGCCTCCGGGACGACCCCGCCGTCCTTCTCGACCCGCTGGAACCGGTGGTTGTGGATGTGCAGCGGGTGGCTCATGTAGCCGGCGTTGACGAAGTGGATGCGTACCTGATCACCCTGGCTGACGATGACCGGTGACCCGGCTTCGGGGTGGAGGGTCCGCGGTGCGCTCTTGCCGTTGACCGTGAACACGTCCGGCTTGCGGTTCTGCGGGTCGTAAGTAACGTCCTGGCCCGCGGCCATCCGCGGGAGTCGGGAGTCCCACTCCTTGACGGTCATGAAGTACTCCCGATCGGCGGGCTCGTAGCCCTCCGGATCCACGCGGAAGATGCCGTACATCCCCATCTCGATGTGACGATGGGTCTGGTAGTGGCAGTGATACAGGTGCGTGCCGGGGACGTTCGCCGGGATCGTGTAGGTGTGCTTCTCGCCGGGGTTGACCTGAATCCCAGTCGAGGTCGGAACGCCGTCGTCCTCCCAGGCCTTGGTGACGCCGTGGAAGTGGACGGTGTGGGGCCGCATCCCATCGGTGTTGTCTAACGTTACTTCCATATCCTCGCCTTCGGTGGTCCGCAGGATCGGGCCGGGGACGCTCGGGTTCCCGTCGTCGGCCTGGAACGCCCACACTCGCGGGAGTTCCACGGGACCGCCCATCGTCTCGAGCGGGTGGGCGGAGTGCGCCGCCGGCAGCGACTTCAGGGTCACTGCGTTGCCCTGCTCGTCGACGTTGACGACCTCCGGCGGACTCGTCGTCGGGACCGACCCATCCTGGGTCGCTGCGGCCGTGGCGGAACCGTCCTGCCCAGCCTGAATACGCTCCTGGGTCGGCGCCGTACAGCCTGCGAGACCGAGAGCGCCGGTGGAACCGGTGGCAGCGAGGAATTCGCGACGCGACATCTTCGAACCGGGTGCGCCTACGTAGTTGCCCATTACAATCTCCACTCGGCGTGAGACACACCTATAACAGCGACCTGATTCCAACGCGCTCGGACAACATCGAACATATTCGGGTCCTCACCGTCCGCAGTCGCCTCCCTTCGTGAGCACGTGAGAGATGGAAACGCCCTTCCGCGTCACGCCCAAACGCCTGCTGACGTCCCCGAAATCTCACCCGCCACCCGATGTCCCAGAACCCCCTCTCGGACGCGCTGTCGCCCGACGTCGCGTCCGTCACGAAGATTCTCGCGAACCAACAGTGCCGCGAACTGCTTCGGGGGCTCGATCGACCGATGACGGCCAGCGAACTGACCGCAGTCTGCGACATTCCTCGCTCGTCGGTCTACGAAAAGCTCGACATGCTGGCTGAGAACGGCCTCTTACGGCGGCACGAGCGGGGGTCCGAAGTCAAATACTCGATCGACTTCCAGGAGGTCGTCGTGGCCGAGCGTAACGGCACGCTCGAGATTTCGATCCGCCGGTCCCCGCAGTCGGCGGCCGACCAACTGGCCGATCTGTGGGGGAACGTTCGGGCGGAAGCGAGCAGCGATTGAGTGCGGACCCGCACCACGCACTTGCTGTCCCGTCCGTCTCTACCGTCGCGTCTGGACGAGGTGCGTCGGTCGTCTCCGTTCGAACTTATGTGAGTGGGTCCACTCTCTCCGGTACCGATGCCCCGAGCCACCCTCTTGCTCGATCTCCCGGATCAGGTCTGGATCTCCTCGCTCTCACGACAGTTTCCGGCTGCCGAATTCACGGTGTTGGCCGCGATGCCATCCGGCGATGCCGGTGTCGGCCTCGTCGAGATCTCCGCGACCGACATCGAGCCGATCGTCGCAGCCTTCGACGAATACGAGTCGGTGTTCTCCGTGACCGTCTTAGAAGCGCAGGCGGACCGATCGCTCGTTCAGTTCGAGACCACCGAGCCCCTCCTCCTCCGGACGCTCAGCGAGGCCGGCATCCCGCTGGAACTGCCGATCACGATCGCCGACGGGGAGGTGTCTGTCGAGGTGACCGCGCCACGCGAGCGGCTCTCGGAACTCGGGACGCTCTTGGAACAGTTCGGCGTCCCGTTCGATCTCGTGTCGGTGACGCAGTCGGTCGACACCCAGTCGCTGCTGACCGCGGAACAGTACGAACTGCTCGAAACGGCGATCGAACGCGGCTACTACGACACCCCTCGGACGTCCACGCTGACGGAGTTGGCCGACGCCGTCGGTCTGGCCAAATCGACGACGAGCGAGAAGCTCCACCGGGCGGAGGGAAAAGTGATCAAAGAGTTCGTCGGCACCGAGGACGCGTCACTGCGGTAGGACGTCACATCCGCGCGTGTTCGGGAATCGATCGAGAACGACTGCGAGATCGAACACCTTTTGACTGACCAGCCAGTTAGTTAGGACAACGAAATGGACGTTGTCAATGACTGAGGACACACCGACCGAGATCCTCGACGCGACCCACAGCGCCCTGTGTGATCACGGGTACGCGGAGTTGACGATGCAGGACATCGCCGATCAGACGGATCTCTGCAAGGCCTCGATTCACTACCACTACGACGGCAAGCACGACCTGTTGCTGGCGTACCTCGATCACCTCTACGAACAGTTCGAGGACCGACTCTCCGCGCCTGCCGACGAGGGGCGTCACGCCGATGATCCCGCGGCACGACTTCGCAGTCTGATCACCTCGCTGCTCACGGAACGGTCGGACGCTCCGGCCTTCCAGACGGCACTGCTCGAAATCAAGGCCCAGTCGCCGTACGACGAAGCCTTCCGCGAACAGCTCCGTCGGTTCGACGAGGCGTTCGAAGCGCGGATCCGCGAGGTCATCGCCGACGGCGTCGCCGACGGTACCTTCTCCGACGACGTCGATCCCGACGCAGTCGCCTCCTTCCTGACGACGCACGTCAACGGGATCCAGACGCGACACGTCGGCGTCGGCCACCCCCTGGAGGACGCCGTGCACGCGGTCGACGAGTACCTGGAAGCGACCCTCGACATCGATATCGACACCACTGCCGGATCGATAGCTCCCGCAGCGTCCGTCGAAGCGGGGAGGCAGGACTGAATGAGCCTGCTCGACCGCCTCGGATCGGTCTTCAAGGGGCCCGAGGAACTGAATCTCACCGGCGGCGGGATCGGCCGACCGCTGTTCTATCTCTCGCTCCCGATCGTCATCACGAATCTGCTGCAGACGGCGTACAACCTCGCGGACACGTTCTGGCTCGGCCAGTACAGTACGGAGGCACTCGCGGCGATCAGCTTCGGCTTCCCGATGGTCTTCCTCCTGATCTCGCTGGGGATGGGGATCTCGATCGCCGGGAGCGTTCTCGTGGCCCAACACATCGGGGCCGACGAGGAGGCCGAGGCCGAGTACGCCGCCTCACAGACGGTGAGTTTCGCCACGATCGGCTCGATCATCCTCGGCTCGATCGGCTTCATCGCCGTCGGTCCGTTCATCGAGTTCCTCGGCGCGTCACCGGAGGTCCTCCCGCTGGCGACGAACTATATGCAGGTGATCGCCGCCGGGCTGCCCTTTATGTTCGGCTTCTTCGTCTTCATCGCGCTGATGCGGGGCTACGGCGACACGGTCACCCCGATGCTCGTGATGTTCGGGTCGGTCGTCCTCAACATCGCGATTGACCCGTTCTTGATCTTTGGCTTCGAGGGCAACCCGCTGTTCTCGATGCTCGGACTCGGGGGCCTGGAGGCGACGCTGCTGACGCTGACCGGGTACACGGGCTCGGGGATCACCGGCGCGGCCATCGCGACGATCTTCTCGCGGGCGCTCGCGTTCGTCGTCGGGATCGCGATTATGTTCCAGGGGATCCGCGGGGTCCGGATCCGGCCCAGTCAGATGCGGCCCAACTTCCAGTACCTCCGCAAACTGCTCGAGATCGGTGCGCCCGCGTCCGTCGAGGTGACGGGCCGCGCGCTCTCGGTGAACCTCCTGCTCCTCGTCGTCGGGCTGTTCCCGACGCCGGTGGTCGCCGCCTTCGGGATCGGCACGCGGGTCTTCTCGGTCATCTTCCTCCCGGCGATCGCTGTCGCCCGCGGCGTCGAGACGATGACGGGACAGAACATCGGCGCGCAAAAGCCCGAGCGCGCCGGGATGGCGGCCGACTTCGCCGCCAAGTGGACACTCATCATCCTCTCTGCCGTCGGGGCTCTCACGCTCTTTTTCCCCCGCACGATCATCGCGATCTTCACCAACGACCCCGAGGTCATCACCGTCGGCGCGGACTTCCTCCGGCTCGTCGCGCCGACGTTCGGCTTCATCGGCGTGATGCGGGCGTACTCCGGGAGTTTCCGCGGCGCGGGGAAGACGCTGATCGCGGCGGCCATCTCGGTGATTATGCTCGGGCTGATCCGAATCCCGGTCGCGTACGTGGCCTCACAGTCCTACGGCTCGACAGGTATCTGGCTCGCCTTCCCCATCTCGAACGTCGCCGGCGCGCTCATCGCGTACACGTGGTACCGACGCGGGACGTGGCGGACGGGATCGGTCCGCGGTCCCACGCCCGCCGACGACTGATACTGTCGGACAGAACTATGTGAAAATCATCGGCACCTCGTGGGTGCCAAAATGATTCACGAACTTCTGTCCGACAGTATGACTGGGACGAAGAAAGCGTCTACAGCGTGTCGTCGTCGAGGCCGCCGGGGTCCGAGGCCGTGTCGAAGAGGTTGTTCTCCGCACCGTCCATGAAGTCGTCGCCGGGCTCGCTCTCGTCGACGACCTCGACGTTGTAGGCGTCGATGCCCATACTGAGCAGTTCCTCGACGGCCTGCTCTTCGGTGACGAACTCCTCGTCCACCAGCTGTTCGAATTCGCTCAGTAGCTCGTCCGGGAGCGTGACTTCGACGAATGGCATTGGCCGCTCTTCGTCCCCAGGGTACTTGAGTTCCGGGCTTCCCTCGGCGAACGGGCGCGAGATCAGAACGGCGCGTTCGGACCGGACGCTGGACCGGTAGCTCCGGCGCCCTCGTCGTCGAGCGTTCCACTCTCCGCTGCGGGGCGATCTTCGCCAGCGGCCGTTTCCGGGACGGTCCCCGTCTGGCGGTACGTCTGTTCGAGGCTGTGGAGTCGCTCGTTGATCGACGCCGAGTTGTGATGCATCGGATGGACGCGGACCCGGACGACGTCGTATTCGTGGCGGTCCGAGCGCCCGTTCCACGCGCGGAACGACCCGACCGCCAGCGTGTTGCTCTGCGGACAGAACGGCGTCGTCGGCGTGAACTCCGCCCGGAGGACGTCGTCGTCCCCCTCGCCGTACCGGTACCCTGCGTCGGGGTGGCGAGTGTCCAGATTCAGTTTGGCGAGGTTGTACCCGAACGTCATATCGTACACGCCTCGCGCCTCGAACACCTCGCGGGTCACGCGGTGAACGGCCGCATGGGCCTCGCCGTCGAGGACGTCCGCCTCTTTCAGAAACGGCCCCGGTTCCGGGAGGTGCTCGGGAACGAACTCGTCGAAGCGATCGAAGGAAGCGCTTTGGCTCCGTCCACCCAGCGGGGATGGAATCTCAACCATAGGTCCCGCTTCGGTCCCGGCGCACGAGGCACTCGTGCCGAATATGTTCGAACTGTCGCCCCGGGTCAGGTCTGGACGCGGACGACGTGGCCGCCGCACCCGCACTGATCGACGTACTCCCACTCGAAACTCGCGCCGTACGCCGACTCCAGCGCGTTGTAGAGATAGGTTTCGGGGTGGCCGTGCTCGCCGTGCGTGACGAGGTTGACGTGGTTGCCTGCCGCGGTGTGTTCGACCGCGTCGATCGCCTGTTCGACGACGAGGTCGCGATCCTCGGCGTGCTCGGGGCCCTCGAGATTCGCAGACCAGGAGTTGTCGTGGACGCGATCGGTGACGGGGTCGGCGTCCAGGTCGTGCTCGTGCTCGTCGTGCGCGTGGTCGGTCTCTGTCGTCATACCGTCCAGTAGGACCGCCACGACGTGGACCCTTTCGCCGAATATGTTCGATTCGTTGGCGGCTCTCGGCCGCGGGCGCGACGGCTGCTCACCCTTCGAGATAGTCCAACTGTGCGGTCAGTTCCCGTCGGCGCTGGACGCTGATCACGGTCGAATCGAGGAACGAACCGACCATCGCGACATCGAGTCCGAACTCGGTCTCGGCTTCGATGGCCGTCCCCGCCTCGGTCTCAGTCACGCGGTACCACGTCGTCATCGCCTCGAAGATGCCGTCGCGCTGTCGGTACGCCAGGTCGGCGTCTTCCGCCTCGAAGCGTTCGAGCGTCAGTTCGATCCGGACAGGACCGACCTCGTTGGCGACCTCGATCGTCGACCCCGCGACCGTCACCTCGTCGAAGCCGGCGGCTCGCATACACGGCTCGATGTCGTGCATCCGCATCCTGACCGTCTCGGCGTCCGCCTCGACGGTTCGGTCGACGGCGACTCGCTGCATCGTCGCTACCGCTTGGGAAGTCGAGCGACGTACTCTGTCGGGCCGCGCTGTTCGACCTCGTAGCCGTCGGCGTCGAAGGCGTCGACTTCGGCCTGCATCTCGTAGAACAGGGGCTTGGGCTCGTGGTCGTTCACCAACTCAAGCGCCTCGCCGCTGTCCAGGTCGTCGAACGCCTCGTGGATCCTGGGGTGTCGTTCCGCCGGCGGTACGTTCCGGAGGTCAAGCGTTGTCGCTGCCATACCTGCACTCACAGCACAGACACGGGTACCCGTTTGGACGAACATATTCGTCCCACAGTGACTGAACGAGAACCGCGCGCCCCCGTTTTCAGTGTCGGGGGCTTCCCCCCGAGTGTATGATGCCTCCGACCGAAACGCCGCCGCAGGACGGAACAGACGGCCGCCCGCAGCGCCCCTCCGACGGCGACGACGTGGCGACGCCGACAGCAGAGACAGGCTCGCCGCCGACAGACGAAAGCGGCGCGAGTGCCGACGCGGAGAGCGCCGGCGGTCCCGCCGTCTCCCGCCGCGGGGCGCTCCGCGGACTCGGGACGGCCGCACTCGCCGGCGGCGCGCTCGGCGGCGCGGCCTCGAGCGCGTCGGCACAGTCCTCGGGCGACGAGGTGGACTCGTGGCTCGGTGACACCTCGAACTACGACGGGGTCGTCGATCAGACCGGACAGTCCTCGGTGACCGTTGGTGTCGGCGTCGAGGCGAACGGCGGTGCGTTCGGGTTCGGCCCCGCTGCCGTCCGGATTTCGCCGGATACGATCGTCACCTGGGAGTGGACGGGCGAGGGGAGCACTCACAACGTCGTCGATACCGAGGGCGCGTTCGAGTCGGAACTCACCGATACCGCCGGACACACGTTCGAGCGCACCTTCTCTGAGCCCGGAACGTACACGTACTCGTGTACGCCTCACGAAACGCTCGGGATGAAAGGCGCAGTCGTGGTCGCAAGCGGTAGCGACGGCGGGGGATCGGGCGGTGGCGACTCCGGGAGCGAGCAACTCGCCGCACCGTTCGGTGATCCCGGTGCGCGGAACCTCGGCGGGTACCTCCTCGCGGGCGTCTTCGGCCTCGCGCTGGCGTCGCCGGGGCTGTTCGGCGCGTTCCTCTGGCTCACCGGGACCGAGGACGCAGATACGGCGCGTCAGTCCTGACGGCCGTTCACCCGCCGCCGGCCTCTTCCTGGACGCTGTCCCACAGAACCGAGAGTTGCTCGGCCGCCGAGCGCGACGGGCCGGTCACCTCCAGATCGAGGTCGTCTCCGTCGGCGCTCACGACGACCTCGTCGAAGTCGATGGCGTAGGTGGCCGCGCGCTCCCGCTCTTGCTTCCGTAGCAGTCCGGCGTCCACCAGTCGCTCGAGCGCGCGGTAGGTGGTCCCCTCCGCGAGTCCGCAGTGCTCGGCGACCTCCGAGGCGGTTAGCGGGCGCTCCAGTGACTGCAGAATGCTTCGACACGGCTCGCTCGTGAGCGCGCCGAAGACCGTCTGACAGTCAGGCTCTATCGCGTCCGAGAGCGGATTTGCACACATCGTACCCTCCCCAATTCGGTCAGTCGGTCGATTCGACCGCCTGCTGTCGGATAATCGACGCTCGCGCTGATCCGTCGTGCGCCGAATATATTCGGCCGAGTGACTGGCAGTCGCTACGGCAAGCCAGCGCGACACCTACCTCGCGGACGCCCGTCGGGCCGTCGATCACGCCTCTCCCACGAGGACGAGCCTATACCAGGAGGACGAGTCCGTCCCCAACGGCGACGGCGGCGTAATTGAACATCTCCCCGCCGGCGCACTGTCGCCTCGGGAATATGTTCGCCCGGCTTGGGCCGGTCTGACAACGAGGTTCCGTATATACGTACTCCGGATTCCTCTCCCCGAGTGGGAGATGAAGAGGTATGTTCGACACCACCCGACGACGGACGCTCGAATGGCTGGGGATCGGCGGTGCGGCCTCGATTGCAGGGTGCGCTTCGCAGGCACCGACGGCTGAGGACACGGGGGCCTCGACGAGCACCGCGCAGTCGACGTCGACCCCGAAACCGACCGACACCGACCGCGTCGCGGCGGACCCGGCCGACGTTCCGGATCCGATTTCGCGCTCGGAGTCGACGCATCACGACATCACGCTGACGACCGAGGAGGTCGTCGCCGAGATCGAAGCGGGGGTGACGTTCTCGTATATGACCTTCGACGGGCAGGTCCCGGGGCCGATGATCCGAGTCCGACAGGGGGATACGGTCTCGCTAACGCTCGAGAACCCGCCCGAGAGCCAGATGGGTCACAACGTCGACTTCCACGCGGTGTACGGAACCGGCGGCGGCGCCGTCGCCACTACCGCCGCGCCGGGTGAGGCGAACGGGATGGAGTTCCAGGCCCGATACCCCGGTGCGTACATCTACCACTGCGCGGTCACGAACCTGGACTACCACATCTCCAGCGGGATGTTCGGGATGATCGTGGTCGAACTACCGGAGGGACTCCCGCCGGTGGACAAAGAGTTCTACCTCGGACAGCACGAGATCTACACGGACAAGGGCGTCGGCGAATCGGGTCACCACGGCTTCAGCTTCGAGAATATGGCCAACGAGCAGCCGACGTACGTCGTGTTCAACGGCGAGAAGTACCCGTTCACGCCCGATCGGTATGGCACCCTCTCGGTCGAGCAGGGCGAGCGCGTCCGGGTGTTCCTCGTCGACGGCGGCCCGAACTACTCGTCGAACTTCCACCCGATCGGGAACGTCTGGTCGAAGGGCTACCGCGACGGCTCCCTGGAGCCGCCGATCGAGAAGCACCTCCAGACCGCGAAGGTCCCGCCGGGAAGTTGCTTCGTCGGCGAGATGGAGACGCCGGTTCCCGAGCGCATCAAACTCGTCGACCACGCGCTCTCGCGGGTCGCGCGCCGCGGCCTCCTCGCAGAGATCGATGTCGCCGGGGAGGAGCGCCCCGAGATCTTCGATCCGAACCCCGATACGGCGGGCAGCGAGGACGAAGAAGGGTCGGCGTACTGAGCCACCGTGCCGTCGGTTCGGGTGACGCCCGGGCATCACCCCGTGGCGAGAGCGCTTCCGAACGGTATACCCACGTCGCGGCTGTCGGTCGGTATCGCCGCGAAGTCCTCGCTCACTCCGCTCACTCCGATCGCCGCCGATGCCCGACACAGGTCCCGCGTCCACTGTATGGGTGTACGAGTCACCCCGTAGACGTTCTCTCACGCAGCGGCTGCTATCCGCGAAGGGTAAAGGCCAAACGTCGCTCTCCCGTACAGGTACTTGATGAGCGAGTCAACCGACACGAACACGAAGCCGAAGATATCGGTCGCAGTCGTCGATGAGACACACGCGAACGAGATCCCGGACAACATCGACTCCGAACTCTATACGACGACGCGGCCGGAGTCGTCGCTTGTCGAGTTTTCGGCCGACCCCGACGGCGAACTGGCAGAGGCACTCAGGCGGAACGGCTACGACGCCTAACCGACTCTCTCGTCGATCGCTCGTCCCGTGAGGTATCCCGTGAAGGCCGCCGGACGAGCGCTGTAAAATAATCCGCTTCGTCTCGGTCGTCACGTTTCTTCGTCCCGGTCAGCGATCCGCCGAATCGCGAACGAGCACGCCTTCGCCGCGTGAATCATCTCTCGGTGTCCTCCCCGGGAGGACTCTCGTTCAGTCGGCGCGGCCCGCCGGCATCGGTCCGTGGTAGCCATCCGGGACGTACGCACACAGCGGGTCGCTCGAGAGTGGGTCTCCCGTGTGGGCGTACGCCCGCGAGCGGCTCCCCCCGCAGATGTGCTTGAACTCGCACGCACCGCACTTCCCGCGGAGTCGATCGGGGTCCCGAAGGGATTCGAAGAGGTCGCTCTCGCGATACCGTTCCGTCAGGCTCGCCTCGCGAACGTTGCCGGCGGATTCGGGGAGGAATCCGGAGGGGTACAGCTCTCCGGTGTGACTGACGAACGCGAAGCCGTCCCCCGCGGTGATGCCGAGGCGGCGACCGATCCCATCCGCGTCCGGCGCCTCGCTCGCGTCGCGCGTGCGCTGGACCGCGACGCGCCGATAGTGCGGCGCTTCGGTCGTCTTCACGCCGAACGGGGCACGCTCGCTCACCGCCGAGAGCCACGCCATCACCTCCTCGGCGCGCGCCGGCGACACCGGGTCCAGCACCCGCCCGCGACCGACCGGGACGAGGAAGAACACCGACCACAGGACGGCACCGAGGTCTGCGACCAGCTCGCGGATGTCCGGCAGTTCGTCCACTGTGGCCGCGCAGACGGTAGTGTTGATCTGGAGGGGGAGGTCCGCTTCGCGGGCCGCCTGCGCCGCCTCGACTGTCTGCTCGAAGCTCCCGGACTCCCCGCGGAACTCGTCGTGACTCTCCGCCGACGCACCGTCGAGACTCAGCGCGAGGCGTTCGATGCCGGCCGATTCGAGGTCGCCGACGACTGACGGCGTGAGCGAGGCGGTCCCGCTCGGGGTCAGTGTCATCCTGAGCCCCTGCTCGGTTCCGTACTCGACCAACTCGCGGAGGTCGGGTCGAGCGAGCGGGTCACCCCCCGAGAGGACGACCAACTGTCCCGGCCCGAAGGATCGCGCCTGGTCGAGGAGTCGCTTGCCCTCGTCAGTCGTCAGTTCGTCGGGGTGCCGCGCCGGCTGTGCGTCCGCCCGACAATGATCGCACGCGAGGTCACACGCCTGCGTCACCTCCCAGACCAGGACGAACGGCCGTCGACTCGTCTCGATCGAACTCGGATCGGGCGGTCCGCCCGACCCCGACGGCGGACCGTCCGGCGGGGAGGCGTCGTCCGGGCCGCCGCGTTCGGATCCTCGCCGGGAGTCGGTCGGTGGTGGTGTCGGAGCTGTCATCAGTGCCGATTGGCCCCCGCGGCCCCAGGACTCCACGCCGAACATATTCGAACCGGGCGACCGCTCCCGCGAGGCGAATATATTCGGCGTCGGGTTTCTGGTCCCGACCCGTATAGACCAAGGTATGAACCACGAGGCGTACCTCGCGCACTTCGATGTTCCGAGCGACCGCGCGGTCGACTTCCTCGACGCGCGGGACCTGCCGCCGCCGGAGCCGCTTCAAGAGACGATGACGCGGCTGGCGGACCTCGACGGCGAGACGGTGTTCGTCCAGCTCAACGACCGCGTGCCACAGTTCCTGTTCCCGAAACTCGACGAGCAGGGCGTCGCCTACGAAACCGTCGAGACCGACGACGGTGCCCTCACGGCGATCTGGGATCCGACCGACGACTGATCGGGGCTGTCTGTCGCCCCCGTCAGTACTCCTCGGGAGACCTTCTCGCCAGCACCAGCAGCGCCGTACTCGGAACCTCGGCGACCGGCGAGATATCCTGATCGCCGTCGAAGCGGACGACGTCGCCCGCTTCGAGAGCGTGCGGCTCGCCGTCGAGCGCCAGCCGGAGCGCGCCGTCGATGAGATAGAGGACGATTTCCCGTTCGGGGTGATCGTGCTCCGGGACGCGCTCGCCGGCGTCGAGAGCGAGTTTGACGGTCTTCGGTTCGTGCTCCGGGAAAACGTTCGCGTGGGGGGCCGCGTCGAGTCCGGGCAGGTGTTCGATGCGGGTCATCGGGACCCCTCGCTCTCGGACGGTTCCGCATCACCGTCGAGCGGCGGCTCGAAGGTCCCGTTCTGCAGTCCGCGTCGGACGGGGCCGTGCTCCGCGTCAGTCGGCGGCGGCGCGGTGACCAGCAAGGCTTCGAGTCGCTCTCCTTCGTCGGCGTGGATTCCGCGTCGCGTGGCGGCCTCGATTGCCACCACGTCGCCGGGGCCGACGGCGTGAGCCGTCCCGCCCTCCCGGACGGTGCCGTGCCCGGCCCGGACGTCGACGATGACGTCGCTGTCCGGCGCGTGTACCGGGATGAACTGCCCGGGGTCGAAGCACGCGAGGACGGCCTTCGCCGACTCGCTGCGGAACGCCTCGTTTGCGGCAAAGCGCGTCTCGATACTCGGTGGCCGCCTCGACGTCGATTTGTGGCATCAACCGAAGGGGGACGGCCGCGACCGATCGGTCTTTGCGCGAACATCTTCGGTCGCGGTGCCGTCCGTCGCGTCGGCCGTTCATCGGACGATCGGACCGCGGTCGATCACTCGACGACGGAGGACTGGTGCTCGCCGCGCGTCCGGTGATCGACGAACTGGTGCCGGGTGACGTCGCCGTGTTCGCCGGCCGAGGCGTCGTCGCTGCTCCAGCCGTAGACCTCGTCGGCCCCGTGACAGTCGTGCGCTGCGAACAGCGTCACGAGTTCCCGCGGGAGCGACTCGCCTGCGTCGAGGTCGACGACGACGAGTCGATCGGTGAAGCTCTTCGCGAGGAACGCGTCCTCGACCGCGTCGTGTCGACGCGCCCGCTCCACGAGCCGTTCCAGTTCCGCCTCGCGACCAGTCATTGTCGGAACGACGTGTCCGATCGACGTACGCCTGACTACGAACATATTCGCGACCACGCACAGGAGGATCCGGACCCGAGACGTTCGTATGAGTGCGATTCCTGCGGACGTCGACACCGACGCGCAGCCGCCGATGACGGTGCCGCTCCGTCACTTCGTCGTCGCGCTCGGCTTCCTGCTCGCGGGCGCGCTTGTCGGCGCACTCGACGCCGTCGGGGTCGTCCCCGGTCGGTCGACGCTCGTTCACGTCCATCTCCTGCTGGCGGGGTGGGTCTGTGTCACCATTCTGGGCGCGATGACACAGTTCGTGCCCGTCTGGTCCGGCACGACGTTGCACTCCCAGCGGCTCGCCGAACTCCAACTCTGGGGGGTCACGGTCGGCCTCTCGGGATTCGTCGTCTGTCTGTTGACCGGCGCGTACGCGTGGCTTCCGGGGTTCGGATTCGTCCTCCTCGCCGGATTCTGGCTCTTCGTCTACAACGTCGGGCGGACGCTGCTCGGCGTCCGCCCTTGGGACGTCACCGAGCGGCACTTCGCGCTCGCGCTGGGATTCCTGCTCCTCGTCACCCTCCTGGGACTGGCGCTCGCAGTGAGCTACGTCCGGCCCGTGTTCGCCGACTGGCCAGTCACGCGCGGCACCGTCCGGAGCGCACACGCGACACTCGCGGTATTCGGCGTCGTGCTGACGACGATCTTCGGCGCGCTCTACCAACTCGCGACGATGTTCACCCAGTCGGATCTCCGCGGCATCGACTCCCCGCTTCGGACCGTCGAGTCGGTCGGGTTCCCCCTCGGCGTCGTCTCGCTCGCGGCCGGTCGACTCGCGGGGAATCCGCTCGTCGGTCGCATCGGCGCGCTCCTCCTCACTGCGGGAACGGTGGCGATGGCCGTCGTGCTCGCGCGGCGACTCGCGACCCGGACGGTCGAGTGGACGCCGATGCTCCGCCGGTACGCTGTCGCGGCCGCAGCGATGCTCCTCTGGGCCGCGCTGGCAACACCGGCGTGGATCGCGGCGCCACTCGATCCCGCCCGGCTCTTCGGCCCGCCGACCGCGGCGCACCTCCTGCGCTTCGGCGCGGTCGGGTTCGTCGTCCTCGGCACGCTGTATCACGTCGTTCCGTTCATCATCTGGGTCCATCGCTACAGCGACCGCCTCGGGTTCGAATCGGTCCCGATGATCGACGACCTCTACGACGATCGGCTCGCCCGGGCGGACCTCGTCGCCCTGTCAGTCGGTATGGGACTGCTGGTGCTCGCGGAGACCGGCGTCCTCTCGAGTATCGGGCCGCAGGCGGCACCATCGGCGACACTGGTGGGCGGCGCCGTCAGCCTCCTCGGGTTTGCGCTCTTCGCGGCCAACCTGATCGGCGTGATCCAGCGCCACGGCTCCACGTCGGTTGCGACCCTCCTGTGTCCCCCACTCGGTCGGCTGGGGCCGTCGGCCGACGACGACGTACCCGACGACACCGAACGCGCCCGGAGTTGATCGAAGAGCGAAACGCTCACGCCGCAGGCCGGTGAGGGGGTCGGTATGACAGACGCGCCGTCGGACGATCCGACGTTCCACCGGGTCGCCGACGCGGCCGCTCTCGATCCGGGGAGCGCCACGGTCGTCTCGGTCCAGGGTGTCGAACTCGCGCTCTTCACCGTCGACGACGCGCATTACGCGATCGAGAACACCTGCCCACACCGCGGCGGCCCACTCGGATTGGGCGGCCTCGACGGGACGTGTGTCCGCTGCCCCTGGCACGGCTGGAGATCGACGTGACGACCGGCGAGCACGTCCGGAGCGACGCGGGGGTCGAGACCTACGACGTCGCTGTCGACGGCGACGGCGTGTACGTTCGGGTAGCGTAGCGAGGGGGGTTCGACGAGTCCGGTTCGCGTTTCTCTACGCTTTTGGTCACTGAGTCGAGTACGGGTGGTATGGCGGAGCGAATCAGGCTCGGGGCCGACGTCGGGGGGACCTTCACCGACGTAGTGCTGGCGGCGGGGACCGAACTGGTGACGGCGAAGGTTCCGAGCACCGAGGAGCAGAGCGTCGGGGTCGTCGCGGGCATCCACAAGGCGTGTGCGGCGGCCGGGATCGATCCGGCGGCGGTCGACGAATTCACGCACGCGATGACCGTCTCGGTCAACGCCCTCCTGGAACGAGCGGGCGCGAAGACTGCGCTCGTCACCACCGAGGGGTTCCGCGACGTACTCGAACTCGGTCGGCAGGACCGCCCCGACCTCTATGACCTCTCGGCGACCCGTCCCGAGCCCCTCGTGCCGCGTCGCCGCCGCTTCGAGGTCCCAGAGCGCGCGACGCCCGACGGGATCACAACGCCCGTCGACGAGGAAGCCGTCCGCGAGGTGGCCGCCCGGATCAGGGAATCGGACGCCGAGAGCGTCGCCGTCTCGTTCCTGCACGCGTACGCGGCACCTGAGAACGAGCGCCGGGCGGTCGAGGTGCTCGAAGCCGAACTCGACGTCCCAGTCTCGGCGTCGCACGAGGTGCTGGCGGAGTTCCGCGAGTACGAGCGCACCGCGACGACAGTCGTCGACGCGTACGTGACGCCGACGATCGATCGCTACCTGGGACGACTCGCAGAGCGGGCGGCCGAGACCGGCCTTCCCGAGCCGCTGGTGATGCAAGCCAACGGCGGCATCGCCGGGATCGAGACGGTTCGCGACCACGCTGTCACGACGACGATGTCCGGCCCCGCTGCGGGCGTCGTCGGCGCGAACGCCGCCGCCGGTTCGGTGGCGCGCGAGCGCGACCTCCGCGGCCTCGTCACCTTCGATATGGGTGGGACCTCCAGCGACGTGAGCCTGGTCCGCGACGGCGAGGCCGAGCGGACGACCGAGTCCGAGATCAACGGCCAGCCCATCCGCACGCCGATGGTGGACGTGACCACGGTCGGCGCGGGCGGCGGGTCGATCGCCTGGGTCGACGACGGCGGCGCGCTCCGGGTCGGCCCGCGGTCGGCCGGCGCGGATCCGGGGCCAGCCTGCTACGGCAAGGGGGGCACCGAGCCGACAGTGACCGACGCCGACCTGGTGCTGGGGTACATCGGCGAGAGCACCGACCTCGGCGGCGAACTCTCGCTCGACGCGGACGCCGCCCGCGAGGCACTCGCCGGGCTGGCCGCGGACGCCGATCTGGACGGCCCAGTCGCCGCGGCCCGCGGCGTCCACCGGATCGCCAACGCGACGATGGCGCGAGCGATTCGCGCCGCGACCGTCGAACGCGGGCACGACCCCCGCGAATTCGGCCTCGTCGCGTTCGGCGGCGCGGGGCCGATGCACGCGGCCGCCCTCGCAGCCGATCTCGATATCGACACCGTGATCGTCCCGCCGGCGTGCGGCGTCCTCTCGGCGTTCGGCCTGCTCGCAGCCGACGAGCAGCACGACGCCGTCCGGACCCACCGCGTCGCAATCGACGACGTCGATCCGGCCACCGTCGAGACGCACTACGACGCGCTCGAAGCCGATGTTCGCGAGGACGCCCGCGACCCCGACGCGGCCTCGATCCGCCGGTGGGCCGATCTCCGGTACGCCGGACAGAGTTTCGAACTCACGGTCGACGTGGCGGCGACGTTCGATCCTGCCCGGGTCCGAGAACGCTTCCACGAGGCACACGAAGCGACGTACGGGTATCGGATGGACGAGCCGGTCGCCCTCGTGAATCTCCGCGTCGCGGCGACGGCGACGCGGTCGGACCCCCGGACCGAACACGCGGCCGACGGCGAGCCACGGGTGGGCGAGCGCACCGCCCGGTTCGGAGACGGTGCGGGGCGTACGACGCCGGTGTACGACCGCTCGGGACTGGCCGTCGGATCGACGCTGGACGGATCAGCGGTGATCGAACAGGCCGAGAGTACCGTCGTCATCCCGCCTGCCTGGGAGGCGACCGTCCGCGACGACGGGTCGCTCGTCCTCACGGGGGTGACTGAATGACCCGGGACGGATCGCCCGACGGCGGCGATGCCGGGGAGCAGCCCGAGCGTACCGGCGAGTCGGGCGATGCCGGGGAGCAGCCCGAAGGTACCGGCGAGTCTGGCGATGCTGAAATCGACCCCGTCACGCTGGAGATCCTTCGGAACCGCTTAGAGGGGATCGCCGAGGAGATGGGCGAAGTCCTGATTCGCGGCGCGTACTCGCCGAACATCAAGGAGCGCCAGGACTGCTCGACCGCCCTGTTCGACGCCGAGGGGCGGATGCTCGCGCAGGCCGAACACATCCCGGTTCACTTGGGGGCGATGCCGGCAGCCGTCGAGGCAGTGCTCGCGAAGGAGCCCGAACCGGGGGACGTCTGGGCGCTGAACGACCCCTTCGAGGGCGGGACGCACCTGCCCGACGTCACGCTCGTCTCGCCGATCGCTCCAGCCGTCGACGGCCGTCCCGAGCGCGGCGGGGAGATCGTCGGCTACGCAGTCTCGCGAGCGCACCACGCCGACGTCGGCGGGTCGACGCCGGGGAGTATGCCGGCGGGCGCGCGAGAAATTTATCAGGAGGGGGTTCGGCTCCCGGGCGTCCGCCTCGTCCGCGACGGTGACGTCGTCGACGACGTCTTGGCGCTGCTCCTGGCGAACGTCAGGACGCCCGACGAGCGACGCGCCGATCTCCGCGCGCAACTCGCGGCCCACGACCGGGCCGTGGAGCGCCTCGCCGACCTGCTCGACCGCACCGGCGACGTGGTGTACGACGCCTTCGACGCCGTCGTCCGGTACTCACGGGATCGGATGGAATCCGAACTGGCGTCGATCCCCGACGGCGTCTACACCGCCCGCGACGTCCTCGAAGGCGACGGCATCACCGCCGACCGCGACGTGCCGATCGAGGTGACAGTCACCGTCGAGGGCGCGACACTCGACGTCGACTTCGCGGGGACTGCCGAGCAGGTCCCGGGCAATCTCAACGCCCCGCTGTCGGTCGCCACGAGCGCGGTCTACTTCGTCATCCGCTGTCTGACCGATCCGGAGATCCCCCCGAATCACGGCTGCTACGCCCCCGTCTCCGTCTCCGCCCCGGCGGGCTCGCTGTTGAATCCCACCTCCCCGGCGGCGGTGGTGGGCGGCAACGTCGAGACCAGCCAGCGAGTCACCGACGTCGTCTTCGCGGCCCTGGCCGAGGCGGTCCCAGAGCGCGCTCCTGCGCAAGGGCAGGGGACGATGAACAACCTCATCGTCGGCTCTCGCGAGGGCGAATTCACCTACTACGAGACCATCGGCGGCGGCGCAGGCGGCAGCCCCGCGGCCGACGGCATCGACGGCGCGCAGGTCGGGATGACGAACACGCTGAACACGCCGGTCGAGGTCGTAGAGGCCGAATACCCACTGACCGTCGAGCGATACGCGCTCCGACCAGACAGCGGCGGCGACGGCGAGCATCGTGGCGGCCTGGGCGTCGAACGTGCGTTGACCGTCGAGCGGGACGCGACGGTCTCGCTGCTCACCGAGCGACGTCGTCACCGACCGCAGGGCGTCGCCGGCGGCGGTCCGGGGGCCCTCGGTGAGAATCTCCTCGACGGCGAGCCGATCGCGGCGAAGACGACGGCCGAGATCGAGTCGGGGACGACGATCGCGATCCGGACGCCCGGCGGCGGCGGGCACGGCGACCCCGACGACCGCGACCCAGCGGTGCGCGAGGCCGACCGGCGAAACGGCAAGACAGAGGAGTGACCCGGGGAGCCGTGTTCGACGCTCACTACGGCTGATTCCACGGGGCCTCCTCGCGATCGAACAGTCGCTGCCGCTCGCTCACTGACTCGATCCGCTCGACGTCTTCCGCGTCGAGGTTACGTGAGAGGGCCGCCAGATTGTCCCGGAGGTGGTCCCGACTCGACGCCTTGACGACCGTCTTGACGTCGTACCGAGACAGCCAGGCCAGAATCACCTGCGCGGGACTCGTCTCGTGTTTCGCGGCGACCGCCTGAACGGGCGACAACGAGAGCGCTCTGCCCCGCGCCAGCGGTGACCAGGCGACGACGTCGATGTCGTGCCGCTCGGCGTACGGGAGGATCTCACTGCGCTCGCCCTCCGTGGGGGGCAGCATCGGGTGGAGTTGAATCTGATTCGCGACGATCGGCGCGTCCAGCACGTCGCGCGCGGTCTCCAGCGTGTCGACGGTGAAGTTGCTCACGCCGATGTGTTTCACCGCGCCCTCCTCTCGCAGTTGATCGAACGCTGGCAGCGTCGCTTCGGGGTCGTACTGGTCGATCGGCCAGTGGACGTACAGCAGATCGACGTACTCGGTGTCCAGTCTGTCGAGGCTGGCTCTCGTGGTTTCGAGCACGTCGTCGTGCGTCAGGTTCCGTGGGTGGACCTTCGTGGCGAGAACGATCTCGTCGCGGTCGACGGCGGACTGTCGGATCGCCTCCCCGACCAGGTCCTCGTTCCCATACATCTGTGCGGTGTCGATATGTCGATACCCCAACTCCAGCGCGGCCGTGACGGTCTGGATACACTCCTCGGGGTCGTCTTCCGCGTCCCCGAAGGTGATTCCGAGGTTCGAGGTGCCGAGCCCGATCTGGGGTAACTCCAGGCGCATACCAGTGCCAGTTATGTCACGAGATTAAACCTACTGGCAACACTCAACACGACGGTTCTCAAACCCGTGGCTATGACCTTCCAGGTCGAAACAGGCGATCGCTCCGACGTCGTCGACGTCACCGGACGCGTCGAGGAAACAGTCCCCACCGACGTGGACCGCGGCGTCTGCACCGTGTTCGTTCCGCACACCACGGCGGGGGTCGTCGTCAACGAAAACGAGTCTCGACTCCGCGCGGACATTGAACGGGGGCTAGAACGGCTCGCTCCGCGCGGCGACGACTACGCACACGACGCGATCGACGACAACGCCGACGCCCACCTCCGGGCGATGGTTCTCGGCGAGAGCGTCTCGATCCCGGTCACCGACGGTTCACTCGACCTGGGGACGTGGCAGTCGGTCCTCTTCGTCGAGTGCGATGGCCCCCGGACGCGATCGGTGGAGGTGGCCGTGGTGCAGTACTGAGTCGGGACTGAGCCGGTTGCGGGCTCCGGAACCCAGATCCGGCCTGAACGGCGTGGGCGTCTCCTCCGAACTCACCGAACGATACCGGCGCTGTCCCGATTCGGTCGGATCGGGGCTCGAGAGCCGATCCGACAGTCAGACGAACAGCCGTCACCCGGGATCGTCGGCCCGTCTCCGTCTGCGATGACCATCGTCCCGAACGTTCGAAGGAGTCTGTGGCCCGCAGATCGGCGGGGAACTTCGGCGATCTCGTCGGACTGTCTCACACGTGTTGTTCCCGACTCCCCAGAGGCGCGGGATCTCGACACGGTTGCTCTGCTGTTACTTCCGTTTGGTCCGACCGCCTGAAGACGACGGGTAGGTCGTGAGGGCGATGCTCAATACAGAACCGAACGACTGACCGCCGCTCCTCCCGTTGAAGGCTGAATACCGACCCGACCCTTCGCTGAATCCCGATAATCCGGACGGGCTCTCACAGTCGAAGTACACAAGACCGTACGGTTCGTATCATCGGGATGAGATAGATGCGTCGCTCGTTTCAGGCGATTGGACTGTCGCTCATCGTCCTCGGTGCGATGCTTACCATCGTGCCGACGGGGAGCTACAGCTCCATTGCGGGCGACCGGCCGGTCGATGTCGCCGTCGCGGGAGACAGCGAGGCGTTCGTCGCCATCATCGACACGAACAACGAGGTGACCCAGCCGGGGAACCCAGTCACGGTCGCCGAGCTCGAGAACAACCTCAACTCCTCGATGACCGTCGAGTACGAAGCGAGCGTGGACACGGACGCGCTGGCGGTCCGGAACCCCGACCAGACCCGCACGGTCAGACAAGGCGGACGCGCGCCGCTAGAGGTCACCTGTTCGCCGCCGAACGGCGGGTCGGGGACGGCGACGCTGACCGTTGAGGTCGTCGAGGCGGCGGGGCAGTCGGCGACGATCAGGGACGCGAGCCTCGAAGTCCCCGTCGAGTACGACTGTCCGGGCCGGACCGCAGGGAACCGACCGCCGGAGCCGGGGCAGCCGCCGGGCGACGCGGTCGCGTACGTCGACGACGATCACGACTACGCCTACGACGAGGGCGAGCGGATCGTCCCGCGCGGGGAGATCCCACGCTTCCAGAACGGCAGCGCACACCTCGTGATCGCGGCCGGCGGGGAGACTCTCGACTACAACCGGCAGGTGCAGATCAAGGCGAAGTCGGTCACCGTCGGCGACGCGACGCTGACGACCAACAAGCAACTCAAGATTGAAGCGGAGGGCGACGCCATTTCGTTCCGCGATTCGACCGTCGACACGAAGAACGGCCAGATCCAGCTGAAGGCCTCCGAGATCACGACGAGCGGGACGACCATCACGACCAACAAGCAAATCAAGCTCACCGCGGAATCCAAAGCGCTCACGGTGTACGACACGACGATCGACTCGAAGAACGGGCAGATCCAGCTCAAGGGCTACCCGGTCGACGCGACCGATGCGACGATCACGACCAACAAGCAGATCAAAGTGGAATCGGAGTCCGGACGGCTCACCCTCGCCGACGCCACCGTCGACTCCAAGAACGGCCAGATCCAGCTGAAAGGCCCCAGCGTCGACGCGACCGACGCGACGATCACGACCAACAAGCAGATCAAACTCACCGCGGAGTCCAGAGCGCTTACCCTCACGGACGCGACCGTGGAGAGCGAGAACGGGCAGATCCAGCTCAAGGGCTACCCGGTCGACGCGACCGATGCGACGATCACGACCAACAAGCAGATCAAAGTGGAATCGGAGTCCGGACGGCTCACCCTCGCCGACGCCACCGTCGACTCCAAGAACGGCCAGATCCAGCTGAAAGGCCCCAGCGTCGGCGCCAACGGGGCGTCGATCACGACCAACAAACAGATCAAGCTCACCGCGGAGTCTGGCGAGCTCGCGCTGACGGGCGCGACCGTCGAGAGTGAGAACGGCCAGATCCAGCTCAAGTCGAACGCGCAGTTGCGCGCGAGCAGTGCCGTGATCGAGACGAACAAGCAGATCAAGCTCACCTCGTCGGGCGATATGACGCTCGACGGCGCCGAGATCTCCTCGACGAACGGGGAGGCGACGCTCACGCTGAATCAGGCGTCGGCAACGCTGTCGGTCGATGGGGCGGTCCTCCAGGACCGGGACGCGACGGTGGTGTACAGTCCGGGCGGTGTGAGCGTGACCGGAACGCCTGCACAGGGAAGCGTTCAAGCCGGGTGAGCGATCGGCCGCGGTCGCTCGAGTCGGTGGCGGTGGAGTGCTGGAAAGGCGACCGATTCACGGCGGCCGTTCGAGGTTCCCGAAGCGGTACTTGCGGTTCACGTAGGCGTGATAGCCCGCCGAGACCGCGAACATCGCGACCAGCACGGTCGGGTACGCCAGCAGCGGCACCCCGTCGGTCGGCAGGAGGTCGGTCCACAGCGCCGCGAGCACCACGAGAGAGAAGGCCGACAGCCCGAGGTAGTACATCCCCCACGAGATGGAGTTCTCCGGGACGATGTCGAGGTAGATGTCGAGCCGCTCGACCCGGTCTTCGAGTTCGACCTCGCCGTCCTCGAAGTCGACGACGCCCGCGCGGTCGAGCCGGGGGAGGTGCGTCTGCTGGAGGGACGTGTAGGTCGTCTTCCGCTCGGCGGAGGTGATCTCTGCGACCTCCTTGTCGTGTTCCCACGCGGCGACCTGCTCGGCGAGCTCCGCGAGCGGCACGGGACTGTCGGCCCCCTTCAGGTAGTGGATGGCGTACCGGCGGCGGTGATTACTCATCAGGTCGAAGACCTCGTCCTTGTCGAGGGCGTCGTCGGCGGAGGCGTCCGCGTCGGCGTCCACATCGGCCTGCAACTCGGTCGTGGCGCGCTGACTCATTAATTACCCAACAGATTTGCCGGGGCTTACAAATAAGCTTGGTCTGCAACCTCCGAGAGCGTCCTGCAGAGGCCCCTACTCGTCGGTAACGGTCACGCTGAGCGTGACGGCGTAGTCGTCGGCCGAGACGCCTCCGTCGTCGGGCGGGAGCGCCGCCAGAGAACTGTCGCCGTAGTCCGGAATCAGGTCGACGAGCACCCCGAACGGGACGGACTCGCCCGGGGAGAGCACCCCGTCGGCGACGCTCGCATCGTCGCTCTCCGCGAGGATGTCGTCGCCGGACGTGCCGGTGGATTCGAGCGGTCGTGTCCCGGCCGTGATCGACAGCGCCGATTCGATGTCGTCCATCGTCCCGGAACTGAGGACGTCGCTTTCGACCGCGAAGTCGAAGTAGATCCCGGTGAGATCCAGCGTGCCTGCGTTCACGATCTTTACGATGTCGACGAAGCGCGTGATCGCGCGTTCGTTGAGACCGGTGTCGCCGCCGGGGGTGACCTTCGTGACGAGGCCCTCGTCGTTCGTTTCGACGTGTACCGGTGGATCGTTGACCGCCCGGAGTTCGATGAGTTCCGGATAGACGACGGTAAACGAGGAGTTAGTACTGGTCGAGGTCGCCGTGAACGCCGCGGTGGAACTGACGATGCCGCCGCTGATGACAGCACTTCCGAGGCCGGCGATGAGTTGGCGGCGTGTGAGCATAGTAAGGTACGCAAACCTCCCCCCCTTATCTGATCAGATTGAGTAGGTGACGAGGTGTGGAAGAGTCCCGTGTAGCGCGTTAGTTTATCTCGTTCGCAACGGCGGTGACTTCACTAACGAGTGGTTCGTGCTTCGCAGTTTCATCGTCTGAGCTGAAGCCACCAGCACCGTAGAATGGATCATCTTCAATATCTCCGTAAAGGTTAGTCAGAGCGGGGAGATTCGCATTAACGTTCAGATCAACGAGCCGGTCTCCCCCTCCCGGAACCCCCATAAATCCAGCGGGGTCTTCTCCATCGTTGGATGTGGGAGAGATATCCGAGTTATCGTCATCGGCCTCCTCAAAGACAAATGCATTATTTGCGACTGCTTTGTCAATGGAGGTATAATCTTTCCCGTTCATATAATTATTCGTGACTGCTGAACCGTACCCAGTGAACGTAAATCCGATATCGTAGTCCTGTGAGTCGTTGTTTACGACTTCGATAGCGTCGTAGAACCTCGGTGTTTGACCCGCGGCGACGGCGACCTCGATTGTCACCATACCCTGCCCGTTCGGCTCAGTTACGACCGCTAACGGAAGGTCGTCAAGGGCGAGCTTATCGAACACTATACTCCCATCAGTGAGGTACTCTGGGCTGCTAGACCCAGGATTGACAACGACTTCTCCGTCATTGGTATTTTCATTGCCAGGGTTGATGTCGATATTCGCATCGCCGCCCTGAGTGACGATCGAGAGCGACGAGTCGCTGCTTGATGAGGCTGCGCTAAACGCACCCGTCCCGAGTGCCGTACCAGTTGCGACCGCCAGCGTTCCGAATGCCGTGATGACTTGTCTGCGTTTCATTGGTATGGAATTAATTATTAGTTTGTGTTGTATGCGTTTCTATTGGCCTTCAGCGACAATTGTAACGTTGTTCTGATTGGGTATACTACTGTTGTTAATAGCATTATCACGAGTATCCACGATTACACCAACCGGTACTAAACTGTCAGCCACACTCAGAGAAACAGAGTTACCCGAGTTTGGGTCGTTCGAGATTGTGCCATCACTATTTAGGGTGATATCGGATATTGAAGAAGAACCTTCGAGTATTGCAAGCGTAACGACGGAATTGACCGAACCACCCGAATTAGGGGCTACGCCAAGCTGAATAGTTGGATCTGTACCTGTACCGACGCCAGATGTACTAGGACCGTTGGTACTAAATGCTATATCAATAGTTTCTCCTTCAGGAGAGTTATTTATAATATTAAATAGACTTCCGATTGTGGTGATCGCATCCTCGTTGAATCCGTTGCTACTCGATCCTAAACTGATATCAAGCGTGCCTGAAGTGGGATTGTTAATATAGCTCTGCCCTTGGCTTGTCGCGTTGAGTCCGAGGAACGAACTCGCGTCACCCGTAGTGTTCACGCTCACAGAGCGCTCTGCGCTCACAGTACTGAACGCGCCCGTACTCACGAGTGCGCCGCCGCCGCCGACCAATGCGCCCAATCCGACCAGTATGTTTCGTCTGCTGAGTGCCATAGTTGTGTGCTCCTGGCGCAGGGGGACCGCGCCTTACCTATCCCTTTGGACTACACCCACTTTGTATTCCGCCGCTTGAAACAGTTTCAAGCAGAGCGAGCGAATCGAAAGGCGGGCTTGTAGCGGGCCAAACCCTTCTTAATCGGTGATTTATCCGGATTTTCCGGGCGAATCTGGCGAAGACGCACCTGTGTTCTGTGACTACTCCAACGAGGCCGCGGTCGAACTCTCGCCGCCGGCGCTGTCGTCTGCGGAGGACGCCGTTCGAGAGGTCTGAGCATAGTTGCCATCCGCATCGAGGGCCCTGACGCTCAGGGTGTACGGATGCCCCGACTGGACGTCATATGCGGGGTCGTCAGGGTCGATCATAAGTGAGTCAACGCGGTGTGCCCCGCCGGTAGCGGTGTCTGTCCGAGTCGCTCGCACTGTGCCGTCGCTGTCCGCGATCTCGTATTCGACTTCGCGCAGGTCATCGTCAGCGTCGTTGTCGCGGATCCGAAGTCCACCCACGGACCAGCTGTTCTGCTCGGGGGTCGAGACGAACTGGGCTAGGGAGGTAATCCGGACCGCGCGCCTTACCGCGGTCGTTTTCCGCTGGGCCTCGAATGTGAACTCGGGGCTCCTAACTGCAATCGTGAACGGGAGTTTCTCGCGGCCGTTGACTGCGGATCGAATCTCGACGGACTCCGACGCCCCGAGCGGAAGCGAAAACGTGACCGATGACCCCGTATCCCTTCCGGGCCCGAACAGCGTTCCATCGGCGGGATCATCGAGTGAGATCGTCGCTGTCGCGCTTGACAGCGTGTTGTTTTCGACGGTGACCAGAAGGTCCCGCGGATTCTGTCCGACCGGACTGGAGACCTCGATCCCGACGACGGCGTTCGACTGATCCGCAGCGACATCGAGGTTCACGTCTCTCGGCTGAGACTCGGATTCGGACAGACCACTGCCGAGGGCGATTTTGACGACCCCGAACGCACAGGCCGCGCTCACGAGTCCGAGGAGATACGCGCGACGGCTCGCGTGGTCCTCCGATCGCGCAGATGAAGTTCCAGATTGATCCCGTGTCATATGTTTCCGGACCTGACGGGCCTCTTCTGCTGCACGCTACTATACGGAGCGCACTGAAAACCACTGCGACGATGAGAACGGTACAGAAGAACAGGAAAAGATGCCGGACGGGAAGTGCTGCGCCACAGTCCGACCAGTTGCCTGTCGAGAGCCGGCGGACTTCGTCACCGTGAAGAGATAGCTTCAAGTCCAACGGGTCGTTACCTCCGACAATTGCGTGCGGTATGTTAGCGAGTCATAGCACGTCGACGGAGAGCATATCCGCGTCGGCTTGGAGCACCACGCGGGCTGCGGCCTCGTAGCCCCCACTGAGATGGCAAACGTCCTGATCGCAGAAGACATCGGTATGCAAGCGACCCTCATCGAGCGATATCTCCGCGGCGTCCACGACGTCGTCGACGTCGTCGCGACCGCCGAGGATGCCGTCGACAGGGTTCGCGAGACCGATCCGGACGTCGTCGTGATGGACCTGAATCTTCGAGAAGGGACCGGTATCGAGGCGACCGAAGCGATCAAGCGCCTCGATCGGGGCGTGGGCGTGGTCGTCAGCACTGTCGCCGCGGACGCGGAGGTGCGCGAGCGCGCGCTTGACGCCGGCGCCGACGCGTATCTGGTCAAGCCCTACGAACAGGGCGACCTCCTGGAGGCCGTCAAGTCGGCCGCGGCGTAGCGTCGCCGGAGACCGAACTGGTCAAGCGTTATACCGATCGACTTCCTATCGTCGCGCGTGAAGGTCTCCGACATCCTGGAGTACGGGTTTCTCCTCCTACTGCTCGCAGCAGTCGGTGCGATGCTGTTCGGTCAGGCCGCTGGCCAGCCCGTACTCCTCGGATACGTCGAGACCGGCAGTATGGCCCCGACTATGAACCCCGGCGACGGCTTTGTCGCCGTTCCGATGGCGGTTGCCGGTCCCGTCGAGACGGGAGACGTGGTCACGTTCAACGCGGAGGAACTCCAGGGTGGCGGATTGACGACCCACCGGGTCGTCGACCGGACTGAGGCGGGATACATCACCCAGGGGGACGCAAACCCCTTTACCGATCAGGCAGGGGCCGAACCGCCCGTCGAATCGGAGCAGGTCGTCGCGAAGGCGCTCCAAGTTAACGGCCAAGTGGTCGTGATCCGAAACCTCGGGGCTGCCGTCGTGACGGTCCAAGACCTCGCGACGACGGCGATAGCGGCGACCGGGATCGGGGCCCTCTTCGGCGGGGAGGCGTCTCCGCAGTCGCTCATCTGGTTCGGCGGCGCGATCATCGTGGGGGGATTCATTATCGACGCCGTGGCCAGCGACCGTTCGACCGGGTCCCGCAACCGGAAGCGCGGAAACTACATCAAGACGTCGACGTTCCTGTTTGTACTCGTGATGATCATCCTCGCGCCTGCGACGGCCAGTATGGTGCTCACCTCGGGGAGCACCTCCTTCGATATCGTCAGTTCTGAAGCCCCGAACGACAGCCCCCTCGTCATCGGTGTCGGAGGGGAGAGTACCATCGAGTACACCATCACCAACACGGGATACATCCCCGTCCTGACCGTCCTCGAGCCCCGAAGCGAAGGGGTATCGATATCGAAATCCGCGTTCGTCGTTCCGAGGCGATCCGAGGAGACTGTAGCGTTGCTGGTTCAGGCCCCGGATTCATCGGGCTCGTACACGCGGAGTATTTCGCAGTGGCGATATCTCCCCATCCTTCCCCGTTCGGTCATCCTCTCGCTACACGCCATTCATCCCTTCCTCGCCGTCGCCGGGATCGACTTCGTGCTACTCGTCGGCACACTCGCGAGTGGACTCCTTGCGGTCGGGATCGGACCGATCCGGATGCGTTCGGAGAAGCGGGACGTCACGTTCCTCCAGCAACTCAAGCGACGGTTTTTCTGAGGGCGAGCGAGCCGTCAGATCTCGAGCCATTCGCCGGCCTCGACATCTTCGAGCGCGTAGTAGTAGATCTCAGAGCTGTCGATCACCGCGTAGGCGTCGATCTGCGGGTCGTGGATGACCCGCCGGTTCGTGTCGATCGCCACGTCGACGAGGTCTTCGAGCGTCAGGATCGAGATGTACTGCTTCTCTGAATCTGTCGGGAACTGGCCCCGTGAGATCCACTCTGCGTGCTGATCGTGGGCGATCCGGGTCCGAAGTTCTTCGGGGTCGGCGCGACCTTTGACCTGAGTCACGGCGCCTGCAAGTCCGAGGAACAGGAGTCCGAGGACCGCCAGGCTCCCGTATTCTATCGGATTGGGCTGTTGGGTGATCTGACTCGTGACAGTCGTCGACTCGGTCTGTTGGGACTCGAGCGTCCCGTCAATGTAATACGAATCGCCGGAGATCACGAACGGTGTCGTCGACTGCAACGAGCCCTGGTACGCGTCGGTGCTGTAGGTGACGTTCAGCAGGAGGCGAAGCTGGAACGTTCCAGCGTTGCCGACTTCCTCGATGAGGGTCGCGAGAGTGGTCGAGACGTCGGAGATGTTCGCCGATGCCGACTCAGTCGCGAGACCGTCGGTCACCTCCTGTGACGTGTTGACGACCGTCCGTGTGGAGCGGTAAAACGGCTCGCCGCCTCGAACTCCGAGCACTTCCAGTTCCAACTGCTGCCGAACCGTCACTGGCTGTCCGGATGGCACCGACGTGTTCACCGTGAGGGTTAGCTCTGGCGAGAGGGGCGTGAAGTACACCGATCGGTTCTCGATACGCTCTCCTTCCTCATACAGATCCGTCGGCTGCGTCACCATCGCACTATCTTCGACGCGAGTG
Source organism: Halobellus clavatus (assembly GCF_900107195.1). Taxonomy (GTDB): domain Archaea; phylum Halobacteriota; class Halobacteria; order Halobacteriales; family Haloferacaceae; genus Haloquadratum; species Haloquadratum clavatum. Next base: position 53,765 of record NZ_FNPB01000004.1, read on the forward strand.
CTGAACGTCTGCTGGTTGGTCTGCTCTGTCAGGGTCTGCGTCGTCGGAGTGATAAAAACGTAGGCTGCAGCAGCCAAACAGAGTACACCGATAACGAGGAGTACGCCGATGACAAGCCGGTCGTTCTCGCTGAGAAACAGCTTGGCACGGTGTTCAAACGCCATCGCTATTGATACGGTGTAGACAGAGGGAAGTCGCGCGACGACTGAGCAAATCCATACATCATTTCGCTGCTTTCGCAACAAAACTTTTGTTGTCCCTGTTGTTAGGGTAGGCAGGTACCAGTGGGTATGGCAAGAGAATCTCCTGGCGACGACGACACGACAAGCACGTCCTTCGAGGCGTGGCTCGACCAACAGGCCGAGAGCCAGGGGATGACGCGCGAGGAGCTGTTCGAACAGTTGGTCTCGTCGTACTGGACGCTCAACGAGATGACACAGTTACTCGGCGAGTCTGGTGGTGGCGGTGCACCACTCTACAGTCAAGGAGACCTGTTCGACAACGGAAACCACTCCTCGGGAGGGTCGAACGCACCGAACCGAGAGAGCGACCCGAACGGCCGGAGAGAGCGGGCCACAGACGATCGACAGAACCCGGACCGAGTACAGACCGATGCCGAAACTGACCTGGAAGAACGAATCGACGACCTCCAGGGACAGCTCGATACCGTCGAGTCCGACCTCGAGACTGAAATCGAGCGTGGACAGACCCGTGACCAATTGTTCGACGCTCTCGCAGATCGGCTGACAGAAGTCGAAACCGAACTCGGCGAGATTGCGACAACGACGGAGTCCTCCCAGGAAGAGCTTTCTGCACGCATCGAACAACTGCGGGCGGACCTCCTCGAGCGGCAGCAGTCATTGGCGGAAGACCAAGACCAGGTGGAACAGTGGTTGAACACGGAGTTCGACAGTCTCCAAACGATTCTAGAGTACCTGCTCAACCGGACTGACGAACTGGCCGCAGAGGCCTCGAGCGCCGAGTCGCGCTACGAACGAGAAGTCGAACGGCTCCAGGCCGAACGGGAGCGGCTCGACTCGCTCAAGCGCGAGGCTGCTGAACACGAGGTCCACGAAGGCGCGTGTGAAGCCTGCGAGGAAACTATCGACCTCGATCTGCTCGCTAGCCCACAGTGTCCGCACTGTGACGCCGTCCTGACCGGGATCGACTCCGAACAGCGGTGGTGGTTCTTCACCGATACCGTGGTCACGGTTCGCGATTCGACGGACGAATCAGGCGGTCTGACCGAGTCGTTCGAACAGCGGTCTGATCCAAATCTGAGACGAGAGCCAACGGTCGAGGAGAGCGAAGACGCCCCCTCAGAGCAAACGGCCGGAGAGAGCCCGACACCTTCGTCGGCCGACCTCCGAAGCGACTCGAAGCCGAGTGAACGGCAGGGGTCCTCAACCGAACAGCCCGCCGGAGAGAGCGAAAAAAGTGCCCCGGAGTCGATCGATCTGGCCACGCCGTTCGGTGACGGCCGCGACCCCGACGAACAGAGCCGGGATAAGGACGGTGCTCGAACGAACGAAAATGGCGACTCTTCCGGGGGCGACGCCTCCGACGCCTCGTCGTTCGAGTTTGCGAACGAACCAAAGTCAACCCGTGACAGCCCGGTAGATGATTCCGGCGAAGACGACAGGTCAGAGCAAACTGCGAGCCCGTTCGGCGACCTCGACGATCTACGGCACGAAGAGAACAGAAGCGGTGGAAGTGAGTAACCCCGCCCTCCTCGACCCGTTTTTCCGCGGAACCCGCTCCGAACTCAGCAGGGCCGATTCTGCGCGCACGATGTAAAACAATCGGCGTGTCGGTGGGGAGAAGACCCAGACCTCAGAGCGGTTGCGGCCTCGCCCGTGAGTTATCGTCTCCCGGCTGTGGTGAGAATATCCACACCCACGCCGGGAGTTCGATGCAGATCGTCCCCTCTAGCGGGACCTGCTATGTCGCGATCTTCACTGACATCGGCTATGCGTAGGCGGTCCTGATGGACTGCGCGATTCGTCTTCGCGAACCGCTCTCAGGGGTCGAAGACCTCAGAGCAGCGAGATGGATCCGTCTTCATCGAACTGCAGCACCGTATCGAACAGCGACTCGAAGGTCCCGATGTCCTGATCGTCGAGACGGTCGGGATCGAAGTGGAAGTGCGCGCGTGCGCCGGCTGATCGTACTCGGCCCCGGAGGACGTGGAGGAACCGAAAGACGCGCTGCCGGTCTTCGTTGAGACGGAGCAAATCGGAAAGCGAGTGAAAACAAAGCGTCGTCTCACCCGGAGCCCCCTCCCAGTCGGTGAGCACTTTACTGGTCACGATACCGATTCGGCGGAGGTCTTGCGGGCTGGGAACGGTCCGAATGTCGACCGGTCCGTCGTACTGCTCGTAGTTGATCTCCCGGTCGTAGTTTCGAACGTCAACGACTGCGGTCTTGGCGACCTGATCGGATAGATAGTTCTCTAAGACTGAAAGGCGTTGACTGGGTGTCTTCGTGATCGCAATCACGAGCAGGTTGACTGGCTCTCCTCGGGCCGAGGACATCAGCCGCGAACAGAGGCTCTGCTCGACTGGCACATCAGAGGGTCCGCTGAGAAGTACGTTCGACGCTTCACCGGTCAGCTCCAAGACAGCCTCTGTCTTCGGGTCTAACGACTCGTTGCCCCTCGTATCGTCGGAAACGAGGTCCCACTCACCGCCACTGGAATCTCCAGACCCTCTCTCTGCCCCACGCCGTCTGATCGAGTCGGCTAACTCCGAGAGCGACTGTCTGTCGGTTGATGGGTCACGATCGGTACCCGAATCCCCGTTGAGATCATCGACAAGGTCCGAAAGCGACGAGGATCGATCGTCGACTGCGGAAGCGTCCTCCTCGTCGTCAGGCATACGAGAATCTACTGGAGCGTTGCAATAAAACTTAGCGTCTGGAAGCCACGAACCGCGGATCTGCAAGCCTGTTCCGCCGACCGAACGGAGTGTCCTCTCGCTCGTCCGTCATTGTATTATCAAATATTCGCCATATCCGTACCGAAACGTCTTTTTTTGCGCTCTGAGGCGATCCATTATGGATCTGAACGAAATTCGGGTTGTCGTCACCGGCGGGGCGGGTCTTATCGGCTCCCACCTGGCTGACCGACTGAGCGACGACAACGACGTCATCGTCGCCGACGACCTCTCGAAGGGAACCCGCGACCGCGTCCCCGACGGTGTCGAATTCGTCGAAGCTGATCTGACCGACCCGAACGACGTCGCTCGCGTCGTCACCGACGACGTCGACATCGTCTTCCACCTCGCGGCGTACACGGACACGAACTACGAGGAGCCCCGCCAGCTGTTCGAGGAGAACTCAGAGATGACCTACAACCTCCTCGAACGGATGGACGACGTCGGCGTCGAACACTTCGCGTTCACTTCCTCGTCGACCGTCTACGGCGAGGCCCCGCGGCCGACGCCCGAGGACTACGCTCCTTTAGAACCCATCTCGATCTACGGTGCGTCGAAACTCACCGACGAGGCACTCTTATCGACGTACACGCACTCCTACGGAATGACGGCCTGGTGTTTCCGCTTTGCGAACATCGTGGGTCCCCGCCAGCGCGGAAACGTCATCCCCGACTTCATCGAGAAACTGCTCGACGATCCCGAAACACTGGAGATTCTCGGTAACGGCCGCCAAGAGAAGTCGTATCTTCACGTTACCGAGTGCGTCGACGCGATCTGTCACGTCGTCGAACACGCGGACGACGAGTTGAACACCTACAATCTGGGCACGCGAACAACCACGTCTGTCAACCGAATCGCCGACATCGTCGCCGACGAGATGGGGCTCGATCCCGAGTACACCTACACCGGCGGTGATCGCGGCTGGACGGGCGACGTTCCGAAGATGCGCCTCTCCATCGAGAAACTCGCCGCACTCGGCTGGGAGCCGAATCAGTCCAGCGACGAGGCGGTTCGACGCGCGACGCGCGAACTCTTCGCGGAACTTCGATCTGAACACCGCGAGTAACCAGCGGCTGTCGAACGCTTCGCTCGGGCGGGCGACCGATACACATCACCGAGATGTCACGTGGAAACTACTATGCGGGTGTGGGGCCTCTGCGTAGGTGATGTCAGACGAGCGGACACCCCACGACTGCGAGGACCTCCTCGCCCGACTTGACGATCCGAGCTGTCAGTACTGCGACGGCCAACTCGGGATTGGCCCGTACAAAGGATCCGACGCAGTGCTCTGTGAAGCGTGCGGGACGCCCGCGATTCGGGTCTGGTAAGGACAACCGACTGCCATCCACGGACGATACGTTCGATCCGTCGTTCAGTTACCTCCAGCGAGGGCGGCCTGGGAAGGAAGCAGGAGTCAGCGACCGACCGTTACGCCCGTCGTTGGTCGACGGTCGCACTCATAAAGAAGGCGTTGAAGACGGTCTGCGCGCCGACGACGATCGCGGTGAAGGCGATCACGTCGCCCGTCGCCATCGGTAAGCGCTGGAAGCCGGTACTCGCCCACCGGATCACGAGCCACGTCGCGTACACCGCCCCGGCGGTGAAGATCAGCAGGCCGATCGTCGACATCCGTTCGAGGTTCATATGCTCGACGACGGCGGTCGTCACGATGTCTGTCGGCCGCTGGATCGGGTCACTGGTGAGCGTCGCGAACACGCCCATACTCGCCACTTGATACGCCAAGAGCGTGAACAGCGATCCGGCGATCGCTGAGTGGATTCCCAACGTTACCCCGCCGATCGAGACACCGTACGTCGCTGCCAGCATCACGCCGATCCCGAACAGCCCCATCAGCGCACCCGGTACCGAGAAGAGGTAGTTCGGGGCGTTCAGGAGCATAAACCGGACGTGTCGCCAGCCGTCCTGAAAACTCTCGAGTGTCGCCTCCCCTTCGCGTTCGTGGTACGTAATGGGGATCTCCTCGATCGTCAGATCCTGTGCCCCCGCGGCCATAATCATCTCCGAGGCAAACTCCATCCCGGCCGTTTCCAGATCGAGTTCGTCGAGGACGTCCGCACGGAACGCCCGAAATCCCGAGTGTGCATCACTGACGCCCGCGCCGTAGAAGACGTTCAGGAACTTCGTCAGGAGGGGATTACCCACGTACTCGTGCAGCGGGGGCATCGCGCCGTCTCTGATTTCGCCCTCGAGACGACTCCCCATCACCATATCGGCCTCACCGCGGACGACCGGATCTAAGAGTTCGGGAAACTGCTCGAAGTCGTAGGTGGTGTCGGCATCGCCGATGATGATGTAGTCGCCACGGCAGTGCTGGAACGCGTACCGATACGCGTACCCGTAGCCCGGTTCGTCCGGTTCGACGACGATCGCTCCCGCCTCGCGGGCGATCTCGGGCGTCCGATCGACCGAGTCGTCGCTGATGACGACTTCGGTCGAGTACCCCGACCGGCGGACGGCGTCTTTGACCAGCTCGATACACGTCTCGACGCCCTCCTCTTCGTTCATCGTCGGCATCACCACGCTGACCGTCGGCTCGACGTCGCTCTCGGGCCCGAGGAGGATATTGTCTGTCTCTCCCTCTTTGGACAGCGCTACGCTCGCCGATTGGTGTTCACCGGTCGACTTTGTAGAGACCATAATCTGGAATTCTCCGTCCGCAACTGTCAGCAACGCTGTCGGATTCGTCTGCGTTGGATCACTGTGGTATCTGGCAGGAGTGCAGGCACCTCCTGTTGACCACCGTACGACGCCCCACCCCGACACCGTGACATACGTTCCTAAGACACGAGTTACAGGATAAAAATGTTTCTCCATTAACGGGTTTGAGACTGGCGGAGCTCCTGATATATTGATCAGTCCCAGTCAGCACCGGCTCCCTTTCACGTGGACGTTCAGCGTCTCTAGCACAGAGACTGTGAAGTAACAGTTGGGGCTCCTCGATATTCCTCAGTATCAATAAGTATATTACCGTGTGATACGGCCCCGAATTGCGTTCCAGTAGAGTGGATTCACTTCGCCTGTCGACGGAATTTCTCCCCCCGTGGGGCCTCAATTCGCTTCGAGGTACGGCTCACAGACTCGGCGGACTCCCTCCTCGAAGTCGATCTCGGGTTCCCACCCTGTGGCCTCACGGATCTTCGTGATGTCCGCGCACGTGTCGTGGACGTAGTTCTCCAGCGGGATCGGTTCGTACGTCGGTTCAATGTCTCTCTCGAGCACGTCGTTGATCAACTCGACCATCTCGTTGAACGAGTATGGATCGCCCGTGCCGAGGTTGTACACGCCCGTCAGTTCTTCCTCGGCGGCCCGGCTCAGCCCGCGGACGATGTCCTCGACGTGCGTGAAGTCACGGGTCTGGCTCCCGTCGCCCCACAGCACCGGCGACTCGCCGCTGGCGATCTGATCGGTGAACTGCGAGACGGTGTTGGCGTACTCGCCTTTGTGCGCCTCGTTGCCGCCGTAGCCCTGATAGACCGAGAAGAACCGCATCCCCGCCAGCGTGACGTCGTCGTAGAAGTCGTTGTAGTACTCGGCGTATCGCTCCCGTCCGAGCATCGAGGCGTCGTAGCCCGTCGACGCCTCGAGGTCCATATCCTCGGGACTGGGTTCGGTCCGACTGCCGTACGCCGAGGAGGTCGACGCGTAGACGAACGTCTCACACCCGTCGGCGTACGCCTGTTCGACGACGTTGACGAACCCTTCGATGTTGACTCGGGCCCCCTTCCGGGGGTTTTCTTCGAGCATCTGCCGCGAGGACAGCGCCGCGAGGTGATACACGACGTCGACCTCAGTCGGAAGGTCGTCGTCGAGGACGTCCGCCTCGACGTACTCGACGTCGTCGGCGAGGTTCTCGGGTGTCCCGAGATACCCGTTATCCAGTGCGACGACGTCGTTGTCCGCCGCGAGCGTGTTCGCGAGGTTCGAGCCGATGAACCCCGCCCCGCCCGTGACGAGAACGCGTTCGTTCTGCATACGTACGTGGAATCTGTCACTCCCAATAAATCTGTATCGTCCGAGCGGAGAGCCGGTTCGGGTCCTCAGACGTCGGTGCTACGGGAACGAAATTTCTGGCCAGAGAACGCCTGCGCCGGTTCGATTAATCGAGACTGCCCAGGAAACCACCACCGCCGTCGCCTTCCTTGCTGGCGCGTTCGGTGGTCTGTTCGTCGTCACTCCGGTCGGAGTCGGGCGATTCGTCGGTGTTCTCCGCATCGGCTTCGTCCTCGGTTTCCGCCGAAGGCGTCTCGGCGTAACAGGTGATCCCGACGGTCTCGCCGCCGCGATCGGTCTCGACGGACCACATCTGCCCGCAGCCCAGGAGCGTTCGCCAGTCGTCGCCGGTCCGCTGCGAGACGGACACGAGGATCTCGTCGGTTTCGGCGTCGCGGCCGGCGTACTCGATGCGGAGAAGTTCCCCGTACACTTTCAGTCCGGAGGGTGTGTCGAGCCGGACCGGGGTCGCGTCGGTTTCGCCACTCGGACCCTCGACGACGACTTCGACGACCGGGGCGTCCTCGTCGGGGGTGGTGTACGTGACTTCGAGCGAGTTACCGGCGAGTTCGACGTCGGTGAGGTCGACGAACGAGGCCGACCGTCCCGTCACATCCGCGATCCGCTGCCGGAGCGGTTCGAGCGGCAGTCGGACGGTGTCGGAGCCTTCGGGCATCTCTTCACGGTCCTACAGCGGGCAGACGTATGACTCCACCGACGTCAAGTTGTCCGTTCGGGATCCACGCTGCTGCGATACCGATTCCACCCTGGACTCCCGGCCGGATCACCACCCCGTTTCCTCGATTTCCTTCAGCCCGTCCAGGAGCCGATCGACGTCTTCGACGGTGTTGTAGACGTGCAGCGACGCGCGAATCGCCCCCTCGGGGTCCGGGAGCGAGCGGATCACCACGTCGTACTCTTCGGTGAGCCGTTCGACGGTCGCCTCCGGATCGTCGACGCTCACCGTCACGAGTCCGGATTCGGGGTCACGCGGGCTAATCAGTCGCCCGGTCGGAACGCCCTCGACGAGCCGGTTCGCCAGGTCGTCGATGTGCGATTCGATCGTCCCCATCCCGATCTCTTCGAGGAAGTCGATCGCGGCCGAGAGGGCGGCGTACGGGGCGGGGCTCGTGGTGCCGACCTCGAAGCGGGGCGCTCCCGCTTTGAGCTCGTAGTCGTCGGGGCCGGCCTCTTCGACCCCGCGGTAGCCTACCTGTCCGGGGTGGAGGTCCCCCGCGACGTCACCGTTGACGTAGAGGAATCCTGCGCCCCAGAGCCCCATCATCCACTTGTGGCTCGCCATCGCGACGGCGTCGGCGTTCCACTCGCTCACGTCGAGCGCCGTCTGGCCGGGGACCTGGACGGCGTCGACGAGGACCCGCGCACCGGCGTCGTGAGCGTCCGCAACCAACTCCGCGACCGGCAGGTGCGTCCCGAAGTTCCACGTGAGCGCGCTGAGGCAGACCAGTTTCGCGTCCTCGATCGCCTCGCGGTACGCCTCGCGGTCGATTCGCCCCTCACTCGTCGGGACGACGCGGACCTCGCCGCCGTAGCGCTTCAGGCGCTGCCAGGGGAGGACGCCCGCGGGGTGTTCCAGATCCGTCCGGACGACCGCGTCGCCCGGCTCCCAGTTGATCGCCGAGGCGATGCGGTTGATCCCGTCGGTCGTGCTCTGCGTGAGCGCAATCTCCGTCTCGTCAGCCCCGACGAACGACGCGACGTCGGCGCGGGTCTGCTCGTACCGGTCGAAGGCGTAGGGGTACGGACCGGGATCGCCCGCCGCGTCCCACTCGTGGGCTTCCAGCGTCTGCTGAGCGGCTTCGACGACAGGACGCGGACTCGGCCCGCTCGCACCCGTATTCATGTACCGCACGTCGTCGAAAGCCGGCACGGCGTCTCGAACGTCGGCTGGCGTCGTCATCACTCTCCCATCGCTCCGTCGTCACTTAGTCTCTGCCGACGCGGCGGCGCCCCTACGGGAAGCGCTGGCGTGTGTCCCGGTATCGCGTCTCGCATCGAGCGAGGCGCTTATATCCGCAGAACGCGCGAGTACTATGCGTGTTCGTCGGACACGGGATGCTGGCGTTCGCCCTCGCGGCGCTGTTCGCCGAGTGGCGAGGCTGGCCGGCGCGCCGCGCGCTCGTCTTCGGCGTCGTCGCCGGCGCGTTCGCGACGCTGCCCGACGTCGACGTCGCGTACGCGCTGTTCGCCATCGACGGGATGACGGTCGTCAGGGCCGCCGATCCCGACGCGTTCTGGAGCGCAGCGAACCGCGTCCACCGGTCGATCACTCACTCCGCGGTGATCGCGGCTCTCGCAGCCCCGGCGTTCGGACTGGTGACGACGCGGACCGCGGACGCTCGCCGTCTGTGGGTCTCCCGCGCTGTCGGCGTCCTGGCGCTCGCGGGACTGCTCGGCGTCGCCGTCGCCGTGAGCGGCACGCTCGGCGGGATCGTGATGAGCGCGTTCGTGCTCGGCGGCGTCGTGCTCGCGGCCGCCGTCCGTCGATCGACGCAACTCTCGGCGCGAGCCCTGGCCGTCGCGGCCCTGATCGGGCTGTTCACGCACCCGTGGGGCGACCTCTTCACTGGGGAGCCGCCGGCCCTGCTGTACCCGTTTTCAGTCCCCGTCTTCGACGGCCGACTCGGACTCGCGGCGGACCCGACGCTGCATCTCCTCGGGGCGTTTGCCGTCGAACTCGCCACCATCTGGTTCGCGGTCTTCGTCTTCGCTCACCTGACCGGCCGCTCGATCGGGACGCTGTCCGATCCGAGCGTGACGCTCGGTGCGGCCTACGGCGCGGCACCACTGCTGTTGATTCCCCCGACGCTCGACGTCTCGTATCACTTCGTGTTCTCGATACTGGCGGTGGGCCTGGGCTGCGCCGTGTTCTCGTGGCTCCGGTCGGCGTCCCGACCTCGCTTCGGGCTACCGCGGCCGACCCAGCGACCCGACCGCTCTGCCGCGCTCTCGTTCGTGACGGTCGGACTCGCGGGCATCACGGTCGCACTCGCCGGGTACACGGCCGTGTATCTGGTGCTCTGATACCGTTGTCACCCTCCCGGCGTCGATCGCTCTCCTCACGGGGGTGACGACGCTGTCGCTCAGTACCTGAGTGCCGAAAAATGTCCACCAGACGACGCTCCGACGTTCACTCGTGTACCCCTACCCGCGCGCCCGCCGGAACGACGTCCGCTTACCGTACGGGACTTGTTTCGCGAATTCGGTAAAAGTCTTGTGTAACCGTGTAGGCTACCCCACCCTACTCGCTCACGGCTTCGCCGTTCGCTTTGTTGCGGGTGGGGCTTTCGCGTGGACTCCCGCTCTGGCCGGAATCCCCGGCAGAAGGTTCATATCCTCCCTTCGCGTTCAATATCCCGCGATTCAAGCGCACGCCTACGGGTGCGCCTCCGCCGTCCCCAGTTTGGTTACGGCGGAGATACCGCAGTCCGATGTTCTTTGCCGCGTTGTAGTCGGCGTGGTTCTCGTAGCCGCAGTTCAGGCACGCGAAGTCCTCGCCGTCGCGGTTATCCGGGTGCGTGAACCCACAGTGTGAGCAACAGCGTGACGTATTCTCCGGGTCCACCTGCTCCACGTCGATGCCGTGCATCTCGGCTTTGTATTCGACGTACTCGCACAACCGCCCGAACGCCCACTTGTGCCCCCACGACGCACCGGAGAGTCGATCGCGGATGCCGGTCAACTCCTCGAAGGCGATGATCGTGCAGCCGTTCTCGGTGGCTTCTTCGATGATGCCGTTGGCAATTCGGTGAAGTATCGTCTTGTACCGCCCCGTCTCTTTCCGACCGACTGCTTGGATGTTCTCGTGAGCGTGGCGCGACCCACACCGCTGGAGTGACGCCCGCCGTTTCTCGTACTCCCGTCGCCAGTGGTCGAACTTGTGACCACTCCAGAACGTTCCCGTCGAAGTGACCGCGAGTTGGTTCACACCGAGGTCAACGCCGAGGACTGTGCTGTGCCCGATCGTTGCCTGTTCCGGTATGTCGGACTCCATCTCCGCCTTTGTGCGGAGATGAAGGAACCAATCGCCGTCCTTGTTATGGAGTTCTGCTCCCGTCAGCTCGTAGTCGTCGTTGTCGAGATACCGGCTGTGAGGTGTGTCGCGGTCCTCGTCGGGCAGGACGTACTCAACGTCGAGACGTCCGTCTATCGTGGCGAGGGAAACGTGGTCGTCGTGGAAGGTCGCACACCGCTTGTCGTACACGACGGTTGGGTTCGAGAAGTGTGGTTTGCTAGCGTACTCGCCTTGCTTCCAGCGGGCGAGGACGCCCTGTACGGCGTCGGCAGCCTTGTTGCGAGCGTTCTGGACAAGGTTGGCGTGCAACCGCGTCTGTTCACGCACGTCGTCGTAGGTTTCCTCTTGTAACTGGGCCTTGCTCGTTGTCTTGTATTCGCCCCGCCATGCGTGGTCCACGACGTAGTTAGCGGCCCACAGAAACTCATCGACTGTTTCGCGGAGAAGTGCGGCTTCGTCGCTGCCTACGTCGAGTTTGACCGGGACAGTGCGCCGCATCTCCATATGTCAGATGTATACTTGATGATTCATTAACGTCGGGGAGAAAGGACGGCAACAGTTCGTGGTCTGTTGCGGAGTTGTCGGCTTCCTCTCCGGCCTCGAAGCTGCTGACGCCCGCAGGCGGGTGCCGACGGAGCCGACCGGACGGGGAGCGCGATGGATCGTGGGGTGTCTCGTGCGCTGCGCTCCCCGTCCGGTCAGTTTACATCATTCCGCCGCTGGCGTCCTGTGCGACGAGCAGATCGAACTGGGTGTCTGCGGGCTCGTCGTCCGGCGAGAGATAGCCCGCCGCGAAGGCGGTGTAGACGGCACTGCCGTTCAGGCTCACGTCGAACTCCGCGACGACGTCTCCGTCGTTGCTTTCGGTGTCCCCCCGGATCTGAACGGTGTAGTCGCCGCCCGGGACCTCGACGGTGCCGGACTCGCTGTAGGCCACGCCGTCGAAGAGGAGGTCGCCGGCCGCGACCGTGACGTCGACTGCGGGCGCGTCCGGCGAGGCGTGGACCACTCTGAGTCTGGCCGTGTCGTCGCCGGGCGTCGCGGTGTCGTCTTCGAGGATCAGCGGCTCGAAGGCCTGGTCGGCCTCGTCGCCGATTTCGCCGATCGCGGCGACCGTGTACGGCTGCCCGGATTCGACGGTCACCTCGCCCTCGAAGACCGACGTGTCGGGGTCGCCCGCGGCGGTGATCGCGACGGTTCTCGTCCCGGCGGGCACGTCGAGGTACGAACTCGTGACGCCGAACGCGACGTCTTCGAGGACTACACTGTCGTCGACGTAGACGTCCACGTTGGGGGCGTTCGGCGACAGATGCGACACGCGAACCGAAGCGGGATCCTCGTCCATTCCGTCGTCCGACATCCCGCCCGTGTCCTGCGACAGGAACAGGTCGAACTGGGCGTCTGCGGGTTCGTCGTCCGGCGAGAGGTAGCCCGCCGCGAAGCCGGTGTACGCCTGACCGCCGGCGAGATCGACGTCGAACTCGGCGACGACGTCGCCGTCGTTGCTCTCGGTGTCACCGCGGATCTGGAGGGTGTAGGTGCCAGCAGGGACCTCGACGGTGCCCGACTCGCCGTAGGCGACGCCGTCGTAGAGTGCATCGCCGCTGGATGCCACTGTCACGTCCACCGCGGGCGCGTCCGGCGACGCGTGCACGAGTCGGATGCGCGCGGTGTCGCCACCCGGAGCGGCGTTGTCGTCTTCGAGGATCAGCGGCTCGAAGGCCTGATCGGCATCGTCGCCGACCTCGCCGATCGCGGCGACGGTGTACGACGCCTCGGCCGCGACGGACACCGCCCCGGAGAAGACCGCCGTCTCCGGGCTGCCGGCCGGCGTGATCTCGACCTGCCGTTCGCCCGCGGGCACGTCGAGGTAGTCGCTGACGGCCCCGAACGCGACGTCTTCGAGGACCGCACTGTCGTCGACGTAGACGTCCACGTTGGGGGCGTTCGGTGAGAGGTGCGCGATGCGGACCGCGGCCGTTCCCATCGGCGTCTCTGTGGCGGTTTCAGTCGGTGTGGGAGTGGCCGTCGGAGTCGCCGTCTCGGTCGCGGTTTCGGTGTTGCCGCCGCCGGATCCGCACCCGGCCAGGCCGGCCATTACGCCGGTACCAATTCCGAGCAACACTCGCCGCCGCGAGGTGGAAGAGCTGTCTCGTGACATCCAATTCGACGATCGTATGACAGACTGATAATGTATTTCGCAACTCGGACTCAAATCTCCCTCAATTCGGCATAATATCCGTCGAGAATGCCGCTACCGCGAGTTCCGATTCCCGCCCCCGAAAGGACTAAATGCGCTTTGTTCGGAGTATTGAACAGTCACACGGGAGCCACCCGAGACCGGAAAATCGAAGTATGCGAACACGCACGACGGCCGGGCAGATGGCAATCCCCGCGATCCCGAGCAGCGGGTCCGCAGCGCCGCCGTCGGGATATCCGTCACACTGCGCCGGTGTCGGTGGATTGATTACCGCGTGCGGAGTACGTCGGCAGGGATGGAAACGGTCCTCTGGCAGACCCTCGCCGGCACACGCGGAGGGCCGAACCGTGCCCGCATCCTGCGCGCGCTCGACGAACGCCCCCGAAACGCCAATCAGTTGGCCGAAGAGGTCGACCTGGCGTACAACACGATCAGACACCACCTCGAGGTCCTCGAGGACAACGGGATCGTCACCAGCAGCGACGCAGACTACGGCACGATCTACCTGCCCAGCGATCGGGCGAGAACTCACTGGGAGACTATCGAGACGATACTCACCCGCATTGAGGAGTAATATGAGTCACACAGAACCGTACCGACGTTCGCGTTCGAGACCGCCCGAGACGGACGGGGGCGAGAGTCGATGACGCTGATGCTGGATGCGGCCCGAGTCGCCGCGGGCATCAACATCGTCCTCTTGTTGGCCGTGCTGCGGGTGTGGATCGGCACCTATCGAGAGATCCGCGCGCCGTTCACGCTGGCGTCGATGGTCTTCGCGACGTTCCTGTTGGCGGAGAACGTCGTCGCGCTGTACTTTTATTTCACCGCTCCGGCGATGCCGACGGTGGCCGTCCAGGTGATGATGCTGTTGCAGATCCTCGAGACCGGTGGAATCGGCGCGCTGACCTATATGACCTGGCAGTAACGCCGCTGGCTCCGGCAATCGACGCCCCCGGCCCGACCACTTACCTCGCCGCCGGCCGTTGATCCGGTGTGTCACTCCACAACGCCAGCGACACGTTCGATATCGGGGGCGAACTGACCGTCCACCGGCTCGGATACGGTGCGATGCGACTCACCGGCGAGGACGTCATCGGCGAGCCGGACGACGTCGAGAACGCGCGGCGAGTCCTCCAGACGGCGGTCAGCCTCGGCGTCGACTTCATCGATACGGCTGATTCGTACGGCCCGGGCGTCAACGAACGACTGATCGGCGAAACTCTCGCCCCCTATGCCGACGACCTCGTCGTCGCGACGAAGGGCGGCCTCGTCCGCAATCGCGAGGGCGAATGGCTCAAGCGCGGTGATCCGGCCTCACTCCGCAACGCGGTCCTCTGCAGTCTGGACCGACTTCGGACCGACACGATCGACCTGTATCAGTACCACCGCGTCGACCCCGACGTCGACATCGAGGACTCGGTGACCGCGCTCGCGGAGTTCAAAGACGACGGGGTGATCGACCATATCGGCCTCAGCAACGTCAGCGCAGCGCAGCTGGAGACGGCCCGCGAGATCGTCGACGTCGCGACCGTGCAGAATCAGTACAACCTCGGGAACCGCGACGCCGAGGCCGTCCTGGAGATCTGCGAAGCGAACGACATCGGCTTCATCCCGTGGTTCCCGCTCGGTGCGGGCGATCTCGGCGAGAAAGAACAGGTCCTCGCGGACGTCGCGGACGCCCACGACGCCTCGCCGTATCAGATCGCGTTGGCGTGGCTCCTCCAGCACTCGGACGTGATCCTTCCGATTCCGGGGACGTCGTCGGTCTCGCACCTCAAGCAGAACGTCGCCGCCTCCCATCTGGAACTGGCCGACGAGGAGATGCGACGACTCGACGAGTGAGCTGCCGTCCGTAATCGTCCTCACGGCTGAAAGTTTTATTTGTATGTCACGTATATCTTCATCTGGAAAGGTCAATGGCCCAACCAGAACTCGACGGCCCAGACGTCGATCTCGTTGAGCGTGAGCCACTCCCCAACGACCCGCAGGCGTTCCCCGCCATCCTCCCGCCGATTTCGCACGAGACGCGAGTCCTCCATCTGGATTACGTGTGCTCGCCGACAACCCGCCTCCAACAGTGGCGCGATAGCACCGCTACGACGCCGGCCAAGATCGGCATCGTCCATACCGGGTATGCAGTCCCCGACCCCCACCCCGTCACGGATCTGAGCGAGTCAGCCGACGTTTCCACGGACTTCACGTACGTCTCCGAGCCCGGTGACCTCTGCCAACTCGGGCTCGAACTGGTGAAGTTCTTCGAGGCCTCTCCAGCGGAGAGTCCCGCGGTCGTCTGCGTGGATTCGCTCTCGGTGATGCTTCAGTACGCGTCGGTGAAGGACGTCTGTCAGTTTATCGCGCAGTGCGGTGCGTGTCTGGATGCTCACGACGCAATCGCTCGGTTCAAATTCAAGCCAGCAGTCCACGACGACGAGACCGTCGAACGGATCCGAGCGCGGATATCGGGGTCATTGCGGGCGTGATGGTCACGACGGGGACATACGACTGCCCGTCTCCGGACTACCGGGAGACGATTCCAACGTCTGGCGTCGTGGGCCGAATACGAGGACCGGTACCGATATCTCACTTACCGCGGGTGTGACGCCCGTGGACAGGACGACGACCCCCTAGGACGGAGATGTCACGCCTGATCGGTGAGATCGGCCGAGCGGTATTGATCCCGCAGTATGTGGTAGGACTGTTTCAGCCGTTCCTCGTATGCTGGACGGTCCCAGGGGTCCCAGGTGTACTCGGCCGGGCGAACCACGCTCCCGTCTCGCTCCGGAAGGTGATCGGTCAGGTTCGTCGAGCCACCGATGTCGGCCGCGCGTCCGTCCCGGGCCGCGTCCGGGACGAACGTCCCGACGCTGACCGTGAGGTAGTCGAAAGCAACGGTACTCAACCCTTCACTCCAGTCGGTCGCAATCCGCCGTTTCGTTGAGGGGTCCGCGATGTTGAGCAAGATCCACGGGATTCGCCCCTCGATACGGTTTCCGGCGGCGTCGACGTGGACATCGGTGAGCGAATCGTACGCCTCCGACTCGGGATTGCCGTTTCCGTACCGGAGCTTCCCGGTCTCGACGGCCTCGAACGGCACTTCTTCTCCGGTCGCTGGGACTGTATAGCCGCGGTTGATCACTTCCCGGACGGGTACGAACCCGGCGGATCCATCCCGATAGTCGTCGAGTGGAAGTCCGGCCTCGTCGCCGAACTCCCGGGCGAACGCGTCATAGCTCGATTCGACGAGGAGTCGTGACTCGGTCGGCCCAGCCAGATGGGCGATGAAGTCCGCTGTCGTTCACCGGTCTCGGAAGAGTCCCCAATCCGATCGACGGCGCGGATGTGCACGAAAGCCCCGAATCAGTGAGCTAGCACCGGCGGCGATCGAAACGGTCGGCGGTCGCTCCTTCCATTCGGATCGTCGCGATACGCTTGGGAAATATGCTCTCGATTTCGATTATGACGGGGATCTGACATCCAAATCCGGAGTTCAGGACGGATCAGTCGGTGCTACAACGCACAGGGCACCGACTGCAGTCGATGGCACTACCGCCGGTTGATACTGTCGGACAGAACTATGTGAAAATTATCGGCACCTCGTGGGTGCCAAAATGATTCACGAACTTCTGTCCGACAGTATGAGTACAACGGCAATTGCGAGGAGATCGATCACACCCAGGACCGCCCCAGTCGCGAGATATGGCCGCCACAACCCAGAGATATCCACAGCGAGTCTGCGCAGGAGTGGTTCAGGAATGAGATCTCCCATCGATATCGCGATCTGCGCACCGACGATCCACGCGACTGAGATCGCGATCACACCAAGTGCTAATCCTTCTTCATTCGTCATCGTCTGCTCTCTGTGGTAACTGCTATTAAGTTCGTCTGTTTGACAGTTCGTTGATCGGTGCTCGCCTGCCAGTCGGTCTTTTGATTTCCGTCATCATGTCCGGGGATTGCACGCTGAGGCTGACAAGGCCGTCCGTCGAACCGAACTCACCGTCAGACGAGTGTTGATGAATCGGGCCCGCTGGCCCGTTCCCACAGGTCCGTGTGTCTCCTGGGGCCCATACGCCGGCATTCCCAACTCAGGTGGACTACATCACACATAAGTGAATCGACCAACTCGGGGCAGTCGCGATCTGAGCTTCCGCTAACGGCCAATTCAGATTCATCAACATCTGCCGCCCACGCGTAGCAGAACGCTCCGCTCTCACGTTTTGATAACTAACTCATATTATTCAGAAAGAAAGTAAACTGATCCGACCCCGTCCCCAGTATTTACGTTATGATGGAACCTGGTGGATTCATTGACTGTCTCCGAAGTCGAACGGCGGGTCTGGCCATAGATTTATCTACGTGTTCGCTAGTTAACTATTTGAGACGCCCCGTGAGGCAGTATGTCCGACAACCCCCCTGCACAATGTCCCGAGTGTGGGTCGCTCGCGATCAGAGTTGCCCGAATCCCGCCGTGGAAACACGACCGTGGTGAGGAGTGGTTCACCCAGGCCGAATGCCGGCAGTGCGACCAGTACCGAGAGTGGTTCAGCTAACAGAGCGATCCCGGCGGAGTGACTCGCATACATCACACGTTTCCAGCGGTGCGAGGTACTACCTCACGCCTTCAGTGGTGGTCTACTGACGTAGTTATTCGTCCTGTTGCTGCTGTTGCAGTTCGTAATAGAGGCGCTGAACGTCAACGATATCCACATCGCTGATGTTGTTGTAGTTATAGCTCGCTGGGTAGGTCTGGATCGCTGCCGTCTCCCGGTTCACGTAGAAGGCCTGGACGTCAGCTACGGTGAAATTTCCGTCGCCGTTGACGTCCTCAAGGTGCCCATCGTCATCAATGTCAGTGGGGGGACCGGCGTACTCCGAGCGAACAACCGGGGCCGTGGTAGTGAGTCGCGCCGTCGTCGTATTCGCGACCGTGTAGGAGATCCCGGCCGCTGTCGTGAGGTTCGTGACGGTCAGATCGAGCGTTGACTGTCCGATCGTGGACCCACCCACCGTTACCGTCGCGATCGTGACGTTGCCCGTCTCGTTGCCCGTAATGTCTGCTGCAGTCGCGTACACTGAGTTGCCGTCCTCCGCAATGGAGACCGTCTGCTGATCGGGCGCCCCAGCCAGGGTGAGGTTCGTGATCGTCGTTGCGCCGTCGGTCTGGTTGATTTGCAGTTCCCAGGCACCGATACCATCGGTCACGTTCGTAACCACGACATCGACGGACGCTGTCTCGGTTGCGGTGATCTGCTGTCTGCTCGGAGCGAGCGAGACGGTGATAGCTCCCCGTTGGAGAGCGAGCGTCCCGGCGGCGACCGTTCGGTTGTCGTTGCCCGCCACGTCAGTCGCGGTGATCGGGATCGAGGACGTATCGGGAACCGGCATCGCTGCGGACGCATTCACCGTGAACGTCCCCGTGTACTGGTCATCACCGTCAGTGTCTTCGAGCGCAACGTAGCCGCCACCGAACGCCGACGCGTTGGCTGTCACGGTCGCAATACCGCTGTCGGTGTCCGTCGCAGTGACGGTGACACGGACGCTGTCGCCGGTCGATACCGTTCCATCGCCGTCGGTCAGGTCCACAGCCGTCGCCGCCGAAAGTCGTGGGGGCTCCGTCTCAGAATAGGCGGTGGCTGCGACAACCGCGCCCGCATCGACGAGGCCGTGGCCAGTCGCATTGTTCGGGTCCGTGTCCCCGACAGTGTCGTTTGCGGTCGACTCGAGGCGCGAAATCGCCACCGGCGGCCGCAGCGATTCGTTTTTATCGAGCGCGAGTGCGAATACGCCGCCCGCGTGCGGAGCCGCGGCCGATGTGCCGAAAAAGGGGTCGTAAACGCTCGTCGAGACGCCGTCAGGGGCAACCACATCTGGCTTGATGCGACCGTCTATCGATGGGCCTCGCGCAGAGAACGGTTCGACGGAGTTGTCGCCGTAGTACGTCGCACCGACGGTTAATACGGCGTCGGTTGTGGGGTTTGTGACGCTCCGTGCTGTCGTGTTCGGGGAGAGTGACCCACCGGGACCGAAGACCGTGAGGTTGAGCGGCTTCGTTCCACTCTCGCGTCTGATCGCGACGTAGTCTGTCGATCCGGTGGTCGAGACGCGTTCCACCGGTGCCCAGTTCCCGTCTTGGACGTTGTTCGTGCCGTTGATCGGATTAGTCGGGAAATCGCTCCGACTGTCGAACAGGTAGAGGTCCAGGTTCTGATCGCTCTGTGGCCAGTCGTCCCACTGGAGAAAGACCCTTCGGGTCCCTTCGCTGACTTCGATCAACTCTTTGTTCTCCGAAACGTCCAGCCAGTCGTCGCCGTCACTGTCTCGCCACCGCCCGTGCCAGTGTCCTCCGTCGCCGTCGTTGCCCGCTGAGACGCTCCACAGCGTCCCGTTTGCGGCGGATCGCTCGAACTGGCGGTTGAACCGGCCGCTCCCGTCCATCGGCCCGGCGTTGTACCACGACAGCGACATCACGGCCACCTCCGCGGAGGTGTTCTCCCGGATGTAGTCCATCGCAGTCGCCAGTTCGATCCCGGTGTCGATTTCGATCAACACGAGCGACACGTTGGGCGCGGTGTCGACGACGAGTTCCGAAACGGCGGTTCCGTGGCCGTCGTCTCTCGTGTCGAACGGCCCGGCCGGATCGTACGTATCAACCACGCTGTCCGCGATCGCGGGGTTCGAGGCGTTGAATCCGCGGTCGACATCGACGACTGCCACGGTGACGTTGTCGCCGTACTGTCCTGCAGCGTAGGCCGGCGAGACGTTCATCTTCGAGAGGCCTTCGCTCACGTTACCGCCGCGGGTGATGCGTCGTGGGACGGGCGTGTTGGGCCGTCGGATCCGTTCGACCGCCGGGGAGTCAGCGATCGCCGTTAGCGACTGCCGTGGCACCTGTGCTTGGACGAACCGCCCGTGCTGGAGCATAACCGTCCCAGAGTTGTTGCGGACGCGACCGGCGACCGCGCCAGTTTGTCTCGGCGCGGCCGTGACGATCACGTCGACTGTCTCGGCGCTCGATGCGGTGGTCACTCCCCTCGTTGTTATCCCGTCGGCACCGCCACCGCTGCTGCGCTCTCCACCAAGCAACCCAGCCGCGATCTTGGCCTCAGGCGACAGCCTCGTCCCGTCGGTCGTGTTCGATTCGCTGCGGTTGTCAGCCTCCGTGGAGGTGTTCGTCAACTGCGTCTGTGATCCCGCCTCGGCGGTGGTTGCACGTCCGGGGACCCGCTCTTCTACTCCAACAGCGGTATCCAGGGTGGGGGACGAGCCGAAAGACCCCGCCAGTGCCGGCGCTGGGGTCGCCGCGAGGAGTACGACGACAGTCATAACGACGGTCGCGCTCTGTGTCATTTCAGGTCGCCTGCGGCCGCGTCGGTGGCTTGACTGTGGTGACGTTTTCGTGCCGTGCCAGGCCAATGAGGTCGTCGACCGCGACTGACCCTTGGATACGGCTGCCGCTGCGTAGTGCGACGTCCACCGCAAGATCAGTGGGTAGCGACCGGCCGCTAGCCACCTTGATCACCACCTGTACCGAGCCGTTTTCGTAGACGAGGCTCTGCTGATCGGCGTAAGCGGTGCGGTTCTCGGCGGTCACGAGACCGTAGAGTGATTGATCGAGGGCCGGCGGCCGGGATGGCGTCGTCGTGGCGGGAGAAGACGGCGTAGGTGACTGCGATGGGGAGGCCTGCGCTGTCGTTGGGGACTCTGCAATCGGCGATCCCCAGCCTGTACAGCCAGCTAAGAGGATCACGCCAATGGCCAGCAGGCGAGGATGCACGGCGCGCGAACGGGACGGCACTGCTTGCACAGGAGGGTCTCGGGAGTATAATAGTTGGCCTCAAGTGACACGACTGTGCAGACGGGGCTGCTCCTCAGATCGTAGGGGTGTCTTAGGGAGCTGACGTACCGGTTCACGTAGAGGCACGGCCGAGCAGGAGGAGTGCTGCACAGAGGAGTGCTGTCACCGTGGTGAGCGGTGCAAAGCCGGGTGCCTGCGAGCCCGTCGTTGCCGTCGCGGTCGTGATACGCGGTCCGGTAGTCGTCGGTGTGCTGGTCGGTTGATCGGTCGTCGTTGTCGGCGATTCGGGAGCTGTCGTTGTGGTGGGAGTGGTACCGCCGTCGCTGCCCCCGGTATCACCATCCGAGGGTTCCGACACCGAAAGATCGGCCCCGACAGTCGAACTGACGGTATACTCGATACCGGACTCGTCGCCGAGTGCGTTCAGTTGCAATCCGACGTCAGCGTCCCCGGCAGACTCGCCTCGCACGGTTGCTGTCCCCACGACGACCGCCTCGGAGTCGTTCGTATCCAGTCCATAGCCAGTCACTGTTGCCGAGGTATTGGCCGCGTTCGTCCGGACATCTACCGTGTTCGCGGATTCGTCGAGTGAGACGTCGGTGATCGTGGCTACGCTCCCGTTCGATACCGTGACGGTCGCGTTCACCGCACCGACACCGCCACTGGCGTTCCCGACGACGATCTCGACTGTCGTCGTCGACCCGGCAGTAATCTCACCCGTTGCCGATGTGAGTACCACACCGGTGTCTCCAGCCCCGGCTGCGGCACCCGAAACCCCCGCAACAACGACTATCGCTGTGCACACGAGGACAACACCCCAGCGGATGGTAGCGTTCATTTCGGGTACCGGATATCAATTAGGTGAGTACCGCAGAGCGAAATAATTGTTTGGCTCGCTTTCTTCCGAAGCGCTCCCGGGGTCATTGGCCCAGCCGAATCCACACCACGATCGTCGTGACACCGACGGCGAGCAGTCCGGTGAGCGCCCCGAACCCCGGTGATCGCGTCGAAACAGACCGTGACGACTGTGCTGCTGTCATCGGTGTCGCGTTCGTGGCCCCCGTCGCTGTCGACGCCTCGTCAGGTGCTGCGTCCGGATCGTCCCCAGCTGCTGTCGTCGACTGCGACGTCCCTGCCGCTGTCGTGCTGCCTGTGGTGACCTGAACATCGGCAGGTCCCGGAGACGACCCGGTGGCCGTCGGCGCTGCTTCCGTGACGGCAGTGGACTCTGTCCCGCCGCCAGTACCACTGGCAGTCGTGGTCGACGGGCGGGGTATGGTGTCGGCCAGTCCCGAGCCGGAGCACGCGACTGAACTGTTCCAGCCACTGCGGCGAGCACGGTGAATGCTTCGTACTCGACTCCGAGGGGGCCGCGTCCAAAGACCTATCAAAATTCGTGTGAAGAGACGAATATGTCCCGCGGGGTCCCGCTGACAGTGCTCGTTGCCCTCGTGATCGTCCTCTCGGTAGCTCCCGGGACGGTGACAGCGGACGCGGAGACGAACACCACGGTCGAAGCCACGACGAGCATCGACACACCCTCCCGCACGCTCACAATTCTGGGACGGGACTTCAATGTCTCGTCGTTAGGTCGCGTTGAGGAAGGCACCGAAGTGAGTGCCGACGTGACACGCCCTGGTGACGATGGGTTCCGGGTACATCTGTACGACTACGATGGCAACCCGATTACGACGATCGAGGGCAACAGCAACGGAACGTACACACTCGGGGGAACGGACACGCTCGATCCTGGGACGTACCTGCTCGCTCTCTCGATCGACGGGAGTTTCGAGCGGGTCCAACCGGTCGTCGTCTCGGGCTATCAGTTCGCGGTCGATGCGCCCGCGGAAGCCTCTCCGGACGATCCCGTCTCGATCGATATCGAACTGACCGGTGATGCCTCGCTCCCGAACTACGTCGAAGTCGTCGTGATGAACGACTCGATGCACCGCTATACGGCCGCTCACATCGTCGACACCAGACAGTACTCCGTAATCGTCGACGACCTCGAGCCGGGAGAGTACCGCCTGTACGTGAGCGCAAACAACGACAGCCAGGTCGCGGGGGTCAGTTCAGTGCAAGCGATGACGATCGGCGCGGGCGAAACAGCCACTTCGACGGCCCCACCGCCGGCTACGACTTCGACCGGCGATGCTGGATCGAGTACTACCCGACAGTCCGTTGCAGTGGGAACCCCCTCGTCGACGACTCGGCCTGGATCTCCCCCCACTATCACGACACCGGCGGCCGCGACGTCGATACCGTCTCCCACACCGACGGGCGATGCTGTGTCTGGCACGAAGACGGGAGACGCATCGACATCAATGGCAACAAGAGCAGATCGACAGACGCCGGGCTCGCCGGACGCACCGGATACCGCCGATGCGGCTGATCTGGACGACGGATCGGCTACCGCAGTGACCAACGGTTCAGTCGACTCACCGACCCGCACAGCAGCGGCTACGCCGGGGTTCACCGTTGTCACGGCGGTCGTCGGGTTCGCGCTGCTGTTCGTCGCCAGACTGCGTGCTTGACGAGGCTCGGGGGCAAGAGCCTCTGGCTGACGCGTCGGATCGGTTGGTGAAAAGTATTTGTGCCCAGTTATCAAACACGATAAAACCTGTCAGCCGATAAAGTTTTTATTATTGACCATACTCGGTGTCATATGGCAATCTGGGGGCATCCGGAGTTGTCACGACCATTGGGTAGTATATGGGAGCTGATCCAGTCACGAGGATGGACAGGACGCGATTGGTGGTGACGGCGGATGGGGGCCTCAGCAATCCGTCAGAGCGGCCGAACAGTGCTGGTAATCGCTTTCTGTGTGTTTCTCACGACGAGTCCGGTGGCCGGGATCGGGCTGTCGTCACCGTCGGATACGGCGCAGCAATCGGCGGTGACAGACGCTACTGCTGGTCAGACTGATTTTACCGACGTCAACGCATCGGAGCTTGAGGGGTCGGGAACGCCGAGTGATCCGTACAACATCTCCAACGTTTCGGAACTGCAGGCGATGGAGGATGAGCTTGATGCGCACTACGAACTCGTCTCGGATATCGATGCTTCAAATACCTCAACGTGGAAGAGCGGAAACGGATTCGCTCCAATTGGGGACGACTCTCGGGAGTTTGTGGGCACGCTCGACGGTAATGGATACAACATTGACCAACTCTCTATAAATCGCTCCTCAACGAGCCGAGTCGGTCTCTTCGGACGGACTGATAACGCGACGATTCGTGATGTTACCCTCACTGAAGCGAACATAACCGGACACAAGCGCGTCGGCGCCCTCGTTGGCTACAGTCACCAGACGACAGTGCACGGTGCGTCTGCGACCGGTCACGTGTCGGGCAACGAGAGTGTCGGTGGACTGCTCGGGTACAACAACGGACATAACTCGCTCGTC
The DNA here is from genome assembly GCF_900107195.1 of Halobellus clavatus. Classification (GTDB taxonomy): domain Archaea; phylum Halobacteriota; class Halobacteria; order Halobacteriales; family Haloferacaceae; genus Haloquadratum; species Haloquadratum clavatum. The sequence goes on from NZ_FNPB01000004.1 coordinate 78,146, forward strand.
ACGCAGTCGACTGCGAACGCGAATGTCACCGCCACATTCCGGATGGTCGGATCCCTCGTCGGAGGAAACGACGGAAATGCTACCATACGGCAGTCAACAGCAACAGGGAGTGTCGATGGCGGTGACCTGGCTGGCGGGCTCACGGGCCTTAATGACGATAATTCCACTATTCTAAACACCTACGCGACGACGAATGTCAACGGGTCGTCAAGTATCGGTGGGTTGGTGGGTGTCAATATACGGAATGGTACGATACATAAGTCATACGCGACAGGATCCGTGAGTGGAAGTGGGAACAGTATCGGGGGACTTGTCGGAAACAATATTAATAGCAGCGTAACGGCCTCGTACTGGAATACCCAGACCACCGGTCAGTCCCAGTCGGGAGGTGAAGCGACTGCCCTCACGACGGCCAATATGACCGGCGAGGCGGCCGAGAGCAATATGTCCGCACTCGCCTTCGGTGACGTTTGGGAGACACAGCCGGACGATTATCCGGTCCTCGCGTGGCAGTTGCCACAGCAGGGAGGCGAGGACGGAGCACCGGGACCGGATCTGGTTGTGGACGGAGAAGCCGACGGTGACGACGAGTACGCGACGATTCAGAACGGTATCGACAACGCGAGCGAGGGTGACATCGTCGAGGTACGTCCCGGCACGTACGAGGAACCCATAGATGTAAGCAAGAATATCTCCCTGATCGCTCCGGGGGGCGCCAACATCACGAACAGCTCCGCCGTCCCAGCGGCGTACGGGACGGCCGAATCCCAGCAGGGGCTCCAGATAGAGGGTCCAGCCACGCCACAGATCGCCGGATTCAGGCTGATAAACTGGACCGTGGGTGTCGACGCCACCTCCTCGGAAGGGGACTGGACCGTCCTCGACACGCAGGTTCGAGGAGCCGAAGACGGAATCGTCGCGGAGAACGCCAGCGGTGCGTGGGCGATCGAGCGGTCGCTCATCGCGGATTCGGCGTCCGAGGGTGTCGAGGCATCTAACACGACTGGTGAGTGGACGATCAGATTTACCGAGATCGTCGATGCGCGACGGGCAGTCGAAGCGACTAGCACGACCGGAGCCTGGGAGATTCGCTGGTCGGCCTTGGTTAACAGTTCGGAGGTCACGATCGACGCACGGGGAGCCGAGATCGAGGGGAATGCGACCAGAAACTGGTGGGGAGACCCCGACGGTCCCGGAGATAATGACATCGCAGGCAACGTTTCGGTTGCGGAGCCCTTGCCCGTCCCACCGACCACGATCCTCGGCACGCTCTCGGCGGAGAGTGGTGCGTCGCTTGCCGGCGATTCCGTGGTCGCCTACACCGACCTCGACGGCGAAGAGACCGAGGTGTTCGACGCTGGGGTGGCTGCGAACGGCGAATTCCGAATCGATACGGATCGCCCCGGCGTCAGCTACACGCTCGCCTACGCAGACGACGACTTCGGTGAGGAGCGAAACGGTGTCCCTGACCTCTATGCGATCGGGAAAACGATAGCGCCGGAGCACGTCGATCCGGAACTCCCGACGGCGCACAACGTCTCGATTCGGGTGATCGACCAGTACGGGAACCCGATCGAGAACGCGGATCTCGCGATCGAACACCGGAACGGCGGCGCGGTTATAACGGACGGCGAACGGGATGCGACAGACGAGAACGGATACCTCTCGGTTGACGGCGAGACGACCTTCGAGTTCGTCGGCAACCTCACCGTCGGAGCCGCGTTCAGCGGCGTCAACGGCTCCACGAACGTCCAGGTCGACAGCGACCAAACGATCACCGTCGAACTGTCCGGTGCCACAGTAAACGGGACGATCAACACCAGTACGGGGTCACCGGAGGGTGATCTGGTCGGAGCCTTCAACGTCACCGACGACGGCGTTGAGGGGGTCGACACGACCGTCGGCGCGGACGGCAGCTTCGAACTCGGCGGCCTATCTTCCGACGAGGAGTACACACTGGTGTTCGGCGACGACGACGCCGGTGACGTCTCGAACGACGTCCCGGACATCTATGCGGTCCAGCGCGTCTCTCCGGCCGCGGGGACTACGGATGTCGGTGAAATCGATATTCCGGAGGCCCACAACGTCTCTGTCCGCGTCGTGGACCGGACCGGGGAAGGAATCCAGGGTGCAGACGTCGCGATCACGCACAAGAACGGTGACGCCATCGTCGAAGACGGCGAGCGCAACGCGACCAACGAGAGCGGATATTTCTCCTCGACGGACTCCGCTCCGCTTGAGCTCGCGGGCAACGTGACTGTCTGGGCGAACTACAACGGCGTAAACAACTCGACGAGCTTGCGGGTCAACAAGACGACGGGGGATCGCAGTGTCGTCATTGAGTTGACTCGGCCGGACGTCTCCGGAACACTCAACGCCACCGGCTCGGTGGCTGGCGATACAGTCAGCATCTTCCGCCTCACCGAGGAGGACGAGATCGAGAGCTTCGAGACGACGGTCGGGACCGGCGGGAACTTCACAATCAGCGGCGGTTCCGCAGATGCGAGCTATACGCTGGCGTTCGGTGACAACGAAACCGGCGGCGTTCTGAACGGCGTACCGGACCTCTATGCGATACGGCGCGTCTCGCCGCCCGTCGATCTCGGTGAAGTCCCGATTCCGGATGCGCACAACGTCTCCATTCAGGTCGTTGGCCCGAACGGCGAACCCGTCGAGAATGCGGACGGTACGATCACACACACGAACGGCGATGCTATAATCGAAGAGGGGAGGCGCGACGCGACGAACGAAACCGGGTACGTCACTGTCGGTGGAGACACGACGTTCGAGTTCGCCGGGGACATCACGGCCTACGCGCAATTCAGAGGCGTCAGTAGTACGACGAACGCGACTGTCACCAGCGATCGCACCGGAAGCGATCGGGTCATCGTCGAACTCCCCGGCGTCGAGGTAAACGGGACCGTCACCGACGCCGACGGCGACGGAGTGCCAAACAGCTCAGTCGTCTACGACGGGGCCGAAGACGGCGATGAGGCGTTCCGGAGGCAGGCGGTCACCGACGAGAACGGAGTCTACCGGACACAGCTCTTACCGAATGGCTACGAGGTACAGTTCCGCCAGCAGAGTGAGAACATCACGTTCCCCATCGACGGCGTCCCGGATATCTACGGCGTCGGTGAGATCCCCGTCGAGGACGGTATGCCGAACGACATCTCGCTCCCCCGCGGCAACCGGCTGCAGATTCAGGTAACGAACGGAACGGCACCGCTTGCGAATTCGACCGTCGAGATCGTCCATCTGAACCCGAACGGAGGCGCAAGTGGGGTCGAGGCACGGACGAACGAGACTGGCTGGGTCCATCTTGGCGGGACATCCGGCGTCGAAGTCGACGGAACCATCGAGGTCGAACTGTGGTCCAAGAATTACTACGCCGATAGATCACTAACCGTAGATTCGGATGACACTATCGTCCTCGAAGCTCAAGAGTTGATCAACGTCACTGGCAACGTGACCAACGCCAGCGGCGGTCCCGTGACCGACGGCGAAGTGTTCGCTCGCGCGACCGACGGATCGATGTCAACCGACGCACCGATCGAGAATGGAGAGTACGAGCTCGCCCTCGTACCGAACACGACATACGAACTCGGATTCCGACAGGACGGTGAGGGTACCGAAGGCGACTTCCCAACGGACGGGGCGCCGGACATCGAATCGCTCACCGTAGTCGAGACCAGCTCGGAGGATGAACGGCTGCCGGAACAGCAACTCGGCGTCGGACATCCGTACAACATCACGGTGAAGAACCCGGACGGAACGAATGCGTCCGGCGTCCCCGTGTACGTGTCTGACAACGATGTCGAGGAGGACTTCGCACTCGGAATAGGAGGAGAAACGAACGAAAACGGCTCGTTCCTCCTGTACGGCACCAAAGAACCCGGGATCGAACTGAACGGCTCGATAGACGTCTACGTCGACCTCCCCGAGGAGTCCGGTCTCGCGGACGCGAACCGCCAGGACATCGTCGTCGACGAACCGGGGAGCATCACGATACAGCTTGATCCGGCGGTAACCGTGAGCGGAACCGTCCGCCAGCCGGACGGAGTGACGCCCGCGGCCGACGAGCGAATCCAGGTGAACGCGGCAGAGGAAGGCCGTCGTGCCGGCGATACGGTCCGAACAAACGAGTCCGGATTCTTCGATGCGCAAGTCCCAGCGGAAGGGGCGTACCACGTCGGGTTCGTGCAAGCAGAAGAAGGGACTGCGGCGCGACCACCTTATCCAGAGGATGGCGTGCCGGACTTCTACGCCATCGGCACCGTGACGAGCGACGAGGAGGCCGACCTCGGATCCGTCACGCTGCCCGAACCACACAACCTCACCGTGAATATCGTCGATCCGAACGGCGAATTGGTCGAGAACGCGACGGTCAGGCTCTGGAGCACTGCGAACGACGCCTACCAGTGGGGCGGCGAGACGGCCGTTGTGGACGGTTCTCTCACCGTCGAGGTCAACGGCTCTGTCGGCATCCAGGGCATAGCTCCCAGCGGTGTGGACCTTCGAAGCGAGTACGTACAAACCGAAGTGACGGAGGACGACACCGTTAACGTCACGCTTGACCCGAACGTGACCGTCTCCGGCTCCGTGGACTACGCGAACGGTAAGAACGCCACGGGATACAGAATGGGGCTATTCGGCGATGGCGGCGACTCTCGCCTCACCGACGAGAACGGCTCCTTCGAGCTGGTCCCTCGACCGAACCGGACCTACGCGCTCGGATTCAAACAGACCGACGGCGAAGGTGACAGAGTGAACTTCCGAAAGGACGGTCGCCCCGACCTCCACGCGTTCCGTACCGTCGAAATCGGTGACGAGGACCGGAACGTTGGCGACCTGACGCTTCCCGAGGGCCATCTGGTGAACATCACCGTCGAGAACGCGGATGGCGACCCCGTTCCCAACGCGGTCGTCGATCTCAACGCTATCTCGGGATTCGCCGGGCCGTACCATCCCGGAACGACGAGAGGTGACGGCGAAGTCGTCCTCAACGGAAGCGGGGCACCCGGCATCGAAGTGAACGGCACGCTCCGCGTTCAGGTCCGTCAGACCGGACCGTATGCGTCGAACACCTCGATATACCAAATCAACGACGACCGAGAGGTTACGGTCGTCCTCAAAGATCGGGTCAACGTGAGCGGGCGACTCGTCAACGAGTCCGGGGCGGCACTGACGGATTTCGATGTCGTCGCTAGCGACTCCAGCGGGCTCTCCAGCTCGGCCTCCGATCGATCGAACGAGACCGGTAACTTCTCCATTCCGGTCGGAGCGAACGGAACCTACAGTATCACTGCTGGCCAGCGGAACACAGAAACGGATACGATCGGCATCCGCGACGGCGTGACTGATCTATACGAACTCGCGGTCGTCGAAACCGGTCCGAGCGACGTCATCATCGACAGACAGACTGTTCCACCCGCGGCGGGGATACTCAACGTTACCGTTGAGAACGAGTCCGGTATTCCGGTGGAGGACGCGGTGGTCTCCATCGTCCCCAATCAGTCCGGAGCCGCGGACGTCAGCAGCGTGCAGTTAGCCAGACCGACGGACGAAGACGGATACTTCGTCGTCGGGGGCGAGCGCGGGTTCGAGGCCGCGGGTGAGTACGTGGTTCGCGTCTCCCCGCCGGACTCTGAGGCGTTCGTCAATGACGTCAACGTGACGACGGTGAACGTTACCGATGGTGACAAAAATGTCAACATAGTGTTGAACGAGACCGACACTGCCGAACCGGAACCGCAGGCAGACATCGTCATCGAGAGTGCGAGCCTCCAAGAAGGTGAAATCGACGCTGGGGACGATATCGTCGTTGATGTCACGCTCAAAAACCGGGGTGAGGTTCAGGGGGACGCGAACATCTCCCTGAGTTCCGAGGAAGGACTAATCTCAGCCTCGGACTCTGTCACTGTCCCAGCAAGGGACAATGTCACCCGAGAGCTTCGGACAACAGTTGAAACTCCCGGTGTGTACGGTCTGACCGTTTCCGTTGACGGCGACAGCGCGCCGGTCGGATCGGTGAATGTCACGGAACTGCCTGAGCCGGCGAAGGTCACCCTCGTTGACGCGAGCGTATCGCCGAACGTAACCACTGCCGAAGAGAGTTTCGTGGTGAATGCGACGGTTCGGAATACTGGTGATGTGGAAGGGAACATCACGCTTGAAGTCGACTTCGAAGATGGACCTTCCGTACCTGTTGAAATCAACGTTTCCGGTGGCTCCAACCGAACGAAATCTCTGACAACCTTCACATACACAAGTCCAGGAACTTACAACATCACAGTCAAAAATCAGAGCAGCGGACGCTCAGTTAGCCGAACTGTCCTAGTCAACGAACAGACCGAAACGGGAACGGGTGCGCCCGGGTTCGGGTTCGTTCCGGCGATCGGAGCACTGCTCGGGGTGATATTCGTTCTCCGGCGGCACTGAGATACCGGTGTCTCGGCCTGGGTTGTCACTCTCGCGACCCGGAACGCTGTTTTATCAGCGCTTGACCCGCCTGTTCGGTTTGTTGAGCACGAACACTCCCGCTTTCCAAGGAGTACGTCAGTCGCAGGGACTGATCGTCGGTTGCATATCGGAGTCTACGGCGCTATGACCCGGATCTATGATCTCCCAGATTTGGGAGTTCCCGGTGTGTATCAGTTACTATTGCAGCGACTACGGCTCAGCGGGGAGTAGTGTCTACAGTACGGGAACGGAGCCAGCGATACAGCCACTGAATACCTGGCGTTCCGTGCAGCAGCCACAGAACGGCAACGCCGACCGCCAACAATCCCTGATAGACCACCATCGGTAATGCGCCGGCTACCACGCTATCGACTGTCACCGAAGACAGGGAGTCAAGCAGCCGGATCCAGTGGCCCGCGAAGCTCTCAGTCGGATATTCCGGCGACGGCAACACCGGCCACAGCAGGAACGTCGCCATCTCGAACCGTCCCGCCAGCAGGGCACCGTAACTGTCGGCGAGTAGATGCGAGCCGTACCCGACCGCGAACGCCTGCCACTGCTCGGCCGAGCGGGCCACGCGCCACGCGAGGAGACACAGCGGTATGGCGAACAACAGCGAATGGGCGAGCGAGCGCCCTGTCGGAAGCACCTGAAACGAATACGCCAGCGGCTTATCGATCAGATCAGGCAACTGCGTCGCGACCGCAAGAATGACTGTTGCAACATCCCCGGGTACCTCCCGGTCCGCGAGATACGTGAACAGCGCATACAACAGATATCCGACAGCGGCGTGTCCCCAGGGCCACATCACCTCCTTCTGAACGGTCCCGACGTATCAGCCTACCGACCCAATCGGAACTAAATGATCGATGAACGTCGATTACCGCAGTCGGGACAGTAACGCGACGGCGACGATACCCAGCACGAACATCCCACCATCCGGTAACACCGGCGTGTTCACCGGTGTGGAACTCCCGGCTTCGGAGCCGGGCGAAGCCGAAGTCGTGGGTTGCGACGACGCCGTCGGTGCACGTGTCGGATCCTCATCCACGTTGGACTCGGCTGTCGTGATCGGAGATGTTGTCGATGTCACCGCTTGTGTCGAATTCGGACTGGTTATTCTCGTCGTCGTTGCGGGACTCATCGTGGCTGTTGTAGCACTCGCCGTAGTTTGGGTCCCGGCTGCCGGCGCACCCGGTTCCTGGGTGGCCCCAGAGCCGCTCGTCGTAGTCGACGGCGTCTGCGTTTGTGTCGCTGTCGGGGTCTCTGTCGGAGTCTCCGTTGCGGTCGATTCGACGACCGAGACCTGATACGTATTGACGCCGATCAGTTCCTGGTACCCGTACACGGTGTTGTCCCGCTGGATGCCCGTATAGAGACGGTAGTCACCGGGCGACAGCGGATCGACATCGATCTTAGCCGTGTAGTTGAGGTCAGACGTGCGTGTCGCTTCGGTGGTGAGTGACGTCGAGTCGTTGCCGAGCGTGACCTCGACGCTGGCCGGCGGTTCCTCGACCTCGCCGCTCACCCGATCGAGACTGAATTCGATGGTGAGCGTCGAATCGACAGCCGTCTCGTTTGGCGTCGTGTGCGAAACGGTGTAGCCGTAGATCACTAACGGTTTGATCGCTAATATCTCGTCCGCGTTGCTTTCGGGCGTGATGACGATCGCGTACGTTCCGGGATCGTATCGGCTAAGCGAGAATTGTACGTTCCCGTCCTCCTCCGGATACCTGCTCGCTCTGAGGTACTCTTGGCTGTCGAAGAGTCGAACGGCATAGGAAGTTCCCCCGGGACCGGACGTTGAGACGTCGACCGTGTCGCCTTCTGCGTATCGGCCGGCAACTGACACGGTGAACTCTCCCGAATCGGTATCGAGGGTGCGCTCCGGAATGTCGACCTCCTCACCGAGCGTGATCTCGTAGTCGTCGGACTGCCCCGCCACTGGTGCAACACTCACACAGACGATGAGTAGCACGGCAAAGCAGACGCGAGTGGAGGGCATCGAGTATGCACAAACCTCCGGCCACGCGTGGTAAGTGTTTTTCCATACTGGCAGTTCGGATTACGATCAGCGTACTGCACGGGAGCCCCGGTCATCGAACGCTCAGCGACCCGCAGCGAGCAATCGCTGGGGCATCGTGTATGCGATCACGATCCCGACGCCAAGCGCACTCACCGCGGCGAGCGTGATCGCCCCCAACAGCGTTGCACCGACCGCAAACGGCGACAGCGGGACCGACAGGCGAACGCCGAACACGACGAGGAAGTCCGCTTCCACGAGGCCCCGAAGGAGGGCCGCCGCGAGACCAAAGGCTACCAGAGCCGCTGGCACCGCAACCCGGAGCGCGTCGGCGAACAGGAGCCAGAGAATCCGCCACGGTCCGGCGCCGGTCGCGCGGTAGATCCCGATCTCCCGCCGACTCGCGTGGACGGCGTAGGCGAACGTCGCCGTCGTTCCTCCGACGGTGCTGAGCCCGGCGAGTCCGACGATGACCAAAAACAGCACCTGGACGTTCCCGAACACGTTCTCGATGGCGCGGCCGACGGCGGTCCCCGACGAGTACTCGCCTTGGCTCGCCAACGTCGCAGCGATCCGCTCGTCACCCGTGACTTCGTAGGTCGTCGTGGCGAGCACCGTGCCATTCGAGACTACTCTGAGGTCGTAGGTCCCGGGAGTGAGGCGGCGGTCGAGCCCGGTTTCGGCGGCCGACAGCGTGATGCGCGTGACGTTGCCACCGGCCATCTCGACGGTCCGGGTCTCGACAGTCGATGGCGTCACGAGCGAGACGTTCCGCACGAAGAACGTCCCCCAGGGGTTCCCGAGTTGGATCTCGACGATCGGATCGGTCAGCCGGGTACCCGTACTCGGCTGGACGTCGATTCGCCCCGTCAGTTCTCGTGGAGTGCCGCGTTCAACGACCAGTGTGTGTGTCGCTGTCTCGTACCCCTCCTTCTCGACGGTGAGCGTGTATTCGCCTTCTGTCGTCGGAACGCGTATCGGGGCGACGCCCTCCCCGGTCGTCTGTGCCTGTCGGTCGCCGAGGGTCACGGTTGCCTCTGCGACCCCGGTGCCGTTCGGCGTCGCGGCCGGCACGACCAACGTGGTCCCCGGTGGCGCCCGATCAGGGTACTCCTGTGGAACGACGAACGCCCGGGTCGTGTAGACATCGAGCGAGCGAGTCACTCCGTCTGCGGCGATGGTGTACGTTCCCGCTTCCAACGAGGAGAACGTCACATCGGTCCGGGTGACGCCGCCGGCCGGGACCGCGACTGTGACGTTCCGTGTCCGGTTTCCGATTCGGACACTCACGGTGCGGCTGGCGCGCTCGTCGCCCAAGTTCCGGGTTGTGACGGAGACCGTGTAGTCGCTGCCGGCCTGTATCGACCCCGCTCCCGAGATCCCGGTCACCACGAGCCCGCCGGATTCCCGTGTGAGAGCGCCGAACGAATCGGTCGTCCCGTTGGTCCGAATGAGATGTACCTCACCCGTCCCGGTGGCGAGCTCTTGGGCCGTCCCGAGCGGCACGACGAGCTGGTCGTCGGTGATGCCTTCGCCAGCGTATTTCCCGACGATCTGCACTCGTCGGACGCCGGGCGTGACGCTCCCGCCGACCGTGATCGTCTCGCCGACATCGAGCCCAAGAGTAGCCGCGAGACCGCGACCGATCACCGCCTGATCGGTGGCACGTGGCGGGTGGCCGGTAGTCAGGCGCGCTCCAGAGACAGACGTGAACGCAGTAAAGTTCGCCCCCCTGATGAGATACGGCTCCCCGTCGAGTGTTTGGGCGTACAGGACCTCGGGGCTCGCCGTGATGTTCTGCGAGCGGAGCACGCCTGCGTAGTCCTCGCTCAGACGACTGTTCAGCGGGTGGGGAGCGCCGCTCTCGACGACAGTGCCGCTCGAAGTGGTCGCCAGGGGCGCGATGGCGCCACCGATCGCGGATATCAAGAGCACGATCAGGACGAACACTGCGAGTGTCGCCGTCGTGGGAATCAACGCCCGCCACGTGACGAACGTCGGCCGCACCAGGCCCGCCAGCCCCGCGGGAACCCGCGACTCAGTGTCTCGCGGCCGTTCCGTGCCGCTGAGCGCGGCCGGATCACGGCGGATCACCGGAATCGACGCCAGCCCGCCGGCGAGCAGCCCCATTCCCAACAGGAAGCTGCTGATCAGGAGCACGAAGCGGACGATCTCCGGGGTGATGACCGTACTGAGTGTGACCGGAAGCCCGGCGTACGTGGCCGCGTTGATCACCGCGTTCGTGGCGATGAGCCCGACGGCGAACCCCAGCGATACGCCGGTCCCCGTGATCACGGCGACGCGCGCTTCCAGGAGTCCGAACAGCCGATACGGCGAGATGCCAGTCGCACGAGCTACCTGGATCTCCCGACGGCGATCGCGGAGTGACATCCGAGTGACGTTGTAGACGATGATCAACACGAGGAGGCCGCTGCCGACGACCGCCAGCGAGAGGGTTCGGACGATCTGTCCGACCCCGCGAAGCAGGAAGGGAAGCGCGGCGATCAGCGGCACCCCGTCGAGTCGCCACATCGGCGCCCCGCCATCTTGGGCCGCGTCACCCGTGTCGACCACCAGTGCGTGCGTCTCTCCGAGCGACGTGACCGTCTTGGCCGTGCCGAGATACCACTCCGAAGCGAAGAGGCGGCTGTCAGTCGAATGAGGCGACACCCGCACCGTCGTCGTGCCGACTTCCTGTCGGGTCGGCTGCGGGACCGGTCCGTACAGTCCCTCCTCGGGCGGCTGTGGGACCGCTGCCGACTCCCAGGCGACTGAGGCCGACTCGATCCGTTCGGGTGCATCGGGAGGAACTCCTAAGACACGGTGTCCGCTCTCGCCGTCGACCGAAACCCGTGCGAGCGGGAAGACGAGATCATCGTCACCTGTCGTCGTCCGCGCGGTCTCGTACGACTCGTAATAGGTGGCCGACGCGGAACTCCCGAGGTCGTCTTCGAGCGTCGCGGTGTACGATCCGACAGTGAGCAACAGGATGCCAGAGCCGACGAGAAACGCGGCCGTAACGGTGATGACTGCGACGCTCAGCCACTCCCGGCGCGACCACGACCCGAGCAGCGTGGATTCGAACCGCATTTCAACTCCCGATGAGACTCATTCCGGCACCGAGTAGTCGATCTCGCCGGTGTCCTCCACGAGACGCCCATCTCGAAGCAGGACTGTCTCGTCGAACCGATGTGCCAATCCCCGGTCGTGGCTGATCAACACGAGTGCCGTCTCAGTCTGTGCCTGCACCTCGAAGAGGAGATCCAACACGCGCTCTGCGGTGTTCGGATCGAGCTGTCCCGTCGGCTCGTCGGCCAGCACTACCGCCGGTCGGTTCGCCAGCGCTCTAGCAATGGCGACCCGTTGTTTCTCGCCGCCACTGAGGGTCGCCGGGTACTGCCCGGCGAGGTCCTGAATGTCGAGTGCGTCGAAGAGCTCCTGCAGCCACTCCTCGTCGCGGCTGCCCGTGTGGTCCTGTGGGAGCGCCGCGTTGTCCCACGCTGAAAGGTCCGGGATCAGCTGAAAGTCCTGGAAGACGAAGCCGATCGTATCCCGGCGCACGACCGCGCGTTTCCGCTCCGGGAGTTCGCTTGCATCCTCGCCGCGGACGTACAACGACCCACTCGTCGGCGTTGTCAGCAGTCCGAGGACGTTGAAAAGCGTCGTTTTGCCGGCCCCGCTCGCCCCGCGAACGAGGAGCGAAACGTCCGAATCGACGGCGATCGACACCGCATCCAGGATCCGGGTGCCGCCCCGGTCGACGGTGAGATCTTCGCCGCGGAGGACTGGGCCTGCCATCGTGTGCCTGGGTTGTCGGGTCCGGTATGTATATTATTTGCTCCGGTCGTGCGATCGGTGCGACGCATTCCGTTTGGACCAGTGATTCCGGTTCCTTGCCGCGAGCGAAGCATACCTGCGGGTCAGCAGCCGGTCGCGTTCGATCGCGGCAGCGACACGGTGACCGGATCGAGCCCGTTCGCCGCGTATACGACGTTCCGTGACGCCGTCCACTCTTCGTATTGGTCGGGAGAGACCGTCTCGGGATCGCTCGGGAACAGGTGCGCCCCGGTCGTCGTCCACGAGCGCTGTGAGACGACGGGACAGCGCGGTGACGGACCACCAGAAAGCCAACTCGCCGTCGGCGTGACCGTCACGTTCGCCCCGAAGGCGTGCCCGCCGACCCGACTGAGCGAGTGATCGGTCGTCCACGTCCCCGAGTAACCGTCCCCGAGGAACGCGACGCCCTCGTACTCCGAGTTCAGCGTCGTGCTCGGTGTGGAGCCGGTATCCATATTGACGAACGCCAGCGGGGCCGTCGCGACGGTTGCAGTGACCACCACGACAACGACGGCGACTCCGAGACCGCGGCGGATCCGACTCCGGTCTTTGGTCGCAAGGAGACGTGCCAGAGTCACTCCCGCGACGGCGACGACCGGAAAGTGGAGGAACGTTTGTGCGCGCATCGCGGTCGCGAAGTACTCCGCGGTGAGCGACGCAGTGAGACTGAATCCGATGATCACGGCCGGTGCGAGGAACAGCGCCAGGAGAATTGTGCCACCGTCGTCGTCCGCGACAAGATCGAGCGATGTCGCGGCTGCCAGCGCGACGAACACCAGTAGCGCGACGAGCGCGAGGACGACGCGAGGCGTACTCGCCGTCCCCGGGAAGATCGGCGTGACGGCGTTGAGACCCACGACGAGGAAGAAACAGCCGATGACTCCGAGGTAGGCTCCCCGGCGGATCCGGAGGCTGGTGTGTTGAAGCCAGACGATCCCGATGACCAGGACGATCGCCCACGCGACGAACAGCCCCGGATATGCCGTGACCCGATCGATGTAGGGTACCGCGAGCGACAGCGACGTTTCGGCCGTTCGGTAGTACACCGCGATGTACGTCCAGAACCCACCCGCGATCACGACGCCGCCGGCGAGCGATCGCAGTGAGAGCCGCCGAGAGACGTGGCGGGCGGTCAGGCCCGTGACCACCAGGCCGACCACCAGCGACGTGAAGGTATGGAGGAGCGGAAACACGCCGAGGAGGAGCGCGGTGATCCCGTACCAACGCGGCCGGCCGGTCCGATAGGCGTATTGCAGCGAGACGGCGACGATGAGGAGAAACAGAATCCCCACGAGGTCTGAGTCGGGGACGGTCGTCCGGCGAAGGAACAGGCCCTCGACGGCCAGGAGTCCGGCGACCACGAGCGCGACCAGTGATGGATTCACGGAGACCGATGCCGAGTCCCGGACTGCGCGGCACGCGATGACGACCCCGACGAGACAGATCCCGGTTCCGATCACCGTCGCCGCCGGCTGAGTCACGCGGAGCGCAGTCGTATCGAAGACCACTCCCGCGACTGCGAAGACCATCGTAAAGAAGAGGTTGTCCGCCCGCCCGGTGAGCCGGAGCGTTCCAGAGTCGATCGCCGTCTGTGCGCTGGCGGCGTAGTTGAAGCCGTCCAGCGTCGAGGGATACTGACTCCAGTAGAGCGGGCCTGCCCGGAAGACCAATGCGACTCCGAGAAGTGCAACGAGGGCGATGCCGGCCTGTCGTCGTCGACTGCTCATTCGCTATCGCCCCGTTCATCAGACACTGGTATATGTCTGTCCACCAGCAGCCTCGCCGGTGGGGCTCGGACCGTCCGAACGGTCGCCAACAGCGCACTGACGACCGTCACTCCGAGCCCGATGCTGATCGCCCCCACGACGACCGCCGGACTGAGTATCGGATCGAGGGCCAACCCGAACACGCGGAGTTCGCCCATCGACAAGAGGCCCCGGACGATACCGAATCCGAGCCCTATGGAAACGACGCTGGCCGCCGCGCCGATTTTGAGCGCGTCGGTGAAGACCGCAGTGAAGACGTCCGCGGGGGTCGCCCCCGTCGCACGCCGGATGCCGATCTCGTTTTTCGACGTGTGTACGGCCCGGGTGAGTGCCGCCGTCGTGCTCCCGACAGTCATCACGGCGAGCAGCGACACGATTGCAAGGACGAGCGCCTCGATGTTCCCGAATGCCAGCTGGATTGCCCGTGTGATCCCGCTGCCGCCTGTGTACCGACCGCTGCTGGCCAGCGCCGCACCCAGCCGTTCGTCACCCTGAACTGCGTACGTCGTCGACACTTGCTGCGCCTCACCGACCGTCGCCGTGACCGTGTACGTGCCGGGCGGGCGGCGCGGGAGTGTGAAGCCGATCTCTGTCGACCCACCGGATGGGAGGGTGAGATTCCGCGTCCGATCGCCCCCCGGCGCCTCGATGACTACCGACGACTGGAGATCGGTCTCCCACGGATTCGACAACCGTACCGTCGCGTCCGGTCGCGTGAAAATGCTCGGTGCGTCCGGAGTGATTGACAGCGAGAGCGTCGGTCGCCTGGTGGCGTTCGTCGTCACCGACACTGTCATCGCGGTGCGATCCCCGCCGGCGTCCGCGATCACCCGTGCGTCTCCGCTCGTCCCGAACCGGACTCGCGTGGTACCCCCACCGCCCGTCGTCGCCGTCTCCGCACCCACCGACAGCGTTGCGTTCGGGACCGGCTCGCCGCCGCGCCGGACCACGAACTGCGGCGTGCTGTTCACCGGGACTGTCGTCGGCCCCTGGATCCTCAGCCCCGTAGCCGCCACGCCGTCACCCGTCGAACCGGACTCACCGAGGGACGCCCGCACGTCGATATTGCCGACTTCGAGCTCGTAGGTCTCGCCAGTCTGGAGGTCGAACGGCACGAACTGTTGGCCCGACCGTCGGCTCGCGAGCGTGATCGAGGTCGTCCGTGTCGTCCCGTTCACCGTGACGTCGACTGCCCGCGTCGTTTCACTCAATCCGAGGTTCGTCGCTGTCAGGACGACACCGGGTTGGCCGTCCTGTCTCGCGAGGCCCGCATCCGTCACGACGATCGTCGAGGCGGTCTCGGAATCGACGCTGAGCCCTCGCGTCCGGATGAGGTGCACTGAATCCGCCGGCCTGTTTGCGAGGTCTCGGGCTGTTTGGAGACCGACGAGCAGCTGATCGTCCTGAATGCCCCGACCGGCGAACGTCCCCGTGATTTCGATCCGGGCAACGGCCGGCGTCGTGCTCCCGCCGATGACCATCGTGTCGCCGACCCGCAATCCGGTCGCACGCGCGAGATCGGTTCCGATCAACGCTTCCTCCGGAGTCTGAGGCATCGTTCCGGCCTGCAGTTCGATCCCCGAAAAGGACCGATACGCGGAGAAGTTCACGCCGCGGGCCACGATCGGGTCCCCGCGATACACCTCGAAGAGGAGGATTTCGGGACTCGCCTCGGCGCCCTGCGCGCGGAGGGCGTCGGCATACGAAACTGGGACGTTACTGGCGACGGGGTGCGGCGTCCCCGGCTGAGTGATCGTTTGTCCGTCGGCGGCGGCCAGCGGGCCGAACGCACCGGCCACCGACGTTAGCACGAGCAGTGCACACATAAAGACGGTCAGCGTTGCGGCTGTCGGAACGAGTGTGCTCCACTGCAGCAGCCGAGTCCCGATCAACCGCCGAAAACCCGAGAGCGGCCCGTCAGCGGTACCGGAACCGCCCGTTCGGCCGCGATCGGGTCGCGGGTCGGTCGCGGTCGTGGTATAGGCCGCACCGATCCCCGAAAGGCCGCCGATCACTAAGAACAACCCTCCAGCGGGGACGAGGACCCGGAGTACCCGGGAGGTGAGTCGGATATCCAGCGACGTTGGGAGGCCGTAGGACAGAGCCACGTTCACGACTCCCCGAACGAAGATGAGCCCGAACCCGTATCCGATCGCGAGGCCGATTGCGGTGAGTACGAGCGCGCGAAGCCCGTAGATCCCGACAATCTGTCGCGGCGTTGCGCCCGTCGCCCGGAGAACCTCGATGTCGGGCCGACGTTCCCGAACGCTGATCCGGACCACACTGAACGCGGTCACACCCACCAACAGCCCGCCGCCGATAGTCGCCAACTGGAGTACGTTTATCAGTTCGAGAGAGCCGTACACGAAAAACAGCAGGGCGGAGAGCAGCGGCGTTCGCGGGGTCGGTACCGAGCGGATCGTGTACGACTCGGTGTCGGCGAGCTCCCGGGCGGTCGCCGGGTGGGTCACGTACCACGAATCGGGAAGTAGCGGGTGGGAGGACCGCGACTGCACCGAGAGCGTGTCGGATCCCGAAAACACCGAGTGATCGGTCGCCGTCGCGGCAGCGACCGTCCCCCGCTGTGCCGTCGGAAACCCGATCCGCTGACCGCGAACAGTAATGTTCGGCGCGTTCGGGTCGATACCGACAACCGTCGCTCGCTCGCCGCCTCCAGTGACCGTCCCGAGCGTGAACTGGACGGCTCCCGGCGAGGATGTTCCGTCACCGCCGCCCCCGGCGAGTTCGTACGTGGTCTCGAACTCTGCCGCGATAGCCGTCGTCTGGTCTCCGAGTGCGACGCCGAGGACGGCTGCCCCGACCAGGAATGCAACGGTCAGCGCGATGACTACGACTGCCAGCGTGTCCCGCCGTGCCCAGCCGAACGAGAGTGCTCGTCGATACCCCATTAGGTGTCCCGAAATCGATTCGACGTCCGCGACCGGCGCTCCGAGGCGGTCCGGTTCGATTCCTCACGACCCACGTGTTTTCTCACACGTCGACTGGAACGGGTGGACGGATCCGTCATTGCTCCGTCGTGACGTTGATCCAGAGGTGGACTTCCCGGTACGAGTTGTCGGCCGTTGGTGTCGGCGGGGCGGAGTCTTTGTACAACAGGTAGGTGAGTCGGAGTCGCTCCCCGCTCATCGTCGGTGTCACCGAGTCCCGCGTCTGCCAGGTGGTGTTCGCCGCGACGGTCGGTGAGTAGCGGTTCAGTTCGTCCCGCTCGCGGACGATTGTCGTGTTGTTTTGCACCTCGACCCGCTGGAGTTGCGACACCAGCGTGTACTGGACAGTCTCGTGTTCGTGATTCCCAATCCCGACGATCATCGACCGTGTCTCCCCCTGCGTGAACTCAGTCGGATAGTCGTCAGCGACGAGTTCGCCCGATTCGTCCTCCGTTAGCAGGTACAACTCGGTGAACGCCTCGCCCTGTGCGGGCACTGCGACTGCGTAACCGACGCTGCCGACCGCCAGCAGAATGCTCACGACGAGGATGACGTTGAGTCCCGCATCCGCACGCGAGTCCGGGTGGAACAGTTCCTGTCGCACACCGGTGAGCCACGCTTCGTAGGGTACGTGAAACCGTTCGGACTCTGCGAGTTGCGCGCGTCGACGCACGGCGATTGCGGTCAGTACGACCGTGACGCCGGTCACCGACACGAGAATCGGCACCAGTCGGATTCCCCACGGGGTGAAGTTCAGCACGAGCCCGATCAGCGGGACGATCGCGATGCTCAGCCCAAACGACAGCGCGACGCGTTCGATGCCGTCGATCCCCTCACGACCGTCCGCTTCGTCGCTGCCAGTGCCATCTTCAGGGGATTCCCTGGCCTCCGGAAACAGGGCGGCGACAAGTGCGTACCCGGGGATAAACAGGACGTACGGGAGACCCAACAGGACGCGAAGCGGGGTCTCTCGGACCCCTGGGACGGTCGCCGCCACCGTCGTCGCAACCGCGAGCACGACGACCGCCGCCAGGTCCGCAGGGAGCGTACGGACGGACGCTGGAAGGAGCAACCGCCAGTCCGAATCCCGACTCATGAATGTTCCTCAGATGAGAGTTCACAAAAATTGGTCGGTCTGTGAAAGGAGCCGCTTCGCGGTTTCGAGAGCCGCAGTCGCCTCATCAGCTCCGACCGTATCCGGCGCGTACGCAGCCCGTTCGTACGCCGTCGTGAGCCCGAGGACGGACTCGCCCACTTGTTCCCCGCCAGACGACTGCAGCCGGTCGAGCAGCTCCCAGTGAGTCAGGCCCGGCAGCAGTTCGTATGTGTCAACGAGTTCGGCCCGAACCGCCTCGTAGATCGTGATGACGGCCTCGTCGGTCCGCCCTTCGTCCAGAAGCGCCTCAGCGTCGTCGATCACCGGCGGCTCGCCCTCAGTGATCTCGGCGTCTTCCGCCGCTGTCGAGGACCCGCCCGGTGCTTCGTCCGCCTCGTCGCGGCCTCCGTCTGACTGTTCGGTGTCGGCCCCGAGCGCCCCGAGCACGCCGCCGGGAAACCGCGCGAGGACATCGGTCGGCCGAACGCCGAACGCCCTGGCTGCAACGAGGACACCGCCAACGAACAGCGCGACGATCCCGACAACTGCGCCGGCCCATTCGGGAGAGACCGCCCCCGGCCCGGAACTACCACCACTACCACCTGGGCCCTCAGTCTGCGCACCAGTCGCTGCGGTCTCCTCGTCGGGGACAGCGATGCGGAGACGCTCTGTCGTTGGCGCCAAATTCCCTCCCGACGGTCGGTACGCCGCGGTGATAGTGACGTTTCCGGTTCGATTCGCAAGATCGAGAGCCGCCGTCGCCGCACCGGTTTCGTCTGTTGTGACAGTGCGGCGAGTGCCGTCGGCGACAGTAAGTTGCAGTGTCTCGCCGGACACCTCACGACCGCTTTCGGTGGCGAGTCCCACCGTGATCCGCGCTCGGTCCGACGTCACATCGGTGGCACGGAGCGTGATGTTCGTCGACGACGACTCGATAGTGACCGCTCTCGTCTCTGTCGTCTGCTCGATCGCTCGATCGCGAAGCCCCACCCTGATCGTGACCGTCTGTGCTCCGTCACTCACAGCAGGTGTCACGCCGACACCCGCGTTGTACTCGCCCTCGGAATCGGTCCGAACCCGCGTCGCAGTGCCGGCGAAGGCGATCCGCAGGGGCACGTTCGGAACCGCACGGCCGGCTGCTCGGAGTTGTCCTTCTGCACGAACCGTCTCTCCGTACACCGCCGTTGTTTCGGAGAGGGTAGCCGAGAGTTCCGACGGTGTCCCGCTGACGTTCACGTTCACCGCCGCTTCAGACCGTTCGTACAGCGAACTCGGCGCCGGCCGGTATGCGATCGTAAGCGATTCAGTCGCTTGCGGCAGCAGTGTCGGTCGATACACGAGGTCGAATCGGCCATCGGCGTCCGTCCGAACCGTGTAGGTCCGCGTCCCGACCACGATCCTCACCGACCGGGTCGCGATCGCGGAGTCGTTCGCGCGCAACTGTCCGCTGATTCGGACGGGACCGTCGAACGCGATCGCTGATCGATTGGCGCTCACAGTGAGCGATGTAGCGACGAACTCCCGTTGACGAACGGTCGCAGCGATCGACGTCGCGTTCTCTGCCACTTCCCGTGTGTTTCTGATTGCCGGCCCGAAATTGATCCCTGTACTCGCTTCGAGTCGCTCGAACTGCTCGGTCAGCGTCCCCCCGGTTTCGTTGACTCGCGTTGCGGTCTCTGAGAGTTCCCGTGCCAACTCCCGCGCTCGCTCCCTGTCGCCGTTCTCCCGGGCCTCCGAGTACGCCTGTCTGGTTTCGCTGAACTCCTGTACTGCGTCGCGGTACTCCTCGTGGGTCTGTTGGGTCTCGTTGAACTGCCTGCCCCGGCGGTCGTCGCCGGTCCCGTCGGTGTCCCGAGCGGTCGTGATGTAATTCGAGACCCACTCCGGATACTCTTCGTCGAGGCGAGAACACGCGATCTCTTCAGATACGCTCGTCCGTTGTGAACAGTTGATGAGCGTCTCAGCCATCCGCCCAGTGAGCCAGTTCTGTACTGCGTCGAGCTCACCTTCTTCATCACTGTCCTCGGGATTCGTATGTTGGATCGTAGAGTTGTTTGCCGTCTGTTGGGTTGGCGGCATCGCCACCCCCGTGCTGCCACCGAGTGACAACCGTTGTAACCGTTCGGTATCGGCTGGAGAATCTACCGGCTGAGCCCCAGTCGCCGTCACGGATGGCACGACAGCCACGAGTAAGAGCGCAGCGATTGCGACCCGCGCCCACCCCCCGGTCAACACCACGGATACGGATACAGGAACGGCGGGCAGTAAAACGTCTTTCGCATATCACGTCAATCGGATGATGAAGGGGTACTGTTTTAACGTTCGCTTCGAACCGGTCAGCACAGATGCGGCCGACACCACGGTTCTGGGCGGCGATCGGCGTGGCTGGAGTTCTCGCTCTGTTCGGCCTCGCTCTCGCTACGCCGGGTCTCATCGCGGCTGCCGCCATCTTGACCGGTGCCCTCATCGGCTGCCAGGCTCGCTTTGCCGCAGATCTTGGGACCCTCCCGGAAGCACTCACTATCAATCAGTCGCTGTCTCGCAGGCGTGCTCCAACGGATGAACCCGTCGTCTTGACTCTCAGCGCCGAACTTGCGGCCCCGACGGCTCTGATGGTGACAATCGATGCTCACGTCCCACTTGCTGTCGACGAAACCGACGACTCCGACAGCTCGGTCACACCCACCGCAGATGGGCCGTCACACGCCCGCGTCCGGTTCTCCGTCCCAACGGCCGGCACGACCACGTTCGATCCACCACTCGTCACCGTCGGATCCGCATACGGGCTCTTCGTCGAAACGTTCGAGCACGACGACTCCGCGCTCCAGTTGGACGTTGAACCGCGCGCGCCGCGTCGGATGCACATCGGCCAAGGTGGCGAGCGCATCTCCGCCGGATTCGGTGAACACAGTTCGGATCAGCGCGGTCCCGGGCTGGAACCCGCGGAAATCCGCCAGTACCAACACGGAGACGACATCGGGCGGATCGACTGGAAGGCTACCGCGCGGCTGAACCACCCGTATATCCGCGACTTCGAGGTCCCATCGGCCAGACAGACCACGCTCATCCTGGATCATCGCACGACGACTGCTGTCGGAGCCGCTGGGGAGACAAAACTGGACTACCTCAAGGAACTCGGACTCGCGTACGTCAACAGTGCCGACGCGCTTGGCGACCCGGTGGGCCTCTACACCGTCGGCGACGATGGCGCGACGAACGTCTTCCCGCCGAAAGCCGGCGAATCCCAACACCAACTCGTGCGCTCTCGGATCAGGAGTCTCGAACCCACAGACGGCTCCAGTGATGAGACAGAACGGTCCGTGCGGAATCCGCTCGCAGGGCGGGAGGCACCCATCATCGCAGACGACGGGACACAGTTCACCGCGACACTGCGACCGTATTACCGGTCGCCGAACGAGTATACGGCCCGGTTCAGTTCTCGATCGCTCTTTGCGACCGTCAGGCAATACGTCGATCGTCTCCAGGGCTCACTCTATGCGGTCGTTTTCACCGACGACACCGAACGCGCCGAACTCTACGAGACGGTCAAAGCGCTCCGACGGCGCGAGGGAGCGGTGCTCGTCTTTATTACCCCGACTGTCTTTTTCGAGTCGACGCTAGCGGATGTCGAGGCGGCATACGCCGACTACGAGGAGTTCGAATCCTTCCGCAAGCGCCTGAACCGACTCACTGGTGTCTCGGCGTTCGAGGTCGCGCCACAAGACAGACTGGAGGGTCTCCTCCGTGCACGAGACACCCGCCAACGGACCTCGACGTCTGAGGGGACGTACAATGGGTGACGGCCGTCTCTCTTTCGACCGGCTATCGCCAAGGAGTGGCCCGATTCTACGAGTCGGTATTCTCGCACTGCTCTCTGTCGGACTGACGGTTTCCAGCGGTTTCGTCGGGACTCTCGTCGCGATCTCGGTCGGGTTCGGCTGGTGGCTCGCCCCCGGATATTTTGTTTTCGGGTTCGGACAGATCGCGTTCGCCGCGACCCAGACTGGACTCGGTGGCATCGGCGGTCTCCTCGCACAGATTGCCCTCTGGGCGCTTCTTGTCGTCAGTCTGGTCCAAGCACCGTCGCCGCTCCGCGTGCGGGCTATCCGTGATGTAACCGTTGGATCGTTGGTCGCTGTTGCCGTCGCTTGGATCGCTGTCAGTCTGCTCGGGCCGCTCTGGCAGACCGCCATCGTTGTCGTCGGTCTGAGTGCAGGCTGTTTTTATGCTATCCACAGATATCAGCTGGTACGTATGGGACTGGTGGGTGAGGCGAGGTGACCGCCGAGACAGATCCGGACCGGCGATCGGAGGAACCGACGGACGCTCGGGACGAAGACCGACTCCGCGGACGGATCGCCGTCGTTGAAGAGGAAAACCGACGCCTCCGTCAGGAGTATCTCAGAGCCCGCCAGTCTCAGTACCGTCGCTCTGCCATCGGAATGGCGTTCGTCGGCGCGGTGGCACTCGTCGGCGCGGCGGTCCTCCCCGCACTGCGACGCACGCTGTTGATTCTAGCGGCCACCGGTGGATTCGGCGGCGTGCTCCTGTACTTCCTGACCCCAGACCAGCTCGTTCCGGCCTCTGTCGGAGAGGCGGCTTATACCGCTTATCGATCTCACGCCACTGCGCTACGGGACGAACTCGGCTTACAAGAACAGTCGATCTACGTCCCGCTTGATCGCACCGACGAGACCGATGCGGGGGTTCGCCTGTTCGTCCCTCAGACTACCGATTGGGAACTCCCCAACGAACGGTCCCTCCAAGCGACCTTTGTCTCACCGAATCAGGAGCGACGGCGCGGCGTTGCCTTCACCCCAGCCGCACATCAACTGTGGACCGCGTTCGTTCGAGGGACTTCTCTCATCAACGACAGTCCGGACCGACTGGCGTCCCAACTTGCGGAAGCCGCCGTCGAACAGTTCGAACTCGCGCGTACCGCTGACGCCGAGGCCGACGAACCGGCACGCCGGGTATCGATCGTCGTCGAAGACGTCTCCTACGGTGTCCCCACACACTTCGATCACCCGCTGGTGTCGTTCCTCGCCGTCGGACTAGCCCGCGGCCTCGACACCAGTGTTGAGGTCCCGTCCGTCGACGCGGTCGACACTGGCCATCGGATCACCTTCCGGTACGAACAGGCCGCCGCTCACTCGGAATCCGAATCGGCGTCCGACGCGGAGTCCGACGAGGCTGACCGGGACTCCGGGTCCGTATCCGACGGATCCGAAGCCGAGACCTGATCGTCGGTTTCGTCGATTTTGCCGCCGTCACCCACCGCAGTCGATTTGGCTGGTGACGCGTCCGGACTCGTCGGTGTCGTCGTCTCGAGAATCTCTTCGATGATCGTTTCCGGTTCGACCTCGCCGATCTCTGCGTCCGTACTCAATACGAGCCGGTGTGCGAGCGCTGGCACAGCCAGCGACTTGACGTCGTCCGGGATCGTGTACGCTCGTCCCTCGATGGCGGCGTTCGCTTTCGCGGCTCGGAGCAACTGGAGGCCACCACGGGGCGACACGCCGTGGCTCACCTCCGGCATCGTCCGGGACTGGTCGACGATGTCGAGGATGTAGTCTCGCACGGCGTCGGCCAAGTGGACGTCGCTGACAATCTCCTGTGCCGCGTGTATCTCTCCTTGCGAAACGACTTGTTCGAGGTCCTGGGGCCCTAAGTTCGGTGCAGAGTTGAACCGATCGAGGATTTCGGCCTCGCCGCTCCGTTTCGGAATCCCAAGGTTGATTTTGAGTTGGAAACGATCCCGCTGTGCTTCCGGTAGCCCGAACGTGCCTTCCATCTCGATCGGGTTCTGGGTCGCGATCAGAATGAACGGTAACGGGAGTTCCAGCGTCTCGCCTTCGATCGTGACCTGCCGCTCCTGCATCGCTTCGAGCAGTGCACTCTGGGTCTTCGGTGTCGCGCGGTTGATCTCGTCGGCGATGACAACGTTGGCGAACACGGGGCCCCGTTCCAGCTCGAAGGTCCCGGTGTTTTCCCGATAGACTTTCGTTCCGGTGACGTCGGCCGGGAGCAGATCCGGTGTCATCTGGATCCGTCGTGCGTTAAGTCCGGTGACGCGGGCGAATGCTTCCGCCAGCGTGGTTTTCGCGACGCCCGGGACACCTTCGAGCAGCACGTGACCCCTGGTTAGCAGAGAGATAGTCAGGTGTTTGAGTGCGGTATCCTGCCCGATGAGGAGCTTCGAGGCCTCCGACTGCAACTCGTCGTAGAGGCGGGCCGGATCAGTCATCGTCGTCCCTTTTATGTTGGTCAGGGATAACTCCTGCTATCAGCCGTTTGACGTCCGCGGTATCCCATTCTGGGTGTTCAGCCCCAAGATACGCCAGGATCACATCCTGATCGGCGTCGACTGTGATCTCGTCACTGTCGAACACCGAACTGACCACGCGGCGATGTGTCGTCGCCAGACCAACGCCTCCCAAGGCCAGAGTGCCGAGGGCGACCTGGGCAAGCGGCGACGATCGCAGCCAGAACAGCCACGCGAACAACGGCGGGACACGCTCCGCGTGGCTGTCGTCGACGACAGCCCGATCGTACTCTTCGAGTACAGCGCCGATGAACTGTCGGTTCCCGGAGCGATCGGACATCGCGTTGATGAACAGAGACGGATCACTCACGACGAGTACCGTGCCCTCGCCTACCGACTCGCGGGTCACTACCGGGCGTGATTCGAGGGATTCCTGGTCGTCGAGTGCATAATTGCGGTTCGTATCTAGATAGGAGAACTCCGAACTGTTCGCGAGAATCGTCGTTCCGTTCGCCCGAATTGCTGTGCCGTGGTTAAGCGTGAGCGTCTGTTCGGGCCCGATGAGCGTGGAGTTGTTCGTTCCCGACGCGAGAGTGATGTTCGGTGTGCGGTAGTACCGGCGTTCGTCGCGAAGGAGCCGGCCGTCAATTCGGCTCCGCGCGCCCACCCCCCGCAGCAGGCTCGTCGTCTGACTCCCGAAGTCCTCGGCGACGAGCAGCGTCCCGCCTTCATCGACGTACTGTCGGATCTGTGTTTGTTCGGCCTCGGTGTAGGCCCGATCGGGCGAGAGCACGATGACGATGCTGTCTTCGGAACGTTCGTACGCCGAGTCGACGGTCGTCGCCACGGATAGTTCCGTCTCGCCGGTTGCTGCGATCTCTTCGAGATTCGTCGATCCGTCCCAGGCGGCGTTGTAGGCGCTGAACGCTGCTGTGCTCGTGGCCACTCCCGCTCCGAGCGAAAGGAGAACGAGCAGCGCCAGTCCGACGACGGCGTATCTCGCGTATCGGGCGGTCGAATCCCCCATCGATCAGAACACTCCCGGGGGAAGAATTGTGAGAATTCGCTGAACGACGATGTAGCCGAACGCGATCAGTCCGAGAGCGATGACCCAACGGAGTCGTCGCCGCCATCGCGGTGTCACGTGAAACGGCGCCGTCAGTTCGACGTTGACGAGGAACGCGATCAGCGAGACGACGAAGAAGAGTTCGCCTGTGAGCGAGTCCAATAGCGAGAGGACGAACGCGACCGCAAGCATCGCGGCGACCTGCGCGTGGACGAATCGCTGTCGCCGTGAGACTGCCATACACCTACCACGTTGGGCGGATGGTTTGAAGCCATCGGCGGTGAGGTGCGTCGCCAGCTCCCCGGAGCACATTTAGATACAAATTCTGTTATATCCAAATAATTACTGTTCTCTAATTATCAAATTTGAAATTTAGAAATGATAATAAATATGGTATGAGTGGGAGTTAGCGGCGGCCATTTCAGATAGTCTCGACTACTTCGAGAGTATCGGAGGAAAGACTAGATTACCGATTATTGCTCTCTAAGAATCTAGTTCGTCAAGGATATACACTTCACCGGGTGTCCCATCCACCCATCCGTACGCGGATTTAGAATATGTTGTTGTACCTAAGTATTATAACCCTCCTACCATATTCCGTTGATATGAGACGATCGTCTGACACAGGGACCAAACTGATAAGTTTGGTTCTAACGGGGCTGATGGTACTCTCTGTGATAGCGGGGCCGGCGTCAGCCGCTCTCGCGTCAGAGGACCCATCGAGCGCTATCGAGGAATCAGGTAGCGCCGATCTCGCGTCGCCGTATAATGCTGCGACCAACGGGACAACGACTACGACATCTGGTGAGTCGACGGCAACCGAGACCGCTACCGAGACTGCGACTGCGACTCCGACGGAAACCTCGACTCCAACACCTACTCCGACGCCAACTCCAACTCCGACCCCGACTCCATCTTCTACCGAAACTACGACTTCCACCTCGAACCAAACGGAAACATCTACTTCCACTACCACTCTAACTTCGACCCAAACAGCAACCTCCACTTCCACTGAGACGGCTACCTCATCGCTTAGCACGGATAGTTCGTCATTGTCCCCTACGGCATCTAGCGGAGATGGTTTTGTAGCAAATACTTCTGGTGTGAGTAATGGACCTTACGCTGCGACAATTAACGGTGAAGTAGAAAACCTAACGCAAGATGCTGTCGCCTACTTTGAGTGGAAACCTGACTCGGCCAGTGAATTCCGTAAAACAGAGAACCAAACTCTCACAGGGAACGAGAGCTTCAACGATACGCTCTCGTTCCTTACCCCGGGAACGACCTACGAGTACCGAGCAGTAGTTCAGTCAGGTAGCACGACCGACAAGGGCAATCTTCGTAGTTTTACTACCGACACTCGTCCTGCAACTGAAAGCTTCTTCGAGGCAGGGAATATAGCACTATATGTCCAATCGACTCAAGGGTTACAGGTCGAAGTTGATTCCAGTGCAGTAGCATTGGAGACTGATGTCCCACAATTCGAACTCGTCGCCGCGAGTGCCCGTGTGCCAGGATACCCCAATGATAAGGAAACTGTTCCCGTCCATCGGTCGGACGAAACATTAGAATTTGACTTTGAGGATACCGGAGGTGGAAGCCTTTCAGAATTTGGTGGATCCCAGGCAGACATTGTGGCTATCAAGACGGATTCATCTCAGGGGCTTGATTTCTTCTCGCAGCTGACACAGCTTGACGATCTACTTAACGACGAGAATTCGACTGTTGAAATATTCGAAACGACGACCATCGGAGACAACGAGACCATTACCTACGACCTACAGGCTGAAGGTCGGGGGAGCGGCAACTACATTTTCTTAGCGGTTAACAACGGAAGCGTCGTCGAACAGAACGGCAGTTTCACTTTAGACCGAACACGCGTGGTCGGACTTGATTTCGCCATCGTGCAAAATGGCGATGCGAGTACCAGCGTCTCACGTCAGGACCCGTATCCATACCCAGAATTCCGCCCCGGTGAGAATGTCACCGTCAACGCGGAAGTCCCACTGTCGGGAGATCAGAGTGAGATCACGCAGGCGGTCATTCTTTACAATGAAAATGCGTTCGACGGGAAAAGGATAGATGCTACGATCAATGACGTACAAAACATAGATCCTGATAACATCACCATTCGCTCGGGCATTTCCGGCTTTGATGGTGTCCGTAGAATTGAGGATGGAGCGACGCTCTTAGGACAAGACCTGGGTGAAAGCGACGAAATTGGAGTCTTCACCATCGACGACGCATTCGGGTTCATTGGCGGTGGCGTCAGTGACAGATTCGAGAATAAGAGCGGCGCAGAATTAGTTGAAGCCTCGATAGTCGCCAAGGCAGATACAGGAAATGAGACGACTTTTGAGGTTGGCACACTCGAAAGCTTCCGGACGGGTGAATCCGCCGAATATTCGATTATCCACGTTGCAGAGAACACCGAAACCGGTGAGATATACACAAACAAAGTAGACGAGAATATCACATTAGTCGAGCAGTTGGATCCGTGGGCAAATATCGAGATAGATGAAGAGGATTCGCAATTCAACGTACTAGATGGCGAACAGATAGTTATCAATGGTACTATCACAAACGTTGGCGATTCCACCGTTGATGACACTGCGACACTATACTTAGATGGTGAAGAGGCATATGTGGAAGCGACTTTACCTCCCTCTCTTGGTGGTGGGACGACACAAGTTACGATAGACCAAGATTTCTCTCTTGAGCCTGGTGAGTCACAGAACTTCTCACTTAGTTACCCGACAGAGCAAGACGATATGGGTCTCATTGGTGAAGACGGTCAGGCACAGTTTAGCGCTGAAGTCCGAACAGAGACTGGTAGTGACGAAGTAGATGTCACAGTCTCCAATGAGACATCCAATTTCAACGTCGAGATCGACCGAACTAATTCGGAGACTCTGATTACGCAAGGAGGAAATCTAACCGTCGTCACGAACGTCAGCAACACTGGGGGTCTTCCCGATACTCAAACGATTGAGGCGGAGTTCGAAGGCCAGGCACTATCCGAAAATCAGGACGTATCAGTCGATCCGGAAACGACAAAAACGGTCGAAATCACCTTCGAGGACGTCAATGTCGATCCGGGGAGCTACACGGTCAACGTAAGCTCTGAAAACGACTTCGACACTATCGCTGTCGAGGTTGATCCCGGACCGGACTTCGAAGTCGGACCACTCGAAGTCACTGACACCGTCACTGCGGGCGAAGATGTCCTCGTGAATACGACGGTCGAGAACGTTGGCGGCGCGCGCGGGACACAGGAGGTAGAGTTCCTGTTCAATGATACAGTCGTCGAGAGCGAGAATGTCTCTCTTGATCCCGGCCCGGTAAGGACGTTCAACTTCAGTGTCCCCACGGACGACGCGGATATCGGTGATCGGACCGTGACAGTCCGGACGGCGGATGATTCCGAGACTGACACAGTTACGGTTCAGGCCCCGGCCGAGTTCCAGGTCGAGATCAACGAAGCCGCTTCCGATAGCACCGTCGTCGCGGGCGCGAACGCGACGATCGTTGCGAACGTGACCAACGTCGGCGATGTGGTCGACGAGCAAACCATCTCGCTGAATCTGGTCGGTCAGCAGGAGGCAACCAAGACGGTCGACTTAGAAGGTGGTACAGATGAGTCGGTCACCTTCGAGTATGACACCCCCGAGGCCGCTGCTGGCGAAACGTTCAATTTCACTGTCGCCAGCGAGGACGATACCGCCGACTGGAACGTCTCGGTCGTCGAAGGGGCCACCTTCGAGGTCCAGTCGCTTACGGCTCCCCCGAACGTCTCCGTGGGCGAAACCATCGACGTAACCGCGGTCATCGAGAATACCGGCGGGGTAGAAGGGACCCAGAACGTTGAGTTCCTGTTCAATGACACGGTCGTCGAGACCAACGAGAGCGTCACGCTCGGTTCCGAACAGTCGACAGAGCTCACCTTCACCACCAACGAGGTAACTGTAAACGATGTCGGAGACCGGAACCTAACGGTTCGGACCGACGACGATAGCCAAAGACAGTCGGTCACAGTCCTCGAACCGGCCGAGTTCCAGCTCGACATCAACGAGGCCGCCTCCGACAGCACTGTCGTCCCTGGCGAGAACGTGACGATAGTCGCGGACGTGACCAACGTCGGCCAAACGTTCGGCGAGCAAGTGATCACGCTGAGTCTGAATGACCAGCAGGAAGCAACCGAGACGGTCGAATTAGACGGTGGTACGGGTGAATCAGTCACCTTTGAGTATGAGGCCCCTGGCGCTGAGGTTGATCCCGGCGACGAACTTAACTTCACTGTCGCCAGCGATGACGATACCGCCGAGTGGCCGGTCACGGTAGTTCAGGGTGCGTTCTTCGAGGTCAGTATCGACGACTTCGACGACAACGTTTCAGTCGGAGACACGATCACCGTGAATGCGACCGTCGAGAACACCGGGAATGAGAACAGTACGAAAGATGTCGAGTTCCTGTTCAACGACACGGTCGTCGAGACTAACGAGAGCGTCACGCTCGGTTCCGGTAATTCGACGAAGTTCACTTTCACAACCAACGCGACGACTGTTGCCGATGTTGGCGATCGGACCGTGACGGTCCAGACAGAAGACGATAGCGCGACCGAAACGGTCAGGGTCCTCGAACCGGCCGAGTTCCAGGTCGATATCGACGAAGATGCTTCCGACAGTACTGTCGTCCCCGGCGAGAACGTGACGGTCGTCGCGAACGTGACTAACGCTGGCGAGGAGTTCGGCGAACAGGAAATTGCGCTGAAATACTTTGCTGATCCGGTTCCGAACGAAAGCGAGCGTATCGGCCTGAACGCTTCCGAGACAAAGTCACTTACCTTTGAGTTCAGTACCGGATCTCGACCTCCCGGTGCCAGTATCAATCTCACGGTCGTCAGCGATGACGATACTGCCGAGTGGACGGCCACAGTCGTCGAGCCCGCGTCCTTCGATGTCGACATCGATGAGGAAGCCTCCGTGACGAATGTCACGCAAAACGGGACCGTCGTGATCAGTGCGAGCGTGACAAACGTCGGCGATGTCAGCGGTGAACGGCAGATCGACTTCAACCTCACACAAGACGGTGAGACTGTCACAACCGACAGCGAGACCGTTTCGCTTGATAGCGGAAGTTCGGAGACGATCGAATTCAACTACACGACATCTGAGAGCGACCGTGGTACTTACACAGCGAACGTCTTCGGCCCCGTCGATACGGACTCAGTCGAGGTCACCGTGAACCGTCCGGCGGAGTTCGACGTCAACATCACTGAACCGGACGAGGGTGCTGAGGTCGTGGCGGGAGAGGTTATTAATGTCACCGCAGAGATCGAGAACCTCGGAGACTTCTCTGATACCCAGACCGTTCGCCTCCTGGCGAATGAGACACCGGTCAACAGCACCGAACTCGAACTCGATGCGGGCGAAAACCAGACCGTCAGCCTCGAATACCAGACGAGAGAGAACGACACTGGTGACCTGACGTTCACCGTTGCGAGCGCGGACGACAGGGACACGCGCAACATCACGGTCCTACAGCCGGCCGAAGTGGTCTACTCCGATCTCACGACGTCCGCTACGGCCGTCACTGTCGATCAACCCGTCACCATCTCCGCGCTTGCCGAGAATAGCGGCGATATCGACACTACAGAAGAAGCGACACTACAGATCTCACAGGCAGGAGAGACTGTGGCCACGCTGAATGACACGGTCACACTCAACGCCTCCGAGCAGAAACAGGTCCAGTTCGAGTACGCCTTCAACGATACGGGCACGTACAATCTGACGATTGTCGGCTCGGGACTCGAAGAAGATATCTCCGTCTCAAATCAGGTCGTGGATCTATACCTCCAGGCCAACGAGACGCAACCCCTGAACGGCAGTGATGTCCGATTCACCGTGACGAACGCGACGGCCGACGGCGATCCGATCTCGAACGCGACAGTTGCCGTGAACGGCGCGAGTGCGACGACCAACAGCTCTGGCGTGGCAGTCATCGCGGTGACCGGCAGCGACAACGTCACCGCGACCGCGAGCAAAGAGACGAACGAGACGACTGATACCGCATTCAACAGTTCGTCGGTCGGACTCTACGTCCGCCAGCCGTCCGATATCGTCTACAGCGATCTCTCGGTCACGCCAGTCACCCCCGCGACGGGTGAGAACGTGACGATCAACGCCACCGTCACCAACACCGACGGTATCGAGAGAGTGTACTTCGCGTCCGTCTACGCCGATGGAGAACAGATCGGCGACTTCATTGGCGGCTCACTTGCACCGGGTGCAAACGATACCCTGAGCTTCACCACGTCGTTCGACACCACGGGCATCCGCGAGATTACCGTTGGTGACGCCGACCTCGAGGGCGAGGTCCAGACCGCACCGACTCCCGTGGCCGTCGAACTCGCTGAACGTCAACTGAGTATCGACGCAAACGAGACAACGATCAACCGTACCGAGACCATTCAGTTCACCGTCCGCGCGGACGGCGAACCGGTGAACGCGTCGCTGAGCATAAACGGCGACCAATACCGCACCGGCGACGATGGTACGGCGAATATCACCTTCGACGAAGCGGGTGACTTCACGATCACGGCGACCAAAGAACCGACAGAAAGTGTCGCCTACCTCTCGGATTCGATCGACGACGTCCGAGTCAACGCTCCGACCGATATCCGGGTGACCGACGTCGCGCCGCTGCGGACCCAGATCTTCACCGGCGACACCCTGACCGTCGAAGCAACGGTCGAGAACCTCGGCGACCTTCGCGGCTCCGAACAGGTAAACTTCAGCTTCCAGACGGAGAAGAGCGAGACCGTCACACTGAACGGCAGCGAACGGACGACGGTCGTCTTCACTGCTACCGCGAACGAGACGCCGGGCCAGTACCCGGTCGTGGTCGAAGACGATACGTTCCAGACGATCACGGTCGAACCCGCAATCGCCACGACCGGATTCACCGTCCCGTCGACGGTGACGATCGGTGAGGAACTCGTTGTGGCTGCGACCGTCGAGAACCGAGGATCGACTTCAGGTGAGAAGACCGTTCGCCTGAACGTCAACGGGACGGAGAGAGACAACGAGACGATTACCGTCCCCGCCAGCAGCGCTCAGACGGTTGAACTGACCTGGGATACCACCGGCAGCAGTGTCGGGGTGAAGAACGTCACCGTCGATGACATCTCCAGGAAGACGGTGACGGTCGCCCGCCAGCGCGTCGGACTCGACGTCGCCACGAACGCGACGTCGTCGACTACGACAGGCGAACCGGTTCGGTTCACCGTCACGGCCGACGGCAGTCCGGTCGAGGGCGCGACGCTCCGCGTGGCTGGTCAGACGCTCACGACGGGCCCAGAGGGGACTAACACGACCACGTTCGATTCCCCCGGTCGGTACACCGCACGCGCGAGAAACGATGACACCGACACGCAGACCTTCCAGCGTGCCGCGACGAGCCTGACGATCCGCGAGCCCGCGGACGTCAATGTCACTGATGCGTTCCTCCTGACCGACGAGGCGTTCGTTGGCGATGATGTGGACGTGCTCGCAGTCGTCGAAAACGACGGCGGCGTGTCGGGTGACCTCGAACTCACTGTCACCAACAGCACGGAGGCGACGGTTGGAAACCGCACCGTAACACTCGGTGCAGGTGCATCTCGGACGGTCACGCTGACGACCCAACTCAACACGACCGCCGAAACGGAGACACTCACCGTCAATGACATCGAGGCTGGCACGCTCACGGTCGACCCGCAGTCGGTCGTGACTGCCAGCTCAGTGAACGCCACCGCGGTGCGGACCGACGACGTCGTGCGTGTCAATGCGACGATCACCAACCGCGGCAGCACCGAGGATACGGACGGCATCAACGTCACCTTCACCCTGGGCGATCAGACGAAATCAGTGAACGATACGGGCCCGATCCCCGGTGAGGCTAACGATACGGTCTCGCAGACGTTCTCCTTCGACGGAGATGACGCGGGGACGACCTTCGAAGCGACGGCCGCTGGCCCGACGAACGAGCGCAGTGCGGGCACCGTCAGCGTCGCTACTGAAGTGGTCGATCTCGACATAAGCGTCGAGAACTCGACGGTCACCGCCGGCACGCCGCTGAACTTCACCGTCACGCGGACTGACGCAGAAACCCTTGACACGGCCGAAGTCCAGATCGCGGGTGAAACGCTCAATGTCGAAGACGGAACGGCAAACATCACCCTCAACGAAGGCGGCCAGTACACAGCAGTCGTCACGAAGGAAAGTACGGACGGGACCAGCTTCAACGGCGACTCGGTCGACGTGACGGTCGAAGACCCGGCTCAGATCGAAGTTGATGACGCCTACAGACTCACGAGACAGGCCTACACCGGTGACAACGCGACGGTCGAGGCCGTCGTGGTGAACAACGGCGATCTCTCCGGGACTGAGACGATCAATCTCACCGACAGCAGCGGAGAAGTACTCGCCAACGAGACCGTCGAAAACCTCGGCGGAGGTAGCAACACTACGATCAGTCTGAACGCGTCGTTCACCTCCGCCGGAACGCGGACGCTCTCGGTGGGCGACGAAGTGGCCGGTCAGGTCCGGATCGACCCGCAGACGGTCGTGACGGGCTTCACGGTCACGAACACGTCGGTGACCGTCGGAGAGCAGGCAACGACGATCAACGCGACGGTTCGTAACCGTGGATCGACGCTCGACGAGAGCTTCGCCGTGAACCTCAGCGTCGGTGGTGAAGAAGACGTGGCCAACGACACCGTCACCGACCTCGCGGCGGGCGACGTGGCCTACGTCGAGTTCACCCGCACTTTCGACACCGTCAATTCGACGAGGGTCGCGGTCAACGAGGAGCCGCCGACGGGCATCCTCGTCACCGAGCGGATCGAGAACCTCAACCTCACGGTCGAAACGCAGAATCCGACCACCGACGACGAGGTCGTCTTCAACGTCACGAACAGCACCGATGCGGCCGTTGCGAACGCGACGATCATCGCGGGCGGCCAGCTCCTCGAGACGAATGCGAGCGGGTTGGCGAACGCGACCCTCACCTCTGGCACGATCACGGCGTCCGTGACGAAGGACGGCGCCCAGACCACGTACAACCCCGATAGCGTAACCGTCACCGTGAACCGTCCGGCTGACGTGCGTCTGCTCGGCGCCGACGTGTTGAACAACGAGCCAGTCTACGCGGGACAGAGCGTCGACGTCGAGGTCGACCTGCTGAACATCGGTGGCATCGCCGCTGACCGGAACGTCACGCTGGCGACCGACGACGGAACGGTGAATTACTCGATCGAGACGATTCCCGCCGGTGATGCACCGACGGTGACGCTCTCGACGCAACTCAACGAGACCGGTGAACAGACTCTCACCGTCTCGCACAATGAGACGAACGCGGACCGGCAAGCGACTGTCACGGTTGACGAGGCAGCACGCGTCGCCAACTACACCGTGAACGAGACGGCCGTCTCAGTGGACGAGTCCGTCCGCGTGCAGGCGAACCTGGTGAACGACGGCGGTATCGACGACTCCGTCCCGGTGAACCTCTCGGTCGACGGATCGCAGACCGAAAGCCGGACCGTCGACGTCGCGGCCGGCAGGACGAACTCGACGAACTTCACGGTCACACCCGGGACGAACGGGACGCGTACAGTCGCGATCAACGACTTCGAGCCGACGGACATCTCAGTCGCGCGTGACGAAGTGTCGCTCGAACTGACGACGTCGACGCCGACTGTCTCCTCCGGCGATACCATCCAGTTCCAGGTCACGAACGCGAGCGACGATACCGACTACATCCAGGGCGCGACGATTACGATTGCCGGCCAGCGGGTCTCCACGAACGTGGTCGGTCGGGCCTCCACGTCCGTCCTAGCTGGTGGTAACTACACGGCTGTGGTGACACAGACCGGCACCGACGAGATCGCATACGAGCGCGATACCGTCCCAGTCAACGTCACCGACCCGCTCACGGTTTCGGCGGAGGACGGTGGCGCCTTCGGTGAGGTCGGTGCCACACCGTCTGGCAGCACCGAAGAGACGCTCACAGTCGATGTCATCAACGACGGCGGGCGTCCGATCTCGCTCGGCCGCGCCAGTATCAGCGGTCCGGGCGCGAGCCAATTTGAGGTCCAGGCGCCCGATTCCATCCCGGCGGACAGTACGGGCGAACTGATCGTGACGTACACGCCGACGGAACGCGGTGATACGTCGGCGACGCTCCGGTTCCGCGCCGATACGCCGGAAGACCCCGTCCGGGAGGTCAGCCTCTCCGGCACCGGCGTCGCTCCCGGCATCTCGGTCAACGAGTCTTCGATCCAGTTCGGCGAAACCGGCGCGGACGAGACGCCGACCGAAACGATCGAGATCGAGAACACGGGTAACCGCGAACTCCGGATTACGACGACGCTGACCGGAAGCTTCAGCCGTTCCCCGACGGGCACGATCACGGTTGATCCGGGCAACACCACCACCGTCGACGTGACCTTCACGGACCAAGGGCCCGGGACGTACGGCAGTCTACTGCGTCTCGGTTCGAACGATCCGTTCAACGGAACGGTCACAGTCGGCGCGAGCGGAACCCGACTCGGCGGCGAACTCCTGGTCTCACCGAGCGGGGAATACTCGTTCGGCGAGGTCACGCAGGGCTCGACCGAGAGTGCGAGTGTCCTCCTCGAGAACACGGGGACGGCTGATCTGACCGTGACGCCCGTCGTCGACGACGAAACCAACGGTACGTTCACCGTCGGCCGAGAAGGCGAGGACATCACGCTCGGCTCCGGCGAATCCGAGTTCGTCTCAGTCGAGGTGACGCCGAACGCGCCGTCACCCACGGCGAACGTCACGTTCGACACCAACGACGCGGCGATCGAGAACGGCACACTGAATCTCTCGGCGACCACGCTCACGGCGACGGCCGCCGTCACCACGCCGGCTGACGACGCCAACCTCACGTTCGGCGGTGTCGCTGTCGGAGGTTCCGCTACCAACGCCACGATCATCGAGAACACCGGCGACGCCGCCCTCGAAATCGACACAGCGAACGCAATCTCGAACCCCGACTTCGAGCTCGTCGGTTCGCCCGGGACGATCACGATCCAGGCGGGCGACACGCGCGAGATCCCGGTCAGGTTCACGCCGACGAACCCCGGCACTCGGACCACGAACCTGACGCTCGACACGAACGATCCGAACAACGACCCGGTCAACGTCACCCTGGAAGGCGACGGTGAACGGACGAGCCTCGTCGGCGACCCCAGCACCGTCGAGTACGAGACGATCGGTGAGGGTGACTCGATCACACGAACCGTCACGCTCGAAAACGACGGTACCGAGGACCTCACCGGGCTCCGCGTCGACTCGAAGACCGGCAGCGGCGCCGGGCAGTTCGCGGTCGTCTCCGATACGGTTCCGAGCTCCATACCCGACGGCGAGACGCGGAACGTCACAATCACGTTCGCGCCGACCGCGGCCGGAAGTCACTCCGCGACGGTGACCTTCGCTGCGAGCGGTGCCGTCGCCGGATCCAGTCAGTTCGCAGTCTCGCTCTCCGGTGAGGCGACGCCCCCGGACGTCGCAGTCAACGCGACGGATCTCCAGTTCGGTTACGTGAACACCGTCGAAGACGAGCAGGCGAATAACACGATCCAGATCACCAACGAGGGCCTGCCGGGCACGAACCTCACCGTCGAGGACGTCTCGATCACCGACAACGAGACGGACGCGTTCACCGTCACAGACGCGCCCGCGGACGATACGGAGATCTCGAGCGACGAGGAAGAGACGATTTCGGTCGACTTCGATCCCTCGACCACAGGTGAACTGACTGCGACGCTCGCGATCGAGACGAACGACCCCGACGAGGACACCGTCGAGGTCTCGCTGACCGGTGTTGGGTCTGCACCGAGCGCGTCGGTCGATCAGAGTCAGAGTTCGACCCAGTTCGGAGCGGTCGAGACGAACACCACGAGCTCGCCGGCAACGGTCGAACTGACGAACGACGGTGGCGAGGACCTCACCGTCTCGGACGTCAGCGCTTCGGGTCAGTTCCGCGTGACGGGCCCGGCTGACAGTGAGTTACCCGTCACCATTGTCCCCGGCGGGACCCGCACGATCACGGTCGTGGCTGAACCGACAGCGACCGGCGAGCAGACGGGGACGCTCACGATCCAGTCCGACGACCCGGACGGTGACACTACCGTCGATCTCGACGCGGACGGGATCGAACCGAACCTCACCGTCACCAGTGAACTGAACGGGACCTTCGGCGACGTTCGCACCGGAAGTTCCGCCCGGCGCTCCCTCACCGTCACTAACGACGGGAACG
The DNA here is from genome assembly GCF_900107195.1 of Halobellus clavatus. Classification (GTDB taxonomy): domain Archaea; phylum Halobacteriota; class Halobacteria; order Halobacteriales; family Haloferacaceae; genus Haloquadratum; species Haloquadratum clavatum. The sequence goes on from NZ_FNPB01000004.1 coordinate 115,936, forward strand.
CGACGCTGGAGATCGACGAATCGAACGTTACCGGATCCGACGCATTCACCATCGTGAGCGGCGAACCGACGTCGCTCGCCCGCGGCGAATCGGAGACGTTCGCCGTCGCCTTCGGCCCCGATGCAAACGAGAGTTACAGCGGGACGTTCGAGCTGACCTCGAACGACCGCAACCGCTCGATCGCCCTCACAGGTGACGGCGTCGCGGGCAACGCGTCGCTCTCGCCGTCGGCCAACGACTTCGGCGCGATCCCGATCTCCGACGCGCGCGAACAGACGTTCACGTTTGAGAACGAAGGCACCGCGGCGCTCGAAATCACGAGCATCACGGTGACGGGCGACGATGCCTCGGCGTTCTCGGTGAACGGCCTGTCGACCGGCACCGTCGACGACGGTGGCGAACGGACGTTCACTGTCGAGGCAGCACCGGGCGTGACCGGTAGCGCGACCGCGACGCTCGAGATCGGGACGGCCCAGTCCGGGACGACGACCGCCAGCCTCGGCGCGACCGGTGTCGAACAGGACATCGAACTCGACACGGAGGGCCTCACGTTCAACCGGACGCGCCTCGGAACGACCACGACTACGACACTCACGATCTCCAACCCCGGTAATGCGCCGCTGAACGTGACAGACCTGGCGCTCGCTGGGACCAACTCCGACCAGTTCAACGTGAGCGATCCGACCGTTACCGACAGTTCACCACTGACGGTCGCGGCCGGCGGAAGCCGTGATGTCGAGGTCACCTTCACTCCGGCGATCGACGATGTCGAAGACGCGAAGAACGGCACCGCACAGACTGCACGGCTTATCGTCCGTAGCGACGATCCTGATGCCGATGAGAGCACCCTCGAGGTCGCTCTCAGCGGTACGGGTAAGACACCCGAACTCCGCGTGAGCAGTGAATCGATCCGGTTCGGTGCGACGTCGCTCGACGACACGTCCACGCGGACGCTGACGGTCACGAACGACGTCAGTGCTACCGCAGACGTGAACCTCCGTGCTGTCGCTGCTTCGGGTGGCATCGGCAACGAATTCACCGTGACCGATGCTGGAGCAGACGTCCTCGAACCGGGTGATTCGACGACCGTCACCGTCGAGTTGACACCGCAGGTCCCAGGCGCGAAGTACGGGTCGCTGAACATCATTACGACCGACCCGCGCCAGCCTGGCAAGTCGGTGTTCCTCTCGAACTCCGAGACCATCGTGACTGTCACGTACGGCAGCGTCATCGCGTCCTATCAGAATGTCCAGCCCGGACTCCAGCCAGAGCGCTCGTTCCGGCCGTACCCGGGCGCCGACGCGGAGGTGATCGGCACGCAGCCGTTCGTCCAGACGAGCGACGACTTCGAGCTGTCCATCGACGGCTCGCCGACTCCGTTCGGCGAAGCGGTCGACGAGACTGAGTACACCGACATCCGGTACCTCTCGGCCACGAAGTCGAACATCTCGGCCAGCTCGCTCGAGAACAACACCTTCACGTTCCGCGTGAGCAAGTCTCGACTCAACGAGTTAGACGCTGACCCGTCGGATGTCAAGCTGCTCCGGTACGACGGGAGCGACTACGTCTCCACGAACGTCGAAACCACGTACCTGTCCGGCAGCACCCGTAGTCTCGCTCAGACCAACTACATCTACGAGGCAGAGACCGACGAACTCTCGCAGTTCGCCATCGTCGTGGACGAGCCGCAACCAAACCTCGTATTGAGCAATGCGAGACTCGGTTCGAGTGAGGTCGAAGAAGGAACGAGCGTCTCCGTCTTCGTGGACGTGAGAAACGACGGCGGACTCCGAGGAAGTACGACGGTCGCTCTGAGCACGAACCGCACTGTGGGAGGTCCGGATCAAACCGTGACACTTGATTCCGGCCGATCCACGACGGTCGAATTGACGTTTACGCCTACGGACACCGGCACGTACGACATCAACATCGGTGGCCTTAGCGCCGGTAGCCTGACAGTGAACGCGGCTGAAGAAGGTGATGGTCCCACCGGTGGCGGTGCTCCGCCTGCCCTCACCGACACGCCCGGCGCCGGAACACCCGCCCCAGTTTCGGCCACGGCCGACCTCGACGAGACCGGAACGGCCGCGGTCAATCTCTCAGGCGGCACCGGTGCGACGAGCGTCTCGGTGAACGTCCCCGAGACGACCGGGCAAGTAAACGTCCAAGAGCTGCCGAGCCCGCCGACGGACGTCCCCGAACCGACGGGACAGTACGTCAGCGGTGTCGACATCGACGCACCCGATCCGCCCGAGGGGCAGACTGCGACGGTGACGCTAACTATCTCGCAGTCCCGGCTTGACGATCTCGGTGTCACCGCCGATGATCTGGTGATCCAGCACTACACCGACGGCGCGTGGCAGGAGCTCGAAACGACTGCGACAGAGTCCGGCAACCAGGTTACGCTGAGCGCTCCCGTCACCGGATTCTCACCGTTCGCCGTCACGACGCGTGAACAGGTGACGACGACCGCACCGCCGGAAACGACGGCACCGCCCGAAACGGAAACGACGACACCGTCGGACACAACCACCTCGCCTACTGAGGTACCGGAAGAGCCGGGCGGATTCGGCTTCCTCCCGGTGATAGTCGTCGTCGCGCTGCTCGCGGCCGCGGGGTACCTCATCTATCGGCAGCAAGACTGAGGGAGCCCTCGTCGCCGCATTTCGACTGTCTCGTTTAAGCCGTCCATCCGACTGAGGACGACCACCCTATCCGGGACTCTCCGAGCGCTCGGAATCGGGTCAGTTATGATTTCTGCCTCTTTGGCGGGAGCCTTCCAACCGCGGTTTCAGTGCCCGCCCGGAGTCGACTCAGCGTCTTTCTCGTCCACACGTAACTGGACCCGACCGTTAGCGCGACGAGGTAGACAACAAATAACACCAGAATCTGACCGACATCGCGCAGGTACCCTCGCCCGTCGTTATCGTTCATACGAGGCCGTAGGTACACCCGGTTTCAAAAGATACCGGTGTGAGTATCAAAATTGATTATATCGGGCTTCCAGACGTCTTTTTGTCTTGAGCACGTAATTACGGTGGGGTGAAACGATGCCCCTGGTACCGCACTACCCGACAGACGAACCTCGGCGTGATCGCCGCACTCCGGACATCGACGACATCGTCGAAGATATCCTCGGGAGCGGCGGCGACGACCCTGCACCGGTCGTCGGCTGAACCCGACAGGGGGTGCGGCGACCATTTTTGTGTCAAGTAGTAGTACTATACAGGGGGTAATGATACCATATTATTTTACGAATAGCCACTTCTCCGTTCCAATATATTGTTAGATACTGAATATACTGCCGCGACTGACGGCGAAAATCTCACGCTCGCTCCGTTCGGCTCGCCCGCGGTTCGCCTCGTCGGGAACCTCACCAGCGATGCTGATCCGTCCCGATCGGACGACTGCCTGGCAGTGCTGGCCAGTCGGCCTTTCGTGCAGGCACCGTTGCGTTCGGGGCGACTGTCGTCGAGACGCTCTGGGGGTGGGGCAAGCCGAGCGCGCGACCTTCGCCGCCGACCGAATCCGCTCCCCCGATCGCGTTGACCTGAGTTGCGCCCTCGATACGGCGGCTTCGACCGACAGCTAAAGGTAGACGCACGTTGGAGTAACGCGCAAGATCCGACGGGACCACCTGGCTCGTCTCCTCACGGCCGTCCGGTGGAGCGTCGAGAACCCGGACAACAGGCACCACACAGAGAGAATTCAGCATATGTCGATCACAGCAAAGGTACACATCGAGCACGAGCACCTCGCGCTAGTCCCGACCTTACGACGCCTCGGGGACGTGAAGATCCGTGTGATCACACAAGGGACGACCGATCCGGGGTCGACGTACTTTCCGTTCCTCATCGAATACGACGACCCCGAGGAACTCGAAGCGGCGCTGGCGGACGACGTCACGGTCGAGGCGTTCGAGTTGATCGACCGGACCGAAGAGACGGCGATCTACTACATCGAGCACACGCCGCAGACGCGGTTGATCAGCAGCATCGTGACCGACGAGAACGGGTTCTTGGTCCACACCGAAACCAAGAACGGCGGGTGGATGGTCCACCTGCTGCTGCCGGATCGAGCCGCCCTCAACTCGATCTGGGAGTACGCGATCGCGAACGACATCGCTCTCGACATCGTCGAGATTTACAGTAACGAGGACGCCAGCGGCGACTCCTCGTACGGCCTCACCGACGAGCAGCGCGAGGCGCTCCAGCTCGCGTTCTCGGAGGGCTACTTCAGCGAACCGCGGGACATCTCGCTGAGCGAGGTGGCCGAGAAGATGGACCTCTCCTCGACGGCGATGAGCGGACGGCTCCGCCGCGGGATGCGGAACCTCATCGGCGCGACGATCGCCGAGCGAGACGACTGAGCGGGCGGAGCGGCGGCCGATCGAGGCGTGTGAAACGTTCCGCGACGCCGATCCGTCGGCGGCACCGCCGGCACGCTCCGGTCGTCGCTCTCTGGTCGTCGCTCCGGGACTGTCATCGTCCGCCCGCCGCTTTCGGCCTGTCTTTGTCCGGCCGCCACTCTCCGACGTCACTCTTCGACCGTCACCTGATCGCCGGTACGGAGGCGCTTCCCCCGGTCAGCCTCGACGACGCGTGCGAGGATCATCGCCGTGTAGTAGTGATCGAAGGCCGCGGCGTCGGCCCACGCCGGTAACGTCTCCACGCGCTTGTCGACGAAGCGCTCACGGAATCCTGCGGTCTCCGTTCCCGTCTCTGGGTCGCGTGCCGGGACGATGCAGCGACCGCAGGGGCCGAGACCCTCGAATTCGACGCCCCCGATCTCGAACCGCGGTGCCGCATCGCTCACGAAGCGGTCCTCCCAGAACGCCGGCACTCCCGCCACCTCGACGTTCGCTCGCAGCCGTCGGCGAACGCTCTCGGGCGTCACCTCGGCGAACCACGACGCGATCTCCTCGACGGTGCCGGTACTCAGGACCGAGAGCCCCATCTCCCGGCGGTCGACGAACCCCCGACTGCCGTCGCGTTCGAGCGTGAGGTCCACCTCGAAGAACTCGCTGAACCACGCCTCGGCCCGGTTGCGATCGTCGGGGAGGACGAACCGCTCGGTCTCGCCGGCGGGCGTCTCGACGGCGAACGCGCCCGTCTCCGGGTCGAAGTCGGTACGGAGGTCGTGAACGCGATCCGTGCGCTTCCCGTTCAGGACCTCGCCCTGAGTGTCGAAGAGCGCATATTCGCGGTCGTGGGCGAGCGTCCCGCCGTCGCGTACCGCGGCCGCGTCGACGTCGACGCCGTCGAGTCCCTTCACCGGATAGACGCGGAGCCGTGCCAGTCGTGTCATCGTCTCTGAGACGTCGGTCACGAGCGTGGTAGCGTTTGTGGTCGCCTCGGCACGGACGACGGCGACGCGTTCGGCCAGTGGCAGAGTCGGGCTCAGCGCTCGGTGCGGTAGACCGGTCGGAGCGCGGTCGCGTCCTTGTTGTAGCCGAGCCAGAGGCTGAGACCGACGGCGACGAACACGAGATAGACGGGAAACAGCAGCACGATCGTGTACGCAAAGAGCAGCAGCGTCAGCGCCCCACTCCAGTACAGCAAGCCGATACCTGTGAGGCCGATCAACGCGCCGGCGAACATCCCGAGCCGGAATGCGCGCGCCGCGTCCGGGCCCGGAGCGGGACGAGACGAATTCATACCCGGGATTAGGAGCCCACGATCATAAGCAATGCGCGGTATGGAGTGGAATATCACGCCCAGATTTCGCCGGCCGGGATAAAAGTACGGTACTATCAGGGTCATCTTTTATTGAGATCTGTTGTGTGGATTCAGGAGATGTCAGGGGACCACCCGAACCACCCGAGTATCGATCAATCCGACCGCACCCTCCCGCGTAACCTGCGACAGACTGGCGACCCCGGAATCCGGATGCTGGTCTCGACCCGCGTCCGCAAGTCGCCGTTCTTCGACAAGTCGTTCAACGAGGAAGGCGCCTGGCGCGCGACGGTGTACAACCGGATCTATCACCCGCGCGGCCTCGTCGAGCCCGAAGACGGCGGCGCAATGGCCGAGTACGAAGCGCTGACCGAGAAGGTGACGCTGTGGGACGTTTCCGTCGAGCGACAGATCCGCGTGAAAGGTCCCGATGCGGAGGCGCTCACGGACTACGTCATCACGCGTGACGCCACCGAGATCGAGCCGATGCACGGCAAGTACGTCATCCTCTGCAACGAGGACGGCGGCATTCTCAACGACCCGATCCTCCTGCGAGTTGCCGAGGACGAGTTCTGGTTCTCGATCTCGGACTCGACGCTGATGCAGTGGATCCAGGGCGTGAACGTGGGGATGGACTTCGACGTCGAGGTCGACGAGATCGACGTCGCTCCGATGCAGATCCAGGGCCCGCTCTCCGAGGACGTGATGGTCGAAGTCGTGGGCGAAGAAGTCAGCGAGATTCCGTACTACGGCCTGATGGAGGCCGAAATCAACGGCGCGTCCGTGCTCGTGAGCCAGACCGGGTTCTCCGGCGAGAAGGGCTTCGAGATCTACGTGCGGGACGCGACCAAGAACGCCGAGCGCGTGTGGGACCCCGTGATGGAGACCGTCAAAGACCACGGCGGCCGTCAGATCGCGCCGGGACACCACCGCCGTATCGCCGCAGGGATCCTCTCGTGGGGCCAGGACATGGACCACGAGACCTCGCCGTTCCAGGTCAACCTCGGCTACCAGGTCCCCGACGACAAGGAGGGCGACTACATCGGCAAGGAAGAACTCGAGCGGCAGCAGGAACTCATCGAGAACGGCGAGTACCCGTTCAACCTCAAGATGGTCGGCCTGAAGATGGCCGGCGAGCCGATCCGCGACTACGCGCCTGACTTCTGGCTCATCTCCGATCCGGAGACGGGCGAAGAGTGCGGCTACATGACCTCACCGTGGTGGAACCCCGATCTCGAGACCAACATCGGTCTCGGGTTCGTCCCCGCCGACAAGCTTGAGGACGCCGCGCAGGCGACCCTCGACGACGAGATCTACGAGGACGACCTCGACCTCGAGTTCCAGGTGCACCTCCCCGACGAGTACGCCGAAGAAGAAGGCGAGCCGGTGTTCGCAACGGTCGCGGAAGTCCCGTTCAAGGAGTCCGTGAACCCGAGCGCCCGCGAGCAGGCGAAACTGAACGCGCGCGAAGACGCTCAGTCCGAATAACGTCCGGAGCCCCCCGGTTCCGGCGGGCCTGATTCGCTCGGCTGGGCCGGTCGACTCCGTGTTTTCCGCTCTCCTCTTCGCTTCTGTCGCGATCCTCACACGGCGAGCGCTGCCGCCGCGACTCCCGACCACCGTGGCTCTCGACCACCGTGGCTCTCGACCACCGCGACCCACGCTCTGGGCGCGTATTCGCGTCGCACGGTGAGTCGGGTGCTCACTACCGAGAAGGGCCGGGGCTCGGGACGTGAGCTACCCGGTGAGCGTGACCGGCCGGTCCGCCGAGAGCATCACGTCCTGCACGATGCTTCCGAGCAGGACCTTCTGGACGCCCGAGCGCTTCCGCCCGCCCATCACGATCCCGGTCGCATCCCGGGTTTCCGCCTCCTCGACGATCGTCTCCGTGACGCCGCCACCGACGGCGACGCGTTCGGTGTCGATGCCGTGGTCTTCGAGCGCGTCCGCCGCCTCGACGGCGGCGTCGACGTCATCGAACTCGTGTGCTGGCGCGCCCTTGTAGTCCTGCTCGGGGAACACGTAGAGCACGGTCGCCTCGACGTCGTCCGGCGCGGCCGGGAGACTCGTGACGTACTCGACCTGGTGGTGTACCCGGTCGGCGTTCGAGTCGACCGGGAGCAACAACCGCCGCGTCCCACGGTGGATCGACATCTCCGTCCCGGTCATCGTCACCGGCCGATCGGTCGAGACGAACACGTCGTTGACGACGCTCCCGATGAGCAACCGGGCGACGCCCGAGCGCTTGCGACCGCCCATCACCAGTTCGTCGGCAGCGATGTCGTCGGCGACGTCGATGATCTCTCTCGCGATCGTCTCACCGCCCTCGACTCGCCGCTCAACGGAGACACCGTTCGTCTCTAAGTACTCCGCGGCCGCGACAGCGGAGTCCATATCCGAGAAGTCGACGCCCTCGTCGGTCTGCAGCGAGTCGGGCGGGACGACGTACAGCACCGTCACTTCGGCTTCCGCAGCCGATTCTGTGAGCGCGACCGCGTGATCTGCTTGCGCGAGCGCCCGCTCTTCGTTGCCGTCGACTGGAATGAGTACTCGGTACATAGTCCAGTTAAAACGATGACATCAGAGGTGTTAAAACGGCCGTTGAATCCCAGTTCCCCGTAATCGCGGGCGCTCGGGGCCGTTACTCGTAGAGGGTGTACTCGTCGGTCAGTTCGTCGACCCGCGTCGCGACCGCCGAGAGGGTCTCCTCGTCTTCGGGATCGTCCACGATGCGGGCGATGAGGTCTGCGACCTCACGGCACGTCGACTCGGTGAAGCCGCGCGTGGTCACGCCCGGCGTGCCGATTCGGATGCCGCTGGGGTCGAACGCCGACCGCGTCTCGCCGGGGACCGTGTTGGCGTTGAGCACGACGCCGACGGATTCGAGCGCCGACTCGACGGTCTTGCCCGTCGTGTCCGGATGCGACGGTCGGAGGTCCACGAGCAGCAGGTGGTTGTCGGTGCCGCCAGAGACCAGCGTGAAGCCGTGTTCCTGCAGGCGGTCTGCGAGCGCCTGGGCGTTCGCGATCGTCTGTTCGGCGTACGCCTGGAAGTCCTCGGAGAGCGCCTCGCCGAATCCGACGGCTTTGCCGGCGATGTTGTGCATCGCGGGGCCGCCCTGTGCGCCGGGGAAGACCGCATTGTCGATGGCGTCGGCGTACTCGTCGTCGCACATCACGATCCCGCCGCGCCCCGCGCGGATGGTCTTGTGCGTCGAGCCCGTGACGAAGTCGGCGACGCCGACGGGCGACGCGTGGACGTCGGCGGCGACGAGCCCGGTGATGTGGGCGATGTCCGCGAGGTGGTAGGCATCGGCCGAGTCGGCGGCCTTCTGAATCCGCTCCCACTCGACCTCCCGGGGGTACGCGGAGTAGCCCGAGACGATGATGTCGGGGTCGAACGACTCTGCCTTCGCGGCCAGTCCCTCGTAGTCGATGTACCCCGTCTCCTCGTCGACTTTGTACTGTTCGACCTCGTAGGTCTTGCCGGCGAAGTTCGCGGGGTGCCCGTGTGAGAGGTGCCCGCCGTGGGTCAGATCCAGCGAGAGGATCTTATCGCCCGGGTCGAGCATCGCCAGATAGACCGCCATATTCGCCTGTGACCCCGAGTGGGGCTGGACGTTGACGTGGTCGGCTCCCCACAGTTCTTTCGCCCGGTCGATCGCTAGCTGCTCGACCTCGTCGGCGTACTCACAGCCCGCGTAGTAGCGCTCGCCCGGATAGCCCTCCGCGTAGTTGTTGGTCAGCTCCGAACTCTGCGCTTCCATCACGGCCTCCGAGACGTGGTTCTCGCTCGCGATCATCGACAGCGTCTCGTTCTGTCTCCGGCGCTCGCCTTCGAGCGCCTCGGCGACGGCCTGATCGACCGACGCGACAGTTTCATACGTCATATCTGTTCCTCAGAACCGGATCCGCATAACTCTCTGTTCGACACAACATTCCTGACTTTCGAGAGGCTGAGTGACTCGGCCTGTCGGTGGGGTGCATATTCATTCGTGTGAGTGGTCCGCCGCTCGGACGCGCCGGGTCGGTGCTGCGTCCGCGCCGTCCGGTCGATCGTCGATTAGTTCTGGAGCCGACTCTGTCGCCAGTTCTCGAGGTCCGGCGTCTGATTGAACGTGTAGATGTGGACGCCGCGGATCTTGTACTCGTCGTCGTTCACGTACGGTGCCAGCCCCTCGATCAGGTCGTCGGGCTTGTAGCGTCCGCGCGATCCGACCAGTTGCTTGACGAACCCGAAGATCCCGGTCGTCTTCCGCAGGAACTTCACCGAATCGCCGACGCCGACCTTCTGTGAGATGCTCAAGAGACGCTGGTAGTTCATCACGCCCGGGATGCCGACCTCCACCGGGAGGTCGACGCCGCGGGCACGAATGTCCTCGATCCACTCCAGGATCGCATCGGGATCGTAGCACAGTTGCGTGACGATGTACGTCGCGTACGGCGCCTTCTTCTCCATCGACTCCGCGAGTTCCTCCTCGCCGATGAAGTCGTGGCCCTCCGGATAGCCCGTGATGCCGACTTCCTCGAACTCGTACTCGAGGTCGTCGAGGGCGACCAGGAGGTCGTAGGCGGACTCGAACTCGCCGACCGGCTCCTCCTTGTCGCCGCCCGGGACGAAGATGTCGGTGATACCGGCTTCGGTGAGGCGTCGACAGACCTCTTCGAGTTGCTCGGGCCCGTCGATGTAGCGGGCCGCGATGTGCGGAACGACCTCGTAGCCCGCCGCGGCGGCGTCTTCGGATCGCTCGACTGTCTTTTCGATGCCGAGTTTCGGTGAGGTGGTGATCGCGATGCTCGATCCCTCGGGCAGCTCTTGGATCTCGTCGTCGAAGCTGTCGAACGGCATCAACTCGAACCGCGCCTCGCGCAGCAGGAACTCCACGCCGGCCTCGGCGTCTCGTTGGGTACCCAGTGCCATACAAATACTGGAGGGGCCGAACCCACTTTTGTCTATGGGCAGCGACCCCGGGTCCGACGGCGCGAAGCGGCGTCCGATCGATGCAGCATCCGCTGATCAGTCGCACCCGGTCGACGTGATCCCGAGTGTTACGCGCTCTCGATCGTACACTGCCTGATCCGCCCGGCGACGGTCTCGACGCTACAGCGTCCACCCGAGGCGTTCGAGACGCGGCACAGGACGAGATCGAGGACGTTGAGTTGCCGGAGGAGCCGGCGGGTCCGATCGTGCTCCAGCCCGAGTTCTCGTCCGACCTCGTGGACGGTCCGGGCGTCGATGACAGCGTCGACGACGTCGGGCAGGGTCAGCGTCTCCGGCAGTCCGATCCCGTCGGCGATCAACTGTTCGTCCGGGAGCGAGTCCGGTGCCAGCAGTTCCTCGGCGTCCTCCGCCGTCGCCTGGGAGCCGTCGCCGTCCCCCCGTCGTTCCGACGAGCCGTCGGGCGCCGGGGGAGCCGTCTCGTCCGCCCGTTGCTCCCCCTCTGACGCCTTGCTTGGGGCCGCTTCCGGTGTCGCGTCGCTCGCGTCCCGCTGTCCCGTCGCGTCCGCCACATCGGGGGTTCTCCCGTCGTCTGTCGTCGATCCCGAGTCGGCGGCGTGCTCGACAGCGTGTGTCGCCGCTCCGTTCTGTGTCGCCGCCTCACTCCGTGTCGCCGCTTCACTCTGGGTCTCGTCGTCGTCGGTTGTGGACACCTCGGCGTCGCCGAGCGTGTACGACCTGGGCGAGTGGACGTCCGCGTCGATCATATACCGTCGCACCGTCTCCGCAGAGACGTCCATCTCGATCCGTTCGCTCATCTCGTCGAACGTGTCACAGACCTCGTACAGCCGCCGCAAATACGGCGTGTCCTCGTAGGGCGGAACCGACTCGTCGCGAACCGCTGTGGGGGCCTCTCCCCCGACGTCCGACGCGTCCGGCGCTCCGAGCACCCGGTCCGGCTCCGTCCCCGACTCCTCCCGTCCGCTGAGGGGGCTCCGCTGCGACTCGTCTGTGGTCGCTGCCGCCTCGTTCTCCTCCGGTCGGGCGTCGTCATCGACTGAGGCCGTTCGCTCGACGGCCGGCTCCGAGTCCGGGGACGCCGCTGGTGTGGACTCCTGCGGGGTCGACGCCGGCGTGGTCGACAGTGCGCCGGAGTCGGCGGGGCTTCGGGCTTCGTCCGAACGACTGCCCTCGGGGGCGACGATCACGACCTCGAGGGTCGTCCGCACCGCCGCTCCTGCGACGGTCGCCTCGCGAGAGCGGACGGTGACGTCCGCGTCGGTGTCGCCGATCTCGGGATTCCGTCGAAGTCCGGGGAGAGACAGCTCGAACCGGAGTCCGTCGGCTGCGGTGTCCGACGGTTCGATCCTGACCCCGTCATCGCCTTCCTCCAGCGGCACGTCGACCTCGACTGTCGCACGGAGCTCGCCGTCCTCCCCATCTGCGGCCGCCTCGACCCGATCGACCGACCGACCGTCGGCACCGAGTTGTTCGATGACGGACGCGAGCGCGTCGAACGAGGAGTACGGCTGCTTCGCCATATTTGTCATAGCACGACACACTGTGACTGGTTAACGATCAGTGTGGAATGATGAGGGGATTCAAATAGCCGGCCGGTCCGCGGCGCAGTCCAGGTGTTTCTGCGCGGAAACGAGCCACGCTCGCAGGCCGTTCGCGACCCCGCTACGCGACGCTGGCGATGCTCGCGAGACGCTCGCCGGTGACCACGACGCGACCGCGAGCCACGGAGAAGATGACCCCGTCGCCGGTCGCTTCGATCGTCTCGAGTTGCTCGAACGAGGAGGGGTCGTACACCGCACCGATATCCTCACCGTCCGTGACCTCCGCGCCGATCACGAGGTCGTCACGGAGTTCGAAGAGCCCGGAGGTCTGGGCGACGACGCGCGGGACGTCGTCGCGGAGCAGGCGCTGCTCGGGGGTCGACTCGGGTGGATCTCCGAGGACGTCGCACTCCCGAAGCACGTTCCACACGCCGTCGGCACCAGACTGGGCCGCCTCGCGGCTCACCGTCCGGCTGTTCGACAACTCGGCAGTGATCGCTGGAACGCCCGCCCGCGCTGCGGCTTCCCGAAACTTCCCGGCAAACTCGTCGGCGTCGCCGTCGCTCTCGGGATCGATCGGGTCCTCGTTGACGAGCACGTCGGCAGTCCCGAATGCCGCGGCGAGCGCGCGGGCCTCTGGATCCGACTCCCTGAAGCGGACGTGTTCCAGCATCTCGGGCATTCCCGTGTGCAGGTCGACCGCGGCGTCGGCCCGCTCGACGAGCGGCCAGACGTTCGCGACCAGCCGTTCCTGGAGGCTGCCGTCGGCGTCACCCGGCCAGATGCGGTTGAAGTTCGCGTTGAAGGCGTCGTAGGCCTCCGGCGTCAGATACGAACGGTGATCGAAGGCGATCGGGTTCACGACCGGCACGACGACGACGGTTCCGGCGATGTCGGCGTCGACGAGCCGGCGGTGGAGGCGTCGCAGCGCCGCCGGACCGTTGAGTTCGATCCCGTGCTGGGCCGCTTGGACGAAGACCGTCGGCCCGACGCCGCCCTCGTAGCGGTGGACGGTCACGGAGACGTCGCGACCGGAGGGGAAGCGCCCGAGGCGTCGGCTGACCGTCGTGTGACTCGCGGGGGCGTACTCCATATGCAGGAGCGGTGTCGGCGAGGCAAAAATCCCGGGCATCGGGTCGTCGTCGGGACCGCTGGCTCCCGACCCGCCGGCACCGAGGGCAGCGACGCGTCGACCCGGCAGAGTCATCGATGGGGCGAACAGTCGGCACCGGCTGTCGGCGTCGCCGCCGACTACCCGCATCGGCGTGCCGAGCAATCGCGGCCCGACGCGGGATGGCTCTCACCGCACGGCGACCCTGGCCCCGCCTTCGGAGATAAACCCTCGCTGCAGTCGGTCCGTACGTTTATCGGTCCCCTGAGCCACGGATCGGGTATGCACCTCGAAGAGACCACCTGGACCGACGCCGAGGCTGCGGAGACGAATCTCGCACTCCTGCCGGTCGGCAGCACCGAACAGCACGGCCCGCACGCGCCGCTGGGGACCGACACCCTCGACGCCGAGGCCGTGGCCGACGCGGCCGCCGAGCGGTACGCGGATCCGGTCGTCGTCGCGCCGGCGATTCCGGTCGGGATCGCGGAGGAACACCGCCAGTTCGCGGGAACGCTCTGGACGAGCGAGGACACGTTCCGTTCGTACGTCCGCGACGTGGTCGACAGCCTCGCCTCCCACGGCTGGGACCGTGTGGCCGTCGTCAACGGCCACGGTGGGAACATCGCCGCGCTCAGAGAGGTGACGGCGCGGATCGTCCGCCACGACGACGCCTTCGCCGTCCCGTTCACGTGGTTCGACGAAGTCGGCGACCACAGCGCCGAGATGGGCCACGCGGGCCCGCTGGAGACGTCGATGCTCCGTCACGCCGACCCAGAGACGGTCCACGAGGATCGCCTCGAAGCGGCCGCCGCGAACGGCAGCGACGGCTGGGGCGACTGGCAGGGGCGAGTCAACCTCGCGGTCGACTCCCACGAGTTCACCGACAACGGCGTCGTCGGCGACCCCACCGAGTCCAGTGCGGCGCTGGGCGAGGAACTGCTGGACCGTTCGGCGACCGCGCTGTGTGACCTTCTCGATGCGATCCGCGACCGTGACCCGGAACCTCGCACGACGGAGTGAGCCGATGGAATGAGCCGGCGGACGCAATCCACAGACTGTCCGTCGCGTGATCATTCGAGGCCGCACCCGCCTCCCCGCTCTCCCGTTCGGCTCTCTAACGGCAGGTCGCGACACGTATTTTGCCGTCCACACCAAGGGCGGGTACGATCTATGGATCCCACCGAGCACGTCCCGGAGCAGGCTGGAACCGTCATCGTCGGCGCTGGCATCGTCGGCTGTAATCTCGCGTATCAGTTGACCCAACTGGGGCGCGAGGACGTCGTCGTCGTGGACCAGGGACCGATGCCCACGACGGGCGGTTCCTCGACGCACGCCCCCGGGATTATGTTCCAGACTGCAGAACCGAAGGAACTCTCGCAGTTCGCCGACTACAGCCGCCGACTCTACTCGGACCTTGAGGGTGCCGACGGTCAGCAGGCCTACAACGAGGTCGGCGGCATCGAAGTCGCCCGGACCGAAGAGCGAATGGACTTCCTCCAGCGGCGCGTGGAACACGCGAAAGCGTGGGGCATCGACGATCCTCAGCTGCTCTCGCCCGAGGAGGTCACCGAGCACCTGCCGCTGGTAGACGACGAACAGATCCTCGGCGGCTACTACTCGCCGACCGACGGCCAGGTCTCCGGCGTCGTCGCCTGCGACGCTCTCGCCCGGGAGGCCATCGACCGCGGCGCGACATTCGTGCCGCACACGCGCACTGAAGACGTCGAGACCGCCGATGGCGAGGTTCAGAGCGTGATCACAGAGCGCGGAGCGATCGAGTGCGACGACGTCGTGATCGCGACCAACATCTGGGCACGGCAGTTGGGCGAGAAACTCGGTGTCCACCTCCCGGTTGCCCCGGTCGAACACCAGTACACGATGACCGAGTCGCTCCCGGAACTCGAAGAGAGCGCGGTCGACATCACCGACCACCCCCTCTTCGAGAACTACGAAAACGTCTCCGGCGAGAAGGCAAAACGGCTGCTGGTCGGCCCCGATCGGCCGATCCTCCGGGACCAGGACAACGCGATGTACTTCCGGACCCACGGCGACGCCTACGGTATCGGTTCGTACAACCACGAACCGATCGTCCCCGACCCGCAGGACCTCGGCGGCAACGACCCCGATGGCGAGCAGGGATCCGTTCACGAGTTCACCGAGCAGCACATGAACACCGCGACGCACCCGGACCGGCCGGACAAGGCGCCGCGGCAGGCCAGCGACGAACTCCTGCCCGCCACCGACGGCGCGAATCTGGACTTCAAGTACAACGGGATGTTCTCGGAGTCGCCGAACGGGCTGCCGATCCTCGGTCCCGTCGAGCAGTACGACGGCCTCTGGACCGCGACGGCGATCTGGGTCACGCACGCCGGCGGGGCCGCGCGAGCACTCGCCCAGTGGATGGAGACCGGCGTCCCCAAACTCGACGGCGAACCGATGGACCTGGCGCACTGCGACGTCAACCGCTTCGACGACCACGAGGGCAGTTGGGACTTCACCCGCGACATCGGCGCGGAGGAGTACCGCATCGTCTACAACGTGATGCACCCCAAGTGGGTCTGGACGGAGAACCAGCGGGACGTCCGCCGGACGCCGATGTATCACTCCCACAAGGAACTCGATGCCGAACTGTGGGCCGAAGCGGGTTGGGAAGAACCGCAGTGGTTCGAGTCCAACGCAGACCTCGTCGAGACGTACGAGGATCAGATCCCCGACCGCGACGAGTGGACGGGCACGTACTGGTCACCGATCGAGGGCGCGGAGGCGCTGAACGTCCGCGAGAACGTCGGCCTCCACGACATGACCTCGTTCAACAAGATCGAGGTCGTCGGGAGCGACGCCGGCGCGTTCGTCCAGCGGCTCTGTACGAACGATATGGACCTCGCGGTCGGCGACGTGAAGTACACGCTGATGTGCAACGAGGCCGGCGGCGTCCGCGCCGACATCACGGTCACCCGGACCGACGAGGACCGCTACCTCCTCTTGACGACGGGTCGGGAGGTCGGAAACAACCACGTCGCCTGGGTCCGAGCGCACTCGCCCGACGACGTCGTCGTCAACGACGTGACCTCCAGTCTCGCCGCGATGGTGTGTACGGGCCCGAACGCTCGGAAGGTGCTCTCGGAGGTCACCGACGTCGACCTCTCCGACGAGGCCTTCCCGTTCTTCAGCAGCCAGGAATTCTTCGTGAAGAACGTCCCCGTCCGGGCGCTTCGCGTGTCCTACGCCGGCGAACTCGGCTGGGAACTGTACACGCCCTCGGAGTACGGCGAGCGGCTCTGGGAGTACCTCCTCGACGCCGGCGAAGCGTACGGGCTGCGCCCGTACGGGAACGGCGCGCTCAACGCGCTCCGCATCGAGAAGGGCTTCCGCCTGTGGGGGCAAGACCTCCACACCGAGCACGACCCCTACGAGGCGGGCCTCGGCTGGGCCGTCGACCTCGACACCGACTTCATCGGCAAGGACGCCCTGTCGGACTCGGTGGCCGCAGTCGCCGACGGCGGTGCGCCGAGCCAGCAGGTGGCCTGCCTGACGCTCGACGACGAGAGCGAGACGATCCTGCCGCACCGTCCGGTGTTCGCGCCGGACGGCGATGAGGCACTCGGATACGTCCACAGCGCGGAGTACGGCTACTCGGTCGGTGCCTGCGTCGCCTACACCTACCTCCCGCCCGCCTACGCCGAGCCGGGGACCGAAGTCGAGATCCTCTACGAGGGCGACCGGTACGACGCGACAGTGCGCGAGGAACCGCTCGCGTAACGGCCGGGCGCGCGCTCCCCGACCGCGGCGGCCCCGTCATATCGCCGGACTGTCAGACTGTGGTTCGCGCACGCGTCGCGAGGTGACCAATTCGTAGGGCGGCGGAGAATCGGCACAAAACGCCCCTCTGTAGCTTCACACGCGCGTTTCCTGGGCCGGCCAGCGGGCCTCACCGTTGTCTTTATGCCCGTGACAGAATCACCGAGAGACAGGAACAATGAGTGCAGACTTCCCATCGCAGGCGGACACCGTCGTCATCGGAGCCGGCGCGGTCGGCTGTAGCGTCGCATATCACCTCAGCGAACTCGGCGCCGAAGACGTCGTGGTCGTGGACCAGGGCCCACTCCCCGTCACCGGCGGCTCGTCGGTCCACGCCCCGGGCATTATGTTTCAGACGTCGCCCTCGAAGATCCAGACCAAAGCGGCGTACTACACCAGTCGCCTGCTCTCGGACGCGGGAGTCTACGACGAGGTCGGCGGGATCGAACTCGCCCGTAGCGAAGAGCGGATGGACTTCCTCCGCCGCCGCGTCGAGTGGGCGGAGTCCTACGGCCTTCCGGACCCGCAGTTACTCTCGCCCGAGGAGGTCACTGAGCACTTCCCGCTCGTCGACGAGGACGAGATCCTCGGCGGGTACTACTCCCCGACCGACGGTCGCGTGGACGGCATCTCGGCCCTGCAGTGGTACATCGCCAAGAGCGACGGTGCCGACTTCTACGGCAACGTCGAGGTGACGGATCTCGACGTCGCCGGCGATTCGATCGGCGCGGTCGAGACCGACCGCGGCACGATCGACTGCGACCGCTGCGTCATCGCGACCAACAACTGGGGGTATCAGACGGCCCAGATGGCCGATCTCGACCTCCCGATCGCCCCGGTCGAACACCAGTACGTCGTCACCGAAGCCCTCGAGGAACTCTCGGGCGTAGACTCGAACGTCGGCAGCAACACCGAGGGGCTGCAGGTTCCCGGAAACGGCGATATTCAGGAGTACATGAGCGAGGGGCCCCACCGACCGGTCGGTCGCGACCAGGACAACTCGCTGTACTTCCGAACCCACGGCGACTCGCTGGGACTGGGATCGTACAACCACGAGGCGCTCTCGGTCGACCCAGACGTGATGGGCAAGAACTCAGAAGAGAGCCAGGCGTCCGTCCACAGTTTCACCAGCGAGCACTGGGAGAAGGCCACTCACCCGGACCGCGAGAAGTCCCCCAAACAGGCCTTCGACGAGCTGCTGCCGGCCACGAAAGACGTGGAGTACGAGGCCACCGAGAACGGCATCTTCGTGTTCACTCCCGACGGGATGCCCGCGATTGGCCCGACGCACGTCGACGGCCTCTGGAGCGCGCTCGCCATCTGGTGGACGCACTCCGGTGGCTACGGGAAGATCATCGCCGAGTGGATGGAGAACGGCGTGCCGCGACTCCCGTCGGGCCCCGTCGACACCGGCGGCGTCCACGTCCGTCGGTTCAGCCCGCACGCGGGCGAGAAGAACTACTTCGTCGACAAGGGCGCGACGCGCTACCGCCAGGTCTACAGCATCGTCGAGCCGCGCTGGCAGCCGGACAAGCACCGCGGACTCCGGCGGAGCCCCTTCTACGACCGACAGCAGGACCTCGGGGCGGAGTTCTATCAGTCCGGCGGCTGGGAGTCCGCACAGTGGTACGATTCGAACGCCGACCTCGTCGAGGAGTACGAGGCCCAGATCCCCGACCAGGACGGCTGGCAGTCGATCAACCGCTCGAAGATCGAGGCCGCCGAGCATCTCCACACGCGCGATGCGGTCTCGATGTTCGATATGACCTCGTTCAGTTCGATTATGGTCGAGGGCGCAGACGCCGGCGACTTCCTCCAGCGGGTGTGCAGCAACGACGTCGACATCGACGTCGGCGACGTGCGCTACTCCCTCCTGCTGAACGAGGGTGGCGGCATTCTCGCAGACGTGACCGTCGTCCGCCTCGGTGCCGAGGAGTATATGGTCACCACCGGCGGCGGCAACTCGCCCGGCATCCACGGCGGCTGGCTCGAAGACCACGCCCCCGAGACCGTCTCCGTGACCGTCGAAGAGGGCGCAAAGAGCACGATCGGCCTGTGGGGGCCGAAGTCACGGCTCCTGCTCCAGCGCTGTACCGACGCCGACGTCTCCAACGACGACTTCCCGTACTTCAGCGCCAAGCAGATCTACGTCGGGGAGGTGCCCGTGATCGCCCTGCGCGTGTCCTACGTGGGCGAACTCGGCTGGGAACTGTGGGCGCCGACCGAGTACGGAAACCGGCTCTGGGAAACGCTTTATGAGGCCGGGCAGGATCTGGACGTCCGACCCATGGGCGGCGGCGCGCTGGAATCGATGCGCTTAGAGAAGGGCTACCGCCTCTGGGGCACCGACATCGACACCGACTCCAACCCCTACGAGGCGGGCCTCGGCTTCGCGGTCGATCTCGACACCGACTTCATCGGCAAGGAAGCACTCGAAGCGGCGAAGGCCGAGGGCGTCGACGCCGAGATCACGCCGATCACGCTGGACGACTCCACGGACATCCTGCTGTCGGGCCGTCCGGTCCTCGTCGACGGCGAGGCGCAGGGATACGTCCAGGCCGCCGACTTCGGCTACACGATCGGCGAATCGATCGCCTATACGTACCTGCCCACGGAGTACACCGAGGCCGGGACGGACGTCCAGGTCCGGTGTGAGGGCGAACTGTACGACGCGACCGTCCGGAACGAACCGCTGTTCGATCCCGGCCGCGAGAAGATCATCCGATAACGGGACGAACTCATCCCACTCCCTGGTCGGTCACTGACCGACCGATCCACTCACCACGACGATGACAGAATCAGAATCCACCGACCCCGACGCGGACGAACTGCCCGTGCAGTACGTTGACATCGAACGTGCACGCGAACGACTCGACGACGAGACCGTCGTCAAACAGACGCCAGTCGAGGAGAGCACGTCGCTCGGCGCCCTCGTCGACGCCGACGTCCACTTGAAGATGGAACATCTTCAGTGGACGGGCTCGTTCAAGACCCGTGGCGCGTACAACAAGATCAGCCAGGACGTCGCCGACGGCGTCACCGACTTCGTCGCCGCCAGCGCCGGCAACCACGCCCAGGGCGTCGCACTCGCGGCCACGAAGTGCGGCGCGGACTCGACGATCTATATGCCGACCGACGCCCCGCAGGCGAAGGTAGACGCCACGCGGAGTTACGGTGCGACCGTCGAACTGGTGGGGAAAGACTTCCAGGAGACGATGTCCCACGCGCAGGCCGCCGTCGAGGAGACCAACGCCGAGTTCGTCCACGCGTACGACGACACCGACATCATCGCCGGCCAGGGCACCCTGGGCACGGAGATGTACCACGACCTCCCGGACGCCGACACGGTGATCGTCCCCATCGGCGGCGGTGGTCTGATCAGCGGGATCTCGACGGCGATGAAGCACCTCTCGCCGGAGACGCGCGTCGTCGGCGTCCAGGCGACCGGCGCGGAGACGGTCCACGAGAGCCTCGACAAGGGGATGCCGGTCACCCTCGACGAGGTCGATACCATCGCCGACGGCATCGCGACCGGCGGGATTTCCGAGACCACGTTCCGGTGCATCCGGGCGAACGTCGACGAGGTCGTCACCGTCACCGACACCGAGATCGCCCGCGCGATTCTCCTGTTGATGAAGCGCGCGAAGCAGGTCGTCGAGGGCGCGGGTGCGGCCTCGGTGGCGGCGATGTTGAGCGACGACCTCGACGTGAGCGGCGAGACCGTGATGCCGCTGCTCTGCGGCGGCAACCTCGATATGACGCAGTTGCAGACGGTGCTCGTCCACGCGCTGACCCAGCGGAAACAGCGGATCCGGCTTCGCGTCCGGATCGACGACCGGCCGGGCAAGATGGAGGACATCTCCGGCATCATCGCCGATCAGGGAGCGAACATTCACAACGTCCGGCACGACCGCTCGGTCGCAGACTTAGAAGTCGGCGAGGCGTATCTGGTGTTCACCGTGATGACGAGCGGCGCGGAGCACGCCGCGAGCATCGTCGACGCGATCGAGGCCGCGGACTACCGCGTCGAGGACGTCACCCGATCGCAGAACTGAGGGGGACCGCGGCCCCGGCGGTTCAGTCGCCGCCGAGGGCCGAACTCATTCCACCCGCCGCGGAAACCACTCGCTCGTTGGCTGCCACCCACCGCAGGAGCAGGAACGAGAACACGTACTTCGCGAGGACGTCGAGCGCCGAGTACCCCCACGAGGTGAGCCCCACAGACTGGACGATGGCGAATCCTTCGACGCCGACGGCCCAGATGATCGGATAGCCGAGCCACAGCACGACCGTCAGGACGCGCAGCGTCCCGAAGATCTCGCCGGTGCCGGCGCCATCTGCGGACTCTGGCCACTCGACCAGCAGTGCGTAGAGGACCACGAGGAAGAACGCGCAGCTGACGATGTAGAACAGCCAGCGGAACATGTACGAGGAGGTGATCAGCGCGGCCGCGAGGCCGGTCACACACATCCCGATGTCGGCCGCGATGACGGTGAAGATGCTCCCGGCATCGACGTCAGCCAACAGGCCGAGCGCGAGGAGGATCATCGGCGTCGAGAGCGCCCACGTGAGGTAGCGACCCCACTGGCTCATCACTTCCTCACCCGCCAGGGCGTGCCCCGCGGGCATCTCGATGAAGCCGACGGTCAGCCCGGAGGCGAGTCCCAGATAGCTGGATATCGATACCAGTGGGATCAGGAGCGTCGCGCCCCAGATCAGACGCGCCCGGCCCGCCTCGACGTTCCGTCCCATATACACGAAGAGGAGGATCGAGAGCCCGGCGAGCGCGATGTTGATCCACAGTGACGAACTCAACAGGGCGTCGTTCTGGATCTGCGTGAACGCGTCGCTCTGTGTCGCCTGCAGGAGTACGGTACTTACGTCGATCGTTCCAGGTAATGGCATAGTGCACTATCCCGTACGCGTTCGAGGTACTAATAAGTGGGATGACGATCCGTCGATTATCGGCTCACTCGACACCAATGTGGCCAAAAATTACTTTATATCCGGCGACAAATGGGAACGGAAACTCGAACGGGGATCGCCCCGTTAACTGTGGCCGCGGCGCTCCAGTTCGTCGCTGACAGCCGGCAGGACCTCGTGGAGGTCGCCCGTGACGGCCCAGTCGGCCTTCTGGATGATCGCCGCCTCGGGATCGGTGTTCACCGCGAGGATGTTTTCGGCACCCTTACAGCCGACCATGTGCTGGACGGCACCGCTGATGCCACAGGCGATGTAGATCTCGGGGGCGATCTTGTTCCCGGTCTGGCCGATCTGGTCGTCGTGCGGCCGCCAGCCCTCGTTGACCGCGGCGCGGGAGGACCCGACAGCCGTGTTGGGGAGGTGATCGGCCAGGTCCTCGATCTCCGAGAAGTCGCCGTCGGTCCCGCGACCGCCGGAGACGACGACTCGCGCTTCCGCCAGGGGAACGCCTTCGACGTCGGACTCTTCGACCTCGGTCAGTCGAACCCGGAGGTCGCTGTCTTCGAGGTCGGGCGTGAACGCGCTGACGTCGGCGGGACCGTCGCCGGTCCCGCTCGTCGAGATCTCGTTGGGCGCGACCGTCAGCAGATTGGTGTCTGCGTCGAGTTCCGCGTGCTCGATGAGCGTGCCGCCCCAGCGCTGGCGCGTCAGTTCGTAGGTGTCACCGACCTCGACGTCAGTGACCTCGGCGGCCATCGTCTCGTCGAGTTTCGCCGCCACGTGGGCGAGGATTTCCGACCCGCGGTCCGTCCCGGGCGCGACGACCGCTTCCGTGCCGGTCTCCTCGGCGCACTGGATCACGGCTCGGGCGTACGCCTCGGGCGTGTAGTCGTCGAGATCGCTGTGATCGACCACGTTGAGGACCTCCACGCCGTGTGCGCCGACGTCGTCCGCGACGCCCTCCGCTTCGGGGCCGAAGGCGATGGCTTCCAGCGCCTCGCCGGCGTCATCGGCGACCGAACGGGCGAGGGTGAGCGCTTCGAGCGAGTTGTCGTCGACTGCACCGCTGTCGTGTTCGACTAACGAGAGTACCAATGTTATAGCACCTCCAGTTCCTCGAGCACGTCGACGACTTCGTCCGCCGCCTCGGGGCTTTCACCGAGGATATCGGCGGGGCTGTCGTCGGTCTCGGGGACTTCGAGTTCGAGCAGTTCGAGGCCATCGTCGGTGGGCTCCGGTTCGACCTGGTCGACGGAGGCCTTCCGGGCCTGCATCTTCGCCCGCATCGAGGGGTACCGCGGTTCGTTGAGGCCCTCTTTGACCGTGATGACGGCCGGAAGATCGACCTCGTAGACCTCGGCACCGCCGGGGATCTCCCGCTTCGCGACGGCGGTGTCGCCGTCGACGTCGAGGTCTTTGACCCCGGTGACGCACGGCACGTCCAGGTGCTCGGCGACGCGGACGCCGACCTGGTGGTTGGCCGTGTCGGCCGACTCGTTCCCGAAGAGGAACAGGTCGAAGTCCGTCTTCTCCGCCTCGACGGCGCTCGCGATGGCGCTGGCGGTCGCTTTCGGACCCCACTCCCCGCCGTCGGTGGGGAGCAACAGTCCGTCGTCGGCTCCCATCGCGATGGCCGAACGGAGTTGCTCGGTCGCGTCCTCCTCGCCGAGTGTGAGTGCCGTCATATTGCCGCCGTTCGCTTCGACTAACTGCACGCCCTCTTCGACGGCACACTCCTCGTGCGGGCTGAACGTGAAGCCCAGCGAGCTGGTGTCGATGTCTCGCTTGTCCTCGGTCAATACGATCTTCGCGCCCGTCTCGGGCACGCGCTTGATGGCTGTGAGTACTTCCATACGTGTGTGAATCCTGCGTCGCGTGGTGGTTCGGACGGGCGATCGATCGCGTCGTTCGCCCGTCGCGTGTCCGGACCGATGTCCGGACGCCGTTCAGTAGTCGTTCCGGAACAGGCGGTCACCCTCGGGGTCGAAGACGCCGCCGTGTCCGACGACCTCGACCTCGACGGGGTAGTGCTGGCCGAAGTATTCGACCTGCAGTTCCTCGCCTTCGTTCGCGTACTCCTGCGGCAGGTACGAGAGCAGGAGGTGCTTGCCGACCGACGGGCCCGTCCCGGCGGAGGTGACGTACGAGCGCCGACCCTCGTCGTCGATCAGGACGTCGCCATCCTGGTCGAGGATCGGTTCCCCACCCGTCATGAACCGCGGCTCGCCGCCGTCCGGCGCGTGGTCAGTGACCGAGAGGGTACACAGCGTGGCTGCGTTCTCCGCTTCGATGGCCTCGACGTACGCCTCCTTGCCGACGAAGTCGGCGTCCTTGACGCCGTGGAACGTCAGCCCGGCCTCGGCGGGGTTGTAATCGATCTCGAGTTCCGCACCCATCAGCCGGTAGCTCTTCTCCATCCGGCCGGTCTCGCCGTAGACGCCGGTCCCGACCGGGCGGATGTCGTACTCCTGTCCGGCCTCGTAGATGGTGTCCCAGAGCTTCTGGCCCTGGTCCATCGGGACGTACAGCTCCCAGCCGTACTCGCCGACGTAGGAGATCCGGAAGGCCTGGACTCGCACCGGGCCGATGGTGACCTCCTTCATCTCCGCGAAGTCGAAGGTGTCCGTCGACATCTCCTCCTCGGCGAGTTCGTTCAGCAGTTCCTGGGCGTTCGGTCCCCAGACGCCGAGCGTGGCCAGTTCGGAGGAGCGGCCGATGAGTTCGACGTCGCCTTCGAGGTGGTTCTGGAACCACGTCTTGTCCTGTCCGGCGTGTGCGCCGCCGGTGATGACGCGGTAGTGGTTCTCACCGATCCGGGCGACCGTGAGGTCCGACACGAAGCCGGCGTTCGGTGCCAGCACCGGCGTGTAGGCGGACTCGCCGACGTCGACGTCCATCTCCGCGACGCAGAGCTGCTGCATGTTCTCCATCGCGTCGTCGCCGACGATGTCGAAGATCCCGAAGCCGGTGTCGCCGATCATCCCGACGTTGTCGCGCATGTGGAGGTGCTCGCCGAGGATGATGTCGGACCACCAGCGGCTGTCCCACTCGTTGGGACGCTGGAGGCCTTCGATCTCGTCGCTGTACTTCTCGACGAGGTCCGCGTTCGATTCGTACCACCGCGGGCGCTCCCAGCCGCCGGCCTCGAAGAACTCCGCGTCGAGGTCTTCCTGGCGGTTGTAGAACGCGCTCGTCCGCAGGGGTCGCGTGGACTGCCACTGCTCGCGCGGGTGGACGATGCCGTAGGTCTTCTGGAAGCCTTCGGCCCCTCGGCTCTTGACGAACTCTCTGGTCTCGCCGTACTCGTCGAAGCGGGCGACGTGGTCGTGGGCGACGATGTCGATGTCGGGGTGGCCCTTCGTCATCCACTTCGAGACCTCGCGGGCGATCGCGGGCGCTTCCTTGATCCAGATGGCGGCACACGACCACAGGCCGTCGACTTCCGGGATCGGGCCCAGCAGCGGGTGGCCGTCCGGCGTGACCGAGAGGAGTCCGTCGATGGAGTGACGGATCCCGGCGTCGGGGTCGTCGAGCACGTCGGGGATGATTTCGAGCGCGTGCTCCATCGACTGCTCGAAGGCGTCCTCCGTCAGCGGCGGCTGGGTCGGCGAGAGGGGCGCCTCCTCGATGGAGGGCACGTCGTCGACGTCCCAGAGGATCGGCCGGTGCTCATACGAGCCGACCTCGATGTCGTTGCCGTGCTGTCGCTCGTACATCTGGGTGTCCATGTCGCGGACGACCGGGTAGTTGATCTCACCCTCGCCGTCCTCGAACCGCTCGATGGGGCCCACAGAGACCATCTGGTGGACCGCCGGCGACAGCGGGATGTCGACGCCGGCCATCTCTGCGATCTTTGGACTCCACAGTCCGGCGGCGATGATCACCTCGTCGGCCGCGACGGTGCCCGCGTCGGTCTCGACGGCCTGAATGTCGCCGTCCTCGACGTGGAGGTCGGTTACTTCGGTGTTGGCGGCCGTGCTGAGTGCGCCCTTGTCCTTCGCCTGCTGGCGGTAGAGTTCGCCGGCGCGGAGCGGGTCACACGTGCCCGCGCCCGGACTGTAGAAGCCGCCCTTGATGATGTCGGTGTTGAGATAGGGGACGAGTTCCTCGACTTCCTCGGGCGTGAGGAGTTCGGCCTCCTCGCCGAAGGACTTCGCGGAGACGACCCGTCGCTTCAGCTCCTCCATTCGCTCTTCGGTCCGGGCGACCTCGATCCCGCCGGAGTTGGTGAACGTATCGAAGTCGCGGTAGATGTCCCGGCTGACCGAGGTCAGCTTCGTCATGTCCTTGCTGTGGTCGACCGGGAAGATGAAGTTCGACGCGTGACCGGTCGAGCCGCCGGGGTCCGACAGCGGCCCCTTGTCGATCAGCAGAATATCGTCTCGGCCGCGTTCGGCCAGCTCGCCCGCCAGCGAACTGCCGACGATTCCGGCCCCGATGATGACTGTGCCTGCGCTCTGTGGTAGATCGTTTGTGCTCATATGTGTCGTCTCTCTCTGTTGAGCGGTTGGTCTGTTGCCGTTCGCACCGATGCGTCCGCCGAAGTCACGTTGTGGTCCACATAGGTGTGTTCTTGGCGCTCGATAAGAACCAACTATACCAATCGTCAATTAGATACCCCCGGATTATTGAACCTCGTTTTATGTGATCTCCTGTGACCGACCGCTCGCCGCTGACTTACAGCAGTAAAAAGAGCAGGAACGGGAGGACGAACAACAGGACGAACAACCCCAGGAGTCCGAGGCCGTAACTGACGAGACTCGCGGTGAGTGCAGTCCACGCTGGGTGATCGAATCGGGCGGGTACGTTCATACGATGGGTTTAGCGACACCACGACAAAATACTGGGGTCCCGACGCAGTATCCACAAAATATATGAATTCCTTCATTTTGTGTTTCGGGCGTCGTGCGATCCGCCCCAGCGGGCCGCCGGCGCGATCAGACAGTCGCGGTCCCCCCAACTCGACTGCCGAGTGGCGGTTCGACTGCCGAACAGACGGGTCGGGGCCTCCCACGCGGACGCTCGCACGCCCGAGTGCAGCAACTTTTAAGCCGGAATTAGAGAATTATCGACCGTTATGGTTGCAGAAGGAGCGACGACCAGACCGACGTTCTGGCAGATCGGGCACGTCGGCGAGATCATCTTCTACCTCCTCGCCGCGGTCGCGATCGTGATCTTCGCGTACGGACTGTACAGAAAGATCGACCGATACACCTCGGGGCAGGAAGACTGGTTCGACAGACTCGACGACTTGCCGACGCGGATCGTCGAGGCGACGCGGATCGTCCTCTCGAATCGGAAGCTGTTCGACCGCGACACCACCGGCGGCGTGATGCACGCCCTGATTATGTGGGGCTTTCTCACCCTCCTGATCGGGACGACGATCCTCGCGATCGATATGGACATCTATCAGCCGCTGACGGGGCTCACCGGCGCCGAGCAGTCGTTCTTCATCGGCGATTTCTACCTCTCGTACTCGTTCGTGATGGACGCGATGGGCCTGCTCTTCGTCGTCGGCGTCGGCGTCGCGCTGTACCGCCGGTACGCCGCCCGCGAGGAGCGGCTGTGGGGGAAACACACGAGTATCGAAGACGACCTCTTCATCTGGGCGCTGTTCCTCCTGGGCGTCGGCGGCTACGTCACTGAGGGCATCCGGATCCTCGGGACGGGCTTCCCCGACTTCGAGACGGTCAGTTTCGTCGGGTGGTTCCTCGCGGAGGCGTTCGCTGTCGCCGGGATGAACGAGTCCCTCGCAGCGACGGTCTACCCGGCCGTCTGGTGGTCGCACTCGCTGCTCGCGCTGGCGTTCGTGGCCGCCATCCCGTACGCGAAACCGTTCCATATGCTCTCGTCGTACATCAACATCGTCGCGCGCGACGAGAAGGCGGGCGCGCGCCTCCCGGGCATCCCCGCCGACCTCGACGCCGACACCGGCGCGGAATCCATCGACGACTTCTCCTGGAAGGAGATGCTCGATCAGGACGCCTGTACGAAGTGCGGCCGCTGTTCGTCGGCCTGCCCGGCGAAAGCGTCCGGTCGCCCGCTCGACCCGCGGGACGTGATCCTCGATCTCAAACAGTACCGCGAGGACCTCGACGCCGGCGAGACCGAGGAGATCGACATCGTGACCGACGGCGGCGAGAGCGTGATCGCCGCCGAGACGATGGAGTCCTGTATGTCGTGTATGGCGTGTATGGACGCCTGTCCGGTCGACATCGAGCATCTCAAGTCCTTCACCCGGCTGAACCGACAGCTCACCGACACGGGGCAGGTCGATTCCAACGTTCAGGATACCTTCGACAACATCATGGGGATGGGCAACACCTTCGGCGACCCGCCGGACGCCCGGGCCGACTGGGCCGACGAACTGGGGTTCGACGTCACCGACGCACGTGAGGAGGACGTCGAGTACCTCTGGTACGTCGGCGACTACCCGAGTTACGACGAGCGGAACAAGAAGGTCGCCCGCTCGCTGGCGAAGATTCTCGAACACGCCGACATCGAGTACGGCATCCTCTTCGAGGACGAGAAGTACGACGGCAACGACATCCGCCGTCTGGGAGAGGAGTTCCTCTACGTGGACCTCGCGGGCCACCACGTCGAGCAGTTCGAGGCCGTCGACCCCGAGAAGATCATCTGCACCGATCCGCACTCGTACAACACGTTCAAGAACGAATATCCGGACGTCAACTACGATGACTTCGCCGACGAACCGCTGATGCAGTTCGACTTCGACGGCGAGTGGAACGCCGACGGGGAGATCGACGTGCTCCACTGGACGCAGGCGATCGAGGAACTCGTCGAGGAGGACCGCTTGGACCTTCGCGGCGACGAACTCGATTACACCGTCACCTACCACGACCCCTGTCACCTCGGCCGGTACAACGACGAGTACGAGGCGCCCCGAGCACTCATCCGCGCGACCGGCGCAACGCTCTCTGAGATGCCGCGCAACCGCGCGAACTCGTTCTGTTGCGGCGGCGGTGGCGGCGGCCTCTGGATGGACATCGACGAGGAGACGAAACCCAGCGAGGAGCGGATGCGCGAGGCGCTCGAAGACACGCCTGCCGGCAGCGACGTCGAGAAGTTCGTCGTGGCCTGCCCGATGTGTATGACGATGTACGAAGACGGGATGAAGACCGGCGGCTACGAGGACGACATCGAGATCGTCGACGTCGCTGAACTGCTCGTCGAGGCGCTCGAGAGCGGCCCAGGCATCGAAGCCGGCGTCACCACGGACGCCGACGCCGACGGTCGGGCCAGCGGACAGGCAGACTGAGCACCGACCGGTCACCTGCGCTTGGCGCGTCGGGTTGCGCTCCTCGGTTGCTGTGCGGGGTCGGATCATCCCCGCTGTGTGTCCGAACACGGCCGTTCTCGCGGAAAGTTATTTACTAACGCGTCGTGACGGTAGGCCCGGAGCGATGTACGACCAGATACTAATACCGTACGACGGGAGTGACGAAGCGCGCAAAGGGGCAGAGCACGGGGTAGAACTGGCGGCGGCCATCGGGGCGAGTGTGACCGCCCTCTACGTCATCGATCTTCCCGGGGCACCGCGGGCGCTCGCGCTGCGCGACGACGAAGAGGAGATGCGAGAGCAGTACCGCGAGTACGGCGAGGACGTTCTCGACGAGATCTGCGACGTCGCTAGCGAACTTGACGTCGACTGCTCGACCGCCTTCAGGACCGGCTCGCCCGCCGAGGAGATCACCGACTACGCCGACGAGGAGGACATGGACGCGATCGTAATGGGCTCGGCCTACCGGGGCACGATCGGGACGATCCTCGGCGGCACGGCCGACAGGGTCGTTAGAACGTCCCGGGTGCCGGTGATCACCCAGCGGATGAAGATGGAAGACATCTGAAGGTGGGGACCGTGCGAGCGGACGCTCGGGCCCCTGAGTGCCCCAGCGTCAGTCCGCCACCAGGCGATTTTCTCGGTAGTAGATGACGATACTGGCGCTGAGAAACAGGACTCCGGCCAGCGCGTAATCCTGCAGCGACATCGCATAGAGCGCCGCGCCGAAGAGCGCGAGGACGACGACGATCGCCGCGTTCGCGAGCAGCCTTCCCATACTGGAAGCAGTATAGCCAGACAGCATAAACGTAGTGCTGACTGCCCAGCAGTCCGTCTACTGACAGCACTGCGGGGACCGATCGCAAACACAAGTCATAATGAACCTTTCAGGAAAACGCGCCACCGACGCCGTTGCTATCGATTTCCCGGGGCATACGTCCCCACAATCGCCAGTCGCTGCTGGCTCGGCGGGCGGCTGAATGCGCTGCTCACCCCTTCCAGTCGCTCTTCATACATCGGTTTGCGGGCTGATTGTGCCTAACCTTTAATACAATAGAACAATTCCGGGCCTATGAGGTTGTGTAGCACTCCGCCAACGGAGAGAATGACAACCACACTGGTAGTGGGCATCCATCAAAGTTGCACCGTTCGGTAACCGAGACGCACGCGGAAGGAAGCGGGTCTATGACGATCGGCCCGAGGCTCGATTCCAGGACCGCAGTATGATAACGAACCAGAAACAGCGATCCAACACAGTGGGGGTATCGTATGTCAGACAGTGATCAAACCGGCGAGATGTCCGATGGACTTCAGGTCGAACTCTTCCACCCGGAGTCCGACCGCGAGCCCGGAGACACGAACATTCAGAAGTTCGGATTCGACATCCATCCGGTCGTCTTCCCGGTCGCGCTCGCGATCGTCGCGCTCTTCATCGCGGTGACGGTCATCCTCGGTGACAGCGCCGCGAGTGCGTACACGTGGCTCTTCAACTTCATCGGGGAGAACTTCGGCTGGTTCTACCTGCTGGCGGTGAACATCTTCATCGTCGTGTTGCTGTACTTCGCGTTCGGGAAGTTCGGCAACATCAAGATCGGTGGCGTCGAAGCCGAGAAGGAGTTCAGCGACTTCTCGTGGATGGCGATGCTGTTCAGTGCCGGGATGGGTATCGGCCTGATGTTCTTCAGCGTCCTCGAGCCCGTGTTCTACTTCAACAGCGTTCCGGGCTTCTGGGGCGCTGAGGCCGGCACCGGTGCCGCCGCCTCGGCCGCGATGGCACAGACGTTCTTCCACTGGGGCTTCCACCCGTGGGCCGTCTACGGCCTCGTCGGTCTCGGACTGGCGTTCTTCTCGTTCAACCGCGGACTGCCGCTCACCTTCCGGTCGATCTTCTGGCCGCTGCTCGGTGACCGGATCTACGGGTGGCCGGGACACCTGATCGACCTCGTGACGGTGTTCGCGACGTTGTTCGGGCTGGCGACCTCGCTAGGCCTCGGCGTCGCCCAGGTGAACACGGGACTCCAGTACGTCACGACCGACATTCTGGGAATCCTGGGAAGCTTCCCGAACAACACGCTCACACAGATCGCACTCATCGGGGGCATCACCGCCATCGCGACCCTCTCGGTCGCCGCCGGCCTCGACGGCGGCGTCAAGCGCCTGAGCACGATCAACCTCTACTTGATGTTCGTGCTGCTGGGCTTCCTCCTCATCGTCGGCCCGACGGTCTTCATCCTCGGGACGTGGGTGGAGGGTCTCGGTGCGTATCTCGGGAACATCGTCAGCCTCGGCTTCTTCCGCGGGACGATGGGTGCCGGCGGCGGCACCGTCACCGCGTGGACCGTGTTCTACTGGGGCTGGTGGATCGCGTGGTCGCCCTTCGTCGGGATGTTCATCGCGCGTATCTCGAAGGGCCGGACCGTCCGCGAGTTCGTCCTCGGGGTCCTGTTCCTGCCGTCGATGTTCTCGACCATCTGGCTGTCGACGTTCGGTGGGAGCGCTCTGAACGGCGCCATCGGTGAGGGCACCAACGGTGTCGTGGGCGCGTACAACGAACTCGGCTACGCCACCTTCGAGACGCTGGGGATGTTCGTGATGCTCAATCAGTACCCGCTCGGCGCCATCTCGGCGTCGCTGGCGACGCTGCTCGTCATCACGTTCTTCGTGACGTCGTCGGACTCGGGCTCGCTGGTCATCGACCACCTGACCTCGGGCGGCAAGCACGACGTCCCGAAGACCCAGCGGATCTTCTGGGCGGTCACCGAGGGCGCGGTCGCCGCGCTCCTCCTGTACGGCGGTGGCCTCAGCGCCCTGCAGACGGCGGCCATCACGACCGGGCTCCCCTTCGCGGTGATCCTGTGTCTGATGTGTTACACCGTCTATCTCGGCCTCGATAACGAGTACCAGATCCTCGAGTCCGAGGAGTTCGCAGAGCGCATCCAGGACATGACCGAAGAGGGCGACGTCGACGTCGTCACCACTGGGGACGAAGTCGTCACAAACGTCGAAGACGACACCGTCAGCGGGGACTGAACGCCTCGCGGCACGTTCCCGCTTCGACCTGACGGTCGATAGCACTCGATGGCTGTGTCGATTCAGTCGAATACCCGACGCCGATCGGCTCCGGTTCTTTTTCTCCGCCGCGAAGGATACGACACGCTCCTCAGCGGCTGCGACGGGTAGTGATCCGCGGGGGGAGGGCGGACAGCGTCAGTAGTAATCCCACTCGTCGTCAGTGTTGCCGGGGCTGACGCCGTCGTCGTCGTTCTTGTCGTCCGGCCACTCGACGCCGTCACCGCGGAGCTGTTTGTAGGCGAGCGTGCCGAGGGCGACAATCATCAGCGCCAACACCAGCGTCCCGGCGATACCGGCGATCTGCGCGACGGATTCGAGCGGGCCACCGAGTATCTGGAGTGTAACGGGCGCCATAGCGCTACTAGTGCCGCAAGAAGAAAGAGTCTTACTCCCGTTCGGACGCCCGTCTCACTCACCCACGAGCTTCCGTCTCGACGGTCCGTTCCCCGTGGACCCACCGCCGCGTCGACGCTCCGAGTCCCGCGGCGGCGCCCAGAAACCAGAGCAACAGCGCTGGCAGCGCCGGAACGACGAGCCACGGGAGCGCGCTGAGAACGGCACCCACCACCGCTCCGTGCCACGGCCGGCGCTCGCCCTCGATTTCGGTGAGATACGTGCCGACCACGAGGAACCCGAGCCCCCCGAATCCGACCCCGACCAGCACCGTGATCAGCGACCAGCCCCGTGACAGCAGGGGACTGACCACACCGGCCCGAGCGAGTTGGTTCAGCGCGTAGCCGCCGGCGAACGCCACGAAGACGAACGGGAGGATCCCGTAGAAGACCGCCAGCGGCGAGCCCTCGATCGCGCTATCGACCGCCTGCCTGACGAACCCGCCGCGACTGACGAGCAGGAGGACGCCCGTCAGTAACACGGCAAGGAACGAGAGCCCTGCGTAGGCCCGCCCGGACAGTCCGAAGATCAGCGATGGATCGCCGATCTGCGCGGTGACGCTGAGGGTCGCGGCTGTGTGGTGAGCCATACCCTATCCTCGGGGGAATCAGGGGAAAATGTGTCGACAAGACCGCAGAGCCATCTGCCGGTTCATTTTTACCTGACAGAACCTTTGTGAGGGTATGGCAGGGCGGATACAGGCGTTGATCCGGGTGACGAAGCACATCGGCGAACAGGTCGCCAAACCGCTCCGTCGGGGGGATGGACCGAACAAATTTCGTCTGTCGGCGATGGACACGGCGACGACGACGTACGAGGGGGACGACGGGTGGGCCAAACGACCGCCGGCGATACTGGAATGCCCGCGGTGCGGCGGCGAGATCCCGCAGCACAACTCACGCGACGACATCGACTGTCCGCATTGCGTCGCCGAGTTCGGGTACCGCGAGTTTCCCGACCTCGAACTGAAGCACCTCACCTGCCCGGTGTGTCGAAGCGAGATGACCCACGGTCAGCGACACCCCGAATCGTTCGACATCGTCGAGTGGGCGACGTGTAACGCCTGTCGGTACCACTGGGAGTTCAAGCACTCCTACTCGTAGCGCTACTCCGGATCCAGTTTCCCTGTCGCGGCATCGATCGCGGCCACGTTCTCGGCCACGTCGTGAACGCGGACGACGTCTGCACCCCTGTCAGCCGCGAGTGCCGTCCCGGCGATCGTCGGCGCGAGACGGTCGTCGTCCGCGTGATCGGCCGCTTTGTACATCGACTTGCGGGAGTGGCCGATCAGCACCGGACACCCCAGACCGCGGAGTTCCGTGAGGCGGTCGATCAACGCGTGCGACTCCGTTGGCGACTTGCCGAAGCCACACCCGGGGTCGATGACGATCTGGCCGCCGTCGATCCCGGCCCGCTCAGCCCGGAGCACCTGTTCGCGGAGTTCGCCGATGACGTCGTTGACGACGTCGTCGTAGATCGGATCCTGCTCGGGATCGACCGGAACCGCGAGGCTGTGCATCAGCACGAGCGACGCGTCGTGTTCGGCCACCACGTACGGCATCGCGGGATCGCCGAGCCCCGAGACATCGTTGATGATGTCGGCACCGGCCTCGAGTGCTGCGTCGGCCACGGCAGCCTTCCGCGTGTCGACGGAGATCGGGACGTCCAACTCGGTGACTGCCTCCACGACCGGGACCACCCGGTCGATCTCTTGGTCGATCGGGACTGGCTCGGCCCCCGGTCGGGTGCTCTCGCCGCCGATGTCGAGGATGTCGGCCCCCGCATCGACGAGCCTTTCCGCCTGTTCGACGGCCGCCTCGAACGCCTCGTACTCGCCGCCGTCGTGGAAGCTGTCGGGCGTCACGTTGAGGATACCCATCACCGCGGTGCCGTCCGCGGCGACCGCCTCCAGCCCCGACTCGGCCGGCGCGTCGACGGGCGTCAGCCGATCGCGGAGCTGAGCCGCCACGCGTCGGAGCCCGTGCCCCTCCTCGTCGAGCGTCGATGCCAACTCGCGAAACTGTGCCGTCGTGCCGGCAAGCACCGTTGCGACCAGCTTCTCGGGGCTTCCCGCGCGCGAGCGGTGACACTCGCCACCGATCGCGGCGAGGCGCTCGGCGACCACCGACGCCTGCGTCGGGCGAAGGAGGGTCCGGAAGAGCCGTCGATCGGCGTGCTCGCGTGACGTCGCCGACGCGTCCCGGACCGTGCCCGCGACCTCGGCGTCGGCCTGGAAGTCGGCGTCAACGAAGGCCGCGTCGGCGTGGGTCGCTGGCGTCTGCGAGACCGGAACGACCGTCCGCGCCCAGCGATCGCGCGCCTCCGCGACGGTGTACAGCGAGCCGGTGACGAGGACGAGGTCTCCCGGGTCGGCGGCGTCGATCGCTTCCTCGGTCGCCTCCGGTACCGACGGGACGACCTCGACCGAATCCGCGTATCCGTCGAGCGTCTCGGCGAGTGCTGCGGCGTCCTCCGCGCGATCGATCTCGGGTTGCGCGGCGTAGGCGGCGTCGACGTCGGGGAGGGAGTCCGCCATCGCGTCGTAGTCCTTGTCGGCCATCGCCCCGAACACCAGGTGGAGATCGTCGTAGTCGTAGCGACCCAAGAGCCCCGACAGCGTCGCGGCCGCGCCGGGATTGTGCGACCCGTCGAGGACGGTCATCGGCTCGGTCGACATGATCTCGAAGCGACCGGGCCACGTCACCGAGCGCAACCCCTCGGCGATCGTCTCGGCGTCGACGTCGGTCAGTTGGCGCGCGAGGGTCGCTGCGACGCCGGCGTTCGTGGCCTGGTGAGCGCCCAGAAGCGGGAGCTTCGACTCGACCGACCACCCCGGCCCCTCGATGGTCACCGTGCTCTCGACGTTCGAGTGCATCCCTGTCTCGGTGGCCACGACGTCCGGATCCGATTCGCTCGGACCCACGGAGACCGCGTCCGAGACTTCACGAATCGCAGCGAGCGCGTCGCCGTCTGCTCCGGTCACGATGGGACGGTCCGCGGGGGCGACCTGCGCCTTGTCGGTCGCGATCTCCTCGACGGTCTCACCCAGCAACTCGGTGTGTTCGAGACTGACGCTCGTGACGGCGCTGGCGACGGGGTCGACTGCGCTGGTCGCGTCGTAGCGTCCGCCGATTCCGACTTCGAGGACCGCCACGTCGACGTCCATCTCACTGAAGTGCCGGAGCGCGACCGCGGTCAGTACCTCGAAGTGGGTCGGTTCGTCGTCGTCCTCGCGGAGGCGATCGATACAGGGACCGATCTCGTCGGTGTACGCTGCGACCTTCGACTTCGGGATCTGGCGTCCGTCGACGCGAACCTGCTCGCGGAAGTCGTTCAGCCCCGGCGAGGTGAATAATCCGACGCTCACCCCGGCGCGTCGGAGGACGCTCTCGAGCATCCGGGCGGTGCTCCCCTTGCCGTTCGACCCGGCGATCTGCACGCAGTCCACGTCGTGGTGCGGATCGCCGAAATGTGCGAGCATCCGAGCCGTGGTGTCGATGCCCAGCTTCGGCCGACGCTGCTGAAACGAGGTGAGGTAGTCGGCGGCCTCGCGATACTTCATACCACGTATCGGCACCGGTTGCCTGATTAAGGTATCGCAGCGAGGACGCGCGCCCGCCCGTGTCGTGTCATATACCGTATTATTCGAGAGGGACTATATATCCGATCATACCGGACAGAAACGCCACTCAACGTATCGGTCAGCGAACAACTGCCACAGACGAGAGCGTCGGTGAAATCGGTGATTTGAGGCACAAATCGGTGTCGTTCGTGGATATTGGTGATTCTGACCGCCCGCGTCTGCACCGATTAGATCCGATACTACCGGACGAAACCCAAATCCGCTATCGGCTCACCGAAACACGACATATCGGCTATCGGTTAGGTTTTTTCGGTACGCTTACGTGGCCTGCCCGGGTCATCCACACCTATGGCGTCAGACGAAGACAGCGGCTTCCCGACAGACTACGAAATCGCACAGGACGCAGAGAAAGAACCGATCACGGACGTCCTCGAATCCTGGGACGTCGCGGCAGACGATCTCGAACTCTACGGCGACTATAAGGCGAAACTCTCCCACGACGCGGTCAATCGGTTCCGCGACCAGTCCGACGAGAAGGAAGGCAACCTCGTCCTCGTGACGGGGATGACGCCGACGCCGATGGGCGAGGGCAAGACCGTGACGACGGTCGGCCTCGGCCAGACGCTCAACCACGTCGGTGAGGACGCGATGATCGCGATCCGTGAACCGTCGCTCGGGCCGGTCTTCGGTGTAAAGGGCGGCGCGGCCGGTGGCGGCTACTCCCAGGTCCTTCCGATGGAGGACATCAATCTCCACTTCACGGGCGACCTCCACGCGCTCACCTCCGCGCACAACCTCATCGCGGCGATGCTCGACGCGAAGATCTCCCAGAGCGACGAGTTCGACATCGACGTCAACGAGGTCTCGTGGCCGCGGGCGATGGATATGAACGAGCGAGCCCTCCGCGACATCGTGGTCGGCCTCGGTGGCTCGTCGGGCGGCACGCCGCGCGAGAGCCGGTTCCTCCTCACGGCGGCCTCCGAGCTGATGGCCGTCCTCTGTCTCGCCGAGGACCTCGCCGATCTGAAAGAGCGCATCGGGCGCATCATCCTCGCCTACACCGAAGACGGCGACCCGGTCACCGTCGACGACATCGACGCGACCGGCCCGGCCGCGATGCTCCTGAAGGACGCGATCCGACCGAACCTCGTCCAGACGATCGAGGGCACGCCCGCGTTCGTCCACGGCGGTCCCTTCGCGAACATCGCCCACGGGACGAACTCCCTGATCGCGGACAAGGCGGCGTTCGGGATGGGCGATTACCTCGTCACCGAGGCCGGCTTCGGCTCTGATCTCGGTGCGGAGAAGTTCATGAACATCGTCTGCCGTCTCGGCGATATGACGCCGAACGCCGTCGTCCTCGTCTCGACGGTGCGCGCGCTGAAGTACCACGGGATGGGTATGTGGCCCGCCGACCTCGACGAGGTCAAAGAGGCCGGCGTCGAGGAACTGAAAGCCGGCTTCGCGAACCTCGACAAGCACGTTCGCAACCTCCAGAAGTTCGGCGTCCCGGTCGTCGTCGCGCTCAACCGCTTCCCCGACGATACCGACGAGGAGATCGAGGCCGTCGTCGAGCACTGCCGCGAGGATCTCGGCGTCGAGATCGCCGAGTCGAACGTCTTCGCCGAGGGCAGCGAAGGCGGCGTCGACCTCGCGAACCACGTCACCGACGCGGTCGAGGAGAACGACCCCGAGGACTTCGAGCACCTCTACCCCGACGACGCGCCGATCAAAGAGAAGATCGAGACGGTCGCTACCGAGATCTACGGTGCCGACGGCGTCAACTTCACCGGCGACGCCGAAGACGACATCGAGCGCCTCGAGGACCTCGGCTTCGACGACGTGCCGGTCTGTCTCTCGAAGACGTTCCACTCGCTCAGCGACGACCCCTCGAAGAAGGGCGCGCCCGAGGGCTGGGAACTGGAAGTCCGCGAACTCTACCCCTCGGCGGGCGCAGGCTTCATCGTCGCGCTGACGGGTGACGTGCTCGACATGCCCGGTCTGCCGGCCGAACCCGCGGCCGCCGGGATGGACATCGACGCCGACGGCAACATCAGCGGCCTGTTCTAAGCCGAGCCTCGGCTCGGTCTGCGGTTCTCTCTACGCGTCTCTTTCGACGGTGACCCACAGCGCACGGTACAGCTCCCACAGCGAGCACTCACAGCGCTCGGCGAGCGCCCGGTACGCCGAAAGATACGTCTCGTAGTCGTCGACGCTCGGGGGGTCCGGGTAGTCGCCGTCGAGTTCGCCGAGGTCCCGCAGGACGCCCCACTGGCGACTGTCGATCACGACGTACCGGTCGGGGTCGATGAACTGACAGAAGGCCGATCCGATCGCGACGTCGACGCCCGCGAGTTCGGTCAGCGACGAGAGCATCCCGTCGGCGTCTTCGGCCTCGACAGCCGCGCCGATGGCGTCGTGGACCGCTTCGTACTCGTTCTCGTCGTATGCGGCCTCCAGTTCACGCCGATCGGCGTTCGGCATCCCGCTGAGGAACCGCCGGCCGTACCACTGGACGACCCACTCGGCGTCGCGCCAGCCGTAGTCGCCGCTCGCGAACGTCTCGGGCAGGAGGTCGACGTGTTCGTCTTCGACCGTCGAGAACGGCTGGTA
Source organism: Halobellus clavatus (assembly GCF_900107195.1). GTDB lineage: Archaea > Halobacteriota > Halobacteria > Halobacteriales > Haloferacaceae > Haloquadratum > Haloquadratum clavatum. Next base: position 154,904 of record NZ_FNPB01000004.1, read on the forward strand.
CTCGGGGTACTCCGCGACGAGTTCCTCGATCGTATCGGCGGTGAGTTCCATACCGATCGTTCGGCGGCCAGGGTCTTAGGGTGTTGGCTCGGCGTCCGAGACGGCCGGTGTCGTCGCCCACCCTCGACATCGAGTCGAGCGTCTTTCTTCGCCTGTGAGTGCGGGTGTAACGCCCTCGCCGGCTGGGAATCCCGCAGAAAAGCCGCGAATCGAGCTCTCGAAAATGGCGTATTTCACCGCTCTCAGCCGTCAGCGCACACAATCCCAGTATCTGAACATCTGCGGGTCGTTTATTATCAATTCTGCCATACCGACTGATGATGTCGCCAGAAGTTGCCCGACTCGGACACGTCGCACTGGAGACGCCGGACCTGGACGAGTCGCTGTCGTTCTACGTCGACACGTCAGGGATGGAGATCGTCGAGCGGACAGACGAGACGGCGTATCTTCGGAGCGTCGAGGAGTACGATCATCACTCGCTCAGCCTGACCGAGGCCGACGAGCCAGGCATCGACCATATCGGATGGCAGACCGAAGCGCCCGAACACGTGGCCGCGTTCGCAGAGCGGTTCGAAGACCAGGGGCTGGACGTCACCTGGGTCGCGGAGGGTACCGAGGCGGGCCAGGGAGAGGCGATCCGCTTCGAGGTCCCGAACGGCCACCGCTTCGAACTCTACGGAGAGATGGCGAAGCCCGAACCGCCGAAGGAACGACGCTCGCAGTTGCGAAACCGGCAGTACGACCCCACCGACAACCATCCGATCGCACCGAACCGAATCGACCACCTCCAGATCTGGGACCAGGACGCGTTCGAGTGCGCCGAGTGGATCCGGGAGGAACTCGGCTTCCAGGTCCAGGAGTACTACGACCTCCAGGACGGCTCTCGGTGGGGGACGTTCCTCAGCGCCTGCGGCGTCAAGATCGATCTGGCTATCGTTCAGTCCGAGAACGACGACGACGACGCGGCCGTCCACCACATCGCCTTCGAGGTCGACTCCGCGAACGACCTCTTCGAGGCGCACAACGTGATGAACGAGAACGACGTCCCGGTCGACGGGATCGGGCAACACGGCATCTCGCGCGGTGAGTTTATGTACGCCCGGGATCCGACGAGCGGCCACCGCATCGAGTTCAACACCGGGAGTTACCTCACGCTCGATCCGCACTGGGACCCCGTCGCCTGGGAAGAAAACGACATCAGCGACGGCGACGATCACCAGTGGATCGGTGGGATCGACTCCCTGAAGCGAGTCACCTACTGAGACCACACCCGTCCCCGCTGTTCATCGTCGCTCGCGTCACACCGAGTCGCCGAGGGCGGGAGACCATCGCGAGGCCCAGATTCGGTACCTGCGGGGTTCGACTCGTCGTCCGCCGCGCAGTTCTCGGGCCGACTTGTCGATGCGCTGTCCGATTGGCCAGACGGTTCGTCCGCCGTCACGTGTAAACCGTCTATACTAACGGATCAGGGGTTCCGAAACTATCGCCGGACACGAGCGCGGTCCGAGTATTTCGATCGAAATCAGTTGTGTTTCCCACGATACGGAGATACAGACCGTGTGAGAAAGATTCATACTCGTGGCACGGAACCTTTACGAACGAGATGAACGCTCATCCGGAGGGACCACAGTATGTCGAGTGAACAACAAGATCAGCAACCGGTGAAGACGATCTGCCCGTACTGCGGCGTGGGTTGCGGGATCCAGATCGCACAGGACGACGAGGGCGAAGTCTCGTTCCGTCCGTGGGGTGATGCGCCGGTCAACGACGGTAGCATCTGCATCAAGGGCGGCGCGGCGACGCAATCGGTCAACCACGAGGATCGCTTGACCGACCCCCTGATCCGCGATGACGACGGTGAACTCCGCGAGGCGTCGTGGGACGAGGCCTACGATATGATCGTCGAGAACATGGAGCGCATCCGCGAGGACCACTCCGCACAGGGAGTGGGCTTCTACGGGTGTTCGAAGGCGATGAACGAGGAGAATTACCTCATCCAGAAACTGGCCCGACGCTACGGCACCAACAGCGTCGATACCTGTACCCGGATGTGCCACTCCTCGACGGTGTACGCCCTCAAGAACAGTCTCGGCGAGGGTGCGATGACAAACAGTATGGCCGACCTCGAAGAGGCGGCGGACGTGTTCTGGATCCAGGGCGCAAACCCCGGCGAGCAGCACCCCATCGCCAACAGTCAGTACTTCCGGCAGGCGGTACTCGAAGGGGCGACCGTCATCCAAGTCGACCCCCACGCCAACAAGACCACGCGGTCGTTCAAGATCGACGAGACCGACCGCCACATGCACCTCCAGCTCGAACCGGGGACCGACATTCCCCTGCTGAATATCGTCATCAAGACCATCCTCGAAAAGCACGAAGAGAACCCCGACGAGGGCTGGATCGACGAGGAGTTCATCGAGGAGCGCACCGAGGGGTTCGAGCACCTCAAGGAGACCCTCGAGGACTTCGACAAGGAAGCGGCGGCCGAGGAAGCCGGCGTCCCGCTCGAGGACATCGAACTCGCCGCCGAGAAGTACGCGATGGCGAACAACGCGGCCATCTTCACCGGGATGGGGATGAGCCAGCACACCTGTGGCGTCGACAACGTCCAGAACGAGATCAACCTCGCCCTGATCACGGGCAACCTGGGCCGACCGGGGACGGGTGTCAACCCCCTGCGCGGCCAGAACAACGTCCAGGGCGCGTCGGACGTCGGTGCGATGCCGAACGTCCTCCCGGGGTACCGTGACGTCTCCGATCCCGAGGTTCGTGCTGATGTCGAGGAGGTCTGGGACTTCGAGATCCCCTCGGAACCCGGCCTGACGAACGTCGAGGTCTCCCACGAGATCGGCGACACGATCCACGGGCTCTACATTATGGGTGAAAACCCCGTGATGAGCGAACCCGACACCAACCGGGTCGAGGAGCGCCTCGAAGAACTCGACTTCATGGTGGTACAGGACATCTACAAGACCGAGACCGCCGAGTACGCCGACGTGATCCTTCCCGCAACGTCGTGGGCGGAACGCGACGGGACGGTGGTCAACACGGACCGCCGGACCCAGCGGATGCGCGGCGTCGACAAGGTCCACCCGAACACCAAAGACGACCTCGAGATCCTCTGTGACGTTGGCAATCGCCTGTTCGGTGACGGCTCCTTCGACTTCGACGGGCCCGAGGAAGTCTTCGAGGAACTCCGGCAGGTGGCTCCCATCTTCCACGGGATGACCTACGATCGCCTCGGCGAGGAGGGGATCCACTGGCCCTGCTACGAACCCGGCGACGAGGGCGACGACTACCTCTACGGCGACGGCTTCACTACCGAGAGCGGTCTCGGCCAGATCGAAGGCGTTAGACACCAGCCGCCCAAGGAGACCCCCGACGAGGAGTACCCGCTCATCCTCACGACGGGCCGCATCATCGAACACTACAACACGGGGACGATGAGCCGACGCTCCGAGACGCTCAACCGCGTCGAACCGGAGAACTTCGTCGATGTCCACCCGAACGACGCAGACCGCTACGGCATCGAGGACGGCGACTACGTGACGCTCAAATCCCGGCGCGGCGAGATCGAGGTCGAGGCGCGGGTCACCGAGGACACGAAGGAGGGTACCGTCTGGACGACGCCGCACTTCGCCGACGCTGCGGGCAACCGCCTCACCAACGACGTCCTCGACGAACGCGCGAAGATCCCCGAGTACAAGGCTGCAGCCGTGGAAATCGAGGTCAGCGTCACGACCGACGACACCGACGACGCCGCCGACGCGCCCGCGGACGACTGATCACCTCGCCTTCCGAGGCACGCTCCGATTTTTTTTGCGCCCGCGCACCAGCACCGACTCCAGCCTCAGGCCTCCCACCAGTTACCGGGTCGCTGTCGCTCCCCAGACACTTTCCACAGCGCGTTCGGTGGCTCGGTCCGTCGGCTACGGCGAATCGCGGTCGGTCACTGCGCTCCGGGCGACGGGCGTCTCCTCGTCGACCACGTCGGCGAGGTCGAGTCGGTCCAGCAGCGACGTCGTCGGGACGCCTTCGGGACTCCACCCACGGGCCGCGTAGTACCGGCGGCGTAACCCGTCGAACCACTCCGTATCGAGCGCGGATCCCGCCGCCGGTCCATCGGAGAGCGGCCGCTCGAACGCGTCGGGGAGCGCTTCGTCGGCCGCGTCGAACCCCTCGCGAACGTTGAACAGTCGCGTCATCGTCCACGTGCGTTCGCCGACCCGGAGCAGTTCTGCGGGATCGGCCGGTGCGCGTGTGTCGATCGCCGCCAACCACTCCGCGCCGAGGTCCGATTCGAGCGCCGCGCCGGCGAAGTCGTCGGCGATGAGACACCACAGCGCCGAAGTGATCGTCTGCTCGCGGATCACGAGTTCGACGCGGTCCGTGTCGTCCCAGCCCTCGCCCTCGAACACCTCCGTCTCGGCGGGCAGCGAGCGCCGGTGGCAGGCCCCCCGGTCGCTGGTCGCGTACGCCAGTGCCGTCGTCGGCGAGCCCCGGGGGTCGTAGGCGGGCACCTCCATCGATTTGACCGTCGGGACGAGGTCCGCCCCGCCCAGTCGCTCCGCAGCGGCCTCGACGCCGTCGGCGAGCGCGTCGCCGACCTCGCCGCGCCGGTGGGCGATCGCCTCGATAAGCGTCCTGGCGGCGTCGTCGTCGCCGAACGAGAGGGACCCGTCCAGATCGAGTGCGGCGTCGACGGCGTCGGTCTCGTCCGCGCGGATCGCCCACGCGACGGCGTTGCCAGCGCTGATCACGTCGAGTCCGAGGCGGTCGCAGGCCTGACCGAGCGACGCGACGGCGTCGAAGTCGTCGATGCCCAGTCCCGCCCCCAGCGACATCGGGGCCGCGCCGCGCGGGACCGACTCGCCATCGTCGGTCTCGACGCGGAAGCCGCCCGGGATCTCGTCGTCGCCGCGCTCGCGGTCGATGGCAGCGTCCCGGACCGCTTCGATGCCGATCTCCGCCGCGCCGTCGAACCGTCCCGCCTGCCAGCCGTGCGTCGAGAGCACGCCGACCTCGTCGGCGAAATCCACTGTTTCGAGCGTCGCACTCGCCGCGTGCCAGCGGCCGACGTCGTCCTCGCGGTAGCGCTCCTCGTACTCGTCTCTGAGCGCTTCGATCTCCGGCGGGCGTTCGGGCGGTTCTCCGCGGGCGACGATCGCTTTCAGCCCCTTCGACCCCATCACGGCCCCCGCGCCGCCGCGGCCGGCGTGGTGCTCGCCGCCGTCGGAGGCGACGGTGGCGAAGCGGACCCGATGCTCTCCGGCGGGCCCGATGCAGGCCACCGGGTCATCGAACGCCGCACAGGTCGCGACGGCGTCCTCGCCCCACAGGGCCCCCGCGGGAGTGAGCGTCGCTTCGCCGTCCCGGAGTTCGAGGACCTGTGGCTCGTCGGTGCGTCCGGTGATCGCCACGCCAAGTGCGCCGTCGAGCGCGCCGACAAGCGCGGCCGCGAACTCGCCGCCGCTGTAGGAGTCCAGGAACGTCCCGGTGAGCGGCGACCGGGTGATAGCCGCAAACTGCGGTTCGCCCGGTAAGAGCCCGCTCAACGGACCGATCGTGAAGAGGAGGTGGTTCTCGGGGCCGAGCGGATCCGTCCCCGGCGCGAGCCGATCGTACAGGTAGCGCGCACCGAGGCCCTTACCGCCCACGTACTGCGTCAGCCACCGATCCGGAAGCCGTTCGCGCTCGACCGTGCCGGCGGTCAGGTCGACGCGAAGGAGATCGGTTGGCGCCCCGTCAGTCATACAGACGCTCGTAGCGGGGCGAGATTCATTAAGCGTTTGTTACGGGACTGTCCGACCGGTTCGGACCCACTCGCGATCCGTCCGGCTTACTCGGTCGTCGCGATCGCTTCGATCTCGACGGCAGCGCCTTTCGGCACGGCACCGGCACCGACAGCGCTCCGGGCGGGCGGTTCCGCCTCGAAGAACTCGCTGTAGGCCTCGTTGAATGCGTCGAAGTCGTCGATGTCGTCGAGGAAGACGGTCGTCTTCAGGACGTCCGAGAGCGAGAGCCCCTCGGATTCGAGGATCGCTTCGACGTTCCGGAGACACTGTCTGGTCTGTTCGCCGACCGGTTCGTCGTCGAGCAGTTCGCCGTCGGTCGTCAGCGGGAGCTGCCCGGCCGTGATGAGCAGATCGCCGTTCGTAGTCGCCTGGCTGTACGCGCCGACCGCCGCAGGTGCGTCGTCGGTGCTGATGGTTCGCTTCATACGGACTATCGTACCCCGTGGGGTTCCTTAAAAGTCGGTAGCGCGGCGGAGCGAGCACAGTGTGACAACACTCGAAGACGTTGTGTCGAACGGGGTCACTCCCCGCTCACTGATTGATGACGATGATCGCGACGAGCGCGAGGCCGATCCCCGCTGCCTTCTGTAGCGATAGCGGCTCGCCGAGCGCGGCGATACTGATCACTGCGGCCGTCACGAAGTACATCCCGCCGATCGTCGAGACGATGGCTGTCGACCCCACGGTGACGCCGATGAACGTCGAGACGACACCGACCGCCGCGGCGACGCCGGCGACCGCAGAAAACGCCAGCCCCCGGTTCGTGAACGCCAGCGAGGCGTCCGAGACGACGACGAAGAGACCGGTGACGACCGTCGCGGTGAGATATGAGAGAAACGCGGCCATCTCCGGATCGATCGTGTTCGAGGCGATGTCGCCGAAGATGATCCAAAAGCCCCACGCGATCATCGTCCCGGCGCCGAAGAGGATGGCGGGGTTCACGCGGTGGTCCCCCCCGTGGGACCGGGCTCACGAGTCTGGCCGTTTCGACTCCGACACCGCGCTGCGGTCTCGTCTCTGGGGTGCATACGTCCCGATACGCTCAGGGTCGGTTTGAGAGTGCTGCCGAAACACAGCATCTCCGAAATCCTACAGTACTGTTTTTTAGGGGTGGTCCGACAGTATGTGATAGTGGTTGACTCACAGGACGAGCACGGGACGCGGCCGTTCGAGGAGGTCTTTTACCCCGCGGAGCGGGTGCCCTTCGTCGAATGGCGCGAGTTCTCCGGGGCGAAGCCGACGGTCGCCCTGGTGGCGGCGGTTGCAGTCCTCGCGTTCGTGACGGGGCTCTCGAATCTGAGTCGGGCGCAACCCGTCGTCGAGGGGCCGTTAGCGACACTCATCCCGGCCGCACCGATCCTCGTCCGCTTCGTGGGCGTGCTCTTGGCCTTCCCGTTAGGCATCGCCACCGTGGGGCTCGGTCGCCGCAAGCGCCTCGCGTGGCTGGGCGCGATGGTGCTCGTCCCCGCACTCGCGATTCTCCCGCTCACCACCGGGCGGACGACCGAGATCCCGCTGTTGGTGCTCGTCCTCCTGACGGTGCCCCTGCTGGTGGCGAACCGCGAGGAGTTCGACCAGCCGCTCGGGCTCTCCTCGCTGCAAATCGCCTCGCTGGCGTCGATCCTCGGGGTCGGACTCTACGGGACCGTCGGCGCATATGGCCTCCGGAGACAGTTCCTCGAACTCGAGGGGTGGGGCGACGCGATATACTACGTGATCGTGACGATCGCGACCGTCGGCTACGGCGATATCACGCCGACGACGCTGGAAGCCAAACTGTTCTCGCTGTCGGTGATCCTGCTCGGGACCGGCGCGTTCACTGTCGCGGTCGGCGCGCTCATTGGACCGGCGATCGAATCCCGGATGGCGGCTGCCTTCGGAACGATGACTGCATCAGAACTCTCACTCCTCGAGGACCACGTGGTGGTCCTCGGATACGGCGACGTAGCCGAATCGTTTCTCGACCGCGTCGGCGACGGGACTGACCTCGTCGTCGTGACCGACGACGCAGAGGCCGCCTCGCGGCTGACCGACGCCGGGTTCGAGGTCCTGACTGACGATCCGACCGACGAGGCGGTGCTCGCGGACGCGCGTGTAGATGCGGCCCGCGGTGTCGCCGTCGCCGGCGACGACGACGCCGAGAACGTCCTCGCGGTCCTCGCCGCCCGCGACGTGAGCCCCGACATCCGGATCGTGGCCGTTGCGAACAAAGAGACGCACGCGAAGAAACTCGACGCCGTCGGTGCCGACGAGGTCATCGACCTCCGGTCGATCGGGGGGCGACTCCTCGGGGCGTCCATCCTCGACGGCGACGCGCCCGACGTCGACCCGGCCGCAGTGCTCGGATTCGCCGAGCAGGAGGCGGACCCCACCGCGGAGGACCAGCGGACGACGGATTCGGAGACAGGCGAGGACAGCGACGCTGACACGGACGACCCGGAGAGTCAACAGTCTAATACCGACGCCCGGTAACACTTGACACAATGAGCACAGCAGACGCCACGGGCGCGCAGCAGTTCTTGGCCAGCGCGCTGCTCGCGACCTTCGTCGGTTCGGGAGCGATCGTGCTGGTCGGATTCTTCTTCCCCTCGGCCGTGGGGCAGGCGCTCGGCGGACAGGCGCTGCTCGGGATGTCGTTGCTCTTCTTCGGCTCCGGACTGGGATACCTCGCTGTGCTGCCTTACGAGCGGATTCGAACGGACGACGCCGGCGTCTCCTCGCTCGTCAGGATCCGTCGGACGTCCGTTCGGTCAGTCATCTCGAATCTGATCTCCGTGCACGATCCCGTGACACTCGGGCTTCCGGTCGCCGTCTTCGCCCTGTATTTCCTCATCCGGATCGTCCGCCCGGCCGCGACGACGGCGGCGGTTGACACGCTGACCACGGCCGTCTTGCAGGGGATGGGGCCGTTCCTCCTGGGCGCGATGCTGGTCGCGGTCGCCTTCTGCGTCTTCGTGTTCTTCAGCGCCTGGGGCGGCGTGAAACTCGGCGGCGAGGACACCGAACCCACCTACACCTATCCGACGTACTTCTCGCTCGTGTTCACCGCCGGGATCGCCGCCGGGATCGTGTTCTGGGGGCCGGCCGAAGCGCTCTTTCATTACCAGACGCCCCCGCCGTTCTTCGACGCCGCACCGCAATCGGCCGCGGCGATCGACGCTGCACTCGTCTACGCACTCTTCCACTGGGGGCTGTCCGCGTGGAGCGCGTACGCGGTCATCGGGATCCCGATCGCGTACTTCGTCTTCGAGCGCGGCGCGCCGCTCCGCGTCTCGTCGATTCTGACACCGTTCCTCGGCGTCGACGGTCTCGATTCGCCGTGGAGTCGGCTGGTGGATACACTCGCCGTCTTCGCGACGATCGGCGGCATTGCGACGTCGATCGGCCTCGTGTCCCAGCAGTTCCTCGCCGGCGTCGGCTTCCAGTGGGGGGTCGCTCCGGGCGAACTCGGGCCGGTACTCTTCGTGGGCGGCCTCGCTGCGGTGTATATCCTCTCTGCGGTCTCGGGGCTGCACCGGGGGATCCGCCGGATCGCCGGGGTCACCGTCGTCCTGTTCGGCGTCTTCGCGCTGTTGATCTTCCTGGTCGGTCCCCGAGGGCCCGTCGTTGCACAGGGGACGGACGCGCTCGGCGCTTACGCCGTTAACTTCGTCCCGATGAGCCTCTACACCGGCGGCGCGTGGGTCACCGAGTGGACGGTCTGGAACTGGGCGTGGTGGTTCTCGTGGGCCCCCTTCGCGGGGACGTTCCTCGCGGCGCTCTCACGGGGTCGTCGCCTCCGGACAGTCGTCCTCACGAGCGTCGGCGCGACCTCGCTGGCGACCGGGGTGTGGTTCCTCGTCGTCGGGGGGACGTCGCTATCGCTGCAGCACTCCGGTCGAGCCGACATCCTCTCGGCGATCACCGCCCGCGGCGGGTCGGAAGCCGTCGCGGGCTTTCCGCTGCTGTCTGCGCTCCCGCTCGGAGACCTGTTGCTCTTTCTCTTCTTGGCGCTCATCGTGGTGTTCATCGTGACGTCGGCCGACACCGCGACGCTGATCGCGGCCATCCTGGCCTCTCGGCGGGGCGTCGCGCCCTCCCGCGGGACGATCGCGCTCTGGGGCGCGTTCCAGGCCGTCGTCGCGCTCGCGGTGCTTCTGATCGGCGGCGGCGAGACGCTTCAGGCACTGGCGGTGCTGACGGGCGCTCCCTTCGCGATCCTGTCGATGCTCGCGATCGTGGGACTGGCCCTGGGAGTCTCTCGGGAGGATCGAGGCAGTGACCACACGTCGCTCGTCAGGATCGCAGTTGATCGGTTGCCGACGATCCAGACGCATCACGACGTCGAGCCGCCGGACCGCGAGGACTGACCCGGGTCCGGGTCCTCAGTCGGCGATCGACGTGCAGAAGTTCTCGACGATCTGCTTGCCGGCGTCGGTCAGGATGCTCTCGGGGTGGAACTGCACGCCGTACTGCGGCTTCGACGCGTGTTCGACGCCCATCACGACGCCCTCGTCGTCGGTCGCAGCGGTCTCGACGAGCACGTCCGGGAGGTCGCCGCGCTCGACGGCCAGCGAGTGATACCGGCCGACCTCGAACGGATCGTCGACGCCCGCATAGAGCGCACTCCCGTTGTGCCGGACCGACGAGGGCTTGCCGTGGACGACCTCCGGAGCGTGTCCGACATTCGAGCCGTAGGCCGCACACAGCGCCTGGTGACCGAGACAGACCCCGAGGGCGGGATAGCCGGTCTCCGCGAAGACGTCGATCGAGACGCCGGCCTCCTGTGGCGTCCCCGGGCCGGGCGAGACGACGATCCCATCGGGATCGAGCGATCGGATGTCGTCGGCGTCGACCGCGTCGTTCCGGCGGACTTCGACGTCTTCGAACTCGCCGACGTACTGGACGAGGTTGTACGCGAAGGAGTCGTAGTTGTCGATGATGAGGATCACTGGCCGGACCCCTCCCCGTCGCTCTCGGTCCTGTCGGTGGCTGTTTCTTCGTCCGCTTCAGCGACTCCGACCGTGCGCCCGGTGGCAGTGCCGCCGTCGGCCTCGACGTCGGGGCCGCCCTCGACGTCGGAATCGTCCTCGCCGACGGCGAACGACGCGGTCTCACCGAGCGCCTCATCGACGGCGTTGAGCAGGGCGCGGGCCTTATCGAGCGTCTCCTGATACTCCGCCTCGGGGACCGAGTCGTGGACGATGCCCGCGCCGACGCGGAGGCGGTACTCCTCGCCCCGACGCACGAGGGTCCGGATCGTGATGTTGAGCGTCGCCCGCTCGTCGAAGCCGAAGATGCCGACGCTTCCGGTGTAGGGCCCCCGGCGCGTGGTCTCCACCTCGTCGATGATCTCCATCGTCCGCGGCTTCGGCGCGCCGGTGATCGTCCCTCCCGGGAAGACCGCTGCGACGGCGTCGGCGATGCTCTTGTCCTCGTGCCGTCGCCCCTCGACGAGCGACACCAGGTGCATCACCTCGGAGTAGCGATCCACGCGTCGGTACTCGGACACCTCGACGGTGCCGTAGTCGCTCACCTTCCCGAGGTCGTTCCGTTCGAGGTCGACGAGCATCGCGTGTTCGGCCCGCTCCTTCTCGTCACTGAGCAGATCCGTTTCGAGTTCGGCGTCTTCACTCGGCGTATCGCCGCGCGGCCGCGTGCCGGCGATCGGTTCGGTGAGGAGCCGGTCGCCCTCGACTTCGAGCAGGAGTTCCGGACTCGCGCTGACGAGGTCGACGCCGGGAAATTCTAGCAGCCCCGAATACGGGGCCGGATTGACACGGCGCACCGCGTCGAACGCCTCGACGGGGTGGACCGCGGCGGGTGCGGTCAGTCGATGCGAGACGTTCGTCTGGAACGTGTCGCCGTCGCGGACGTACTGCTTGATCGTCCGGACGCGGTCCGCGAACGCGCGCTCGCCGCACTCGCTCTCGAAGACCGCGCTGTCCGATGCCACCGGCGGCGACACGTCGACCGGTGTCCCGGTCAGTGCGGTCTCAGCCAGCGCTCTGGCCCGCGAACGTCCCGTCTCGTACGCATCGGCGGCGTCTTCGGATGACTCGCCGACAGACGGGCACGCGGTCACGCGTAGGTCGACCGCGTCGCCGTCGCGCGGCTCTTCCCAGGCGACCACGCGATCGAACACGCCGAGTTGGAGGCGCGGCAGCCCGTCGGACTCGGTCGTGTCCGGGAGGTCTTCGAGTTCGCGCGCGACGTCGTAAGAGAGCCATCCGAACGCCCCACAGGGGTACGGGACGTCGCAGTTCCCGCGAACCAACTGTTCGCGATCGAGCAGGTCGTCGATGGCCGCGACTGTCGGACTGTCGCCGCCGAGGCCGCTTCGCGCCGTTCGCGCTCCGTCGCTCGCCTCGCTCTCGGCGCTCCCCGCGCGATCGGATCCCTCGTATCTCCCGGGCTCGTCGACCTGGATCTGGTCGATCGGATCCACGGCGAAGTACCCCCACCCCGACTGTCCGCCGGTGGTCTCGAGGTACACCCCATCGATGTCCGGCGCGCGGACCCGTCGGTACGCCTCGAAGGGGTCCGACACGGTGACTCGCACTTCGACCGGGACGCGGGCCCCTGCCGGGGCTGTCGACGCCGTCTCGACGAACTCTGCTCGCTCAGTGACGACCGTTATCTCACTCATCTGGAACGATTTCCTCCACCGGCGGCACGGAGTCCCCCAGTGTTGTCGTTCCATCAGTAGCAGTGAGACCGGCAAAAGGCTTGCGTGAGCGGCCCTTTCTACGAGTCAGTCGATCGGCTCGATGAGCGACGCTCGAACGCGAGCGCGAGCTCCGCCTCGTCGCGGCGAACTTCAAGACGTTGCGTATTCCCGCCAATCAAATATCAGGAACTGTCCACAACTACTGAGAGAGTCGCCCTTGGCAGGAATGCGACGGTCCGAGGCCCGACACGAACGATGAAACAGGAACCACAGACGACCCTGATCGACGGCAACGAGGTCAGCGGCCGGATTCGCGACACGCTCCGAGAGGCCGTCGTGCGGCTGCGAACCGACGGCGTCACGCCGCGACTGGCAACGGTCCGGATGGGAGACGACGGAACGAGCAAGACCTACGTGTCGATGAAACAGCGGGCGTGTTCGGATCTCGGAATCCAGAGCGAACATCACGAGGTCGACACCGACGAACCGTCCGCGACGCTCCTCGACCGAATCGAGGAACTGAACGCCGATCCCGACGTCGACGGGATCGTGGTACAGCGACCGCTGCCGGTCCACATCAACGAGCGCGACGCGTTCCGCCGGATCGACCCCGAGAAGGACGTCGACGGTTTCCACCCCGAGAACGTCGGCCGACTGGTCACCGGTGATCCGCGGTTCAAGCCGTGTACGCCGCACGGGATTCAGCGGTTACTCTCCGCCTACGACATCGAGACCGACGGCCGAGACGCGGTCGTCGTCGGCCGTTCGAACGTCGTGGGTCGGCCGACAGCGAACCTGCTCTTACAGCGTGCACCTGGCAGTAACGCGACCGTGACCGTCTGTCACTCCCGAACGACGGATCTCGCCCAGAAGACACGCGGAGCGGACATCGTCGTCGCGGCGACGGGCGTCCCCGAACTGATCGACGCGGAGATGCTCTCCGCGGGCGCGGTCGTCGTCGACGTCGGGATCAACCGCGTCGACACGGCCGCCCGCGACGAACCCCAGTTCGTCGGCGACGTGGACTTCGAGAGCGCGTCGCAGAAAGCACGCGCCATCACGCCCGTCCCCGGCGGTGTGGGGCCGATGACGATCGCGATGCTCCTCTACAACACGGTCAAGGCGGCGGGTCTCCGCGCCGACGTCTCGGTCGACCTCCCGTGACTGCGGGTGCGATAGCGAATCGAAGCCGGCGAGTGGTGTCGATGCCTCTTTGATCGCGCTCCCACGAGCGCCTGTATGGACTCGTTAACTGCCCACCACGTCGGTATCACTGTCTCGGATCTCGACCAGGCCGTCGAATTCTACAGAGATGCCCTCGGACTCGACGTCGTCGCAGAGTTCTCGGTCGGGGGTGAGGCCTTCGCGACCGGTGTCGGCGTCCCGGACGCCCGCGCGTCGTTCGTTCACCTCGACGCCGGCGACGTCCGGCTCGAACTCGTCTCGTATGACGCCACCGGCGACAGCCAGGCCGGCCCGCAGATCGATACCGCCGGTGTGACCCACGTCGGCCTCGCGGTCGACGACGTGGCGGCGTGTTACGGTGGCCTCCCGGACTCCGTCGAGACGGTGAGCGAACCGCAGACCACCGAGAGCGGTACGACCATCTTTTTCGTCCGCGACCCGGAGGGTAATCTCGTCGAGGTCCTCTCACCGTGAGATCGAGTGTCGTTCACGATCGTTAGGCAACGTTTTTTCGAGTATACGCCAAAATATGGAACGTTTCTGCAAGAGACGACACCGTATACGAACGAAGAATAAAAATACCCGAACTAGTCCTAACAAACCCTCATAGGGGTCAGGTGCCTACGAGTAAATACAATGGCAACAGCAAGCAACTTCGAGAACAACCAGACGAGCGAAACCGAATTCTATCTCCCCGGCACGTCGATCTCGACGGTCTACGACCGCGTGGGCGACAAGATCAGCGCGATCTTCGGCCGTCACGGTCGCGTCCTGATCCCCTCGTCGTACAACAAGTAAGCCGCCGAGTCCTTCGATCGTTCGCGGCTCTTACACTGTCTCGCCGTTTTCGACCGCGCTCTTGCGGATATTCGCTGCCTCTCGCTTTTTCTATCGATCGTTCCGAGGTCCGATTCCGTTCAGGGCGGCAAGCCGAGGGTCGCCCGTCAGTCGGCCGACTGTGGCGCGGCAGTCGGCGGTTGCGAGCGCAGTTCTCGGATCGAGTTCACCACGACTGCCCCGCTCACGAGCATCGCCGCGCCGACGATGATCGCCAGCGACACCGTGTTGAGGACGGGCATCTCGATCGCCCCACCGATCTCGCGAACGGCGACGGCCACCGATCCCAGGAGCAGCATCACGCCGAAGTAGACCTTGATGTCGTCCTCCTCGACGAGGCTCGTGGCGGCGGCACCGAGGCGGGCCCCGAGTGCGCTCCCCGCGAGCAGCGGGACGACGATAGCGAGGTCGACAGCGCCGTCCATCGCGTAGAGGAAGCTCCCGATCCCACCCGAGAAGACGATCTCGAAGAGGTCGGTACCGACCGCGACGGGGACGGGAACACCGATCAGGTAGAACAGCGCGGGCATCCGGATGAAGCCCCCGCCGACCCCGAGGAAGCCCGAGAGGAGTCCCGTCGCGAACGCGACGCCTAAGATCATCCACAGCGAGACCGTGAGTCCCCCCTTGATTGACATCATCGGCGGAATCCGGTAGGACTGGATCTTCTTGGCGATGTCGGGGATATCTTCGGCCGCCTCCTCGGCGTCCATCCCTTCGGCGTCGTGGTCGACGCCGCCGCTGTCGCCGCTCTTCAGTGCATTGTACGTGATGAAGACCCCGATTCCGCCGAGGAGCGCGACGTACGCGACGCTGACGACGGTGTTAGCCAGTCCGATGTCCTGCAGCCAGTGCAACCCGAACTTGCCGACCTCGATGCCGGCGGTCGTTCCGGCGATCATCAACACGCCGAGTTTGTAGTCGACCTGTCCCAGGTCGCGGTGCTTCAGCGTCGCGATGACCGACGTCCCGAAAACGAACGCTAGCCCCGATGCGACGGCCACGTCAGTCTTGTATCCCATCACGAGAAGCGCCGGCGTGACGAGGAAGGACCCACCCATCCCGAAGAATCCGAACAGGAGCCCGATCAGGACGCCGAACCCGGCGAACATCCCGAGCAAACTCACGGCGACGCCGAGGATCTCCACGATCACTCACCCCGCAGCATGCGGGCGATCTTCGGCCCGAGCGCACTCTCTAACAGTCCATATCCGACGTACAGGACCAGCGCTTCGACGAGTACTGCGCCGATCAGTATCGCCGCGCCCGTCGGCCCGGCGGCAGCTTCAAGCCCGAACATCGGTTCTCCCCTCGATGAATATTGCGTACATCATGGATTTCTGCGCAACCGACCCTAACCGACGCGTTCACTTAACGGTATTGGGATTGTTGTACAATACAATATCCGCGTATCCAACGCATGGTTGCTGATAGGTTATGAGTGAGTTTCCACCCCAAACGTCGACGTTCAGCGGGTGCGCGCGCAAAAACGGTGATCAGAGCCGGACTGGTCGGTAACTGTCGGCGCTCGACGACTCACCAATAATACGGGGAGATCACATAATCGAACACGACTCTTTCGCCGTGTGACCCCGTTAACGCGCCGCTGTTCGCCGTCGAGTGGTCGGATCCAACTCCTGCTTCGATCGAACCGCCGCCACCACCTCCCAGTCCCGCATCATTGCCGGACGCGGCACCGCAGAATTGTGGATTGTCTGAACAAATCTTATAAGCACACGGTGCGTACTCGTATCCAGTACGATGCCCGATTCGATGTCCGAACAGCTGCGACGAGATATGGAGTGCGAAGGGCTCTTAGAGTGCTTCCACGGTCTCAAGCAGCTCGACAAGCAGTGTTTCCAGGTACTTGTCCGAGCGGAAGAGCCGCTCACTGTCGACGAAATCGCCGACATTGTCGGCCGCGAGCGCTCGACGGCGTACCGATCGATCCAGCGACTGCTCAAGGCGGGATTCATCCAGAAAGAGCAGGTCAACTACGAACAAGGCGGCTACTACCACGTCTACTCCCCGACCGACGCCGAGCGGATCTCCGACAATATGCAACGGATGCTCAACGACTGGTACGCAAAGATGGGGCAACTCATCCAGGAATTCGAGGACAAGTACGAACAGGAAGGCAGCGAAGTCGCCGTCGAGGGCTGATCTCGGTCGTCGAATCGGTACTGTCTCGAACGCGGTGGAGCAGTCAGTCGAACCGGAACGTCTCCAGGTTTCGGGGCGCGTACGTTCGCACGTCGTACTTCTGATACAGCCCCGAAGAGAGCTGATCGGTCGACGCCTCGTCGCCGTGCACACAGAGGATCTCCTCCGGCCGCGGATTCATCGTGCCGACGAAATTCTCCAGCCCGTTGCGGTCGGCGTGACCGGAGAAGCCGCTCACCGACTCGACGCCGAGTCGTAGCGTCAACTGCTCGGTCCGGCCGCCGCGGTCGCTGAACGGGATCTCCCGCCGACCACTCTGGATACGCCGACCGAGCGTTCCCTGTGCCTGGTAGCCGACGAAGATCAGCCGGTTTTCGGGGTCGCCACCCAGGAGTTCGAGCCACGACATAATCGGCCCGCCGGTGACCATCCCTGACGTCGAGAGCACGATGCAGGGGTCGTCGCCGGCGATATCTTCGCGCATCTCCTGGCCGCCGTCGACCTGCTGGAACTGGTCGGCAAGGAAGGGGTTCTCGTCCTCGTGGAGAATCCGATCCCGGAGCCCGTCACGCAAGAACTCGGGGTAGGCGGTGTGGATGGCCGTCGCCTCGCGAATCATTCCGTCGAGGTAGATCGGCATCGTCGGCAGGTCGCCCTCCCGCATCGCTTCCTCCAAGACGAGCATCAGTTCCTGCGAACGCCCGACGGCGAACGCGGGGATCACGACCTTGCCGTCGTTCTCGTACGTCTCTTCGATGAGTTCGATCAGGGTCTGCTCTGAGTCCGCCTGGTCGGTCTGGTAGTCGTTCCGCTGGCCGTACGTCGACTCCATCACGAGCGTCTCAACGCGCGGGAAGTCGTTGGAAGCGCCGTTGAACAGGCGCGTGTCCGTGTAGTGGATGTCGCCGGAGAAGACGACGTTGTGGAAGCCGTCGCCGATGTGGAAGTGTGAGACTGCCGATCCCAGGATGTGTCCGGCGTTGTGGAAGGTGAGTTTGATGTCGGGCGCGATATCGGTCACGTCCCCGTAGTCCAGTGTGATGGTGTGTTTCAGTTCCTCGCGAACCATCTCGGACTCGTACGGCGGCGTCCGCCCCTCTTTGGCGGCCACGTCGAGGTAGTCCAGTTGGAGCAGCCCCATCAGGTCTCGCGTCGGCTCGGTGGTGTACACCGGACCGTCGTACCCGTACTTGAACAGGAGGGGCAGCAGCGCGCTGTGGTCGAGGTGCGCGTGCGTGAGGACGACGGCGTCGAGGTCGGCGATCGGATTCGCTTCGGGGACCTGGAGGTACGGCACCTCGCCTTCCGCGCCGGGCTTGTCACCGCAGTCGATCAAGACGCGGCTGTTGGGTGTGCTGAGCACGAAGCTCGCACGACCGACCTCACGGCAGCAGCCCAGTGTCGTCACGCGGACCCAGTCGGTCTCGGTCTCGGGGTCGCGGTGGATCTGCTGGCCCACCCGCTCTAAGAAGTCGCGACGGTCGTCGCGTTCCTGCATCAGGAAGTTCCGGACGTTGTCGACCGTCGAGGACTCCATCGGTGGGGTCCGGAGTACCTCGGGCGTCCAGCCGACTTCCTGGGTGATCTCTCGGAGCGTGCTCGCGCGCCGGCCGATCGCGAGGCCGGGCTTCTCGGCTTCGATCAGCACCTCGCCGGTCGCGGGGTAGAACTGGAGGTTCGTGATCCCCGCCTCGTCGGGGATGAGTTCGAGAATCCGGGGCTTCGCTTCCGCCGGGTCCATCTGGGTGCCCGCGGCCGGCCGAACTGTGATCCGTTTTCGGAGCGTGCTGGCCAGTCGGCGGATCAGGCCGTCGCGCTCGGCGAACTTCCGCGGGGTCTCGGTGTAGACCACCAGTTCCGGTCCTTCGTAGGCGACGCGAGAGACGACGAGGTCGTCGGGGATCTCGTCTTCGAGTCGTGATTTGACCGCTTCGAGCGGGTCCGTGGTGTCGTTAGTGCTCATACATATCTGGAACGCCGTGGAGAGGTACCACCAAAACCAGTGGTCCGTCTCTCGGGATCGTGTTGATGGGTCACGTCGACCGCGCCGACGAGACCGAACGGACGAAATCGTTCGTTCGTACCTATCCGACAGTGTATATAAACGTTTTTCGCTGTGGGAGGAGCGCTCGGGCCCCGCTCCGGTCCGAATGCGTCGCTCGCGGTGCCGGCGCGAGGAAAAAACGTGGACGGTGAACCGAGTGCCGCCTCAGTCGAGGTCGAAGCGGTCGAGCTTCATCACTTTGCTCCAGGCCGCAGCGAAGTCGTTGACGAACTTCTCCTCGCCGTCGTCGCTGGCGTAGACGTCAGCGGTCGTCCGGAGCCGGGAGTTCGATCCGAAGATGAGGTCGAAGCGGGTCGCCTCCCACTCGACCTCGCCCGTCTCGCGGTCGCGAATCTCGTAGATGTCCTCGTCGGCCGAGACCGACTCCCACTCGTAGTCCATATTGAGCAGGTTCACGAAGAAGTCGTTCGTCAGCGTGCCCGGTCGGTCGGTGAGGACGCCGAGATCGGAGCCGTCGTAGTTCGCGCCCAGCGCGCGCATTCCGCCGAGCAGAACCGTCATCTCCGAGACCGACAGGTCCAGCAGGTCGGCCTTGTCGACGAGCAGTTCTTCGGGCTTCTCCTCGTAGCCGCTGCCGAGGTAGTTCCGGAAGCCGTCCGCCCTCGGCTCGAGTGCCTCGAACGACTCGGCGTCGGTCTGTGCCTGCGTGGCGTCCGTCCGTCCCGGCTCGAACGGGACCGTCACGTCGTAGCCGGCCTCTGCCGCCGCGTGTTCGACGGCCGCGTTGCCGCCCAGCACGATGAGATCGGCGAGCGAGACCCGCACGTCGTCGGTACGGGATTCGTTGAACGCTGCCTGGATCTCTTCGAGCGTCGAGAGGACCGTCTCCAACTCTTCAGGATTGTTGGCTTCCCAGCTGCGCTGGGGCTCCAGACGGATGCGAGCGCCGTTCGCTCCGCCGCGCTTGTCGCTGTCGCGGTAGGTCGACGCCGACGCCCAGGCAGTCCTGACCAACTGGGAGACGGACAGGTCCGATGCGAGCAGCGTCTCTTTGAGCTCGGCGACCTCCTCCTCGCCGACCTGTTCGTAGTCGGCGTCCGGGAGGGGATCCTGCCAGAGCATCGTCTCCTCGGGGACCTCGGGGCCGAGGAACCGTTCCGGCGGCCCCATGTCGCGGTGGATGAGCTTGTACCAGGCCTTCGCGAAGGACTCACGGAACCGCTGGGGGTTCTCCTGGAACGTCTCCAGGACTTCCCGGTAGTCCGGGTCCTTCTTGAGGGCCACGTCGGTCGTCAGCATCATCACGTCTTCTTTGTCCGACGGGTCCTGGACGCCCGGAGCGGCTTCCTGGAGTTCGCCGTCCTTCGTCGTCCACTGCCACGCGCCACCGGGACCCTTCTCCGGCACCCACTCGTGCCCGAGGAGGTTGTCGACGTAGCTCATGTCCCACTGGGTCGGCGTGGTGTTCCACGGGCCTTCGATCCCGCTGGTGATGGTGTCGGGGCCCTTGCCCTCGCCAAAGTCGTTGTCCCAGCCGAAGCCCTGTGCGTCGATGGGTGCGTCCGACGGATCGGGGCCGACGTGCTCGTCGGGGTCGGCCGCGCCGTGGACCTTCCCGAAGGTGTGCCCACCGGCGATGAGGGCGACGGTCTCCTCGTCGTTCATCGCCATCCGGCCGAACGATTCGCGGATGTTCTTCGCCGAGCCTTCGACGTCCGGTTCGCCGTTCGGGCCCTCGGGGTTCACGTAAATGAGGCCCATCACGGTGTTACCGAGCGGGTCTTTGAGGCTCCCCTCTTCGTCGAAGCGCTCCTCGGAGGTCGTCTCCCACTCGTCTTCGGGGCCCCAGTCGACGGCCTCGTCGGGGGTGAAGTCGTCCTCGCGGCCGCCCGCGAAGCCGAACGTCTCGAAGCCCATCGATTCGAGGGCGACGTTCCCGGCCAGGACGATCAGGTCGGCCCACGAGAGTTTGCGGCCGTGCTTCTGCTTGACCGGCCAGAGCAGTCGGCGGGCCTTGTCGAGATTCACGTTGTCCGGCCAACTGTCTACGGGCGGCAGGCGCTGATGACCGCCGGCCGCGCCGCCGCGGCCGTCAGTCGTGCGGTACGTGCCCGCGCTGTGCCACGCCATCCGAATGAAGAACGGCGCGTAGGTGCCGTAGTCCGCCGGCCACCAGTCCTGTGAGTCTGTCAGTACCTCCTGGATGTCTGCCTTCACCTCGTCGTAGTCGAGTTTCTCGAACTCCGCCGCATAATCGTAGTCCTCGTCCATCGGACTGACGTCGCCGACGTTCTGATCGAGAAGCTCAAGGTCCAACTGGTCCGGCCACCAGTCTTGAGTGGTCCTACCCATATTCAACGACACGTCACCGTCGCTGTTAAGATTGTCTAATTCGGAAACGATGCCTTGGCTGTGACCAATCACTCTTTCGGATTGGTGAAATTATTTCCCGTTACAGGGGAGGACTCCGTCCCGCGCGGGAGCGGTTGGCGCTCTCAGATCAGCAGGTATCGAGACGGATACGTGCAATCTGTTCGGGTCGGGCCTGCTCCAGACTCGGCTGTCGCGATCACTCCCGCTCTCGCAGGTCTTCGGTGCGGAGTTCTCCCTTCGCACGCCAGGTCCGCGGCCGAAACGCCACGACCGCGGCCGCCACGTAGCACGCGACGACCCCGCCGACGACGACCGTGCCGGAGATCATCCCGATCGACGCCGTCTCCACCCACCCCATCGGCGAGAATGCGGTGATCCGGACGAACCAGGCGGCCAGCAGGATGCAGGAGAGAGGCAGGTACACCCGCCGCAAGCGGTGAGCGATTGCCTCCTCAGCGCTGATCTTCAGCGTCGGGACGCGGTAATCGTCGCCGAGGTCGGCCCGCCACGTTTCGGTCCCGATCCCGCCCTCTGGGTCTAGCCCGTACGCCCAGACGTTCTCCTGGAGGGTCCGCACACGGGTCCGCCAGATGTCGTAGCCGCGATACCGTCGCGCTTCGATCACCAGAAAGACGCTGAGCGTCGCCATCCCGATCAGGATGATGTAGTGGGGGTTGTCGGGACTGGAAAACGCCCAGGTGAGGATGGCCGCGATCACCACGACAGCCCAGTTGGTCGTCTGATCGAGGCGTTCTCGCCAGAGTTTCATCCGGTGGAGTTCCCCGCGGTACAGGTGCGCCAGCGCGGAACTCGGTCCCATCTCCGCGTCGAGCAGTCCGGCGCCGACGTACGGCGACGCGTCCCGCTCGGCGTCTGTCGACGCCCCGTCGCCGGTCTCCTCCTCGGAGCCGCCGTCGGGCTCCCCCGTCATCGGTCGCAGCGACCGCGCTCGGGTGGTGAATGTGTGCTGTACAATCGAGTCATACATCCGAATTACTGCAAGCAGGTTTAGTCGTTGTGCCGCGGGAGTGTCAGTCACGTGAGCCGCGTTAGGTAGATAAATACACGAATACAATTATACCTTAGATAAATATATAAATAAAATATCATTCCGTACAGTAGCTTGAGAAACCTTTTGTGACACTGAATTCCGACTGTTCAGATATTCTTAGTATAATAGATAAACAGTGAATTTGTTAATTCTGACTGTTATTCAGACTCCTGATATTCGAAGTGCTCTTCTCGAATGTCCGCGCGCAGCAGGGTGCCGGTGTCGGATCGCGGGAGTGACTCGTCGATGACCACGTACGACCGGGGGCGCTTGAAATCCGCCAACTCGTCGTGATCGCGACAGTGCTCGTCGAGGAGGTCCGGGCTCACGTCGCCGCTGACGACGGCGGCGACCCGTTCCCCCCACTCGTCGTCGGGGACGCCGACGACCGCGGCCTCCCGGACGCTCGGGTGGTCCTCGAGGGCGAGCTCGACTTCCTGGGGATAGATGTTCTCGCCACCGCTCACGAGCATATTGTCCACGCGGTCGACGATGTGGAGTCGGCCGTGGTCGTCGACGTACGCGACATCCAGCGTTCGGAGCCACTCGCCGTCGACGAACAGCCGCGCCTCTGCCTCGGGACTGTCGAGATAGCCGCTGGCGGCGGGCCCTCGACCGATGAGCTCCCCAGTTTCACCACGATCGACGATCGCAGTCGGATCGGGATCCTCGTCGGGTCGCGCGGCCTCGACGACGCGTAGATCCCAGGTGAACGTTGCGTTTCCCACGGTGCCCGGACTCTCGAGTTGCTCGTCGGGGTACGCGTGCGTCAGATTCGTGATTCCCTCGGTCAGTCCGTAGGTGTTGTGGACGCCCTCGGTCATCCGTTCGCGGACGCGCTCGACCAGCGATGGGGGGACGACCGCCCCACCGGTTCGGACGTACGACAACGCCGAGAGGTCGTGCGATCCCTCCTCGTAAACGTCGAGAAGCGCCTCGAGCTGTGCCGGGACCGCGAGCAGTCCTGTCACGTCGTGTTCGTCCATCAGTGCTAGTGACTTCGGGGGGACGAACTCCGGCTGGAGAACGAGCGTCGCCCCCACCTGGAGGTGCGGGTAAATCCACGCGACTGTCGTGACGTCGTGATACCACGGAGTCGTCACCAGCGCGACGTCGGAGGGGTCGAGGCTCATCTCCATCACGGCCTGTGTACTCCCCATCCAGACGCGTCGCTGGTCTTCGAGGATCGCCTTTGGCTCGCTGGTCGACCCGCTGGTGTAGAGGACACCGGTCTCCGCGTCGCCGTCTTCGACCGCGTCGTAGCCGGTCCCGCCGGAGTCGATCGCCCGCTCGTAGGGCTCGACGTCTGGACGATCGGGCACGTCGTCGCCGACGTACAACGCGACGTCGAACGTCACCTCCTCGAGGACGGCTTCGGCCATCTCGGCGTTCGCCGCGTCGTAGACCAGCATCTCTGCTTCGGCGGTCTCGACCATCCGCCTGAGTTCGCCCGCAGCGCCCCGAAAGCTCAGTTGCGCGTTCGCCCGCCCGCGCTTTTGCGCGGCCACCATCATCTCGATCGCTGCGGGGCTGTTCCTGAGCAGTGATGCCGTCCGGGCGTCGCCGACGCGAGTATCGAGTGCGTTCGCCAGGGCGTCCGTCCGGCGGCCCAGTTCGCCGTAGGTGGTTTCGGCTCCGTGCGCTGTCACGAGCGCCGTCCGTTCGCTGTATCGATCGACCGTCCGCCGGAATGCGCGTAGGTCTCTCATCGTGTGGTGGCTGATACTCGCACGGTGTCGGTTGCGTGGTCGTTCGCGTCACAGGGCAACCGGCGTGGCTGTGTGGCCATCACAGGTGCTACATCGACCGCTGGTCGTACGCCGGTGCCGGGTACTCGATATCCGTCGAGGCCTCGCTGTCGACGTCCGACGGGATAACCAGACGAAGCTGCCCGTCCTGCCACTGACCCATCGGCGGTGCCAGATCGCCCTCGACCGGCATCCCGTTCTCGTCGAACCGGAACGATCCGAGGACCGTCTGGAACTCCGAGTTGAGGAGCGCGTCGCGGACTGCGTCGGGCTCAACCGACCCCGCGGTCTCGAACGCCTGCTTCGCGGTCTGGGTGACGTTGTACGAGCCGCCGACAGTCGGGGCCGGGTAGGCGTCGGATGCGACGTCGTCCTGGGCACGGAAGGCCTCCAGCATCTGCTGGTTCCCGCCGCCGGTCAGTCCGGGAACCCAGCCGGGGGTGGAGTTGGTGTAGAGTCCCGAGACACCGGTGGCATCCAGCCAGGCCGTGATCGTCGCAGCGCGCTCGATCGTGGCGAGCTTCGGGTTGAATTCGTTTTCCTGCATCTGGTTCACCATCGTGATCCCCCCGCCCGGCGAGGGGTTCGTGAGCAGGTACTCCACGTTTGCGCTCTTGGCCTGCGAGATGAGCGTCGAGAAGTCCGAGGAGCCGATCTGGAACTTCTCGTTGAGGACGACCTCGTGGCCGTTGGCTTCGAGCGCGTCGGACCACACGCGGCCGAGTTCCGCTCCCCAGCCCGTGTTCGTCTGCCAGATGCCGACGTTCACCGGTTTGTTGTCTTCGGGTGCCAGATTAGCCAACTTCACCGCGCCGTTGGCCATATCTCGGCTCTTGCCGAACGGCGCGAACGTCCACTCGTAGTTGTTGTTGAGGTGGGGCTCCATATACGCGAAGTTCGCGCTCAGCATCGGGAGCCCCTCGCGCTCGGCGACGGACGCTGCCGCCCCGACAAGCAGGCTCCCGAACGTGCCCCAGATCATATCGACGTCGTTGTTTTCAATGATCGTCTGGAGCGACTCGCGGACCTGCTGTGGGTCGCTCTCGTCGTCTCTGATGATGACGTTGACGTCCCGACCGAGGATCCCACCGTCGTCGTTGATCAGTTGTTCCCCGAGCCGGTAGGCGGTCTCGACGTCCTCGCCCGCACTCGAGAAGGATCCCGTGCGCGAGACCGTCGCGGCGACCGTGATCGGCTCGTCGCTCCCGCTCGATCCCATCGTGGTCGTGGTTGCGTCGGTTCCGCTGTCGGACGTCGGGGTCGCTGTGCTGTCGCCGTCTCCGTCAGCACCGAGACACCCTGTGACGAGCGCTACTGCCCCTGTTCCTGCCGCGGTAATAAATCGCCGTCTGTTACTCGTAGGCACGACCACTCCTTAGCAAAAGAACGTTATAAATTTTTCTATGGTCCCAATCTGATCCGCTTGGATACCACTCCGAAAAGAGCCCGGCGGGTGCTGCTCGCCGGCAGACTCGCGACCGCCTGTGGTGCGATGCGACGCTCAGTTCACGTTGTAGTTCGCGGTCTTCCGCTTGTCCTCGAAGTACGGCGCGGGGGCGACCTCTGCCGTGATCTCCGTCTGCTCGTGGTGCTCGACACGAGGGTTCTTCGAGTCTGGTTCTCCCCAGACGATCGTGACCTCGGTGCCCGGTTCGGCGAGCTCGGTGTCGATGCTACACAACGAGAACATCCGGTTCTCGAAGTAGAGGTAGCGGGTGTTACACGCGATCCCGACCTGCTCGCCGTCTTTCAGGACTTTGTCGTTCTGCGTCAGCGCCCAGTCTGCGACGGGCAGTTCGGTGTACCGGTACGTCTCGTCATCGTCGAACAGTGACCCATAGAGGTCCTCGGTGTCCTCGCCATCCCAGACGAGCGTGACCCGCGTCCGTTCGTTGTTCTCGACTTCCTCACGCAGGGCTTCTTTGCCGATGAAGTCGTGATCGAAGTCGATGAATCGCTCGTGACCGGCCTCGACGGGCGTCAGATAGTGGTCCGTGATGTCTTCGGAGTCGTGGCTTCCACCGATCGCAAGGGCACCCTCGAAGCTGTTGACGTCGAGCCACTCGCGGTACTCCCGAACCGTCTCGTTGTCGTGGTAGATCGCCGGCAGCGGGATCGACATCCACGCCGCAGTGATCACGTTCGTCGGATACGCTTTCGCACCGATTCGCCGGATGTCGTAGTCCTGTCCGGCCTGCATAATCGTGCTGCGGACGTCTTCGGCGTACTCCCAGGGACCGAAGAACTCGAATCCGGGTTCGTTCAGCATCCCGTGGCGCAGGGCGTTGATCTGGTGACCGGCGATCGAGACCTCACGGAAATTGAAGAACGGAACTTCCGGCAGGTCGCCGTCGACGACCTCTTTGATCAGCTCGAGCGCGTCGGGACCCTGGACTTGGTATCGGAACGTCTTCGGTGGGCTCTCGCGCATCCCGCCGTGTTCGTCGCGCTCGGTGTCGACGTCGTAGTCGCCGGTTTCGGCGTGATACTCAACCCAGTTGATCGGCCCGTAGCCGACGAGGTTGAATTCGTCGTCGTCGAGGTGGAAGAGGATCCCGTCGCCGATCAGGTACCCGTCGGGGCTGCAAGCGACGAACTGCTTGGCCTGGCCGGGTTCGAACGAGGCGAAGTCGTTGATCCCCAGATTCGCGAACAGGTCGAGTGCGTCCGGTCCCTCGACGTGGAGGTCGGTCATATGGTGCGAGAGGTCCGCGAGTCCGACGCTGTCGGCCCAGGCGGCCTGTTCTTCGCGCCAGTTCGTCACTTCGTCGGGCAGGTCCTGAAACAGGCGGAGATGTCCGGAATCGGCCCCTCGTGCGGGCGATCGGACGAACTCGAGGGGACTGTCTGCTTGCTGGAGTGCGCTGTCGAGACTCTGTGTCATAGTGCGGTCTATCACCAACTTCCATACTATATTATTTAAATTTTTCTTAGTCTCTGGTCAACCTCGCCGAGAAGCGGCCTGCACGCCCGCCTGTCACGACCCCGATGAGCGACAGCATTTCATACCGAGGGCTCCGGAGTGAGGGTGTGAGCTCCGACATCCCACTGCAGACGGTCGCGCGGGCGTTCGAGGTCCTCGACCTCCTGGAGCGCGAACGGGAAGCCGGTCCGGCGGAGATTGCAGAGCTGATGGACGTGACGCGGAGTACCGCGCACGACTATCTCGTCTCGCTCGAGGCCACGGGCTTCGTTGTGCGGGAGGCCGGCACCTACCGGATCAGCTACCGCTTTCTCGAACGCGGGAGCCTCCTCAAGTACCGGAACCGGTACTTCCACTCCTCGGACGTCGTCCTTCGGAAGCTCTCAGAGCAGTCAGACGAACTCGCACAACTCGGACAGGAGGAGGCGGGCGACTGGGTGATGCTCCACGAGGAGGGAGACCTCACGTCGGTCCAGACGGGAACGTATCCGGGCTTCCGTACGCCACTGCATTCTCACGCCGCCGGCAAGGTTCTGCTCGCACATCTCCCCGACGAGCGCGTCGATGAGTTACTCGACGTTGACGAACTGGCGGCCGTGACGGAACACACCGTCACCGACCCAGCGGTCCTCCGGGAGGAACTCGAAACGATCACCGACCAGGGATACGCCATCGATCGGGAAGAGCAGGTCATCGGGATCGGCTTCGTCTCCTGCCCGGTGATCGAAGACACCGAACTGCTTGGAAGTGTCTCCGTCGCGTGCCCCACCGGACGCCTCGAGCAGGACGAGTACCGCGCGGAACTGATCCAGAACGTGCGCGCGGCCGCCGAGGAGATCGCCGTCAACTACCGATTCTACTGAGCGTCGACCGCGGTGCTTGGAGACCGATCAGAGAGGAAAAATTATTACGGTCTGTTCGAATACGTCGTACCGTATGTTGTTCCCTCTCACGTTCGAGCAATCGGTGGCACGAACCCCGGATCGGCCCGCAGTCGTCCACCTGAACGACGGGACCGCGATGACGTACTCGGAACTCCAGACCCGGGCGTACCAGGTCGCCAACGCGCTCCGCGAGCGCGGCCTCGAACCCACTGACCGAGTGGCGATCTGTATGGCGAACCGTCCCGAACACGTCGTGACATTCCTCGCGACGCAACTGGCCGGCCTCGTGGCCGTCCCGTTCAATTTCCGACTGGCCCCGAGCGGCGTTCGCTACCACATCCGGGACGCAGACCCCGAGTTGTTCCTCTTCGACGACGTGTCCCGGGAGTCGGTCACCTCGGTGGCCGACGACATCGAGGTCCCGATGGTCCACGTCGGCGACGACACACCTTCGTTCGCGGAACCGTTCGAGGCCTTCAGCGACGCGCCAGCGGACGATCTCGGGGTCGACGTCTCCTACGAGGATCCGAGCGTGATGCTGTACAGTTCGGGAACGACGGGGGATCCGAAGGGCATCCCGCTGGATCACAACGCCACGTTCTCCCGGTGGATGATCAACTCGCTCGGCCAACACTACTACCTCAACGAGACGATGATCGGCGTGATGCCGCTGTATCACACCGTGGGCCTCCACGGGATCCTCTGTGGCCTCCTCTCGATGAGCGGTACATACCTGTGTATGTCGGAGTTCGACCCAGCAATCGCCGTTCGGGCTATCGAAGAACACGAGGTTTCTGCGCTGCACGAGGCGCCCACCATCTTCGCGAATATGCTCGACACGGAGCTGATCGAGGAGGTCGACCTCTCGTCGGTACAGACAATCGGCTACTCCGGCGCGCCGATGAGCCAGTCGGTCTTCGAGCGGACGATCGAGACGTTCGACCCCGATCACATCGCGAACCTC
Source organism: Halobellus clavatus (assembly GCF_900107195.1). Taxonomy (GTDB): domain Archaea; phylum Halobacteriota; class Halobacteria; order Halobacteriales; family Haloferacaceae; genus Haloquadratum; species Haloquadratum clavatum. The sequence continues at coordinate 183,481 of NZ_FNPB01000004.1, forward strand.
TACGGGACTACCGAGGTCTACGGCACCCTCGCGTACGACGACCTCCACGAGATCCGCGACCCGACCGTTACCGGGCCCGCGAACGTCGGTCTCGAGGTCCGCGTCGTTACTGTCGGGAGCGAGGACCCGGCAGACACGGTCGACCCGGGCACGCAAGGAGAACTCATCGTCAACACGGACTCACCCGTCGCTTTCGAGGGCTACTGGAACAAACCTGAAGCGACCGAGGAGGCGATCACCGACGGGTGGCTCTACACCGGTGACGCAGCACGCCGGACGGCGGAGAATCGGGTCATCATCACGGGCCGCGTCGACGATATGATCATCAGCGGGGGTGAGAACATCCATCCCACGGAGGTGGAGGACGTCCTGCTCACCCATCCCGGTATCGACGACGTCGGCATCGTCGGCCACCCCGACGAGGAGTGGGGCGAGGTCGTCGTCGCTTTCGTCGAGGAGAGCGGCGGAGTGACCGAGGCGGAACTGGACCAGTGGTGTCGCGACAGCGACGATCTGGCGGACTACAAACGGCCGCGGGAGTACCGCTTCGTCGACGAACTCCCCCGGAATCCCAGTGGGAAAATCGAACGGTACAAACTCGAATCTCGCGGCGAGGAGTAACGGTCGACCGACCGGCTTGCTCGGCAAGAGGTGGACCCGCTCGGGCGGCTTTTCGGCTCGCTACTGTCGCCATCGCCCGCGATCGACGCTCCGACACTTGTCCGGTAATACCGGACGAATTAGCGTCGATGGAACCCGAGATCAAGTCCCGATTGAAATCGACACACAGCGACCAACGACCGGACTCGTACCGAAACTACCGGGCCCACGGTGGAAACATCATAACACACGTACGGATGTTATCTAATTTGGGCCATCGCCGAGCCACTCATTGATGGGTGAACCCTTCGTTTTCGCCGCTTTGCGGCTTCTACACCCAAATTTCGAATTCTTGGTCGTTGCCGATTGGCCTCGGGAGGACCCAATCGAAAGCGCAGGCGGCGGCAGATCTGTCCGAATTTACCGTACAATGTCTCACCTCTTTATATCATTATACTGTTTTTTCTGCATAATATAATATTTCGGAATAGATCTACATTACAATAACTGATCTTAGAGGAGTCCTAAAGCAGCTTGACGTAATTATCAGTAAATTATCTAAATAAAATATACTAGTAAGTCAAATTATGGTTATTCACCGGGCATTGTTCCGATCGCAGCGCGAAACACTCCGTACCGCACCGGCCGGTCACGTGGAACCGGGACTTTATCCCTCCTGCCGTCGTATCTAGATTGTGAGCGAAGAAAGAGGGCGTCGAAACTTACGGATGCCCAACGATGACGAGGTGTTCGCGGTTGTCACCGAGCACAACGGCGGCAACCACGTTCGCGTGCGGTGTGCAGACGGCGAGAACCGGATGGGGCGGATCCCCGGTCGGATGAAGTACCGGACGTGGATCAACGAGGGCGACGTCGTTCTCGTCGAGCCGTGGGACTGGCAAGACGAGAAGGCGAACATCGAGTGGCGCTACTCCGAGCAGGACGCCGAGCAGCTCCGCGAGGAAGGCCACATCGAATAATCCGCGGTCAGGACTGACGGTACAGCACGACTAAGACGACGATAAGCAGTACCTGGACGATTTTGTCGGCGATTCCCGGCGGGGAAAAGTCAGGCGCATTGAGCGCCGCCCACGCGACGATCTGCCCCGCAGTGAATGGAATGCCGAGCAGATACAGCAACTGGCGGCGGTAATCGACGAGGATCGCGACGATCGCGCCGAGGAAGCCGACGCCCGCAATGATGAACGCCCAGCCGAGCGAACTGGTCAGTGAACTGCTGAGCAGACTCGCCGCCAGCCCGAGATGCAGGAGTCCCGTGATCGCCGCCAGAACGATCCCGGCCCAGTGCAACCCCGTCAGTGATCCCGTACTAACTGCCCCGCTGTTGGACGTGTTTGTTGCCATACGATAGCAATGTGCGCAGTTCGACTTCAATGTACCCGCCGTCGGACGGCCTGACGGATCGCGTCCTCGAAGCGGTCCGAGGAGAACCGGTCGGGGTCCAGCGCCGGTCGGTCTCCATTCTCGACCGCGGTCGCGATGCAGTCGACGGCCGCGGGAACCGAATCGAACAGCCGATCGTCGCGGCCGGCGAGGATCTCGCGCTGTCCGCCGCTGTCGGGGGCGAACGCGATCATCCCCGCGGCGACGTACTCCGCGACGGACATCCCGAAGTGTTCCTCGGGCTTGCAGTTCAGTCCGTATCGGTGCGTCCCGAGCAACTCCTCGATCCGCGCTCTCGGGACGTCGCGTTCGACAAATACGTACGATCGGTCAGCGGCGGCCGATTCCACCCGCTCGACGTAGTCGCGGTACGCCCGGGGTGCGCCGCCGACGATGTGAAGGTGCAGATCGTGCCCGCGCGCGCAGACGCCGTCCACGATCTCGATCGCGTCCAGCAGCCGCTTGTCGGGCGCCAACCGGCCGACGACGACGACGCCGCGTTCGCGAGAGTCCCACGGGATCCCTCCCTCGATCGGGTCCACGGGCGGGTGGACGACGGCCGGCTCGATGCCGTACACCGCGTCGACGACGCCCGCAGTCCACTCCGAGTTCGCGAGCACCGAGGTCGACCGCTCTAACTCTGTCCGGGTCGGCGCCGCGATCCCGCTCCAGATGCGATGGAGGAGCCCACCGGTCGCACCCTCGTCGTCCCGCAGCCGGTGGCGATTGTACTGCGGGTAGTGCACGTACTGCACAGATGGAAGCGACACCGACAGTTCGTTCGCCGTGCTCACCGCGAGGTCGTACCGGTCTGCGCGGCGCTCGAAGACCGCCCGGAGCAGCACGCTTCGGAAGGGAAGTTGCGGTCCGACGAAGGGCGCCACCGTCGAGAGCAACCGGCCGACCCGCTCGGACCCGAACGCGGGCCGGACGGTGAGGGCGTCAGCGTCGAGGTCGATGTCGAACCGTTCGGCCAAGACGCCCGGCTCCGTCTCGGAGAGCGTGAAGAGCGAGACGTCGTACTCTCGCTGCAGCGCGGCGCAGACCGACAGACAGACCACGTCGGCACCGCCCTGGAAGTCGAGGGTGTTGTGCAGGACCGCCACACGGGTCATACAGACCCATCGACGGGACGGTTCCTGTGTGTTCCGGCTCACCCCCACCGCCCGGCGGGCTTTTGGCCCCACCGTCCGAACGGCCGGCGTGATGGAGTGCGCGTTCGTCGGCGCGGGGGCTGTCGCCGAGAAGTACGCCGCGGGACTGTCGGAGTCGTCGATCGAGCTGACGGCGGTCTGCGATCTCGCGATGGACCGGGCCGAGCGGCTGGCGGACGCACACGGTGCGACGCCCTACAGCGATCTGGAGTCGCTTCTCGACGCCGAGCGCGTCCCTCTCGTGGTCAACCTCACGAGCCACGCCGCACACGCCGATGTGACCGAGACGGCCCTCGGCCGCGGCCGACACGTGTTCAGCGAGAAACCCCTGGCGCTCGACGCCGACCGGGCCGCCGCCCTGGTCGAAGCGGCGGACGAGCGGAACCTGGCCCTCGATTGCGCGCCGATCACTCACCGCTGTGATGCCCAGCGACACGCCCAGTCGTTCCTGCGAGACGGCCGGTTCGGTCCGGTTCGACTGGGCTACGCCCACGCCCACGTCGGTCGTGTGAACGAGTGGCACGACTCGCCGGGGTCGTTTCTCTCGGTCGGGCCGCTGTACGACGGGGCGGTCTACCCCCTGACCCTGCTCGTCGAGTGGTTCGGCCCGGTCGAACGCATCCGGGTCGCGGACGCACTCGACATCTGGCCCGACCGGGCGGACGACCGGCCGGAACGGCCGGCGCACGTCGAGTCCACCATCGAATTCGCGTCGGGCCCGGTCGTCCGGCTGACAGCGAGCCTCTATGCCCCACACCGGAGCCGCGAATTCTACGGACTCGAACTGCACGGCGACGACGGATCGCTGTCTCTCGACGACACCGGGGCACTCGCGGCCCGCCCCGACACGGTCTCCGTCGGTGGGCTGGGTCGGCCCTACGTGTCGGCTCCGCATCCGTCTCCGGAGCGCGAACGCTCACACCTCTCGGGCCCGGCGCAGTTGGCCGCGGCCATCCGCAACGGGCGGCGGCCGACCCGTGGGGCACGACGAGCCGCACACGTCGTCGCCGTCTGCAACGCGATCGAACGCGCCGCTCGGGACAGGACCGAGGTGGCGGTGTCGATCACTGAGCGGGACCGGTCGGCGTTGACAGTGACGACCCCCGAGACACTCGCCGTTCGACCGCCGACGCAGTCGGCCTCACTGATCGGTGCGGACACCGACGAGCGGATGCGGAACGGAGCGCTTCGCCTCCCCCCGGTCGGGTTCGGCTGTTCGCGCTACCGCGACGGCGCCTACGTCGACCGCATCGATTCGATCGCGACGGCACTCGACGCGGGCTATCGGCTCCTCGACTCGGCGGAACTCTACGGCAACGAGGCGCGTATCGGGGACCTCCTGGACGCGCCGGGGTCGCCCGACCGCGACGGTCTCGTTCTCGTCAGCAAAGTCTGGAACACGAACCACGCGCACGTCGCAGAGGCCTGCGAGGGGACGCTCACGGAGTTGGGCATCGACGCCCTCGACGCCTATTTGCTCCACTGGCCGGACGCGTGGCAGTACCAGGGGCCACTCACTGAACTGGCGGACCTGCCCCCGGCCGAACAGGAGGCACTGACGTTCCCGACAGACGACGCGGGTGCTCCCGCGACCGCCGACGTTCCGCTGACCGAGACCTGGCGGCGGATGGAAGCGGTCCACGACCGGGGCCTCACCCGAACGATCGGCGTCTGCAACGTCTCACTCGCGCAGCTGCAGGAGCTCATCGAGATCGCTCGGATCCCACCGGCGATCGTACAGATCGAATCACATCCGTATCGTCCACGGGACGACCTGATCGAGGCGTGTCACGCCCGCGGCATTCGTGTGATGGCTCACTCGCCGCTCTCGGCCCCTGGACTCCTCGAAGAGCCGGTGCTCGAAGCGATCGCCGCCGAGCACGACGTCGCTCCGGCGGCCGTGGCCATCGCCTACCACGTCGACCGCGGCGTCGTCCCGATTCCCTCGAGCACCGACGCCGACCACGTCGTCGATAACCTCGCGGCCGCGCGGCTGCAACTCACCGAATCGGACCGCGATCGGCTGTCGACGCTGGCCGGGACGGAGTACGAACGGTGAGTACCGCTGGCGTCGTCCCCGGGCCGCTCCGCCGGCAGTGGGCGGGAGTCGTCGTCTCGCTCGCTGCCGTCGTCACCGGCGGTGCGGCGGTACTGTCCGTCGGCGTCTCCACGGCCGTCCCGCTCATCGGAGTCGGTCCAGTCGGACTCTCTGCGGGGGCTCGATGGACGCTTCCGACGGTCGCCATCGCCGGGTACATCGCGTGGTTCTGTTACCGTCACCTCGACGCGAACCGGCCCGAATCGGACGACGACGATGTGTACCGTTCGCTCGGCGCGCCGAACCTCGTGACGCTCGGACGCGGCACGCTCTTCGCCGCCGTCGCGGGGTTCGGCGTCCTGGTACCGACGGCCCGGATCGCGTGGGTACCGGCGGTGCTCTACGGCGCGGGCTGTGCGCTGGATGCCGTCGACGGGCTCCTGGCCCGTCGCTACGATCGGGCCACCGAACTCGGAGCGAAGTTGGATATGGCCGTCGACACCACCGGGTTCCTCGTCGCGCCGGTCACCGCCGTCTTGTGGGGGGAGCTCCCGGTCTGGTACCTGTCGCTGTCGGCGGCGCGGTACCTGTTCAAACTCGGGCGCGGCCTCCGACGGTATCGGGGGCAGCCCGTGCACGAGCTTCCGCCGAGTCGGCTTCGCCGTCCCCTGGCAGGCCTCCAGATGGCGTTCATCGCCTTCGCGCTCTCGCCGCTGTTTCCCGAGGTGGTCCCGCCGCTGGCGGTCCTCGTGCTCGTGCCGTCACTGGCGGTGTTCGGCCGTGACTACCTCGTCGTCGCCGGTCGGCTCGGCGGGTCCGAGTAGGCGCGCCAGCGACCGCGATCCGAGGGCGGTCAGCCGACCGCGCGGATGAGCACGAAGAGCGTTCCCACGGAGCCGAGCGTCGTCAGAAACACGTTCAGCGACGCGAACTCCGGGTCGCCCCCGAGTTCGTTCGCGAACACGTACGTCGAGACGGCCGTCGGCGTCCCGAGCATCACGACCGACGCGGCGAATGCCGCGGGATCCACGCGGAGGAGCGAGAAGACGGCCCACGCCAGGATCGGCATCACGCCGATCTTCAGGGCGACGACCGCAGCGCTCGCGCCGACGTCGACCTCCGGGAGATCGATCTGGAGCGTCGCCCCGACGCACAGGAGCGCGAGGGGCAGCGCGAGCGTTCCCAACACGTCCAGGCCCGCCGTGAGCGACCCCGGAAGCGAGAGCCCGAGCGAGCCGACTGTCAGCCCCAGGAGTAACACGACGAGTACCGGGTTACGGGCCAACTGGGAGAGTTCGCTCCGGACTGAGCCGCCGAATTCGCCGCCGCTTGTCAGTACGATGATCGTCAGCGGGACTTGCGTCAGGGAGGCCACGCCCAGGACGACACTCGCCAGCGCCGTCACGTCGTCGCTGAACGTCGCTGCGACGAGCGGCAACCCGAGATATCCGAGGTTCGAGTGGTACGACTGAACGATCGCGACGCTCCGGCGGTCACGGGCCGTCCGCGCTCGGTGGATCACCCACGCCAGGCCGGCGATCCCGACCAGGACGACGACGGGTCCGAGTAGTAGCGCCGGCGTGAGCAGTTCGCCGATCGTTCGATCGTACGTCGAGACGAAGACGAGCGCCGGCAGCGCGACGTAGTACGCGAGGGCGTTGAGGCGCTGTGTCCGGCCCTCGTCGAGGATCCCGACAGACCGGAGCCCGGTGCCGAGGGCGAGAAGCACCAGCAGCCCAAGCAGCCGGCCGAGCACCTCCATATCGTGCTGGACTCGGCGGGAGTCCTTACACCGTTCGGTCCCGCTCCGGATCTTTATTGTGCCCCCGTTCGACTGATCTGTATGCACGAGCGCACCGAGGAACTGATCGAGGAGTTCGATATCGTCCCGGAACTGCTCGAAGGGTTACTCCTGGAGTACGCCCCGGACTTCGACGGCACCGATCCCAGTTCGCTCGACGAGGCCGAGGCACAGGTGTACGAGTTTCTCACCGAGGCGGACCAGCCGATCCGCTCTGCGGCAGATCACTTCTACCAGTTCGAGGTCAGCGACGAGTACGGAGTTCGCTCGGATGCGCCGGCGACCGAGCCCGATTTCGAGATGGCGCTCGAAACACTCGTCACCGAGGGACTGATCGCCAGAACCGACGAGGATCCGCCCCGCTACGCCGCGTCGTTTCACGACGCGCTGTGGGAACTCGGACCGGACTTCACCCCCGGGAGGGTCGATCGGCTCTGTTCGGCGACCGGTATGGACCCCAGCGCCGTCTACCGGACGATTCTGGGATCGCTCGACCTCGACCTGGAGATCGGACGATGAGTGACGAAGCAGCAAGCTCCGAGACTGACGAGGACGTCACCAGTCGGATCGAGGACGCCCCGTCACCGAGCGCGGTCGACGTCCCCGACGCTCCCGCGGACCAGCAGGCGCTGGCAGCGGACCTCCTCGAAGACGCCAAGACCTCTCCGGGAGACGTCACACACGAGGACATCGCTCGAGTCGTCGCACTGCTCTCGACCGACGACCCCGAAGCGCGCTCCAGCGCCGCGAAGGTGCTCCAGCACCTCTACAACCAACCGCACCTCTTCGCGCCCTACATCGAGGAGTTGCTCTCGAACGTTGGTTCGTACCCGGAGGAGTTCGAGGGGATCCCCGCGCCAGCCGTGTGGATGGGGTCGCCACACGTTCGCGCGACGATCTACGTCACAGACTCGCTCGCCAGAGTGGCCCAGCGACAGCCGGAGCTCTTCGTCCCGCACGTCGAGACGATGGAGACGATGCTCCGAAGCGACCGGAACGTCTCGCGATACGTGCTCTTTATTCTGGGACTGACGGAGGCTGAAGCGCCCGGACAGGTGTCTCGCGAGTGGGTGCGAGCGTCGCTCTGTGACCTCCTCGACCGCGGTCGCGGCAACGGCTACCCGTCGTGGGCGGCCGACGTCCTCGGCAAACTCGGCGACGCCGAGGCCCTGCCGGCGATCCGTGCTGCCCACCCCGGAGACGACGCCGACGAACGGACGCGTGAGGCCTTCGACGGCGCGATCGAGGCCCTCGAATCGGTCGAGTAACCGAGACGACGACCAGCCGGCACGCAACACGGATCCCGGGTCGGTGTGCCGGGGCCCCCGCGGGTCGACCTGGGCCGACGGTCGGATCACCCACCAGCTGGGCTCGCGAGTGGGGCGCACCGGGCGCCCGGCGGAGGTAGGCCTTTGATGATCGGCCGCGTACGCCGCCGGTATGAACGCACCTGACGGGTTTCGATTCGACTTTCACCCCGGAACGATCGTCGCCGGTGCCGGCTGTGTCGCGACCCTCGGCGAGGAACTCGACGCCCGCGGATACGAACGGGCGATCCTCGTGAGCGGACAGACCGTCGGAACGACACCGGCGGTGGTCGAGCCGATCCGCGACGGACTCGGTGACAGGCTGGTCGCGGAATTCCCCGAAACCACGCCCGAAAAGACGCTCGGGACCGCACTCGCGGGACTGCGACGCGCCCGTGAGGCAGACGCGGACGTCGTCGTCGCCGTCGGCGGCGGAAGCACGCTCGACACGGCGAAGGCGCTCTGTGCGTTGGACTCGTACGGACCTGCGGCAGAAGACGCTGCCCGAGACGCTGTGGAGTCCGGCGACCTCTCCGTTGCCGAGGCCGATCCGATCCCGCTCGTGGCCGTCCCGACGACGCTGGCCGGTGCGGATCTCTCGGATCTGGCCGGCGTGACACTCACGCTCGATCGTGGCATACCGACCGACGGCTCCCCGCCGAGCGGCGGCGTCTCCGACCCCAGACTGATGCCCGAGGCGCTGTTCTACGACGCCGAACTGTATCGGACAACGCCGACGTCAGTCCTCGCAGCGTCCGCGATGAACGGCTTCGACAAGGGACTCGAAGCGCTCTATTCACCGCTCGCAACTCCGATCACCGACGGGACGGCCGCTCGCGGCCTTCGCCTCCTGGCTCCCGCACTGGGGACGATCCGGCAGGAACAGATGGACGGGGCGCGCCTCGAAGACATCCTCTCGGGTATTGTGGCCGTCCAGTACGGTCTCGCCGGTGCGGACGGCTACCGGGCGTCGATCATCCACGCGTTCGGGCACGGGTTCTCTCACGGATACGACGTGCATCAGGGAACGATCCACGGCGTTCTCGCGCCGCACGTTCTCCGGTACGTCTTCGACCGGGTCGACGGCCGGCGTGACCGCATCGCCGAGGCGCTCGACGTGACGACCACGGGGGGCCCGGAGGCGACCGCCGCAGCCATCATCGGCGCCGTCGCGGACGTCCGCGACGACCTCGGACTGCCCAACCGCCTCCGGGACGTCCAGGGGGTGGGCCAGACCGACTTCCCAGCCATCGCCGCGGCGATCTGCGACGACGACCTGCTGGCGGTCGCGCCCGAGGGGATCGATCCGGATCCTCAGGACGTCGTCGCTATCCTGGAGCGAGCGTGGTGACGGAAAACTGACAGTTACCGCGCCTCACTGGTCCGACCCGTCGGCTTCGCCCCCACCTGTGGCGTCGACTTCGACGTCTGCCTCGCGAACCGCGCCGGCCAACCGGGAGGATTCGGGAACCGATCGGCGGAACGCCTCGGTCCCGACGCCGGCGTCGCCGTTGACAGACAGGAACGCCAGGTCCCCGGCAGGTGCCTCGTCGAGGTTGACGAGAAACGCCACCTTCCGCTCGGCGGGGACCCCGTCGATCGCGAGTTCGGGGTCCACCGATCCGTAGAGCCGCCGGTGTTCGAACACGTGTTCGACGCACTTCGCGGTCGGAGCGAACAGCAGCAACAGGTGAACGCCGGGGCCCTCCCGCCCGAGTCGCTTCCGGAGGTCGTGAGCGTCGTCGGCGTAGAAGTATCGCTCCATCCGCCGGTACTGTCGGAGGATCTCGTTTGCCCCCGCCGCCATCCGGACCGCGGGATCGGCCTTCAGTTCGACGAGGTAGTCGACTCGGTTCGGCGGCGACGTCCGGACGTAGACGTCCACCGACCCGCGGTTCCCGTAGTGGTCGTATGGTTCTTCGAGGGCGACGTCGGACCCGGTGAACGCCGCCTCGAAGTGTTCGACCACGGCGCTCGCCAGTTCGTCCTCCCGCATCACCCGTACCGACTCGGCCGGCGGATAAATGCGCTCCGCTGTCGGCCTCTCCGAAGAACGAACCCACGCCACAGCGATCGGTGATCGCTGGCGGTCCGTCACGCTCTTGAGGACCCACGGAGTACAGCCGCGTATGCGAGCAGTCCTCGTGATCGCCGGCGGTCGATCGACCCGGTTCGGCGACCGCGACAAGGCCGTCGCCGAACTCGACGGGACGCCGATGATCCGGCGGGTCGTCGATCGGGTCGCCGACGTCGTCGACGAGGTGGTGATCAACTGCCGGGCGGATCAGGTCGATCCCATCTCGGCGGCGCTCGACGACGGGTCGTTCGACCCGACGTTCGCGGTGGACCGAGAGACCGACGGCGGGCCGATGGCCGGCATCGCGCGAGGGCTCGAAGCGATCGACGCGGCGTACACGCTGGTCGTCGCTTGCGATATGCCGTTCGTCGATCCGGTCTTCGTCGATTACCTGTTCGAGCGCGCGACCGACCGTGAGGCTGCCATCCCGCGGCCAGACGAGTGGTTCCAAACGACTCAGGCCGTCTACCGGACCGAGCCGATGCTCGCGGCCTGCCGACGGGCACTCGAACGTGACGACCACCGGATCATCGCACCGGTCGAGGACCTCGACGTCGTCGTGATCGACGACGCGGACATCGACCGCGTCTCGTCGCTCGACACGTTCGAGAACGTGAACACGCAGGCGGAACTCCGACAGGCGACCGAGCGACTGCAGCGAGACTGAGAACCTTGGACCGGTTCTGCGATCGAGTCAACTCACTGCCGACTCAGTTCCGGACGACGTCGACGATCGGATCGTCTGCACGCATCTCTGCCAGGACGACTCGGGGGACGTCCGCGCGGTCGTGAATCTCGGCGGCGACCTCTCTGGCAGTCGCCGCCAGGGCGTCGTCGTCGACCATATTCAGGAGCGGGATCGACGTCGCGTCCGGCGGGACCGACTTGCGTCCGCCCTCCTCGCTGGCGAGGACGGTCGCGAGATCCGCGGCACTGATCTCGTCGCCGGGGTCGAGTCCCGTCAGTGCCGAGACCTCGTCGACGCGGTGGACGAGGTCGTCCGAGAGCGGTTCGCCCACGACGTGCACGCTCGCGATCGGCACCACGGTGTCGGCGCTCGACGGAACCCGCGGTTCGTCCGTACTGGGGGCCTTGAGTCGTCGCATTCGCGCGCCGTCCGCTTTGGCGAGGATCGGGACGTCGCGCGCTGCGAGATCGTCGAGCACCGAGAGTTCGTAGCCGTAGTAGCGGTCCTCGCGCTCGCGCTCGGGCACGACACCGAGCGGCCAGTCGGCGTCCGTAGCGGCGAGCGCCTCGTCGACTACCGCACCGGGCGTCTCGGTGACGGCCACGCGGCCGACCCAGTCGTCGAAGATCGGAATCCGGACAGTCGCGGTGACGACGGCGCGGTCGAGTTCGTGCGCGAGCGTCGCCATCGTGGTCTTCTTCCCGCCAGCGCCGACCACGCAGGTCGTCCCCTCCGCGGCGTCGAGAGCTTGGACTGGGTTCATCTCAGGACAACTGTGCGGTGATGTCGGTCGAAGAGACCATCCCCACGAGATCGTCGTCGACCACGGGGAGGTGACTGAACCCGAAGTTCTCCATCATCGCGGCGGCCTCGGTGAGACGGAGTTCCGGCGGCACGGTCTCGACGGACCGGGTCATCACCTCCTCGACGGTGATCGAACTCGGATCGTGTTCGTCGGCGACGGCTTCGAGAACGTCAGTGCTCGTCACGATCGCAATCTCCGTCGAGGGGACCAGCAACGCGTTGATGTCGTGGCTCTTCATCCGTTTCGCCGCGTCGACGAGCGTCGCGTCGGGGCTCACAGTCACGAGCACCGTCGACATCACGTCTTCGACGAGCGTCGGTTCGTTGGACATAGACGTTGCGACGCTGCCGGGGGGTTTCGGTTTTTCGCCACGCGCCGATCGGTCCCCGAAGTATAACCCGACCCAGTCCGTCGTGTGTCCTGATGGCACGCGAAGTCACACACCGGGAGGACGGCCCCGACGTGATCGACCCCGAGGAACTCGACCCGGAGTACCGCGACGGCGGCATCTACATCTGCCGATGCGGGCTCTCCGACGACAAGCCGTTCTGCGACGGCTCCCATCGAGCGACGGCCGACGAGGAGGCGGGCGTCGATTACAAGTACGAAAACGACGACAGCGAGGCCCCACGGCACCGCATCGCGTCGATCGAGTTCGAGTCGCCGTAGCCGCTACTCGTTGTAGCGCTTGCGCTCCTGCGTCGGGTGCTCTTTGATGAACACCTTGGTCTGTGCGGGGATGTCCTCGGTAATCCAGGAGTTCGCACCGATGCTGACGTGGTCGCCGACGGTGATGGCGCCCAGCACTTTGGTCCCGGCCCCGATGACGACGTGGTCGCCGATCGTCGGGTGTCGCTCGTAGCCCTTCTTGAGCGCGTGCTCGTCGCTCTCTTCCTCCTCGAAGTGGAGCGCCCCGAGCGTGACGTCCTGATAGAGTCTGACCCACTCGCCGACCTCCGCGGTCTCGCCGATGACGACGCCCGTCCCGTGGTCGATGAAGAAGTGCTCGCCGATCTCAGCACCCGGATGGATGTCGATGCCCGTCTGGGTCTTCGCGTACTCGGTCAGTTCACGGGCGTATTCCGGCGCTCCGATGTCGTAGAGTACGTGTGCGACCCGCTGGACCGAAATCGCCAGGAAGCCCGGGTACGAGCGGATGATCTCCATATACGTCTTCGCCGCCGGATCGCCCTTGTACGCGGCCTCGACGTCGAGTTTCAGCGCCTCCCGGATCTCCGGGAGGCTGTCGAGCACTGCGGAGACCTTCTCGTCGGGCCGGCCGTCGGTGTACGGGCAGATCCCGGCTTTCACCAGGGTTCCCAGTTCGTCGAGTTGGTCTACGATTGCCAGTTCGTCGCGGACGAGTTCGGGCGCGTTCCAGCACGTCGGAAACAGCAGTTCCTGCAGCAGCGCAATCTCCTCGCGTCGGTGTTCGCGTTCGGGGAAACACGCTGTGACGCTCGTGGGGAACGGTTCGGAATCGTCCTGATACGCGGCGAACAACCGTTCGTGAGCGTCGCCAGCGTACCGATAATTCACCATAGCCTGGATTACTTCGGGAACCGTATTAGGGTAGTGTTTGCGGGGATGGCCGCCGACTGTGCCGGGTCCCGTTCCCGAATCCCGCGCAGTGCCTGAGTGCTCCCCGCCGCTGTCTCCCGGTCGCGATCTCATCTCCGATTTGATCGCTACTGATAGATATGATAATTGATAGAATACAAAAATACCAAGAAAAGTAATACGATCTCATCTCACTCGAACGACGTCCTCTGTACCACCTCGTTCGATTCCCTCGGTGTTTGCAACCCGATAGATTTCCGAATGTACCGAGTCGGTTCCTCGACAGTCGGACACCGACTATTCGTAAAATCCCTCTTCAGGGTACCAGTTGCGGTCGAATTCGTACTCTTCGACGAGCGACGCCCAGTTGTCCGGGAACTGGATCTGCTTCGTCACCGGCCCGCCGATCGACATCCCGATGATCGCGTTGAACGCGCCCGATCCGCCGATCGTCGCGATTTTCACCGAGTTATTGTCCTGATACTGAGATACCTGTTTGAGATGAATATCCGTGTCCTCGAACAGCTGTTCGTCCTCGAGGAGGACGGGACGACCCTCCGTTCGCATGTCTGAATTCTCGACGAGATACGATTTGATCTGGTCCTTGCTCAGGTCCGCCTTCGCGAGTTCGTCGGCGTTGTAGGGGTTGATCGCGTGCGTGACCGTGGCGTTGAGGTCCTCGCCCGAACTGCCGCGCATCGATCGGGGAGTGTTCTCGATCATATCGCGAAGAATCTGTTCGGCGGTGTTCTCGCGGGGAACCCACTGTGACCATCCGTTCGGGCCCGCGAGGGTGATGGTGCTGTCGTCCACGTCGTAACCGTGGGTGACGTGGTAGGGTTCCCAGGGGCTGGCTTCCTCGTTCTCGCCCGCGAGCATATAGAATTTCGCGGGGTTACCCATCACGCCCATATCCTTCTCGCCGGGGTAGATCTTCGCCGTGTTGCGGTACGCCATCCCCAGCGCGCGAGAGATCGTCTGATTCGCGTGGTAGTTGGGACCGAACGCCCCCGTCCCGCTCTCGATGTCCAGTTCGTTCCGCACCGGGCCGTTGACGATCCACTGGTAGGCCCACGACCCCGTGCTGACCGAGAACTGGATCGAGTTCGAGTCCGGGTCCGCGAGCGCCCGGGCCCCCGCCTCGAGGACCGGCAGATACGGCGGGACGCATCCGGCCATCACCGCGTTCGCCGCGAGGTCCTCGACCGTGAGCGGGTTGTCGTTGTTGCCTAACCGGCCGATGACGTGGTCCCGCGGGTGGTCCGTCCCCCGAAGCATCTCCGCGACGCGTTCCTCTGTCGGTGGCACGACCGGGAGGCCGTCAGTCATCCCCTCCTCGTACAGCGACCGGTACAGTTCCTCGAACGACTCCGAGTTCGATGATTCATCAGACATTGTGGGTGCTCCGTGCGGACCTCGGGTCGTCGCCGGATTCCGCCCCGGGCGTCGGCGACGCGCTGCCAGAGTCGTCTGCCGGACGTCGCGGCGGACCGTCGGCGGGATCGACGAGGGCCATACTCGGTGATGACGAATACAGTATATAAAGTTTGGCTCGCGGACGATACGAACCGATCGACGGGACGGACCCGCGACACCGGGGACGCAATTCCGTCTCACACTCCCCGCCGGTGTTGGTGACGCTGGCGACGGCAATCGTCTCGGCGTTCTCGTGGACGACGATCGGGCTCTTGCCGCTGAGTTCAAGCGTGACGTCGGTGACGTTGCCAGCGGCGTCCCGCGTCGGCAAACCCGCCCGACAGCAATCGGCAGGTCCCGTCCGGCGACTCTGTACAAAAAATTCATTATGGATGGTTTCCTGCTGTCAGGTGATTATGGCGAACACCTACGACTACGTCATCGTCGGCGCTGGGTCGGCCGGCTGCGTCCTGGTGAACCGCCTCTCGGCGGACGAGGACACCGACGTCCTGCTGCTGGAAGCCGGGAAGCCCGACGAGAAAGACGAGATTCACGTACCGACGCTGTTCCCCGGACTGATGCAGTCGGACGTGGACTGGGAGTACTGGACAGTTCCCCAGGAGGGACTCAACGGCCGCGAGGAGTACTGGCCGCGGGGCAAAACGCTCGGTGGCTCGTCGGCGATCAACGCGATGATGTACGTTCGGGGCAACCCCCACGACTACGACCGGTGGGCCGAACTCGGCAACGAGGGCTGGAGTTGGGACGAGATGCGCCCGTACTTCAAGCGGATGGAAGACTTCGAGGGCGGCGAGTCCGAGTATCACGGCGAGGGCGGCCCACTCTGGGTCGAACAGGAGCATCCCTACGGAGACGTCACGAACGCGCTGATCGACGCCGCCGTCGAAGTCGGATTCGACCGCAACGAGAACATCAACGCCGGCCAGCAAGAAGGGATGGGACCGCTCCCGCTGACAGTCAGGGACGGGACCCGAGAGAGCACTGCGGTCTCGTACCTCCATCCGGTCCTCGACCGAGAGAACCTCGCCGCTCAGACCGGCGCGCACGTCACGCAGATCGAGTTCGAGGGCGACACCGCCACCGGTGTCACCTACGTCCAGGACGGATCGACCGACACCGTCGACGCGGATCAGGAAGTGATCCTCTCGGCGGGTTCGATCGACTCCGTGCAGTTGCTGCTGCTCTCGGGGATCGGCCCCGCGGACGAACTTGAGGAACACGGGATCGACGTCAAGAACGACCTGCCCGGCGTCGGGAAGAACCTCCAGGATCACCTCGTCGCGTCCGCCGCGTACGAACTGCACGGCGATCCCGAGATCCAGCAGGGGGAAGTACTCTGTCAGGTCACCGGCTTCGAGCGGACCGACCCCGACCTCCCCGCGCCGGACCTCCAGTACTTCCTCGCGCGGGTCTACTTTATGCGCCACGGATTCGACAATCCCGAAGAGGGTGCCGGAATGACCCCGAGTGCGACGCTCTTACACCCCGAGAGCCGCGGCGAGATCACGCTCGCGTCCGCCGATCCCTTCGACGACCCGGTCATCGACCCGAACTATCTGGCCCACGAAGCGGACCTGGACACACTCGTCGAGGGGGTCAAGCGGACCCGTCAGATCGGCCACGCGGACGCGCTTGAAGAGTACCGCGGCGATGAAATCTGGCCCGAAGGCGACGTCGAGAACGACGCGGACCTGCGTGAGCACGTCCGCGAGACGGCCCAGACGATCTATCACCCCGTCGGGACCTGCAAGATGGGCGACGACGAGATGGCCGTCGTCGACGACGAGCTTCGGGTCCACGGGATGAACGACCTGCGGGTCGTCGACGCGTCGGTGATGCCGGAGATCACGAGCGGCAACACGAACGCCCCTACCATCGCCATCGCCGAGCGGGCCGCTGACATCATCCGCGGTCTCGACTAGTCGACGCCGGCCGAGCGCCTCCGCAGTCAGGCCTTGGACTGTGAAATGTCTCCGCAGTCACGCCGGCCTCCACTTCCTGCGTTCGTCGCACATCACCGGTTTCTCCGCCGAAACGGCCGAAACGGGGAAAGATACTATTTTATCACTCGGGACAGAAGTCTAACGCGAAATGACGATACTCGCCGCCGTCGACGAAAAAGAACGATCGAAGCACGTGATCGAAATCGCCCACGACCTCGCGACCACCTACGGTGACGACCTCGCCGTCCTGCACGTCATCCCGACGGAGGAACACGACGAACACCAGCGATCCATCCGCGACATCCCCGAGTTCGAGAACTTCTCGTTCAACGCCGAGGTCGAGAGCGCCGAGCGATTCGCCCGGAAGTTCGTGCTCGAGACGATCGACGACATCGACGACGATATACTCGATCCCCGCGGCCGAGTCGGTGACGTCGCAGAAGAGATCATCTCCGAGGCCGAAGGAGAAAAGCCGCGGTTTCTGGTCATCAGCGGTCGTCGCCGCTCGCCCACCGGCAAGGCCCTGTTTGGCAACAAGACACAGAAAGTGCTGCTGAACGTGAACTGCCCGGTCGTGACCCGAATGGACGAGGTCTGAGCACTCGGGGACACGCCAGCGATCCACCCGTTCTCTGATTGCGATCCACCCGCAGTGAGTACCACTGGACCGGGACAGCAGCGTCAGTCGCGAAAACTATCCTCTTTGATCACAACAAATTTATTCGTATCGGGCTGTCACACGAAGATATGCCGGCTCAACACGGCGGACGACGGATCGAGGCGGTCGACAAGAGCCTCGACATCCTGCGGTTCATCGCTGAAGAGGGCGATACGACCGTGTCGGTGATCGCCGAGCACGTGGGGCTCGCCCCCGGCACCGTCCACACGCACCTGTCGACGCTCCGGGCGCACGGGTTCATTGAGCAGGTGGACGGTCGATACCAACTCGGGATGGAGTTCATCCCGTTCAGCGAGCGCGTGCGGAATCAGACGCCGCTCTACCGAGCCGGAAAAGACGAAGTCGACAAACTGGCCCACCAGTACGACGCAGTCGCGCACCTGGCCACGGAGTACAACGGGAAGATTCTCATTCTTCACGAGACCTTCGGCGAAGACGCCGTGGGCAAACAGATCCACATCGAGAAGCGTGACGAGCCGCAGACGCATATGCACTGTACGGCGGCGGGGAAAGCGATCCTCGCACATCTGCCTGAAGAGCGCGTCACCGAGATCATCAACGAGAAGGGACTGCCCTCGTACACGTCCCACACGATCACCGACGAAGCGGCACTCGCCGACGAACTCGCCCGGATCCGCGAACAGCGCTTCGCCGTCAACAACGAGGAGGTCGTCCACGGGAACAAGGGGATCGGGGCCCCCGTCATCTACGACAACGGCGACGTCGCCGGTGCGATCAGTATCTCCGGGCCGGCGAACAACTGGCGCGACGCATCGATCGAAGAGGAACTGATCGAGGCGGTGATCCGCTCGGCAAACAACGCCGAGATCGAGATCTACACACAAACTGAGGCGTGATTTGACCCAGTCAAATACTCAGCGATGAGAACACCAAGAGAATAACTCGTGTACTCCTGTTAGCACACGGTTGAACCGCCGACCGAGACGACTTTGTTTCAGGATCTTTCACGAGAGAAGTTGTCAAGACCCAAGATTCGCCGCTTCTGTCCAACACTAGTCACCTTGTCACGGATTTACGTGCCACAATATTCTTTTTGAGAGGGTCAAATACCTGCTCGCCGGAGTGCTTCAGCGAGTCGGGTACTCGCCCCGTCCGACCTGCGAGTCCGGCGACTCTCCCGCGGTGAGCGAAAGATATTAGTTAGTGTTTTCATACACGATAGAACGTGATGTACGATTATATCATCGTCGGCGGCGGTGCGGCCGGGTGTACACTCGCACACCGGCTGACGGCGGACCGATCTGTCGACGTCTTACTCCTCGAATCGGGGAATCCCGAAGAGGACCGCGATGCAGTGAAAGATCCGACCCGCGTGTGGGACCTGCTGGGGTCAGACCTCGATTGGGGCTTCGAGGTCGAACCACAGCCAGGACTGAACGGCCGGTCTATCGCCTGGCCCCGCGGGAAGGCGCTCGGCGGATCGACCGTGATCAACGGAATGGCGTACGTCCGCGGACACGCCTACGACTTCGACAACTGGGCGGATCTCGGCAACGACGGGTGGAGTTACGACGACCTGCTCCCGTACTTCAAAAAGTCCGAGAACCTGACTGCGGACGGCGACGCGGCGTACCACGGCACGGACGGGCCGCTCACCGTCTCGCGCGGGACCGAGCCGAGCGAACTCGACGAGATGCTGGTCGAGGCCGCCGAGGAAGTCGGTTTCGAGAAGAATATGGACTTCAACGGGGAACAGCAGTCCGGCGTCGGGTACTACCACTCGACGATCGAAGACGGCCATCGACACAGCACTGCGGCGGCATTCATCAAACCGATCCTGGACCGCGACAACCTGGACATCAAGACCGGCGCCCACGTCACCGAACTGACCTTCAGCGGCGACACCGCCACCGGTGTCGTCTACAACGAGGGCTGGACGAGTGACCAGGCGACGGTCGCCGAAGACGGCGAAGTGATCGTCGCGGCCGGCGCGATCCAGTCCCCGCAACTGCTGATGCTCTCGGGAATCGGTCCCGCCGACCATCTCAAAGACCACGACATCGACGTCAAAGTCGACCTGCCGGGCGTCGGGCAGAACCTCCAGGACCACCTCCGCGTCAACATCGCTTTCGAGACGACGGGCCCAGTCCCAACGCGGACCGACCGGGCGGGTCGCGGCACCCGATACGACCGCGTGAGCGTCGGTGCGTTCAAGCGCTCTGCCCCGGACCTCCCGGCGCCAGACATGCAGTTCGGGCTGGCCCCGGGTCTCTCCCCAGAGGAACCCGAGACCGGTTACGGGATCACCGTCCTCCCGCTGCGCCCGACGAGCACCGGCGAGGTCAGGCTCACGTCCGACGATCCCTACGACCACCCGGAGATCGATCCCAACTACCTCGACACCCAGAAGGACGTCGACGATATAATCACCTGTCTCCGGTGGGCCCGTCGGATCGGGGAGGCCGACGCGCTCGCGGAGATCCGCGACGAGGAACACCTGCCCGGTTCGGAGGCGGAGTCCGACGAAGAGCTCCTCGAGTACGCCCGGAACACCGCCGTCACCGGGTACCACGCGACCTGTACGGCCAAGATGGGCGACGACGACATGGCCGTCGTCGACGACGAACTCCGCGTCCACGGGCTGAACAACCTCCGCGTGATCGACGCCTCGGTGATGCCGGAGATCACGAGCGGCAACACGAACGCCCCCACTATCGCCATCGCCGAGAAGGGCGCTGATCTACTCAAGGAGGCACAGTAGCACACCTCGGGGGCACCGACAGATCCACCGTCTTTCTCCATCCGGTTTTCGAGCCGCCTCCAGGGCTGACGACCAGTCGTCCGCGAGGCCACGCCTCGAGAATGCTTCCGTCGCTTCGTCGCGTTTCACCGAACCGAACAGCGGAGCGACCCCGCTTCGTGCGGCCTCACTCCTCTCGCTCTTTGAGGAGTTTGGTCTTGTACTCGCCGGCCGGGAGGTCGTCGACGTCGACCACCGTCGGATCGATGCGTGCCTTCAACTGCTCGCGAACTTCGGTGATAGCCTCGTCGACGAGTTCGGCCTCGTCGCGGCTGCTGCCCGGTTCTCGGGCGATCTCGACCGGGATCGGTGTCTCGAAATTGACCGTGCCTTCCTCGGGGAGAATCACCCGGAGTCGGGGCGCGATGCCCTCGACGTCGGAGATGACATCGCGGATGGCCGACGGGAAGACGTTCATTCCTTTGTAGATCAGCATATCGTCGGCACGGCCCGCGACCTGGATCTTCGGGGCGGTGCGGCCGCAGTCGCACTCGGTGTCGATCACTTCGACGTAGTCGCCGGATCGGAATCGGAGGAGCGGGGTCGCCTCCCGCCGAAGGTGCGTGTAGACGAGTTCGCCCTCCGCCCCGGGTTCGAACGGCTTCGCCTCGCCCGTCTCGGGGTCGATCAGTTCGGGATGGACGAACCCCTGCGCGTGGAAGTGCATCCCGTTCTCCTCCTCGCACTCGGCCCACATACTGCCGAGAACGTCGCCGAGGCCCATCGCCTCCCGGACGAGATCGGCGTTCCAGACGTCGTAGAACTCGGCGCGGATTTCGGGGTTCGCGATGCCGGGTGCGGCCCCGCCGATGACCTTCGTGAACCCGAAGTCGTCGGGCGCGACGCCGACGACGTCTTCGGCGTTCTCAGAGAGGTACCGGATGTGTGAGGTCGTCGTCCACAGAATATCGGGCTGGACGTCGAGCGCGACCGAGAGCAGCCGTTCGGTGCTCTCTCCGCCGGCGGGCACCACGTTCGCGCCGAGTTTGGTCAGGCTCTCGAAGTAGGGGGTCCCGCCCGTGATCATCGTCTGCCCCGCGCCGAACAGGACCGTATCCGCCGGTCGGACGCCGACCGTGTAGAAGGATCGCTTCTGCACCGTGTTCCAGTTCCGGCGATCCTGCGTGGTCAGGCCGAAGTAGGTCGGCTTGCCGGTCGTCCCCGAGGAGGAGATCGTCCGGTTGAGCGCGGACTTCGGCGCGGCCTGGTGCTCGCCCAGCGGTTTCGCGGGGACGGTGTCAGTCTGTGAGTCCCGCTCGTCCTGCTTCGTGGTGAACGGGACCTCCCGGAGCGCTTCCAGGGAGGTGATGTCGTCGGGATCGATGTCCCACTCGCGGAACCGACGGCGATAGAAGTCGGAATGCTCGCGGAGATACTCGATCTGCTCGGGCAGCAGTCGCTCGTGATCGGCACAGACGTCCCCCCACGGACGCGTCTCGATCGGGTCGTAAACATCCGCCATACACCAGCGCTTAGCGAACCACATATTTTAATATAACGGACGGCAGGTCCCACGACGACCTCGGCCTCTCAGTGGTGCCGCTCGACACAGCGGGCCGGTAAAACCCTGAGGACCCGAAATCCAGTCCGTTCGCCCGAGTGGTTCGGAATCCGTTCCGTCGCTGTCCAGGATTTCACTCCGCCAACACAAATTATATGTCGTGTTAGTATGTTATATAGCGTATGGGACTGATCACTCCCGGATCGGAGTCAGACGAGACCGAGCAACTACCGCTGGTCCCGCGAGTCGATTCGCTGGACGGCAAGACCATCGGCCTGTACGATAACGGGAAACCGGCAGCCGAACCGCTTCTCACCGCCGTGAAGGAGAAACTCGCGGACCGCTACCCCGACGCCGAGTTCACCTGGTACCACGTCGAACACCTGAACCAGATCAAGAACGACGACGAGCAGGACGCTGTCAAGGAGTGGGCCGCAGACGTCGACACCGCGATCGGCGCGATCGGCGACTGTGGGTCCTGTACGAAGTTCCTGGCGTGGGGCATCGAACTGATCGAGGACGCCGGGACCCCCGGCGTCGGCCTCATCGACGAGGGCTTCGAGCTCGACTACCAGTCGAACGCGATCGAACGGGGCCGGGCGTTGCGGTACAAGAAGACGCCGGTCCGCTGTGAGACGACCGACCTCGACCGCGTCCGCGACGAAGTGTCCGAAGACGTCGTCGACGGGATCGTCGACGAGTTGACCCGCGAACTGAACGAGAAGGAACGCGCGGACCCGGTGCCGCAGTAACTCCCCTCCCTATCCTCTATGTCCGAACAATCAGAAACCGAGCAGTCGCTCGACGAGATCAACAAGTCGCTGTACAGCGAAGGAATGACCGACGGCTTGCCGGTCATCCCGCCGACCGACGAGCGGGTCGAAGAGATGCTCCGCGGGATCGACCGTCCCCGCGACGACGTGGTCGCTCGCCTCGGGAACAACGAAAACGCCCTCACCGTCGAGACGCTCGCGGCGAATGCGGTGATGGCCGGCTGTCTGCCGACGTATATGCCGGTTCTGGAAGCGGGCGTGCGCGCGCTCGCCGATCCGGATTCGAACTCGATCCAGTTCTCGGTCAGCACGGGGTCGTGGGCCTATCAGTGGATCGTCAACGGCCCGGTTCGGGAGAAACTCGACATCGAGAGCAGTTCGGGCGCGTTCGGCCCGAGCTTCCACGCGAACCAGACGATCGCCCGTGCGCTGGGGATGGCGTACCGCAACACGGCGAAGATCTACCCCGGCGAGAAGGACATGGGCGTGATGGGTAACCCCGCGAAATTCTATATGCTGGCGGCCGAGAACGAGGAAGCCAGTCCCTGGGAGCCCTACCACGTCACCCACGGTTACGACGCGGACGACAGCACCATCTCGCTGGCGGGCCCGAACAGCTGGGTCCAGTGGCTCCCCAGCGAGAACGAGGGCGAACACGTGCTTCGCGGAATGATCCGGAACACGCCCGAGTCGATGCGCGCGAGTTCCGGCGAGGACCTCAATGCGACGATCACCCACGTGATCAACCCCTACAACGCCGAGGAACTCGAGAAAGAGGACCTCACTAAAGAAGAGATCAAGGAGTACATCGTCGAGAACTCCTACCGGACGACAGACGAGTACGCGCCCGCCCGTCACTCCGGCGACGGCATCCCGCCGCGACAGGTCAAGCAGTATCAGGACACCGACGCCGTGAAAGTGGCCTGCATCGGCGGCCCCGGCCGGGTCAACGCCATCTTCGGCACTTCGATCGGGGGGCCGGTCACGAAGAAGATCCACTTCCCCGACAACTTCGACGAACTCCTGGAGGAGTACGCCGACGACGTCGAGCGGAACTGGGTTCCCACCGAGGGCTTCTACGAGTAGTCCCTCGCCCCCGACCGAGCATCGATTCTCCGTCCGTTTCGCTGCGTTCCTTCGTATTCGGCCGGCTCGGAACCGACGCTGACAGCCGCGTCGAAATGAATCATAGGAAACTGAGGCTGTCTCGATCCGACTACGGGCAGACGAGGATCTTTCGCTCCTCGCTCTCGTCGTCGGTCAGCGCGTCGAAGCCGTCCGCGACGATGTCGTCGAGGCCGACTCGCGAGGTCACGTACTTCTCGGCGTCGAGGTCGCCGTTCTCGAGCTGTCGGATGACGACGCCGTACTCCTCGGTCAGTCGCGGCCCGACCAGATGCGAGGTCGACCCGCCGACGGTACGCTGATCCTGGACGAGCAGTTGCGGTTCGAATTCCGCAGGCCCGCTGAACACGCCGATAACGGTCGTGTGGCCGTCTGCACGCGTCGATTCGACCGCCTGCGTCAGCGTGTTCTCGTGGCCGACGGCCTCGAAGGCGACGTCGGCGCCGCGGCCCGTCTCCTCGTGAATCCGCTCGACGGGGTCCTCCTCGGTCGGATCGATCAGGACGTCTGCACCGAAGTCCGCAGCCACCTCGCGCCGAGAGTCCTGCGGTTCCGAGACGTAGATCGGCCCGCCGCCGGCGGCCTTCGCCGAGCGGATCGCGCCGAGACCGATCGGCCCCGCGCCGACGACGGCGACGCTGTCGCCGACGCCGAGCGGCGACTGGCGAACCGCGTGCAGACCGACGCTGACCGGTTGGGCGATCGCGGCGTCCGCCGGCGAGACACCGTCGGGAAGCGGCACGGCGTTATCGGCGCTCTCGACCACCTGTTCGGCGTAGCCGCCCGGACGGGCCGACGTGGCGTTCAGGTCGCGACACAGATTGTATTTGCCCTCCTCACAGCACCAGCACTCGCCGCACGGGGTGTGTGGGCCGAGCACGACCTCGGTTCCGACCGCTAGGTCGACACCCTCACCGGTTGCAGCGATCGTCCCGCCGATCTCGTGACCGAGCGTCTGCGGGAGGTCTTCGTCGTCGAAGAAGTCGTCGGTGTGTTGATAAAAGTGGAGGTCAGATCCGCAGATCCCGCAGGCCGCGACGTCGACGAGGACTTCACCCTCGCCGGGTGTCGGTGCTTCGACGTCGTCGATACGAATGTCTTCCTCACCGTAGAGTCTGGCTGCTTTCACAGTCGTTTATCCCTATCGATCAGCATAAATATACTGGTGAGAGGGGTCCCTGTGGGACGGTGTTTCGGCCGTAGAAACCTTTTTGCCTGCGCTGGAAGAATCGCGAGGTAACTGTGACACACGACCTCATTATCGTCGGAACCGGCCCTGCCGGTCTGACCGCGGGCGCGTACGCGGGACGCAGCGGACTCGACGTCCTGTTCTTCGAGCGAGAATCGATCGGCGGCGATCTCGTCAACCGCCACGAGATCCGGTCTTACCCGGGGTTCCCGGACGGCGTCTCCGGGACGGAACTCCGTTCGAAGATGGTCGAGGCGGCCGAGGCCTACGACCCTGACGTCGAACTCGATACTGTCGAACAGATCGACCCCGGTGCGGACGGTGCCCCGCACGTGCTGCACACCGAGGGCGGCGAGTACGAAGCCCACGCGGTCATCCTCTCGCCGGGCGGCACCGACCAGCGCCTCGGCGTCCCCGGCGAGGAGACCTACGAAGGCCGGGGCATCTTCCACTGTGCCACCTGCGACGGCCCCCTGTATCGGGACGAGCGCATCGCCGTCGTCGGCGGGCGGAACCACGCCGTCATCGACGCGGTGTTCCTGACCGAGTACGCCAGCGAGGTGGTGGTGCTCGACTCCGAACCGGAACTCGACGCGGACGCGACGATCGTCGCGGAAGCCGAGTCCCACCCGGACGTCGAGATCCACACGGAGACGACCGTCACCGAGTTCGTCGGCGAGGACGGCCTCCTCGAGGGCGTGGCAGTCGAGCGCGGGGCGTCGGGGGAGACCGAGACGCTCGACGTCGGCGGCGTCAACGTCAACGTCGGCTCCGTACCGAACACCGACTTCCTCGAGGGGACGCTGGACCTCGATACGGAGGGACGTATCGTCGTCGACAACCGGATGGAGACCACCGTGCCGGGAATCTACGCCGCTGGCGACGCGCGGCAGGGGAGCCCACACGAGATCGCCGCGGCCGTCGGCGACGGCACGACGGCGATCATGGCGGCCAAAGATCACATCGCCCGGTCCGCAGAGTGAGGAATCGGCCGTCTCTCCGCCCAGATGAGCCGGTGAAGATTTCTATAACGAATGTTATGAATAACGTTATTTAGCAGAACGACGAATCACATTCCACAGCGGTCATTCGGACGCCTGCGACCGGTCCCGCTGGTGGAATACAATGTCACTCGCAACCCAAGAACGGTATCCCCTGTTCATCGACGGAGAGCACGTAGAGCCATCGAGCGAGGAGTACCGCGAGACGATCGACCCCGCGACCGAGGAACCGATCGCACAGTACGCCGTGGCGTCGGCCGCGGACGTCGACCGAGCCGTGACGGCGGCCCAGCGCGCCCAGACCGAGTGGGCGGAGACGGACGCCGACGAGCGCGCTCAGGTCCTCGGCGACGTCGCCGACGCGATTCGGGAGAACGCCGACCGCCTCGCGGAGATCGAAACCCGGGATCAGGGCAAGCCGATCGGCTACGCCCAGGGGATGATCCAGGGGGCGGCGTCGACGTTCGACTTCTATGCGGGTGCGACGGACAAGATCGAGGGGGAGAGCTTCCCGGTCGGCGAGGACGGCGTCAACTTCACGCTGAAGGAACCCTACGGCGTGAGCGCGCAGATCATCCCGTGGAACACGCCGCTCAACCTCACCGCACAGGGCATCGCTCCGGCGCTCGCCGCCGGCAACGCGGTCGTCGTGAAACCCGCGCCGACGACGCCGCTGCCGCCGCTGTACCTCTCGGAAGTGTGCCAAGAGGCGGGCGTTCCGGACGGACTGATCAACGTCGTCAACGGCGGTGCGGAACCCGGGGCCGCGCTGTCGGGCCACGATGGGGTCGACACCATCTCGTTCACCGGCAGCGTCCCGACCGGACAGGCCGTGATGGAATCCGCAGCCAAGAATATCACTCCGGTGACGCTCGAACTCGGCGGGAAGAACCCCGCCGTCGTGATGCCCGACGCCGACCTCGAGGAGGCAGTCACCGCGATCCAGATCGGGATCTTCAGCAACACCGGACAGATCTGTGCGGCCGCCGACCGGGCGATCGTCCACGAGGACATCTACGACGAGTTCGTCGAGATGATCGTCGAACGCGCCGAGGGATACGAACTCGGGGCGGGGATGGACGATCCGGATATGGGTCCCCTCAACCACGAGGCCCACTTAGCGGAGGTACTGGAGTACATCGAGACCGGGATCGACGAGGGGGCGACGCTGGAGACTGGCGGTGACGCACCCGACCGGGACGGGTACTTCGTCGAACCGACGGTGTTCTCCGACGTCGACAACGGGATGACGATCGCCCAAGAGGAGATCTTCGGCCCGGTCCTCTGTGTGATTCCGTTCTCCGATCAGGCGGAGGCGATCGAGATCGCCAACGACATCGAACTCGGCCTCACAAGCGGTGTGTTCACGCAGGATCTCGACACCGCGATGGAGATGACCAAGGCCATCGAGGCCGGTACGGTGTACGTGAATCAGTGGTTCGGCGGGTCGACCGCCTCGCCGTTCGGCGGCTACAAGAAGAGCGGCATCGGTCGCGAGATGGGAATGTACGCCTTCGAGTCGCACCTGCAGACCAAGACCGTCTCGATCGATCTCTGAGCGCCGCAGACGCCTCCGTTTCGACCTGTAACGAACCGGTTCTCTTTCCGCCGCTCACGAAACACGTCGGAGCCGTGCGCCACTCACTCGCCGTCGAGGGAGCCGACGACCGCCGAGACGAACCGTTCGGGAGCGGTGTTCATCGCCGCGTGGCCCTCGCGGTCACCTGCACCATACGACGGCTACTGGGGACGGTCGTCTAAATCTTGGCTCCGGGGGCGGCGAGACCAAGCTATTTACCGCCCTGTATCGTCAGCCAGAGTCGTGCGCAGCACACTTCGCGAGGAGGTGCGCTCAGCCCTGGATGCGTATCCGGGGGCGCTGGCGCGCCTCGGCATCCTCGACCGCGAGATGGGCGAGGAGATCTTCGACCTCGCGGTCCCGGTGATCGTCACCGGCAGCCTCCGGACGCTCGTTCGGACCGTCGACTTCTTTATGGTGAGCCTCGCCCTCGGTGCGGCGGCGGTCGCTGCCCTCCAGTTCGGCTTCCAGTACAGCCTCCTCACGCTGGGGATCGGCCTCGCGCTCGCGAGCGGGACCATCAGCATCGTGTCCCGGTTCACCGGCGCCGGCGAGTCGGCCCGGGCGAACCTTGCCCTGGAGCAGTCGCTGTGGCTGACGCTCTGTCTATCGACGCCGTTCGCTGTCGTGGGGTGGGTCTGGCCCGCGCCGTTGATCGACGTGCTGACCGACGATCCGGCAGTCATCGAACTGGGGGGAACGTACCTGAAGCTGCTGATGATCTCGACGCCGTTTCACTTCTGGACCATCGTCGCCTCCCGCGCGCTCGCCGGCGTCGGGAACACGCGAACGCCGATGTACATCAGGACCAGTTCGCTCCCCGTGAACACCGCAGTGAACGCCGTGCTCATCTTCGGTCTCGGACCGGTCCCGGCCCTCGGGATCGCGGGGGCTGCAATCGGCACGACGGTCGCGAACGTCCTCCAGGCGGCGCTCTTTACCGCCGCGTTCTTCTCCGGACGGTACGGCCTCGAACTGTCGCTCTCGGGGCCGCACGTCGATCGCTCGATTATGCGCGAGATCGTCCGAGTGAGCCTCCCGGTTTCGGGCTCCCAACTCGCGACGATCGCGGCGCGATTCCCCTTCCTGTTCATCCTCGGAACGCTGGGAACGAACGTCGTCGCCGCCTACGCGATCGGCCGGCGGATCGTGACCCTGGCGCGGATGCCGGCGTGGGGCTACGCCACGGCGTCGAGCACGCTCGTCGGACAGGCGCTGGGCGACGAAGACGATGCGTCCGCAGAGCGGTACGGGTGGCAAAGCGTCAGGATCTCGCTCGCCACGGGCGTCATTCTCGGATCGCTGATCGTCGTCGGCGCACGCCCGCTGGCGCTGCTCTTCGGCGCAGACGACGTTGGACTCACGGTGACGTTCATCTACGTCTTCAGCGCCGCGGTCGTCGGCTTCAGCATCAGTCGCACCTTCCAGGGCGCGCTTCGGGGTGCGGGCGACACCCGAATCCCGTTCTACGCGTCGCTGATCGGCAACTACCTGATCCGCCTCCCGATCGCGGCGCTGGCGCTGTCGGGCAGCGTCACCGTCGGTCTCCTCGGGGTGTCGATCGCGCCGGGACTGGGGCTGGGACTGACCGCGGTCTACGTCTCCGTCTGGGCGGACATCTACGCCCGAGCCGCGATCAACTGGGGCCGGTACCGCTCGGATCGGTGGAAGGAGATCGGCCGCGCCGGCGTCGCCAGGGCCCGGGCGGGGGCGGACTGACCCGTCTGTAGAGAAAAATTATTACCAACCCGGCCGAAAGCAGTTGTCGATGGCCTATCAGGGATACGCGGACTACTTCGAGAAACCGGTAATCATCAGTGTCGCTCCCACGGGCGGGATGCACGGCAAGGAGGCGAACCCGAACCTCCCCGAACAACCCGAAGAGATCGCCGCTGACGTCCGGGCGTGCGAGGAAGCCGGCGCGTCGATCGTCCACGTTCACGCACGCGACGAGAACGGCGACCCGACCAAGGATCCGGCGAAGTTCCAGGAACTCCGCGAGATCATCGACGAGCGGTGTGACGACATCATCGTGAACTTCACCACCGGCGGCGGCAACGACCGCGAGGGACGCATCCGCCCGGTACTGGAGACCGAACCGACACCCGACCTCGCGACGGTCGACCTCGGCCCGCTCAACACCCGCGGTGACACGGTCGCGATAAACACCCGCGTGCAGAACGAGGAGTACGTCCGCCGGATGCACGACCACAACGTCAAGCCCGAACTCGAGGTGTTCGGTCCCGGGCACCTCACAGAGGTGCACCACCTCGTCGACGAGGAGATGCTCGAAGAGCCGTTCTGGACCACGCTGATCCTCGGGATGCAGACGGGGACGATTCCGGAGCCGCGAAATCTGATCAATCTGATCGACAACCTCCCGGACGGAGCGGAGTGGCAGTGTATGGCGATCGGTCGCCACCAACTGCCGCTCACCACGATGGCGATGATCCTCGGCGGCCACGTCCGCGTGGGGATGGAGGACAACGTCTACTTCCGGAAGGGCGAACTCGTCGAGAGCAACGCACAACTGGTCGAGCGCACTGCCGCGATCGCCGACCAGCTTGACCGCCCGATCGCCTCGACCGAAGAGACCCGAGAGATGCTGAACCTCTGAGGCCGGCCGGTCGTCGATCGCTCGGCACCACAGCGACAATACTGCCAGATCGACGAGTCCCAGACGGGCTGCACGCCCGTCACCGAGTACGGACGACACGAGGGCCGGACTCGTCACGGCATACGTCGACGAGAGCTGTTTCACGATCGAAGACGTCGCGGATCACACCGTCGCCGACGCGATAGTCTTCGAAGAGGGATGCGAGTCGGTCGACAACGAGACCAGAGTCACGTGACTGTGCCGTTCGACCGCAGGACGTCCGCGATTCGCATTTCGATTGACCGCAGCACGTCCGCGATTCGCGTTCCGACCGATTGCACCACTTCCGCGGTGTGCGTCTCGCTCGACAGTCTCCGATTGCTTCCTCGTGATCCACGGACAGAGAACGAGTGAGGTGCGGAAGAGAGAGATCCGACGTCGAGGCTATTCGCCCTCGATGGTGATGCGCGGGTCGATGATGGTGTAGAAGATGTCGACCAGGAAGTTCCCAGCCACGATCCAGATGGCGATGATGAGGAACATAAACTGGATGACCGGCGTGTCGCGCGCGAACACCGAGGTGAGCAACAGTTGTCCAATACCGGGCCAGTTGAAGACGATCTCGATGAGGACCAGTCCGCTGATGGAGGTGGCGGTCACCGCCGGCAGGACCGTGATGACCGGCAGGGAGGCGTGTTCCATCACGTGCCGGAACCGGGTCCACCTACCGAGGCCCAGGAGCCGCTGATAGACGGCGAACTCCTGGTTGCGGACCTCGACGACGCTCCCCCGCATCACCAGCGTGGGGTAGTACATATACTTGATAACGACCGTGACGAACGGCAGCGTGTAGTGGTACCAGAAGCTCTCGGTGAGGTATATCTGCCATCCGGGGTTGTTGGTCACGACCTCGATCGACGCGATACTGCCTGATGGGAACCAACCCAGGGCCGACGAGAAGATAGCGATCAGCAGGATGCCGATGAAGAAGTCCGGCGTCGTCCCGATGATGTTCGGCGGGATGATCCCGTACTTCTCGAGAGTGCTCCCGGGGTTGGTTCCGAGCAGGGCGCCGTACAGCGAGCCGATGACGAAGGCCGTCAGGACGCCGGGCAGGGCCAGGATCATCGAGTTGCGCAGCGCGGGCGCGACGACGTCGATGACCGGCTTGCTGAACTGTCGGGACATCCCGGCGTTTCCGGTGAGCATATTGCCCATCCACGTCAGGTACTGGATGTAGATGGGTTCATCGAGGCCCCACGCCTCGCGGACCGCCTCGACCTGTTCTGGCGACGCCCCCTGCTGGAGGAGGAGCGTCGCGTAGTCTCCCGGCATCAACCGGAAGGAGAAGAACAGGAACGTGGCGATGGCGAACACCAGCAGTATCGACACCACCATCCGCCTGGCGTAGTAGTAGAGTTGACTCATCGCTGCTCACCCCCGTCGCTGATGGCGGCCGCAGGCGCGTCGGCGACCTTCTCGACCTCGGCGTACTCCTCGTGGTCGTAGTGAAGGTGGCAGGCCGTCTGGTGGTCGTCGCCGTCGACGTCGACGTAGGCCGGTTTCGTGTCGCAGATGTCCATCCGGTCGGGACACCGGTCCTTGAACCGACAACCCCCGGGGAGGTCCGTCGCATCGCCCGGCGTTCCGGGCAGTTCCGCCCACTCCCGCTTGTGGTGCGGGTCGGGCACTGGGATGGCCTGCAACAGCGACCTGGTGTAGGGGTGCTTGGCCTCGTTGAGGAGTTCCATCGTCGGCGCGCTCTCGACCAGGCGGCCGAGGTACATCACGTTGACCCGGTCACAGACGTACGAGACCGTCGAGAGGTCGTGAGAGATGTACAACATCGATACGCCGTACTCGTTGGTCAGGTCGTTGAGCAGGTCGAGGACCGACGCCTGGGTCGACACGTCGAGCATCGACACCGGCTCGTCGGCCAGGATGACGTCCGGTTCGAGGATGAGCGCGCGGGCGATGGCGACTCGCTGTTTCTCACCCCCGGAGAGCTGTGACTCGCTCCGGTCGATGTACTGCTCGGCGGGCGTGAGCCGCACCTGTTCGAGGATGTCCAGGACCCGTTCCTCGCTGCGCTCCATATTGTGGATGCGCAGGGGCTCCATCAGCGTCTCCCGGACCGTGAAGTGCGGATTGAGGGTGTTGAAGGGGTCCTGGAGGATGATCTGGACCCGCCGGCGGAACTCCTTCCAGTCGCTCTTATCGAACTCGGAGACCGGGTCGCCATCGAACAGTATCTCGCCGTCGGTGGGGGGGTACTTCCCCATAATCGTCTGGAGCAGCGTCGACTTCCCACAGCCACTCTCACCGATGACGCCTTGGATCTGGTTGCTCTTCAGTTCGAGGTCGACTCCGTCGACGGCCCGGACCGGTTCGTCCTCCTCGCCGAAGAATCGGGACTTGATGCTGTCGATGATGTTGGTCGACTGATCGAAGTGCTTGTGGAGGCCGTCCAGTTCGAGGACGGTCTCTTCGTCACCGCCCCGGTCGGCGTCCGCCGAGGCGCCCTTCGCGATTGGGTTCTCGCCCGCGGCCCCGCCCGTCTGATCGCGCTCGCTGAGGTATTCAGCGGCGAGTTCTTCCATCTCGTCGCTCCGGATGCAGGCGACCTCGTGGTCATCGTCGTTGTCGGGCACGTCTTCGAGGGGCGGTGCCCCCTCCCAGCATTCACGTTCCGCCCACGGGCAGCGGTCCGCGAACGTACAGAAATCGACCTCTTCCTCCTGAAGCGAGGGGGGAGTCCCCTCGATGCCTTCGAGTTTCCGATTGGGGTACCGGATGTCGGGGAACGCCCGCTGGAGGAGCGTCGTGTAGGGGTGACGGGACTCGTCGAAGAGGGCCTCTGTCGATCCCTGCTCGGCGATCTGTCCGCCGTGCATCACCGCCATCGAGTTACACATCTCGAAGACGACGGCGATGTCGTGGGTGATGAACAGCAGGCTGAAGTCCCGTATCTCCCGCAGTTCGTCGAGGTGTTTGAGGAACTGGTCCTGCATAATCACGTCGAGCGCCGTCGTGGGCTCGTCCGCGATGATCATCGAGGGTTCGAGCAGGAGCGAGAAGGCGATGATGGCCCGCTGTTTCATCCCGCCGGAGAACTGGTGGGGGTAGTCGTGGACCCGCGATTCGGGGAGGCCGACGACGTCGAACAGCTCTTTGAGCTTGTTGACGGCCTTCTCCTCCGACCAGTCGGTGTGTGCCTCCGCGACCTCGATGGCCTGCTCGCTGATGCGCGCGAGGGGATTGAGGCTGTTCATCGCCGACTGGGGAATCACGGCGATCTCCTTCCAGCGTATCTTCTCGTTGTACTCCTTCTCGGAGAGGTCTTGGATCTCCTCGCCGCGGTACTTGACCGTCCCGTCGGTGATCCCCCCGTTGGCGTCCAGCGAGTTCGTGACCGCCTGTGCGAGCGTCGACTTCCCGCAGCCGCTCTCTCCGACCAGCCCGAAGTACTCGTTGGGGTCGATGCTGATCGAAGCGTCCGTGACCGCGCGGAGATCGCCGCTGTTCGTCTGATACGTGATGTCTAGGCCTTCGATCTCGAGGAGTGGTTCCGTCATATTAGCCACCGAATTCGGAGACGTTTGTTTCGTGCACGCGCTCGTAGCCGCGGCCGAGCATAAAGATGCACAGCACGGTCAGCGAGATTGCGAACCCGGAGGTGAACGACCACCACCACGCCGAGGCGATGTACCCCGAGTTGTAGGCGTTGCGAAGCATCAGCCCCCAGGAGGGGACGCCCAGATCAGCGAACCCGATGAAGGCCAGCGACGCGCTGATGATGATCGTGAGACCGGTCCCCAGCGAGAAGAAGAGGACGATCATTCCACCGAGGTTCGGGAGGATGTGCCGGGTGATGATGTACCGGTCGCTCGCCCCGAGCATCTGGGCTGCCCGGACGTGTTCCCGTTCGCGTATCTGGAGGACCTGTGACCGGAAGACGCGGGCGTTGTTCCGCCACAGCAGGCACCCGATGATGAGGATGGTCGTCCAGGTGCCGACGCCGAAGTACGCCGCGAGGACGATCGCGGTCGGGATGAGGGGAATGCCGAATGCGAAGTCCGTGACACGCATGAGGATGTCGTCGACGCGGCCGCCGTAGTACCCCGCGCTGACGCCGATGGCGACGCCGATAGTGACGACGAGCGCACCGCCAAGGAGGCCGGTGAACAGCGTCGGACGCGCCCCGTACAGGAGACGGCTGAACACGTCTTGTCCTCGTGAGGTGGTGCCGAGCGGGTGCTCGACCGACGGCGGCTGGAGTTCGAGGACGCCACCGCTCTCAGCGAAGAATATCTCGTCTGGCTGATAGGGGGCGATGGACGGTCCGAACAGCGCGAGGAACAGCACGAACAGGAACCCGAGGAGGAACGCGACGGTGAGCCTGTCCGAGAGGTACAGTCGCAGTGACGAGCGGAGGTTGCGGAGCAGATAGTGGTCCGTTATCCTGCTGATGCTACTAAGTATCATGGTCCCTCATGACGCATTCATACTTGTAGGAGGACATAACTCTTTCCAATAGTGAGGGTGACGAGCGCCAGACACCGTCGCGCGGAGGCACGGTTTCGAGCGGTCCGCCGCGCTGACTGACGGCCCGCGCTACGTCTCGATGTCTTCGACGAGGAGGGCGATCTCTTGGCGCA
The DNA here is from genome assembly GCF_900107195.1 of Halobellus clavatus. Lineage (GTDB taxonomy): Archaea > Halobacteriota > Halobacteria > Halobacteriales > Haloferacaceae > Haloquadratum > Haloquadratum clavatum. The sequence continues at coordinate 218,157 of NZ_FNPB01000004.1, forward strand.
ACGCGTCGATGCCGGGGTTGCCCACGAACCGGGACTCGACGGTCGAACCCGAGAAGAAGAGGACCGTCGGCGCGGCACCGACCTCGTACTCCTCGCGGAGCAACTCGACGTTGTCGGGCCCGTAGACGGCGCCGAGGCCGACCGACTCCGGAATGGCCCCGTCGTGGCGGAGGGCAGAGAGGTCCTCGCGGACTGCCGCACAGGGCTCGCAGTCCTTCCGCCAGAAGTAGAGGACGGAGGCGGGCTGGCTCTGCGTAAACGGTGCGATCTCCTCGCCCGAGAGGGCGACGAACCCGGCGGGAAGGTTCGGGTCCCCGTCCGCTGTTTCGGTCCGTTCGAGCGAGAGGGCGACGTGGACGCTGGTCGCTTGGTCGAGGCTGTCACACGTTTCCCAGACGGCTATGGCGTCCCCGAGCGTGCGCCTGTCGATTTCTTCGACGTCGAAGTCGGTGCCGTCGACGTATCCTTCGACCTGCTCCCGGAACGTCTCGTCGTCGAGGTCTGCCACGCGCTCCCGGCACTCGTCCCGGGCCTGACGGAACGCGTCGGTAAACCGGAGGTTCTCCGCCGACTCCTCGAATAGCCCTTCCTCCCGAAGCAGTTCGTAGAGTTCCTCAGGGTCGGTACTGGTGCTCATACACGGGGGTATCGTGGCACGGATAAACATCTTTCCCGCGGAACGGAGAAAAAATACCGCGAAACGGACGAGCGAGACGATCGGTTTGTCCTTGCGGTCAGGTCACTCGCAGAGCTCGGGGAGGCAGGGGAAGTCGTCGGGGTTTTCACACGGCGAGGAGTCCTCGGGCCAGCGCGGCGTGAGGTCCTTATCAGCCGGGTATCGGAGCCGGCCGTCGTCGTCCCATCCCCACCCCTCGTCGCGCAGGATCTGCTTGGCGGTTTCGGGGTTCGCCTGCGGGCTGTCCGCGATCTGCGTGAGCATATCCTCCGGCGGACGCCACGGGTGGGTCTTTCCGATGAACGAGGAGTACAGTTCCGTGCTCCCATTGCCACTGTTCAGGATGCTCAGCATCCGCTGGCGGTTGATCGCCTGGGAGACGGCGTGACGGAACTCCGTAAACATCGAGGGGGCGAAAGAGTGCTGGGTGCGCACTTCCCAGGAGGTGAACGCCTCCCCGGTGACGACCTCCGCGGTATCGCCGAGCGACTGCTTGATCTGCTCGTTCGTGTCCGTCGTACTGTTGATGAGCACGTTCAGACTGCCCTCCTCGAAGGCCCGGCGGGCGGTCTGTCGGTCGGAGTAGCCCCGGAACGTGACACCGCCGTTGGTTTCGATCCAGTGGTCGTCGTACTGGGAGAGCGCGAGAAGCTGTCGGGGCTGGTAGCTGTCGACCTGGTAGGGCCCCGAGCCGATGATCTCATCGAGGTCCGGGTCCTTGGGATTCTCTTCGGCGCCGGCCTCGACCCACACGTCCTTGGGGAGGATGCCGCTCCAGTTCGGAATGAAGGCGTTGATGTACGGCGGCTGGGGGCTCTCCATATTGACGACGACGGTCGTGTCGTCGGGCGTCTCGATGGACTCGTAGGGGAAGGAGTTGATCGACGACAGGGAGTCGGAGTTGTCGTTGAGCCAGTTGAGTGTCCACTTCACGTCTTCAGACGTGATCGGATCGCCGTTGTGGAACGTCATCCCCTCCCGGAGGTTGAATGTGAAGGTCTGGAAGCTGTCCTCGACGTCCCAGCTCTCCGCGGCACCGGGGGCGAGTTCGTAGTCCTTGTCCCGGTAGATGAGAGGCATGTACACCGTCCCGACCCAGGGCGTCGCCGGCCGGGTGTTCTGGTAGACGACGCTGGGGATGTTCCCCGGCGTCATATTCACGAGGAGCTTGTCCGCCCCGTTGATGGGTTCGGACTCCCAGAGGAACTCGGGGTTCCGTGCCGCGACACCCGCGGTGCCGATACCGCTCGCATCGACCTGGTCGGTGCGATAGACGCCCGCCACCGTGTTCGTCACGAGGGTGATCGGGGTCACTTCCTCGCTCGCGATGGCTGTTGCCTCGTTGACCAGCGTCTCGCGCTCGTCCGGATTCGACGCCGCGCGCTGTGCGTCGACCTTCCGCGAGTACTCGCAGTTCGCGTAGTTGCTCGTGTTAGGCTTCCCGTTCGTGCCCGCGAACGAGATGTGGAACGGCCCAATGAGGTTGTCCGGATCCAGGAAGCTGGGGAACGGCGGGCTGAGGTCGACGCTGAAACTGAACGTCCGGGCGTCGTTGTACACCTCGTTCCAGTACGTGGTTAGCTCCTTGACCGTCACCTCCGAGGGGACACCGAGGACGGACTCCAGCTGGTCACGGATGTGGAGGTTGGCTTGCTCGATGTTTGAGGCGCCCGCCACACCGCCGAGTGCCCCGATCGAGACCGTCGGAACGCGCTCGCCGAGGTCCTGCTCGCTGCCGCTGGTGGTCCCGTCACCGCCGCTGTCGCCACCGTCGTCGTCGCTGCTGCCGCCGCCACCGCCGCCACAGCCCGCGAGGCCCGCCGCCGCGGTCGCGCTTAGCGCTGCCAGGTATGTTCGTCGGTCGATACCGTCGTCGTCCGGTGATTCTGCGCTCATAATGTCACCTTCGTACCGTGTCCGGATGAACGCCTTCCCGACGAGGGGTGCAGCGTGTTCCCGTACACCTCGTTCAACCCATGTAATCAACCATAATAAACCCATCGCGGCGGTGGCCAAATTGCTGTTACCGTGAGAAAAAGAACGCGTAGTCGCAAGCGGGTCACCGGCCCGAAAGTGCGGCGGCGGCATCGCGCAGACAGTTCGGGAAAGCAGGAGACGTCCTCGATCGTCGAGACCCTGAGACGTTCAGCTCCAGCATCGCGGATGGGGAGTGTGACGGGTTGTCCCACCCTCGACCGCTTCGCTCTCCGCGAGATCTGTCGCCATCTCGTCGTCCCCGTCCCCGCAGCAGACGGGTATCGACACCGCTCGCAAAGAAGCGCGGCCAGCGGCCGCCTGACGCACACCGGCCTGGCGGTGGTGACGGGTGTGTTGTTCGCGACGATGCCGTCGGCGCTGTCGTTGAGTTCCGTGTTGCAGCGAAACGCGGCGTTCCGGACGGTGACGCCGGAGTCGCCTGTGTCGACGGCATTGCCGGAGGCTGCCTTCGAGCCGCCGGGTTCGAACTCGATCGGATCATCTCTGTCCGAGGCACTGCGTGGGGCTCCTGTGATGATTCTTCAGTCATCCGTTCTGTCGAGTGCCAGTCCCGTCCAACACCACGAGTGGGGACGCTCAGGTGGTACGCAGATGTATCATATATAATATATTATGAAAATTTTTGTCTACTGCTGGCGAACCCCGGTCCAATGCGCAACCGAATCGATGCGTACTCACACGTCTTCACCCGGGAGGTCGAGGAGGCGTTTCTCGATCTCGACCCCTCGCACGGCAAGCACAAGCCGAACCTGCTGTACCACGAGAACGTCGACGAGCGGATCGACCATCTGGACCGGATCGGCGTCGACAAGCAGGTGATCACGATGACCGGCCAGCGGATCTGGCCGAATGTCGATCCCGCCGACGGCATCGAGGCGACGCGGCTCGCGAACGACGAGGTCCGGCGCTACGCCGACACGGACCCCGATCGGTTCGTCCCCGTCGGGACCGTCCCGTTCCTCACCGGCGAGTACGTCGACGAGTTCGAGCGGTGCGTGAACGACCTCGATCTGGCCGGCATCCAGATCTTCACGAACGCGAACGGCAAGCCGCTTGACCACGACGACTTCGACGCGTTCTACGCGGCCGTCGACGACGCCGACGTTCCCATCTGGATTCACCCCCTGGACTCGGAGTGGTACCCCGACCTCGACGCGGATGACTACTGGCTGTACGCGATGATGGGGTGGCCCTTCGACACCGGCCTGGCGATCGGCCGCCTGGTGTTCAGCGGCGTCCTCGACCGGTTCGAGAACCTCGAAATCGTCACCCACCACCTCGGAGGCGTCCTGCCGTACCTCGAAGAGCGGATGCGATCGTGGGTCGAGACCCGCCAGGAGTACGGCGACGCCTACACTGGTGCGGAGAGCATCCAGGCGCTGTCGGAGCCGATCGACGCGTACTTCGACCGGGTGTACGCCGACACTGCGGTCAGCAGCCGTGGGCTCACCCACACGCTAGCGAGTGGGCTGGAGTTCTTCGGCGAGGACAACATCCTGTTCGGCGCCGACGTCCCCTACGGGCCAGGTGGAGGGACCAAGTGGCTGGAGACGACGATTCCGACGATCGAAGAGTGGGACGTTCCCGAACGGACCAAACGAAAGATCTTCTCCGAGAACGTCGAATCGCTGCTTGCACCGCAACGCCTGTGAGGGACCATCCGGAGACTGTTTCCGTTTGATACTCAGTAGGGGGCTCTTCACCAGGACAAGACGGTCAGACGGCCGGGTCAGTGTCGTGCCCAGTGCTCGTGGGATATGGTGTTCCAGCGTCGAGCGAGTTGGAGTACGACGGGGCGTAAACCCCCCTGGAGGTAATCCCACCACCCCTCGACGGCGTTCCATTCGGAGCATTCGGCCGGACGTCCACGATCCGAGATCGTCTCCCTGCACGCACGACGCCGTTCGTCCGGGTTAGCGGTCGAATGCGAAGAGTTATCACACTTCCGTCGGACACCTTTCGCCACCGAGATGACTGCCCGATCCCCCGATCAGTTCCCGGTCGTTCACGAACCGACACAGGAGTGGATCGAGTCGACGAACGTCTGGGCGTTTATGCAGGCCCACGACATCGACGACCACGAGGAATTCCTCGCGCGGACGACGGGACAGCACGACCGCGACGACGCCGGCGTCGAGTGGTTCTGGGACGAACTCGTCGACTACCTCGATCTGGAATTCGACGAGCCGTACGACGCCGTCCGCGACGACACCGACGGCCCACAGTTCACCGACTGGTATCCGGGCGGCCGCCTGAACATCGCTCACAACGTCCTCGATCGATATGCCGAGGGCGACCGGGCCGACGAGAACGCCATCGTCTGGGAGGGTGAACCGGGCGAGGTCCGCGAGATCACCTTCGCGGAACTACACGCGCAATCGAACCGCGTCGCGAACTATCTCGAATCTGTCGGGATCGGTACCGGCGACACAGTCGGCCTGTATATGCCGATGGTCCCGGAAGTCACCTCGATCCTCTATGGGTGCTTCAAAGTCGGCGCGATCGCGGTACCGATCTTCTCGGGGTTCGGCGTCGACGCGACGGCGACGCGCATCGAGGACAGCGAGTGTTCCGTGCTGTTTACCGGCGACGGCTTCTACCGGCGGGGCGACGAACTCACGCTCAAGGACGCCGCCGACGCGGCGATTGCGGAGACCGGCCACGTCGAGGACGTGGTCGTCTACGATCGTCTCGGCTCGAGGGGGGAAGAGTCCGACGCGGACGTTCCGTGGAATCCGAACCGCGACGCGTGGTGGGAGGACGCCGTCGGGAGCGCCGCCGACGCCTACGAGTCGAAGTCGCTCCCGTCCGATCAGGAGTCGATGCTCCTGTACTCTTCGGGGACGACCGGAGAGCCGAAAGGAATCGTTCACACGCACGCGGGATCGCTGGTCCAGCCGGCGAAGGAACTCCACTTCGGGTTCGATCTCCAGCCGGATGACCGGTTCTTCTGGGTGAGCGATATCGGCTGGATGATGGGCCCGTGGACGCTCATCGGGACCCACGCGTTCGGCGGGACCGTGTTTATGTACGAGGGCGCGCCGGACCACCCCGAGCCGGACCGCTTCTGGGAGATGATCGACCGGCACGACCTCACGCAGTTCGGCATCTCGCCGACGGCGATCCGAGCGCTGCGCGAACACGGCGATCACTGGGTCGAGAAGCACGACCTCTCGAGCCTGCGACTGTTGGGTTCGACGGGCGAACCGTGGGACCGGGAGTCCTGGGAGTGGTTCTACGAGGCCGTCGGCGACGAGGCGTGTCCGATCATCAACATTTCCGGCGGGACCGAAATTATGGGCTGTTTCCTGCTGCCGATGCCGACGCAGTCGCTGAAGCCCTGTTCGCTCGGGAGCCCCGGCCCGGGGATGGACGTCGACGTCGTCGACGCCGACGGCAACAGCGTCGCCGACGACCACGAGCGCGGGTATCTGGTCGCCCGCGACTCCTGCCCCTCGATGACGAAGAGCCTCTGGAGCGGCGACGAGCGCTACCTCGAGGAGTACTGGTCGACGTGGGAGGACCTCTGGGACCACGGCGACTGGGCGCAGCGAGACGAAGACGGCTTCTGGTTCCTCCACGGGCGAGCCGACGACGCGCTCAACGTCGCCGGTCGGAAGGTCGGGCCCGCAGAGATCGAGGGCGTCCTCGCCGAACACGACGCCGTCACGCAGGCTGCAGTGGTCGGCGTCCCGGACGAGACCACAGGCACGGCCGTCGAGGCCTTCGTCATCCCGGATCCGGACGCCGAAGCCGACGACGCGCTGGCCGCGGATCTTCGCGAACTCGTCGGCCGCGAGCAGGGCAAACCCTTCCGCCCGCGGGCCATCTACTTCGTCGACGACCTCCCGCGCACGCAGTCGGGCAAGATCATCCGCCGTGCCGTCAGGTCGCTGGCCCAGGACGAGGACCCCGGCGACCTCTCGTCGATGGAGAATCCCGAGGCGCTGGCGGCGCTGCGAGAGCGGTTAGCAACGGACAGTTGAGCAGGGTCACGCCGGCGGCGACCGTCTGTGAGTGGATCCGCTCCCGGAAGCTGTCGGGAACTACCGCACGGCGAAGCCCTGGTACAGAGAAGCCGGAGCATAGCGGACGGCAGTGCCAGGGACTGCGTCCGGTCCTCAGCGTGCTTCTTTCAGCAGATCTGCGCCCTTCTCGGCGATGGCGATGGTGGGCGCGTTCGTGTTCCCGCTGATCAGGTTGGGCATAATCGAGGCGTCGATGACGCGCAGTCCCTCGACGCCGTGGACGCGAAGCTCGTCGTCGACGACGGCCAACTCGTCGTCTCCCATCTTGCAGGTCCCGACCGGGTGGTAGCCGGACTCAGCGATCTCCCCGCAGTACGCGAAGATCTCCTCGTCGGACTGGACGTCGGGACCGGGTCGGACTTCCTCGCCGCGAACGTCGTCGAGGGCGTCAGCCTGGGCGATACGCCGAGCGCGACGGATCGCCGTGACGATGTCCGCCCGGTCCTTCTCGGTCGTAAGCAACTGTGGGTCGATGATCGGATCCTCGTAGGGATCCGTCGAGGCCAGCGTGATGCGACCCCGACTCGACGGCCGAAGCGGGAGCGCGGCGATCGAGAAGCCCTCCGTCGGGTTCTCGGGGTCGAGTCCGGCCGAGAGGCCGTACTGGATGTCCGGCGCCGGGAGGTCCGCAGACGAGCGCTCGAACGCCCCTGTCAGGACGCGGTCGTAGCGGGGGCCGGTCTCAGGCTGGTCCTCGGGATCGCGTGGCGTGATGTCTTCGGTCGTCTCGTATGCGACGTTGACGCGGAGGTGGTCCTGGAGGTTCCGGCCGACGCCCGGGAGGTCTGCACGGACGTCGATCCCGTGGTCCTCGAGGTGGTCGGCGGGACCGATCCCCGAGAGCAGCAACAACTGCGGGGACTGGATCGCCCCGGCCGCCATCACGACCTCACCGCCCTCGGCGACCGTGACTTCGTGTTCCTGCCCGTCGGACTCATAGACCGCTCCGGTCGCCCGGTCGCCCTCGAAAGTGAGTTCGGTGACGTGTGCACCGGTCTCGACTGTGAGGTTCGGGCGGTCGAGCACCGGTTCGATGAACGCCTTGGCCGCGCTGTGACGCTCGCCGTCCTGCATCGTGGAGTGATACCAGCCGACGCCGGCCTGCTGTTCGCCGTTGAAGTCCAGGTTCCGCTCCATCCCGGCCTCCTGTGCGGCCTCGATCAACTGTTCGGAGAACTCACTGGGGGTGAGGTCGTCCGGGTTGTCGCCGCGAGTGATCGAGAGCGGGCCGTCGGTGCCGTGGTACGCCATCTCTCCCCTGGCCTGGAAGTTTTCGGACCGCTTGAAGTACGGGAGCAGGTCGTCGTAGCTCCAGCCGTCGTTGCCGAGTTCGGCCCAGGTGTCGTAATCGTCGGGATGACCGCGGATGTACGCCATCCCGTTGATCATACTCGACCCGCCGAGGGCCTTCCCGCGGGGCCAGTCGATCCGGCGATCGTGCATCTGTGCTTGGGGTTCGGTCTTGAACGCCCAGTCGAGTTCCGATTCCATCAGCTCCCAGACGCGGGAGGGATCTTTCACTGCCTCGTTGTCGGAGGCAGGCTCTCCGGCCTCCAGCAGCAGCACCTCGACGTCGTCGTCTTCGGTCAGCCGGTGAGCCAGGGTACACCCCGCGCTCCCGCCACCGACGATCACGTACTCGTACATCTACGTGAATGTATACCAGCGAGCAATCGTACATTAATGTTGGTGTCGGTCCGTCGCGATTCGAGAGACGTCCCACCTGGACCACAATTTATTATCGCCGCCCGAGCAGGTGGGGGCGAGATGGACGCAGCACGTTACTACGGAAACAGAGACCTTCGAATCGAAGACATCCAAGCGCCGACGCCGGGGCCCGGTGAAGTCCTGATCGACGTCGGGGCCTGCGGGATCTGCGGGTCAGATCTCAGCGAGTACCTCCACGGGCCGCGGTACGACGACTCCCTGCCGTACACGATGGGTCACGAGTTCGGCGGGCGGGTGGCTGCCGTCGGCGACGAGGTCGACATCGAACCCGGCAGCGAGGTCGGTGTGAACCCGCTTGTCGCCTGTGAAGCGTGTCGGTGGTGCGACGAGGGAGCGTACAACCGCTGTGAGAACCTCGAAGTCATCGGCGCCCAGCGCCCGGGTGCGTACGCCGAGCAGGTCGTCGCCCCCGCTGGGAACGTGCTTCCGCTCCCGGACTCGCTCTCCCCTGCCGACGCTGCAGTCGCGGAGCCGTTCACCGTCGCGTACCACGGACTGCTGCGCTCGCCGCTCCAGCCGGGCGATTCGGCGGTTATAATCGGGATGGGGCCGATCGGACTCGCGCTGGTCCAACTCGCGGCGGCCGCGGGCGCTCGCCCGATCATCGCCTCGGGACACCGGGAGGCGCGTCGCGAACTGGCTCGCGAAAGCGGTGCCGACGCGGTCGTGGATCCGAGCGCAACCGACCTCGGTGCGCGAGTTCGCGAACTGACCGATGGCGGCGCGGACGTCTCATTCGAGGTCGCCGGCAGCGAATCGGCGCTGAACGACGCGATCACGGCCACGAGCGCCGGGGGCAATACGACCGTCTTGGGCGTGTTCAAAGGCGACGTCGAGATCGATCCGATGCACGTCGTCAACCACGAGCGAACGATCACCGGGTCGGCTGCCTACGAGACGGGACCGCTGGCCGGCCGGGAGTTCGGGCAGATCTACGAGATGCTCGCCCGGGACGAACTGGACGGCGACGCCCTCGTCACGTCCCGGCTCGACCTCGAGGAGATCACCAGCGGGTTCGAGGCGCTCGGCGACAGCGAGAGCGGCGAAGTGAAGATACTGATCGAGCCGTGAGGCGGCTCCATCGCTCCTGGGGCCCCGCCCGATAATCGCCTATCGGCTGGGGGCAGGTGACACATTCACAGGATTCAAGACAGTTCCGCTGGATGGCAGGCTATGATCGATCTCTCGGGAGAGACTGCGATCGTGACAGGTGCAGCTCAAGGCTTCGGAGCCGAGACCGCCACCCGGCTCGGCGAGGCCGGCGCGAACGTCGTCGTGGTCGACGTTCAAACCGAGAAGGGCCAGGGCGTCGCAGACGACCTCGCCCAGGAGGGCGTCGAGACGCTGTTCGTCGAGTGCGACGTGACCGATCGCGAGTCAGTCGAGGAGATGGTCGCCGCCGCCGAAGAGCGATTCGGCAGCGTCGAGATCCTCGTCAACAACGCCGGTGGGAGTGGCGGTGAAACGTTCCAGGAGATCGACCAGGAGGCCTGGCAGTTCGGGCTCGATCTCAATCTCACGGGACCGTTCAACTGCTCGAAGGCCGTGATGCCCGGGATGTTGGAGCACGGTAACGGCCGGATCGTGAACATCTCCTCGATGGCCGGCCGCAACGTCACGGTCAACGGGAACCCGAGTTACACTGCCTCCAAGTGGGGGCTGATCGGCCTGACGAAGCACGCGGCGCGCGACCTCGGCCCCGATATCCGGGTGAACGCGCTCTGTCCGGGCGGCAGTCCCCGCGGGCCGATGGGACGCTTCGTCGAACCCGAAGACGTCGCCAACGGCGTGCTCTATCTGGTCTCTGACCTCTCGGAATTCATCGACGGGACGATTCTCGAAGTCGACGGTGGCGGCCACCTGAATCCCTCGGCCGAAGACCTCGACCTCGATTACAGCGAAGTCGAAGAGGATAGCTGAACGCCCGCCGACGGCGGCGACCCGACTGCGGGGGACCACCGCGCCCCAGGTACCCGGACGACGACGCCTGTTTCGTCTCGGGCTCCTCGAAAATATCCAAAACAATTAAATACCTCTGATATGGGATAGTTTATTATGACACTTCGAGACCGTCGATCGTTCCTCAAGACCGGTGCCGCGCTCGGTACAATCGGCGTTTCCGGGTTGGCCGGCTGTTCCGGCGTCATTGGCGGCGAGACCCCACCGCTCACGCTGGCGTTCACCGTCCCGGTCGAGAACATCGCCTCGCTGTTCGCGATCCCCGAGATCCAAGAGCAGCTCTCGAACCTTGGCTCGGCGTACGAACTGGAGGTACAGCGGGACCAGAGCACGCCGGATTCGCTCAACTCGATGGCGGCCGGCAACGTCGATATGGCGCTCCTGTCGACGGTGAGTTACGCCTCCGCCGTCCGCCAGGAAGCGGTCCCGGGGAACATCTCGATGATCGCGACCGACTTCTGGGACGCGCATCCGGAGTGGTACGGCATTACGGTGTTCTCGGGTCCTGACTCCGACGTTCAGGAACCCGAGGATCTGGAGGGGGCCACCATCGGCGTCAACGCCACCGGCACCGGAGTCCACGCCCTGATCGTCAAGCAGATGCAGCAGCTCGGACTCGATCCGGAGAGCGACGCCGAGATCGTCGAACTGCCGTTCCCGACGTTCGTCTCCGCGATCAACGACGGGCGGATCGACTGCGGGACTTTCCCGGCCATCTTCGCCGTCTCGGCCCGCGGCGAGGGTTTCACCGAGGTCTACTCCAGCCAGGACACCTGGGAGCAGGCGTACCCGTTCGCGTACACGGTGGCCTCGAACAACGCCCTCGACGAGAAAGGTGACGCCATCGGTGCGTGGGGTGAGGACTTCCGCGAGATGGTCAACTACGCCTACGACAACCGCGACGAGGTCGTCTCGCTGGCCGCCGAGTACTTCGAACTCCCCGAACCACTCGTGGACGGCTTCTTCCTCACTAACAACGACTACTACCGACAGGATCTGACGATCGATACGGACCGACTCCAGTTCACGATGGACCAGTTGGTCGACCTCGGGTTCGTCGAGGAGAGCTTCGACGTGACCCAGTACGCGACCAACGAGTACATCCCAGAGAGCTGATCGGCACGCGTCCCCGTCCCCCCGTGGAATCCCGTTTCTTCGCGCTTCAGTCGCCGGTACCGACAGAAACGGCGGCCGCTGCAGAATTAGGATCGATACTCAGACCCCGAATACCTCGATCGCGTTCCCGCCGAGAATCGCCCGGCGGTCGGCGTCTTCCAGCATCGAGAGTTCGTTGATGATCGAGGGGCTGTCGAAGTCCCAGTGTGGATAATCAGAGGCGTACAGGAGCCGGTCAGTCCCGATCATATCGAAGCACAACTCCAAGAGGTCAGGCCGCGCGGAGACTTCCAGTGGTTGGGTCCCGAAGTAGAAGTCAGTGATGTACTCGCTGGGGCGGGTCTCCAAGAGAGGCGCTTCCTCGGGGCGCTTGAGGTACTCCTCGTCGAGCCGACTCACCAATCCGGGGATGTAGGTGACGCCGGATTCCATAAAGACGATGTCGAGGTCGGGGTACTTCTCGGGGACGCCCTGGCAGGCGACGCTGACGATCTGGGACATATTCGACTCCAGGAACCCGAGCGTGTGCGTCTCGATCATCTCCTGGTAGCCGGCCCGGACGTACTCGTCGAGGCCCGACCCGCCGGTATGATACACGACGGGGAAGTCGAGTTGCTCGCAGCGCTCGTAGATCGGGTCGTACTTGCGGTTGCCGAGCGGCGGACTCGCCCCGGCGGTCACGAAACACGCCCCGACGTAGGCCTCCTCGTCTTCGACCCGCTCTAGGATGTCGAGGGAGGCCTCGACGTCGCCGTATGGCATCGGCGCGAGGCCGTAGATGCCCGCATCGGGATCCAACACCTGATCGAGCATGTATTCGATGTAGCCCTTGGTGAAGGCCTGGACGCGCTCGTCGTCGGCGGTTACCCCGCCCATCGCGAGGATCAGATGCGAGATTTGCACGGAGATGTCGACGTCGAGGAAGTCCATCCCTTCGGTGACGCGCTCGGGGTCCTCGGGAGCGTCGGGGTAGTTCGAGTGTTCTCGAAGGACTTTCCCGTAATTTTGTCTGTCGCCCGTCGACGTCGGAAAGAACGAACTGAGCGCCTGAGTGACGCCGCTGTCCTCCCAGAAGCTATCGTTGTACTTGGTCCGCCAGGGCTCGGGCATATACTCGGCGACTTCCTTGAACGAGTCCTGATAGTGCCAGTCGCAGTCGACGACGGTCTCACTCTCGACGTCGATCATCGGCTTTCTCTTCCCCCCGTGGCGGCGGTGTGTGGCCTCTCCAGCGTGACGTCGGGCGTCATCGTTCGAATTCTTATCGAATTTTGATTTAAATTTCTACCGGTGGAGGGGTCCGGGGACCGAGATCTATCATAGACGAAAGTGCGGTATACTTATTAGCCGGCCTGCGGTTGACCCGGGTACGAACGGGATATGGCACCGAACACATCGGAGGCGGCGGTCGATCTCGACGCCCCCTGGATCTCTCAGGAGGACCTCCCAGTCGAGACCTACCAGATCATCGACGAGGACGGGACGTACGATTCCGCCGACGTCCCGGATCTGGCCGACGAGGAGTTCTTGGATCTGTACCGCTGGATGCTCGTCGAGAAGCGCTACGCCGAGCGGATGATCAAACTCCAGCGGCGGGGCCAGATGGGAACGGTCGGCTCCAGCCGCGGCCACGAGGCCAGTATCGTCGGGAGCGGCTACGCCCTCCAGGACGGCGACTGGCTCCTGGGGATGGGGCGGGAGACGAGCGCGATGCTCCTCCGCGACGTTTCGCTGCGGGACATCATCCTCTTCTGGCGCGGCGTCGAGGACGCACAGCGGTTCCTGACCGAGCAGAACTGTATGATCGGCATCTCGGTCGGTGGCTACCTCCCGATGACGACCGGGATCGGTTGGGGGATGAACCTCACCGACAGCGACAGCGTCGTGACGGCCCACTTCGGCGACGGTGCGACGAGCACCGGTGCATTCCACGAGGCTGTCAACTTCGCGGGCGTCCTCGACGCGCCGGCGATCTTCTACTGTCAGAACAACCAGTGGGCGATCTCGACGCCCTTCGAGAAGCAGACCAACGCCAACACCATCGCCCAGCGGGGCCTCGGCTACGGCGTCCACGGCATCCGCGCCGACGGCAACGACGTGCTGGCGGTGTACGACGCGATGCGCGAAGCCCGGAAACTCGCCCGCGCGGGCCATCCGGTCCTCTTCGAGGCGCTGACGTATCGCACCGAGGGGCACTCGACCAGCGACGATCCCACGGAGTACCGCGAGCGCGACGCGGTCGAGGAGTGGCTCGAGCGCGACCCGATCGAGCGCTACGAATCGTTCCTCAAATCCAAGGGGCTCTGGGACGAAGTCGACAAGGACGCACTCGTCGCGGAGGTCGACGAGGAGTTCTCCGCCGCCGTCGAGGCCGCAGACGAGTACGGCCCACGCGACGTGGACGAACTGTTCGAGTACGTCTACGACGACCTCCCGCCGATCCTCCAGGAACAACTCGACGAGATGGAGCGGGAGCTGGCCGAACTGGACGACCTCGAAGCGTACATCGAGCGGCGACCCAAGGGGTGACCGATGGCTGAGACAATCATCAACGCCATCAATATGGCGCTGACCGAAGAGATGGACCGAGACGACCGGGTGGTCGTCTTCGGCGAGGACGTCGCCGAGACCGGTGGGGTCTTCCGGGCCACCGAGGGCCTGAAAGAGCAGTTCGGCGGCGACCGCGTCGTCGACACACCGCTATCGGAGATCGCCATCACCGGCGGTGCGGTCGGCCTCGCGGTGTTCGGGCTCCGCCCGGTCGCCGAGATCCAGTTCTCGGGGTTCCTCCCGCCGGCGTTCGACCAACTCGTGACGCACGCCAGCCGGATGCGCTGGCGGACGCGCGGGCAGTGGAGCGCGCCGATGGTCGTCCGGACGCCGTACGGGGCCGGCATCCGTGCGCTCGAACATCACTCCGAGAGCCTGGAGGGCGCGTACGCCCACGTGCCGGGCCTCCGGGTCGTGATCCCGAGCACCCCCTACGACACGAAGGGGCTGCTCAAATCCGCGATCCGGAGCCCCGACCCGGTGCTGTTTATGGAACCCAAGCACATCTATCGGTCCATCCGGGAGGACGTCCCCGACGAGGACTACGAGGTCCCGATCGGCGAGGCCGCCGTCCGGCGAGAGGGCGAGGACATCACGGTGATCTCCTGGGGCGCGATGATGCAGAAGACCCTCGAAGCGGTCGACCGAATCGACGCCGACGTGGAGGTGATCGACCTCCGGACGATCTCGCCGATGGACCGCGAGACTGTCGTCGCGTCGGTGCAGAAGACGGGCCGCTGCGCCGTCGTCCACGAGGCCCCCTACAGCGGCGGGTGGGCCGGCGAGATCGTCGGCACGCTCAACGACGAGGCGCTGATGTACCTGGAGGCGCCGGTCGAACGGGTCACCGGCTACGACATCCCCGTCCCACTGCTGTCGATGGAGGATTACTACATCCCGCACCCGCCGCGGATCGCGGCGGCCATCGAAGACGTGCTGGCGTACTGATCGGCCAGCGCAGCGCCCGGCTGATCGTTCGACAGCCAGTTCGGTGACGTACCGCGGATTGTGCCACGCGTGCCGTGACTCAGTACTCGACGCGTGCCTTCGACTCGATCTGCCCGATCCACTGGCGGTCCTCGAGGTCGCCCTCCTCCCACTCGATCGTGTCCCAATCGGGGTCGAAGACGACGTACCCGCCGGCGTTGAACTCGATGCGGTGACCGCTGACCGGATCCCGCACGTAGAGGAACTTCCCGCGGGAGATCGAGTGCTGCCCGATCCCGTCGGTCGGGATGCCGTGTTCGTTCATCGCGTCGTGCGCGTCGAAGAGGTCGTCCGCAGAGGGCACCTTGTACGCGATGTGGTGGAGCGCGGGCCCCATAGCCGCCTCCTCGTCTTCGATCACGGCGGCCTCGATCTTGTTGCCGTTCGCGCTGAGGAACGTCCCCCACCGCGAGCCGTCAGTGCGGTTGTAGCGCTCCTGGACGCGGAAGTTCAGCGCCTCCGTGAGCCACGCGCGGAAGTCGTTCGCGTCGGGGTCCCACAACTGGACGTGATCGATCCGCCGCGGAGCGATCGCGTTGGTCGTGGTCCGGTCGTACGTCTTGTTCTTGAGCTTCGAGCGCCGCTCGGCCGGCGGATCCGGCTTCTCCATTTCGTAGTAGAACTCGAACTCGTGGCCCGTCGGGGTCGTGAACCGGAACGCCTCGCCCTGCCCGGCCTCCTTGCCGGCGTCCACCCAGGTCACCTCGATGCCCTGGTCTTCGAGGACCGTCTCGAACTCCCCGAGGTACTCCGGCTTCCGCGTCTGCCAGCCGACGTGGCCGACGCCGGCTTCCTCGGCTTCCGAGAGGGCGATCGAGTGGTGATCGAACTCGTCGACCGCACGCAGATACGCGGTGTCTCCCTCGCGTTCGACTTCCTCGAATCCGACCGCGTCGACGAAGAAGTCGAGCGATCCCTCGAGGTCGGGCGTTTCGAGCGCGACGTGACCGAGGCGAGCCAGCTCTGGCGACATATATGGTCTGGTACTGCAGCGCTCATAATAATTCATTCGACACCGTCACACGCGGCTCCCGTCGCGACCGTCGATCGACCGCCGGCGCCTCCGGCCCGCTATCGGAGGTGGTCGACGGCGTCCAGTCGCTCTGTCAGGACTGACTTCACCGAGGCGAGGTCGCCGCCGAGCCGGATGATCTGGTGTCCGTCCTCGACAGCCGCCTCGATCCCCTCTGGATCGTTCGCGATCACGCCTGTCGGGATGCCGGCGTCGTGGGCGGCCTCGCGGATCTCGGCGATCTGTTCGACGACGTCGGGGTGGGTCTTATCGCCCGGATGCCCCATCTGGACCGAGAGATCCGAGGGACCAATGAAGACGAAGCCGAGATCCGGCACAGAGAGGATCGCTTCGAGTTCGTCTACGGCGGTGGTCTTCTCGATCATCACGCCGATGCAGACCTCCTCGTCTTCGGTCTGGATGTAGTCGTCGCCGCCGAGACCCCACGTCCGCGACCGGCCGCTGGCCATCCCGCGTTCGCCGGGTTCGCCGTCGTAGACGAAGCGGGTCGCCTTCACCGCCTCGCGAACCGCCGCGGCGGAGTCAACCCGTGGGATGAACACGTTGCGGACGCCCGCATCGAGCACCTTGCGAATCAGCGATGGGTCGCCGGTCGGGAGGCGGACGAACAGTTCCGTGCCGCCGACTTCTGCGGCCCGCGTCAACTCCTCGAAGATCGTACTGTCCCACGGCGTTGGCCCCATATGCTCGAAGTCGAGCCAGACGAAGTCGACGCCGAGTTCCCCGTAGATCTCGATTACCTCCGGTGCGAACGTCGAGGACCGCGCTCCGAAGACCACCCCATCGTTCTCGATCGTCGCTCGAAAGTCGTTGTGTTGATCCATACGGGGATGGTGCGACAGCACCCGGGTTATAGATTCCGATGGCGGCGGATCGCGGCGTGGGATGGTGCCAGCTCCGGACGGAGCCGTGGCTCACGCACTTGAAAAAACGCAGAATGTGGCTGCGACGTTACTCGCTGTCGTCGACGACCTGGAAGCGGCGACCGTCGGGATCGCGGAAGTTCGTGATCGTGCGGCCGGTCTCTTCGACGTCGTAGGGGCCGACGATGGAGTCGACGTCCTGCGCCTCGAGTTCCTCGGTGATCTCCTCGATGTTGTCCACGGCGAACGCGATGTGGTTGATGCCGGGGACTTCCTCGCCGTCGACGGTGTGGATCTCGAAGAGCGGACCGTCCTCCTCACCGGGGACGAGTTCGTAGGACTCGCCGTGATGCTCCGTCGTGCGCAGCTCCTCGTAGCCGAGTTTCTTCAGGAAGTCGGCCATCTCTGTTGCGTCGCTCGCCTCGATTTCGATGTGGTCGATTTCACCGATCATACGCGAAGGATCCTGTCGGACGGTACTAAGTATTCCGATACGCGGATCCGCCGTCAGCGACCGCGGTGGGCTCACTCCCGCGCGTCTTCGAGCAGATCGCGGACTGACTGCCGGTCCAGTTTCTCGGTCGCCGTCCGGGGAAACGCCTCCTCGAGGAAGTGGAACTCGCGGGGGCGCTCGAACCGCGCGACCGTCTCGCTCTCCAGACACCACTCCGCTAACTCCTCGGCGGTCACGTCGGGGTCAGACCGGCGGACCGCGGCGACGACCTTCTCGCCGAACTCCTCGTCGTCGACCCCCACGACGACCGCCTGCGCGACCCCGGGATGATCGAGGAGCCGTTCCTCGATGGGCGTGGGAAACACCTTGATGCCCTTCGATTTGATCATGAAGTCGGTCCGTCCCTCGACGAAGAGGTACCCGTCGTCGTCTTTGTAGCCGAGATCGCCCGAGAACCACCAGCCGTCCTCGAACGCTTCCTCGGTCTTCTCGGTGTCGTTCCACGCCCAGACGGCGCAGTCCGGGCCCTTCACGATGATTTCGCCGACTTCGCCGGGCTCTTTCGTCGCGTCCGGGGGACCGCCGGGGTCTACGATCCGGATCCGCGTCGCCGACATCGGCTTGCCCACGCTCTTGATCCGGTCGCCCTCGAGTTCCCGGTCGGAGATGTAGGTCCCGAGCACCTCGGTTGCGGCGTAGCTGTTGTACACGCTGTCGCAGATCCGCTCTCGGATCCCCGTCAGCGTCGATTCGTCGAGGGCCTCGCCGCTCGTGATGGCGCGGCGGAGCGACCCGAGGTCGTACGCCTCGAGGTCGTCGACGCGCAGGACCTCCTGCCACATCGTCGGGATCAGATCCGCCATCGTGATCGACCGCGATTCGATGAGTTCGACGTAGGTCTCGGCGTCCCAGTCCTCCAAGAAGTACGTGGCCGCGCTGGCGTACAGCGCCGGAAGGATCAGCGAGTACCACGCCGCGAACGAGGGCGTGAACACGTGCGCCTGGGCCGCCGTCCGGTCGAGGTGCAGCAGGTCCTGCAGCAGCAGCGCCTTGTGGCCCAGGCCGCGGTGGGTGTGGCACCACCCCTTCGGCCGCCCAGTCGTTCCCGACGTCCACTGGACGCAGGCCACGTCGTCTTCGCCGATCCGAACGTCGGGGGCGACGGGTTCGTGACCCGCCAGGAACGACTCGAGAGACTCCTCGTACGGCGCGCCGGTCCGTCCGATCGTGACCACGGCGTCGAGGTCGGTGGACACCCGATCGGCGAGCGCGGTCTCGAGCGTGTCGGAGAACGTCGCATCGAGCACCAAGACCGAGGGTCGGAGTTCGTCGATGCAGTACGCCAGCGTCTCTGTCGAGGCGCGGGTGTGGAGATTCGAGACGATCGCCCCCGCCTTCATCGCCCCGTTCCACAGCGTGACGTGATCGATCGAGCAGTCACACAGGAACGCGACGCGGTCGCCCTGCCCGATGTAGTCGCGGAACGCGTCGGCAGCCCGGAGACTGTCGTCTTCGAACTCGCGCCAGGTGACCTCGCGGCCGTCAGGCCCCTCGCCGAAGGCGACCCGGTTTGGGTTGTTCTCGGCGCCGATCGCCGAGAACTCGAAGAGCGGAGGCAACTCGAACGTGGCTGAAGTGTGCATCGGCTCCCGGGTTCAGATGTCGATGTACTTACGGAACATTCGGTGGTCCTCGACCTCGATGTCGAACAGTCGAACGGCGTTCCCGCCGAGGATGAGGTTGAGTTCCTCCTGCGGGAGGTCCCGATCCATCGCGAACTTCTGGATCTGCCGGAGCGAGGGGCCCCAGAAGTCGACCTGGTGCGCTGGCAGCCCGCGGTCGTTGAGTTGGTCCCAGTAGAACGGCGGCTCCTCGCCGGGCTGGCTGACCTCCGGCATCGACGCGCCCCAGTCGGTGCCCCACAGCAACTGGTCGACGGCGATGTTCGGGTCGTTCAGCGGCTTCTTCAGGAGGTCGGCCCAGTAGAGGCCGATCTCGAGGTACACGTCGTCGAAGGTCGCGGCGACCTGACAGCACTGATCGACGTGGTGTTCCCGCCAGGTCGCCTGCATCCCGCCGTGGTCGAAGATAATCGGGACGTCCGGGAACTCCGCTTTCAGCTGGGACGCCAGCGTCGGGTCCGACCAGTCCGGGTAGACGTCGAACATGTTGAGGCCGCTGCCGTATCCGGAGACGTAGCCGGTGTGCCAGCGGACCGGGACGCCGTGCTCGTCGGCCACCTCGAAGAACTTCCGGACCTCCTTCTTCCGCTCGGACCAGTCCATCGGCTCCTGGCGGGTGGGGTCGTACGGGACGCCCTCGCCGATCATCCGGAAGCCGTCCTTCTCGAGCCACTCGTCGACCTCCGCAGCGGCGGCCTCCGCACTCCACTCTTCCTCGCCGCGCTGGGCCGCCTTCATCGTCTGGACCGGGTAGGCGGCAGCGACGAACTTCTCGGGGTGCTCGGCCATCATCTCCTCGTGCATCTCGTTCGTGAATCCGAAAGTCCCGGGGAGAAGCACGGCCATATCGACGCCGTAGGTGTCCATGTCACGCAGGACGCGATCCGAGTTGTCGTAGACGATCACCTCGTCGTCCTCGGTGGCCTCGTCGCCGGGGACGGCGGTGATCATCTTCTTCGCCAGTTCGCCGTAGTCGGCGTCGCCGTCCATCTGGATCCGAGCCGCGTGGCGCTGGGCGTGGCAGTGCGTCTCAACCAGGAATCGACCGAGTTTCATACGCGTGTTATCGAGCCTCGGTTTATAAAAATATCCTTGGTGCTTCATAGTGCACTCTCCCGCGCTCGGCGCCGTATCGGCGGGTTACTCTACGAAACGCCGCGAAACAGTGCGAAACAGCCGCCCCCTCTGGCGGCCGCGACACGGTCGCCGTGTCGGCCGGTGGTCGTCCGTGGCAGCCGAAAGAAGTCGGTCGTTCGTGCCTCAGAGGCTGCAGCGCGCGCCCGGGATGACGTCCGGGTACTCCGCGAGCACCTCGACGTCCGGGACGTCGCCATCGCCGGCGACGCGTCGGCCGCCGTAGAAGTCCAGCGCCGCCTGGTGGTCCTCCTCGCGGAACATAATGTCCCCGAAGACGGACTCCCACTCCAGGCCCTCGAGGCCGGAGATGATGTCGTCGGTCGCGGTCGAACCGGTGTTCTCGACCGCCGTCGCGAGCGCCCGCATCAGCTCGAAGGACGCACCTGCCGTCGAGTTCGGCAGGAGCGAGCTGTCGAGCTCGCCATAGAGGCTCTTGAATTCGTTGTTGGGTTCGTTGTCGAGCTGTGGGTTGTAGAAGTGGGTCCCGAACCAGCCGTCCTGGACGACCTCGCTCGCCATCGTCGAGGCGGCGAACTGGCCGATCGGCTTCCCGGAGTTCATCATTATCACCTTCTCCTCCGGCAGTCCGAAGGAGTTCGCCTGCGGGATGAACTGCGCGGCCGCGCCCCAGGTGAGGACCCCGGTGACCACGTCGGCCTCGCTATTGGAGATCTCCGAGATGTACGACGACCAGTCCGTCTCGCCGATCGGGACCAGCGTGCTGCCGACGACCTCCCCGCCGACCTCGTTCATCGCCTCTCTGGCGAGTTCGAGGCCGTTCTGGCCGAGCGCGTAGTCCCAGGAGACGAAGTGCACCTTCGAGGTGTCGATGTCGCGGTCGACGTGGTTGGGGAGCTCCTGAATGAACTGGGTCCCCGTCGGCGCGAGGTGTCGGTTGCTGGGCCAGATGAAGAACCCGTACTCGTTGCAGTTCTCTGGGTTCTCACGAGCCTCGACGGACGACGCTGTCGTCAGCAGATGGGGGACTTGCCCCTCCTCTTTCATATACTGCATCACGGCGATCGAGTTCCCACTGCTCACCGGGCCGATGATAGCGTCGACGTCCTCGTCCTCGATGAGGGTTCGCGCCGCCTGGATCGACGCGTTCGGATCCGATTCGCCGTCCTCGATGATGAGCTCGAACTCGTTGCCGGCGATCTCACCACCGAGGTACTCTGTGGCAACCTCAAGCCCCCGTCGGTTCTCCTCGCCGGTCCGCGCGAATGGACCACTGAGCGCCATCACGGCGCCGATCTTCACCGGTTCGGTGCCGCCGCCACCCGATCCGCTGGTGGTGCCTCCGCCACCCGATCCGCTGGTGGTGCCGCCGTCGGATCCACTGTCAGATCCGTCGCCGAGACAACCGGCAGCTGTGGTTATTCCCGCTATGCCCGCGGCCTTGAGGAACGATCTTCGTTGCACCATCGTATACTGTGTGCATAGTTACCGGTGTTTATAATAAACTTTCGGGTCATAATCCGGCGAATATAACGTCATCCCGCCGCGTTTCGGCCGCGAAACGCCAGTGAAACATCGATTTCCCGCTCTCCCCGAAACGGCGGGACGGGGACGTTACTCGTCGCCCCGAATGAGGCCTATCAGGCCGTCAGGGAAGACGAAGACGAACACCACGAACAGCAGCCCGAGGAGCAGCCGGTAGCCGCCCTGCCAGATCGTCTGCAGGAGCTCTTGGGTGAAGACGAGGGCGATGGCCGCGAGGAACGGCCCGAGGAGCGTTCCCGTGCCGCCGACGATGATCCAGATGATCACGTCGCCGGTCAGGCCGAACGAGACGAGCGAGGGCGAGGCAATACCGACCATACCGACGTACACCGCGCCCGCAAGCGCCGAGACCGCAGCGGAGACGATCCATGCGATCATCAGTTCGCGGTTCGTGTCGTAGCCGAGGTAGCGCATCCGGAGCTCGTTCTGCCGCGTCGCGTTCAGCACGTCGCCGTAGTCGCTGCTGATCAGCCGGTAGATCCCCAGGCCGAAAACGGCGACGATGAGCAGCGTAAAGTAGTAGTACGGCAGCCCGTCGCCGAGATCAATCCCCAAGACCTCCGGCGGGCTGAAGAAGCCCAGACCGTTCGACCCGCCGGTGAGGGAGGTCGTGACGGTGGTGAAGTCTGTGACGATCGCCCCGAACGCGAGGGTGAAGAGCACGAAGTAGACGTTGCCGATCCGCTGTTTGATGGGGATATAGCCGATGACCACTGCGAGGGCGATCGCAAGGACGATCGCCACGGGGAAGCCGAGCCAGAACGATTGCCCGTAGTCGACGACGACCTTGGCGACGGAGTACGCGCCCAGCCCGAAGAACGCGGCTGGCGCGAGCGTGAGCAGGCCGGCGTATCCGAGCACAATGTCGACGGAGATGGCGAACAGCGCGAAGATGAGCGCCTCGGTGGCGAGGCTGGACTGGCCGGGCGCCAGGATCGGCACCGTCAGGAGCACCAACACCCCCACGGCGAGCAGGGGTCGCCGGGCGCTCCCGCGTATGAGCTCGCGGGCGTCGGCCATTCTACTGCTCATTCGTGCACCTCCGGCTTCCCGAAGAAGCCACGCGGTTTGTACAGGATGAACACCATCGCCGCCACGAAGACGAGGATGCGGACGTACGTCGGTTCGAGCACGAGCCACCCGAACGCGATCGTCTGTCCGACGATCATACTCACGACGAAGGAGCCCTTGAAGCTCCCCATCCCGCCGACGATGATGACGAGGAACGCCATCGTGATGTAGTCGAGCCCGATCGTGGGATAGATCGACGTGATCGGGGCGGTGAGGGCCCCGGCCAGCGCGGCGAGCGCCGTCCCGAGGACGAACGTGACGGTGTAGATCCGCGTGGTGTTGACGCCGAGTATCTCGGCGGTCGGCTGTCTGTTCGCCGTGGCGTGGATCTCCAGCCCCAGGCGCGTCCGTGTCAGGAGCAGCCCTACGCCCGCCGCAACGACGGCCCCGACGAGGATCACGAACAGCCGGTACGACGGGTAGGTCACGCCGAGTAGCTCCGTGGACTGGGGGATCGGCGACTGGATCGTGTACGACCGGCTCCCGAACTGCACGGCCAGCGCCTCCTCGATCACCAACCCGATCCCGAACGTCCCCAGGAACCCGAGGAGCGGTTCGTCGTAGAGCCAGTAGAGGACCTTCCGCTCGAGGACGTACCCCAACAACGTGACGAGCACGACGGAGATTCCGAGTCCGAGCCAGAAGTTGTCCATCGTCTGAAGCACGACGTAGGTCCCGTAGCCGCCGAGGGCCAGCATCGCGCCGTGCGCGAAGTTGATGAGACCGATCAGCCCGAAGATGAGCGTGAGCCCGCTGGCGACGAGAAAGATGATCATCCCGCGGCTCACGCCGTTCAGCATATATGTGACGAAGTTGTCAGCGGTTATGAGTGGCACTTCGTACATAGATGTCACACGGTGTCCGAATGATCGCAGCCGGATCCTTGACCACTTTCTGAGTCAACGGTCGTCATAGATAACACACCCGGACGGACTAACCACATCATATTATAATTTTTGTTAATCCAGAGAACGGTATTCTGTGGTAGCACGGCCGCACAGTGGGGTTCGGGAGGGCGTGGGGACGAGCGGTGACCCGCTCGCAGTGCGGCGTCTTCAGGGGTTCGGTTCGCGTGCGGTGAATACCTGGCTGTCTCAGACGGTCAGGTACCGCTCGTGGATCTCCTCGTCGCTGAGGTACTCCGAGTCGCCCTCCTCGACGATCTCCCCGGTCTGGATTATGTACCCGCGGTCGATGAGCGGGAGCATCCGCTTGATGTTCTGTTCGACGATCAGGACCGTCCTGTCGCCGGTCACCAGAGACTCCAGAATCTCGACGACGTCGTCGATGATCGCGGGCGCCAGCCCCTCGGTCGGCTCGTCGAGGAGGAGGAGGTCTGGATCGGAGACCAGGCCGCGGCCGATGGCGAGCATCTGCTGCTCGCCGCCGCTCAGCGTTCCGCCGCGCTGTTTCTCTCGCTCGCCGAGGCGCTCGAACTGCGAGAACACGTTCTGGATCCGCTCCTCGCGGACGTCGTCGGAGACGCCCGACGGCGTCGCCAGCTCGAGGTTCTCGCGGACCGTGAGCGCGGGGTAGATCTCACGGTCTTCGGGGACGTACGCGATCTGCTCGCGGATGATCTCGTGTGTGGACCACTCCGAGATGTCTTCGCCTCGGTAGGTGACTCGTCCGGTCTTCCGATCGATCCGGTTCACGAGACTGTCGAGCAGGGTGGTCTTGCCCATCCCGTTGCGACCGAAGATGCCGATGACCTCGTTGTCGCCGACGTCGATGGAGACGTCGAACAGGATCTGACTGGAGCCATAAAAGGCGTTGAGATCCTCGACGGTCAGAAGGTCACTCACCAAGATACACCTCCTTGACGTCGGTATTCTCGACGACTTCCTCGGGCGTCCCCGTCGTCAGGACCGCCCCGTTGTGCAGGACTGTGATCCGATCAGAAATCGCCCGAACCAGATCGATGTCGTGTTCGATGACGAG
The DNA here is from genome assembly GCF_900107195.1 of Halobellus clavatus. Classification (GTDB taxonomy): domain Archaea; phylum Halobacteriota; class Halobacteria; order Halobacteriales; family Haloferacaceae; genus Haloquadratum; species Haloquadratum clavatum. Next base: position 242,883 of record NZ_FNPB01000004.1, read on the forward strand.
CATCGTGTAATCGCCGCGGAGTTCCTCCAGCAACTCTTTGACCTCGTCGGTCTCGGACTGATTCAGCCCGGCGGCGGGCTCGTCAAAGAGGATGACCTCCGAGTCGACCGCCAGCGTGAGCGCGATGTCGAGGAACCGCTGCTGGCCGTGTGCGAGGTTCTTCGCGACGGTATCGAGTTCGTCACCCAGGTGCGCGAGCTCCGCGACCCGTTCGATCTCCTCGGAGAGATCCTCGCGGCGCCCGAACGCGGTCCCGACCGTTCGGGTCGGGTCCCGGACCGCCAGCCGCAGGTGCTTGCGGACGGTCATCTCCGGGAAGTACTGCACGACCTGGAACGACCGGCCGATCCCTCTCTGCGTGATCTGTTCGGGCGCGAGCCCGGCGATGTCCTCACCGTTGAACTCCACCGACCCGCGGGTCGGCGACAGTTCGCCGGTGATCAGATTGATCGTGGTCGTCTTTCCGGCGCCGTTCGGGCCGATGAGCCCGTGGATCTCCCCTTGCCGCAGCTCCAGGGAAACGTCGTCGACGGCGACGAGCGAGCCGAACTCTTTGGTCAACCCTTCAACTGACAGCATAGTGCCTCCGTCGGTCGTTCGACGCTGTGTGTCCACGGGCAGTTGACACCGGCGTCGGGGAGATGTGTTCGGCCATCGTGCGTCTTCTACGCAGATATCTGCCTTGTGTGGAATAACCTTTTCGGGGTACGCTCAGCCGCTCGAACGACTGATTTCAGTGAGTTGAGAAGAACCGGTCGGGCTTACTGCAGCCGGCTCGTCCGCCACTCTTCGGTATCGGGGACCTGATTGAACGTGTAGACGTGAATCCCGCGGATGCCGTACTCGTCGGCGTGCGGACCGAGGCCGTCGACCAGTTCGTCGGGCCGGTACCGCCCGCGGGAGCCGATGAACTGCTTGACGAACCCTACGATGCCCGTCGTCTTCTTGAGGAAGCGGACCGAATCGCCCACGCCGACCTTCTGAGAGATGTTGAGCAGTTTCTCGTACTTCATGACGCCGGGGATCCCGACTTCGACCGGCAGGTCGATGCCGCGGTCGCGGATCGTCTCGATCCACTCGAGGATGGTCTCCGGATCGTAACAGAGCTGGGTAGCGATGTACGTCGCGTAGGGGGCCTTCTTCTCCATCGCCTCGGTGAGCGTCTCCTGTGAGAGGAATTCGTGGCCCTCGGGATAGCCCGTGATCCCGATCTCTTCGAACTCGTACTCGAGGTCGTCGAGCGCGACGAGCATGTCGTAGGCCGACTCGAACTCGCCGATCGGCTCCTCGCGGTCGCCACCGGGGACGAAGATGTCGTCGATCCCGACCGCCTTGAGTCGCTCACAGATTTCTGCGAGGTGCTCGGGGCCGCGGACGTACCGCGCTGAGACGTGCGGGACGACCTCGTAGCCCGCCTGTGCCGCCTCTTCGGCGGCCTCGATAGTCGCCTCGAGTTCCAGTTGCGGCGAGGCGGTGATCGTCACTGTCGCACCCTCCGGGAGGTGTGCGATCTCCTCGTCGAAACTGTCGAACGGCATCAGTTCGAATCGGGGGTTTTCCAGGAGCGATTCCGTAGTCGTCTGCGTCGTCGACGCGCTGAGTCCTTGCGAAGCCATCGTATGCGTTGGGGTGTGATCGGGTGCTGAAACAGCCATCACGGGCGACGTCTATGTTCGGCGTCGTGAGACCGTTTACCGTCACCCGATTCACCTATTAGAAGTAGGAACGGTCACGGCATAAACCTTGTCTTCCCGGACCCTATCGGTTGTCGGCGGTGTAGGGGACCGGCGCGACTGTGGCTGAGATCTCCGTCCGCTCGTGACGCTCGACGGCCGGATTCGCCGAGTCATCGGGTTCCCCCCAGACGACGGTCACGTCGGTTCCCGGCGTCGCGAGACCGACGTCGATGGTCGCCAGCGAGATCATCGCTCGCTCGTTGGCCGTGTACGCGCTCATTCGGGAGATCCCGACGACGTCGCCGTCCCGCAGGATGACGTCGTGGTGAGACGTCGAGCGCCACGGAATCGGGAACTGGACGAATCGCTTCGAGGGCCCTTCTTCGAACAGCGACGCAAACACGGCGATCACGTCCTCGCTGTCCCACTCTAAGGTGACGAGCGTCCGCTCGGGGTCAGCCATCTCCGCGGCGATCGCGTCCTTGCCGACGAAGTCGTGCTCCAGATCGACGAGGGGCTCGTACCCGATTTCGACGGGGGAGACGTAGTAATCGGTGACGTCCGTCGAATCGAGGCTCCCGGCGATAGAGTAGTGTCCCTCGATATTCCGCGCATCCAGCCACTCGCGATACGGCCGCATCGCGTCGCTGTCGTACACGGCGGGCAGCGGCATCCCGAGCCACCCGGACACCACCGACGAACTCCCGTAGCTCTTCCCACCCAGTTGGCGTATGCCGTACTCCGTCCCGGCGTCGAGCACCAGCCGTTTGATCGCCTCGCTGTCCTCCCACGGGCCCCAGAACTCGAAGCCCGCCTCGCCGGACATTCCGTGCCGGAGGATCGTGACGTCGTGGCCGTCCATCGATACATCGGTGAAATTGAAGAATCCGAGATCCGGCAGGGGCTCGTCAGTCACCGCGGCCATCACGTCGAGGGCGTCGGGGCCCTGGATCTGGTAGCGATACTGCTTCGGCGGCCCCTCGCGGACGCCTGCGGTCTCCTCGCGTTCCGTCTCGACGGCGTAATCGCCCGTCTCGACGTGGTATTGGATCCAGTTGACGCCCTGCGGCGGCCCGACGAGCGCGTACCCGTCGTCGCCGAAGTTGAAGAGGATCCCGTCACCGATGAAGTAGCCGTCGGGGTTGGCGAGGACTAACTGTTTCGCCTGGCCTCGCTGGAAGTCTGCGAAGCCGTTCACCGCGAGGTCGGCGAACAGGTCGAGGGCGTCGGGGCCGTCGACCCAGTAGTCGACCATGTGGTGTGACTGATCCGCGAACGAGCAGTTCTCGCGCCACGCCCGCTGCTCTTCGATCCAGTTCGTGTGTTCGTCGGGGACGTTCGGAAACCCGAACGCGCCCCGGCCCTGAGAACGGAGCAGGTCGACGGGGGAGTCGACCGTCTGTATCAAATCCTCGAGACTCTGGTTGGTCATCGTAAGTACGTAGAAGTCGCCACCTTCGCAGTTATACATTGTGCTCGGTGCGGTGCTCCCTGCCGCCGAACAAAGATATATATGTAGTGCGCGAAAGACTGGGACGATGTACGAGTTCGAGTGGAAGTGCGCATGGGGCGACGCTGACCCCCACGGCATCGCGTACTACCCGAACCTGATCGACGCGATGCACCGCGCGGGCGAGGAGTTTATGAACGACGCCGGCGTCGCTTACTGGGACGTGCCCGAGGAGTACGACATCCACTTCCCGATCGTCTCGATGGACACCGACTTCGAGCGGCCCGTCGAGGTGGGCGACGTGCTCACGATCTCCGTCGACCCCGACATCGGTGGTAAGAGCCTGGGGATGGCGTTCACCGCCACCGACGAGGACGGTAACGAACGGTTCAGCGCGCTGGAACAGCACGTCTGCGTCTCGAAATCAGACGACCGGCCGGTCGAGATCCCCGAGGAGGTCCGCGCGGCGCTGACTGACGCGGTGGCGTAACGCCGCCGACACCGCCGCGTTTTCACCGGCGGTCCGCGGTGCCGTGTCCGGTTTTTCAGTTCCCGTACTGATAGTTGATCGTGACGGTGTTCGCCATCTCCTGAAGCTTCTGCAGGAGGTCCGCCTGGTACGCTTCGTCCTGCAACCGACCGGTCGGGACGACGATGCCGAACGAGCCGAGGACGCCGTCTTCGACGAGGATCGGAACCGCGGCCATCCCCATCCCGATCACCTGTTCGTTCCAGTCCACGGCGTACCCGTCTTCGCGGATCTGTTCGAGTTCGGCCCGCAGCACGTCGGGATCGGTGATGCTGTGCTCGGTCCGCTCTTCGAGGCCCCGCATCTCGATGATCTCGTCGACGCGTTCCTCGGGCAGATACGCCAAAATAGCTTTGCCCGTCGCCACGGTGTGCATCGGGGTCGCCGCGCCCGTGTAGGTCCCCAGACTCAGCGCCTGCTGGCCCTCTTCTTGATGATACACGACCGCCCGCCCGTCGTTCTCGATCGTCAGGCCGACGAGTTCGTCGGTCTCGGAAACGACCCGTTTCATCTCGGGTTTCGCCACCTGAAACAGTCTGTTACGGTATTTCATCTTCCCACCGATGGTGAGAAAGTACGAACTCAGCCGATACTCACCGTCAGACCGGGTGACGTACTGCGTCTCGCTCAGCGAGCGGAGGTAATCGTAGACAGTGCTGTCGGGGAGGTCCATCCGCGCTGCGAGCTCTGAGGGACCCGCTCCATCGAGTTCCCAGAGGAGATCGAGGATCTCGAACGCCCGCGTCACCGTCGTGAGCGAACCGCGGTCGGTAGGCATACACAACAGTTGTCGTGGATCGTTGTGAACCTTCCGACTTGTTCGGACGGGAATCATCGAATCCGGACTGGGCCCGTTCCGGCGGACGCCGTGTGGGCTCGGGGGCGTCACCCGAATATACATAATTTTTCTCGGAGTTTTTCGCCTCTGGGCGTCCGTCCGAGATGATCGTGACAAATTCAGTCCGGTTATATCGGATGAAAATCGGCGATCGAGTCGGCTTCTTGCACGCCTATACTTTTGTTACTCCGAAAGTCCGTGCAAATAACATATGTACCAGTGTTACGTGAAACGGCGAGTGAGCTACAGACACGAGTGATGGGCCTGACCAGAGAAATATGAACTGTAATATCGAGTATATCGGATCAGCCTCGAATTCAGTGTCACGAACACACGACCAAAATTGCGAAAAACCGGTGGTAAAGCCGGGTATACGGGGGAAAATTGGCAGCGGATAGCGGCCTCAGCGTCTGCCGGGCCCCGCGGGAGCGTGGTGGAGTGTGGTCGAGGTCGACGGTCCCGCCGCGATCGAGCGCCTCTGAGTGTGCCGCCACACACGTGAAAAACTGCTTATTAATCCGATATTCCCGGATCAGTGGCCGTGAGAGCTCAGGAGCGTGCCTCGACGGCCACGTACCGCTCCAGAATCGACTCGCCGTCGAAGAGTCGGGTGACGTTCGCGGCCAACTGATCGATGTTCCCTGCACGGCACTCACTGGTCATCGCCGCGATGTGAGGCGTCAAGACCACGTTGTCGAGGTCCTGCAGCGAGGAATCCGCCGGGACGGGTTCGCTCTCGAACACGTCCAGGCCCGCGCCCCCGATCGTTCCGGACTCGATCGCGTCGACGAGAGCCGCCTGCTCGACGACCGGACCGCGAGAGACGTTGACCAAGAGCGCGTCTTCGCGCATCCGGTCCAGTTCGGTCGCGCCGATGAGCCCGCGCGTCTCGTCGGTCAGTTCCGGAGTGAGGATCACGACGTCGCTCGATTCCAGCAGCGTCTCCAGGTCGGTTTGCCGACCGTGGGCCAGTTCCGCGTCGATGCTCGGGACGTACGGGTCGGCGACGAGGCGGTCCACGTCGAAACCGGAGAACAGCATCCCGACGCGCTTGCCGACGTTCCCGAAGCCGACGATGCCCACAGTCGATCCGGAGATGCGCCTCCCGAGTGGATACTCGTCGCGCCACCGCCCCTCGGCGATGAGTTCGCCGGCGGTCGGGAGGCGACGGGCCGTCGCGAGTGTCAGTCCGAGGGCGTGCTCCGCGACTGAGAGGGCGTTGTGCCCGGGCGTGTGCGTCACGGTGATCCCCTGCTCGCGTGCCGCGTCCAGATCGATCGAGTCGATTCCGGTGCCCAGTTTGCCGATCAGGTCGAGATCGGTTGCGCGCTCGAGGACTGCGCGGGTGAGTGGGACCCGTGAGGTCACGAGCGCGACGTCGTACGACGGGAGTTCCGTTCGGAGCGTGGCTTCCTCGGAATCGAGACCGACGGTCACGTCCCAGTCGTCGGGAAGCCCATTCAGCAGTCGGTCCGTCGGGGTGATGTCCTGATCGACGATTGCGCGGGTCATACTCGCTCTCATAGCAGCCGGGTACTTGGCAGTTACTAGATGCGAAGCGCGTGTGTGAACCGGTGTGGGGGTCTCCCCCTCGCACGCCGAGGGGTCGGTGCGTCCCTCCAGCGTGCCGGCGCAAAAGAACTGTCAGGGGCCGAACCGGGTGGGACAGACGTCAGGTTCGGATTCGGATGGTCAGTCGGTGGCGCGGATTACCGCTTGTCTTCGCTGTACGGCGCGTTCGCGACCGTCGCCGTGACTTCCTTCTGTGCGTGGCGCTCGACGCGCTTGTTGTCGTTGTCTTCGGGCTCGCCCCAGACCAGCGTGACTTCGGTCCCGGGCTCGGCGTACTCGGTGTCGATGACCGCCAGCGAGAGGAACTCGCGCTCGTTGTAGATGTAGGACTTGTCCGTCGAGACGCCGACGTGTTCGCCGTCCACGAGGACCTCGTCGTACGGACAGGCGGCCGACCGCGGGTGCGGGAAGTCCATGAACTGGTAGGTCTCGCCTTCGCTGAAGAGCGACGCGAAGATGTCGACCACATCCTCGTCGTCCCAGACCAGGGTGACCTTCTTGCGGTCGGGGTCCTCGACCTCGTCTTTCAGTGCCTCGGCACCGACGAAGTCGTGGTCGAAGTTGACGATGTGTCCGTACCCGAGTTCGACCGGCGTGAAGAAGTAGTCCGTGATGTCGTCAGAGTCGAAGCTCCCGCCGATCGACAGGAGTCCGTCGCCGACGCTGAGCCACTCGAGGTAGTCCTCCATCCCCTCGTCGAAGATGGCGGGGACGACGAGCGGGATCCAGCCGAGGATCGCGTTCGGCGTCTGGTAGGACTCCGCACCGAGGGCCTTGATGTCGTACTCCTCGCCGGCGTCCATCACGGCCTGTTTGACCGCCTCGCCGTCCTCGTAATCGCCCCAGAACTCGAAGCCGGGTTCGCCGGCCATACCGTGCCGCAGGAGCTTCGCGTCGACACCGTCGATCGAGATGTCGCCGAAGTTGAAGAAGCCGAGGTCGGGAATGTCGCCGTCGACGGCTTCCTCCATCACCTTGATCGCTTCCGGGCCCTGTACCTGGAAGCGGAAGTTGTTCGGGTCGTCTCCGGTCTGGACCGGCCGTCCCTGGATGTGTCCGTCGACGTCGTAGTCGCCGGTCTCGATCTGGTACTGGAGCCAGTTGTGGGCCGGCCGACTGCCGACGCTCAGGAACTTCTCGTCGTCGAGGTGGAACCAGATCGCATCGCCGATGTAGTTCCCGTTGGGGTTGGCGACGACGAGCTGTTTCGCCTTGCCGGGCTCGGTGTTCTCGAAGCTGTTGACCGCGAAGTCCTTGTAGAGGTCGAGCGCGTCGGGGCCCTCGACGTAGTGATCGGTCATGTGATACGACTGGTCGGCGAAGGCGACGCTCTCCCGCCAGGAGCGCTGCTCTTCGATCCAGTTCGTAATTTCGTCCGGGACCTTGGTGAATTCGCCGACACCGAGGTCTCGCGTCAATTCGACCGGGCTGCCTGCCTTCTCGACAGCCTCTGCCATACTATCGCTGAAAGACCACGCTCTGTCACTCATTGTGGGAGTCCAGCTAAGTGGAGCCGCGTATTATACTTAAGGTTTCGGTAGACGGTCCGAGCGAATCGGAAATTTCCTCTTTCTATATAAAGATACCGTGGAATTTGGTATCACGAATCCCGTCGATTTCGGACTCGTTTCAGCACGCACGAGATTCTTTCACGGAGAACAGCGATGAAACGGATTCGACGCGCGCTCGGCCGTCGCCAGAGCGACGGGGTCTATTCGAGGTCCTGATCCCGGGCGCTCAGCCGATCGAGCTTCCCGGTCGAGGTCCGCGGCAGCGATCGATCGACGAAGTGATACTCGCGCGGACGCTCCATCCGGGCGATCTCGTCGCTTTCGAGACACCACTCGTCCAGTTCCTCGGCGGTCAGATCGGGGTCGTCCGCGTACACGTACGCGGTCACCTTCTCACCGTACTCTTCGTCCTCGACACCGACGACGGCCGACTCGTTGACGTCGGGGTGTGCGTTGAGTCGCTCCTCGATGGGCGAGGGGTACACCTTGATCCCTTTCGACATGATCATCAGGTCCGTTCGTCCCTCGAGGTAGATGAATCCCTTCTCGTCTTTGTAGCCGAGGTCGCCTGAGTACCACCAGCCGTCCTCGAACACGTCCTCGGTCTTCTCGGTACGCTCCCAGGCCCAGACCGGACAGTCGGGGGCACGGACCGCGATCTCGCCGACCTCGCCCGGCGGCTTGGGATCTTTGTACGTCCCGTTCTCCTCGATGATCCGGACCTGGACGCCGGGGACCGGCTTGCCCACGCTCTCGACGCGCTCTTCGGTCAGTTCGGCGTTCTCCATCACCGTCGCGTACGCCTCGGTCGCCGCGTAAGAGTTCTTGACGACGTCGCAGACGTTCTCCCGGAGCCGGTTGAGCGTCGTGGCATCGAGGACCTCGCCGGCGGACATCACCCCGTCGAGCGAACTCAGATCGTACTCGTCGAACGAATCGAGGTTGAGTACCTCCCGCCACATCGTCGGGACGAGCAGCGCCGACGTGAGGTCGTGTTCGTCGATCATCCGGAGGTACGCCTCGGGGTCCCACGAACTGAGGAAGTAGGTCGTCGCCCCCGAGACGAGCGCCGGCAACGTGACCGAGTACCACGCGGCGAACGAGGGCGTGAACACGTGCGGCTGTCTGGCCGTTCGGTGGAGATCGTAGACGCTGACCAGCGCGTTCGCGCGGAAGTACAGCCCGCGGTTCGTGTGACACCAGCCCTTCGGTTCGCCCGTCGTCCCCGACGTCCACATCACGACCGCCGTGTCGTCTTCGAGCACACGGACGTCCGGTTCCGTCTCCGAACGGCCCTCTAAGAACGACTCCATTCCCTCCTCGTACGCCGTCTGGGGCTCACCGACGTTGACGACGGCGTCGAGGTCGGTCGTGATCTTGTCCTGGAGTCGCTCGTCGAAGATCTCCGAGGTCGACTCGTCGACGACGAGGACTTTCGGACGGAGCGAGTCAATACAGTGTTGCAGTGTGTTCGGCGAGGCACGGATGTGGAGATTCGAGACGGTACAGCCGGCCTTCAGTCCGCCGTTCCAGAGGATGGTATGTTCGAGGGAGTTCTCACAGAGATACGCGATCCGGTCTCCCTGTCCGACGTACTGGCGAAACGCGTTTGCGGCCCGATTGCTCCGGTCGTCGAACTCGCGCCACGTCACCGTCTCGCCGTCAACCCCGTCACCGAACGCCGTCTTGTCCGGGTTGTTCTCCGCCGCGATCCGGGAGAGATCCTTCACCGCCGGCACCTCGACGGTCGAACTGTGGTGCATATCCGAAAAACTCGTGTTGAGGTGTCTTATAATTTGAGAAAGAACTACACTGGGCGTGTATCGCCGGACGGCAGCCACTTCGGCACCCCCAGACTGACTCTATCGCAGTTGCGGAGGGGCCCTCCGGAGCGGTTCCGGGTTCGCTCGCGACACCGTCGGCGAGTGATCGACGCCGCTCTCCGGATCTCCCGCAGGTGGGCAGTGGACCCAGAGCTAAGTATATGAGTGCGTATCTGTTGCGTTAGTATCTGTAACCCATTATGTGTAAAAACACCAGATAGATCTTGAAACCCAATTTTATTTACTTCTCACAGAAACCATCATTCAAATATATATTATTTTTCTCTTATATGCGTCTGTGCGTTCCCAAACGGGATACGCGAAAGCGTTTTTGTCCAACACGTACAATATTGAGTGCCGCAACCGTGGCGTCAGCGGCAGCATTCACCAATGAGTACACCCAGTGACGAAGCGTGGGCAGCGGCGGTCGAACAGAACAGAGAACGGAAGGAACGGTACTTCCGAGAGAACCAGCGATCACCGATTCCGTCGGCTCTCCGTGGCGAGGCCTTCCCGGGCCTGGACCACTACGACGTGGATCCTGCGTACCGATTCGAGCTCGAACTCGATCGCTACGACGAGCCCGAAACGGTCACCGTGGAGACGACTGCCGACGGCGAACAGACCTACCGCCGGGTGGGACGATTCGAGTTCGAGGTCCAGGGGACAACCGTCTCGCTCGACGCCTTCGAGCCGACTGACGGAAGCGACCGACTCTGGGTTCCGTTCCGAGACGCGACCAGCGGCGAAGAGACCTACGGCGCGGGTCGGTACGTCGACTTAGATCCCGCCGAGGATCAGCGCGAGGACGGGACTTGGATCCTCGATTTGAATATGGCGTACAACCCAACATGCGCGTACAACCCGGCGTACGAGTGCCCGCTGGTCCCGGCCTCGAACTGGCTCGAGGTCCCGATCGAGGCCGGCGAACGCGACTTCCCAGTCGACGTTCACGACCACGGCCACGAGTGAGGTCGCCCGCCCCGGGACGGGCTTTTGCCGCTGGCCGCCGTAACGGAATCGATGACAGGCCGAAACCGCGGATTGACCGCTACCGGCGACGGTGACGCGGGCGACGGGTCGGTCCAGTCGTCGGCCGCTGGAGTCGACGACCCCTCAGTGGACCCGACCGACGATGCCGGTGAGCGAGACGCCGTCGAGGGGCGGACGGCCACGGCGCGCTCCGGGGTCGCAATCGCCGTCGACGGGCTCTCCAAGCGGTTCGGGGACGGTCCGGACGCGGTCACCGCCGTCGACGACGTCAGCTTCGAGATTCGGTCGGGATCGATCGTCGGTCTGCTGGGCCCGAACGGGGCCGGCAAGACGACGCTTGTCAAGTCAATCCTTGGAATGATCCTCCCGGACGCTGGGACCGTCGAAATCGACGGCATCGACGTCCGGAAGCGACCGCGGGCCGCCTACTCACGCGTCGACGCGATGCTGGAAGGCGCTCGCAACGACTACTGGCGGCTCACCGTCCGCGAGAACCTCCGGTACTTCGCCACCATCGGGGGTATCGACCCCGATTCGGTCGCAGAGCGGCACGAGCGACTTCTCGAACAACTGGAGTTGGCCGAGTACGCCGACACGGCGGTACGGGACCTCTCACGGGGGATGAAACAGAAGGTCTCACTCGCGAGCGTCCTCGCTGGCGACGCGTCGGTCGTCTTCCTCGACGAACCGACGCTTGGCCTCGACGTGGAGAGCACGCGCACGCTCGAGCGGGAGATCCGGCGGCTGGCAGAGGAACGAGGACTGACGGTCGTCCTCAGCAGTCATAATATGGACGTGATCGAAGCCGTCTGTGATCGGGTACTCATCCTCTCAGACGGCAGGCTCGTCGCCGACGACACCGTCGACGCGCTCCGCCGACAGCGGGGCGCACAGTCACTGGCGGTCACGAGCCGTGACCTCACAGCCGACGTCCGTGCCGACCTGGAAGATCGCTTTGCCGTCACCACAGTCAGCCACAGCGGCGAGTCGACGAGCATCGAGATCGAGGTCGACGGTGCGGAGCTCTACGACGCGATGGCGCTCCTCCGCGATCGGGACGTCCGGATCGACCGGCTCTCGACGGTCGAACCCGACCTCGAAGACGTCTTCGTCGACCTGACCGGCCGACAGGAGTCCGAGCGGTGAGCAATCCACCGGCGTCGGACGCATCCCGTCCGGCCACGTACTACCACCTCGCGCGGGCCGTGCTCTACCGCGAGTACCTCATCTTCGTCCGCTACCCGGCCAACGCCATCGGGGGCATCGTCATCGGACTCATCTTCTTCGGCTTTCTCTTCTACGGCGGGCGACTGCTCGCGGGACAGGCGTTCACGGACTCCATCGAAGGCCTCGTCGTCGGCTACTTCCTCTGGTCGCTCTCGGTGGGCGCGTACTCCTCGATCTCGAACGACATCGGCAGCGAGGTCCAGTGGGGAACGCTCGAGCGGCACGTGATGACGCCGTTCGGGTTCGCTCCCGTCGCGCTGCTGAAGGGCGTCGCGAAGGTCGTCCGGACCTTTCTCACCTCGGGGGTTCTCCTGGCCGTGATGCTGCTCGTCACCGGCTCGACGCTCCAGTTGCACCTGTTCACGGTCGTCGTGATCGCCGGACTCAGCATCGTCTCGGTGCTGGGACTCGGCTTTGCAGCGGGCGGGATCGCCGTCCTGTACAAGCGGATCGGCAACTGGCTGAATCTCCTGCAGTTCGGCTTCGTCGGATTGATCTCCGCGCCGGCGTTCGACCTCGGGTGGGCGAAACTGCTGCCGCTGGCGCACGGGAGTGCGCTCCTCCAGCAGGCGATGGTCGACGGCGTCCGGCTCTGGGAGTTCGATGTTCGGGCGCTGGCGCTCCTCGTCGGCGTCGCGGTCGGCTACCTCGGACTCGGCTACGTCGTTTTCCGGGCGGCTACCCGACGAGCGCGGCGACTGGGTGTCCTCGGCGACTACTGACGGAAATTCGGTGGCGAGAACGGCCGTCGACGGACCGATTCAGGCGATGGTGGTCGGCTATTCTGCGACCGGGGCCGTGGCCTCGACGAGTTCTATGAGGCGGTTCCGCGGAATTTCACCCGTGACCGCGATGGTCGTGTCCTCGGACTCCCACCAGGCGACGACGCGGTCCTCACGCGTGGCGACGGTCACCGTCCGCCCGTCGACGGTCACGTTCTCCGTCGAGACGGTGTCGCTCGCGAGGTCCTCGTCCGGGGCGTTTGCGGTCCCAGCAGGCAGCGACGACGCGTCGGTCTGCACCAGCGTCACTGTCGCCGATCCGTTCGTATATCGGCTGACAGCCGTCGCCCCGTCGGTCCCACCGAACCGCGAGACCACGCCGCGTTCGAAGGTGAACGCGCCGTCCGCGAGCGCCACTGCGTCGAAGGAAACCGCCGCGTCGAGCGCGTCGGTCGAGTCGACGGGGGCGAGACCGGCCGCGCCGTCGTCAGCGGTCGGCGGCTGGAACGTGCTGTCGGCCACACTGACGTTGAACCGCGTCTCCGCGACGTCGACGACGACGGTCGCGTTCGGCGTCGTCACGCGCTGTTTGACGACGACCGAGTCGGCGGTCCGGATCCAGAGTCGGGCCTCCCCGTCGACAGACTCGTTCGCGTGGGTGATCGAGACGACGTGCACCTCGGTGTCCTCGTAGGACGTCGTCTCGACCAGCTCGACCGAGCGGTCGGACTCGTTCCAGTCCATCCCGACGGGCTCGGTGGGCTCGCTGTAGTTGTACTCCCCGGCGGGCTTCTCGCCGTCGAGTTCCCGGGTCGTCGTGTTCCCGAGCGGACCGATCGTCGTGGCCGTGTCGTTCTGATAGACGGTCACGGTCCCGGTCGTCGGCACGAACGTCCAGGCGGCGGTCCCGTTCGTGCCGGTGATCAGCGACCGGTTGTCGGACTCGACGATCACCCGCGATCGGTTCTCGTCCGTCGCGACGGCTGAGACAGACGCCGTCTTCGTCGCCGACTCGTTCGACACCGTCACCGTCGCTTCGACGGTCAGCGTCTCGGCCTCGGCGTATCGCTGTTCGGTCTGGTTGAGGACCGTCTCGCCGGTCGGCCCGTCCGGGGCGGCCAGCGTGAAGCCGGCTGCACCAAGCCCGGCGACTGTCAGTAGGAGGGCGACCGCGACGGCGGTGCGGGTCGTCGCTCGGTCGTCAATATTCATCTTATACGCGCTAGCGGCCGAACGCTAATGTATCCACGGGTCGGCTGCCGGAATCGTGGGTTGATTGGGCCGGTCCCGGTTCCAGCGTCGATGGCGAACTTCGATTGAACCCCCCACCGAAGATCCCACTACTAAAGGACGAATCGACAAATCCGCAACTTCGCCGCTGTCTCCCACCTGGAAGAGCGAGACAGCACGGTTGCGGCCCGCTCTCGACTTTGGGCAGTCAGTACGGGGCTTCCCAGAGGAGTACGCCGCCGGATTCGTCGTGTTCCGCTACTGGCTCTCCGATCGTGTCAACTGACTCGTCCAGCGTGGTGACTAACTCAGCGCGGTCAAGGAAGTTATTCGGTACATCTGACTCCGCGGCGATCTCCAGCACGTCCTCTGCGCCGGGGGTGGAGGCGACCCGGCCGCTCACCGACACGACAGAGCTGTTATTTGCCCCTCTCTATACAATGTAAAAAATGCGGTTATATTTTATCACATTGATCTAACAACTCGATGAATACACACATTAATACAACTAACATTTTCATTATTTCTGGGATGGTGAACGAACCGTTACAACATCGATGAACACCGTATTCAGCACCAGGTCGTGAGGTCAATCGTCTCACGATGGCAGTTCGAGCGCGACGACGTTGCCGGTCGGTTCGTTTTGTTCGAAGGAGATAGACCCACCCGAGCGAGAGACGACTACCTGTACGAGCCACAGTCCGAATCCACTTCCGTGGTACAACGGCGTCCGCTCTTCGTTCCCCAGCAGAATGTCCCGTTCCATCTCCGGGATGGCCGGTCCGTGATCCGCTATCTCGACCCGGATGGACTCTCCACGCTGGACGACAGAGACGGCGGCTTCCGGGGATTCGGATTTGTCGTGGACAATCGCGTTCGTCACGAGTTCCTTGATCGCCCGTTGCAGTCGTCTCGTGGCCTGCACCGATACGCCTTCGGGACATTGGACAGAGAGCGTCGCCCTCGGGTGCTCCGCTCTGACGTTCGTAACCACGCTCTGGAGAATTGGTTTCAGAGAAATCTCCTCGGGATCCGGAGATTCCTCCAACAGACCCGCAATCCGTCGTTCCTTTTCAGCCGCCTTGATCAACCGGTCGCTGATTTCAATGATCTGTTGAGCAGAGCGTGCAATCTTCGAATCGGCATCACTGCGAATTGTTTCGGCCGCCCCTCGAATCACGTTCATATCGTTGCGTAAGTTGTGTCGCAGGACGCGGTCGAGGATTTTCAACTGCTGTTGGCGCTCCTTTCGTTCGGTGACGTCACGACTATTAATCACGTAGCCTCCCACAGTCGGTGTCTCGATCTGTCGGCTTCCATAGGCCTCCATCCAGCGCCAGTATCCGTCTGCGTGCTGCGCCCGGTATTCAATTCCTTTTGGGACTTGTTCGGAGTCTTCTACCCAGGCTTCGAACGCTTCGCGGACAGCGTCCCGATCCGCGGGATGGATGTACTCCCATACAGTGTCGCCGATTACCTCGTCGGGGTCGTAGCCTAAAATCCGCTCCAGCGACGGACTCTGATACTGGAACCGACCACTGTCATCGACAACCGAAATGACGTCACTTGACTCCTCGACGAGCGCCTGAAACCGGCGTTCGCGCCGCCGGTGATCCGTGACGTCTCGGAGGATCACTAAGTGCTGGCCGGGGACAATGTCGGCCGAGGCAGCGTATTCGACGAGGCGTTCCGTTCCATCAGGCCGGGATATCCGAGCAGTACCACGGTCCCGTTTCGACGTTTGAATCTCCTGCCACGCCTCCTTGAACTTGGACGATCCCGGCGCGGAGGTGTCGATCGACTTCCCGATGAGTTCCTCCCTTGTGAGGCCGAACAACTCGGTCGCTTGTTCGTTAACGTCGATGTACCGCCTATCGTCATCGATTATCACCATCGCATCGAAGGCGTCGTTGAAGACCGACCGGAATCGATCCCGCTCTTCCTGCAGTTGTCGTTTGCGCTCTTTCTCCTCGGTAATATCTCGCAACGTCCCGACGGACCCCTCGAAGTTGTCTCCATCGTACGGCAGAACGCCCATATGGTCCTCACAGATAATCGGCTCCCCGTCACGAGGCTGCAGTGTCACCTCGAACGTGATCGTCTCTGGTCCCCCACTCGATAGCAACCGTCCTAACGCCCGCTCCGCTCGTTCGACCGCGTCGTCGGTTTTGATCAACGACGGCGTGTTCCCGACAATCGTCTCCCGGTCGTATCCAGTCAACTCGACAAACTCATCGTTGACGTAGGTGAAACGCCCGTTTTCGTCGATTACGTAGACTGCATCGGTGAGCGCATCGATGATTGTTTCGTGCTCCTCTAACTCCCGCTTGCGGTTCTCGCGGTCCGTGATGTCTTGGAACTTCGAGAAGATCGATCGCACCTCCCCATCCTCGTTGGTCACAGCACGGTTGTGCCATTCGACGGTCCGTACCTCCCCGTCCTTTCTGACGTTTCTGTTGATGACGTGTCTTCCGCCGTCTGCTTCTAACAGGTCGCTGACGGCGTCCTCAACCCGACTGTGATCGTCGTCGTCGACGATCACCTCCCACGGTTCACCCCGAATTTCGGCCTCCTCGTATCCGAGAATTTCCTCGGCCCGCTCGTTCAGCCGCTTGAATTTGAACTCCTCGTCCCACTGGATCGCCCCGAGTGGAGATTCATCGAAGAACAGTTTGAGGCGTTCTTCTCGTCGCTCGGCGGTTCGCTCCAATCGGTACTTCGCAACGAGATTCTCGATCCGGGTAGCGAGGAGGTGAAACTGCTCTGTTCCAGTCTCCTTACGAAGGTAACCAGTCACCCCCGCGGAGATTGCCTCACTGGCGACTTTCTCGCTCCCTCTGCCCGTGTACAAGATGAACGGCAGATCAGGATACTGCTCTCGGACGGCTTCGAGAAACTCGATCCCACCGCGACCGGGCAGATCGTAATCGGAGATGATACAGTCTGGGGGCCGGTCCGCCAGTATAGCCAGCCCTTCCTCGACGGTGGTCGCCGTTTCGATAGCGAGTTGCTCCTTCTCGTTTTGGAGTATGTTCCGAATTAGCTCATTGAAATCCGGGGCATCGTCGACGTGGAGAACTTGAATCGGTTCCTCGACGGCAACCATATACTGTACGGATATGACCCGCATTACTAAGTAGATACCGTGCCACTGCGCAGATTACCTTTATGAGTAGTCAGTCGAAGCAGGTCTGCTATGGACGAAGTATTCCCCGACCTGTACGTCGGGAGTATGGAGGACGCGGGAGACCAGTCATTGTGTCGGACTCACGAAATCGACAGGATCGTATCGCTTACGTTCAGTGATCCCGAGGGTGGCTTCCCACCGTGGCTTCCCGTGGAAAAATCCCCGATGATGGACGGTCCGAGGAACGACGAGGCGATCTTCGCGTCGGCCGTCGAAGACGTGCTGACGGCGCTCGAAGTCAGTGAGTGCGTT
Organism: Halobellus clavatus; assembly: GCF_900107195.1. Taxonomy (GTDB): domain Archaea; phylum Halobacteriota; class Halobacteria; order Halobacteriales; family Haloferacaceae; genus Haloquadratum; species Haloquadratum clavatum. Next base: position 259,893 of record NZ_FNPB01000004.1, read on the forward strand.
CTCGTACACTGTTCGCGCGGGAGTTCGCGGAGTCCGTCTGTCGCGGCTACCGCGGCCGCGATCTACGAAGAAACCGAATTAGCGGAGTCCTTCCGCAAGGTCCAGCACCGGCGGCCGGAAACCGATCCCCACGACGCGGTAGTGCGCAAGGCGGTCGCCGTTTTTGCAGATTTTACCTGACCGATACGCCTCATGACCCCACCCATGTGGTCTTCGGCCCGAGCCTACACCTGGCGTTCGCTGATCTCCGCGGCGATGCGGTCGCCGGGTTCGCGGAGTTCGCCGGATTCGACCTCGTAGACGTAGCCCGAGACGGTGACGTCGTCCGGAATGAACGACGACTGACGGAGGTACTCCACCTGTGCGCTGCACGCGGCGTCGATGTCGTCGGTCATCTTCACCCAGTCGATGAGGTCGGCGTCGCCGATGGTGAGTTCGGGGAGCGACGGGTCGAGGTCTGCGCTCTCTAAATCGCCCGCCTGCGCCTCAAGCCCCTCCCGGACCGCGTCGTCGGGCGCACTCATCATCCCACAGTCCGTGTGGTTGATGACGATGATCTCGTCGGTGTCGAAGAAGTTCGTCGTCAGGGCCGCCGATCGGATGACGTCGTCTGTGACTTTTCCACCGGCGTTCCGGTAGATCTGTGCGTCGCCCAGTTCCAGTCCGAGTACGTCCTCGACGGGGATTCGCTCGTCCATACAGGCGATGACGAGGAGGTTCTTGTCCGTCGGAATGTCTTTGCGGCGACGACGGGCCCAGTCCGACCGGTCGGCCACCGACTCGTCGACGTGTTCGTGATGATCCTCGTGGGAGTGTGACATCACCCGAGATACGGCCTGAAGTGTCAGAGGGGTTCGGGTATCGAACAGCGTTGCCGTCGTCTATGACGGCCGACGTGGGGCCGGATCAGTCGCCACACGGCCGCCGGTGGCAGTAACATTCAGGGTCGTCGCACCCCTTCATCGGAATAGATGGAGACGGTCCCCCCGCAGACGGCGCAGGTTGCGCTGGACGACGTGACGAAGGAGTACGACCTCGGCGGGACAGTCAGAGCTCTCGACGGGGTGGATCTCACCCTGGAACCGGACTCGTACACGGCCGTGATGGGCCCGAGCGGGTCCGGAAAGAGCACTCTGTTGAATCTCGTCGGGGCGCTCGATACGCCCACCTCCGGCGGCGTGTTCGTCGCCGGTGAGGAGGTGTCCGCGCTCTCCGAGCGCGACCGTGCCCGGCTCCGCGGTACCGAAGTGGGATTCATCTTTCAGACGTTCAACCTGATGCCGCGGCTCACCGCCGTCGAGAACACCGCCCTTCCGCTGGTGTTCGCCGGGTGGTCACCGGACCGGCGACGAGACCGGGCTGCGGACCTCCTCTCGCGGGTCGGCCTCGGCGACCGACTGGATCACCAGCCGAACCAGCTCAGCGGCGGGCAGCGCCAGCGCGTCGCCATCGCGCGAGCGCTCGCGGCCGATCCCTCGCTCGTCCTGGCGGACGAACCGACCGGAAACGTCGACACCGACACAGGAGCCGACATTATGCGCCTCCTCGACGACCTCCAGGCCGACGGTAACACTGTCCTGCTTGTCACCCACGAACGGCGAATCGCCACGCACGCCGACCGGATCGTGCATCTGCGCGACGGCCAGATCGAGCGAATCGAGGAACCCTGAGATGGCGGACGGATCGATGCCCCTCCGCGAGGTCCGGCGGCTCGCCTGGCGTGCTATCACCGCGCACCGACTCCGCTCGGTGCTGACAGTCCTGGGTGTCGTCGTCGGAATCGGATCGGTGATCGCCTTCGCGACGTTCGGCGCGAGCGTCCAGGCGGAGGTGGTTTCGCAGTTCCAGGGGACGGGCGCGAGCGAGATTTACGTCACGCCCGGTGGTGAGGACGGCGGCCCGCCCGGTGAGGACTTCACCCGACCGGCGTTCACGACCCACGACGTCGGCGAACTGCGGGACATCGAAGGGGTGCAAGCGGTCGTCCCACGCGGGATCGTCCCGACTTCCTCGGTCGCCTTCGGGGGGCAAACGCTCGCGAGGAGTCGGATGACCGCGACGACCGAGGCGGCGTTCTCGGAGACCGTGCTGGTCAGCGGCCGAGCGTTTCGCGCGGGGGCAGACGAGATCGTCGTCAACGAGGCGGCTGCGACGCTCTTCGAGCGGAACCTCACGGTCGGGTCGACGGTGACAGTCGCCTTCGGGGACCGGACCCAGAACGTGACCGTGGTGGGCATCGTCTCGGGCACCCGCGGCAGCGTCACGCCCACCTTCGCCGGCGGCACGCCGCGGTTCTACCTCCCGGCAGATCCCTTCTACCGGACGGTCGTCGAGTCGCCGACGCTCGGCGTCGACCAGCGGGCGTATCCCCAGGTGACGGTGGTCGCCACTGCGGGTGAGACCGAGTCGGTGAAGCGAGCCGTGGAAGCGTCGCTCCAGGCCGACTCGGACGCCGCTCAACTCCTCCCGCCGGACACCGAGATCGGCGTCCGATCGCGATCTGACATCGTCGAAGGCGTGCAGTCGGTCATCGATCGAATCACGCGCTTCGTGACCGGCGTCGCGGTGCTGTCGCTCATTGTCGGCGCGTTCGGCATCGCGAATATTATGCTCGTGAGCGTCACGCAGCGCACCCGCGAGATCGGCGTGATGAAGGCCGTCGGCGCGACCAACCGCGAGGTGATGGCGCTCTTTCTCGCGGAGTCGGTCACACTGAGCGGCGCGGGCGCGCTCGCCGGCATTCCCGTCGGTCTCGGCGTCGGATACGCCGCGACGCGATACGCCGAGGTGGGATTCACCATCGCGGTCGGGTGGATCGGTATCGCTGTGGGGATCGGACTGGTCATCGGCGTCGTCGCCGGACTGTATCCGGCGTGGCGCGCGGCGCGGGTCGATCCGATCGATGCCCTGCGCTACGAATAACGGGGGTTAACCCACTTTGCCACGTGATTTATACCATCTGAGAGCAAGTATCAGATACACCAATGACCGTCCGGAGCGACGAGATTCGTGTCCTCCACGTCGACGACGACGCGGAGTTCGCAGATCTGACGGCCACTTTTCTACAGCGGGCGGACGACCGTATCCGCGTCCAGACGGCCACCGGCGCTGCGGACGCACTCGACCGTCTCGAAGCCGATCCGGACGCCGTCGACTGCATCCTCTCAGATCACGATATGCCCGGTCGCGACGGGATCGAACTCCTCCGGACTGTCCGCGACCAGTTCTCGGACCTCCCGTTCATCCTCTTCACCGGAAAAGGCTCCGAGGCGGTCGCGAGCCGAGCGATCTCCGAAGGCGTGACCGACTACCTCCAGAAAGAGACCGGCACCGAACAGTACGAGGTCCTCGCCAACCGAATCGCGAACGCCGTTCAACACCGCCGCTCGTGGGAGGAACTGGCGAACCGGAACCAGGAACTCCGCGTCTACGAGCGGATGGTCAACTCGATGCAGGAGTCGGCGTGCGTCTACGACGAGGCGGGGCGCTTTCGGATGGTCAATCAGTACCTGGCCGAGGGCCACGGGACGACGCCGTCTGAACTCGAAGGGGAGATCAGCGATCTGATTCCGCGTCTCAGGGCGGAGCACGAGAACGACCCGTACCAGGAACTGCTGGACGGTGAGCGTGCGGAACTCCGTGGCGAGATGAAAGGCGAGTTCCCGAGACACGGTTATGGGGTCATCGAGTACCGAATCACGCCGCTCGTGATCGACGGCGAGATCGAGGGGGCGGTCGGCGTGGCCCGCGACATCACCGAGCGCCGTCAGCGCGAGGCGGAACTCGTCCGCCTCCAGGACCTCCTCGACGAAACCGAGCGCCTCGCCCACGTCGGTGGATGGGAGATCGACGCCGAGACGATGGAACTCGTCTGGACAGAGCACCTCTCTTCGCTGCTCGGCCTGGATCCGGAGACCGACCCCTCGCTCTCACAGGTCATCGAGACGATCCACGAGGACGATCGCGACCGAGTCTCCGATGCCATCTGCCGTGCACTCGACCACGGCGAAGAGTTCGAGATCGAAGGGCGCGTCCACGACGGCGATACGCTCCGGTGCGTACAGATTCACGGCGTGCCCAGGCTGTCTGAAGGGGCCGTCGAGGCAGTCCGCGGCGCGGTGCGCGACGTCACAGAGCACCGGCAGCGTGAGCGCGAACTCGATCAGGCTCGCGCGGAGTACGAGGAACTGTTCAACGGGATGAACGACGCCGCGTGGGTGATCGATCCGGATGGGTCGATCGTCGCGGTCAACGACGCCGCCGTCGAGCGGACCGGCTACTCCCGCGAGGAACTGCTCTCGATGCGCCCGCACGACATCGACGCGGGGACGGAGAACGAGGAGATCACCCGGCTGATCGAGACGATGCCCGAAGACGGCATCCAGATCATCGAAACGGTCAGAGAGACCAAAGACGGCGAGCACATCCCCGTCGAGATCGGGTCGAGTCTGATCACCTACCGCGGCCAGACGGCTATCCTGAGCATCGGACGGGACATCACCAACCGAAAACGCCGGGAGCAACAACTCGAAGAGTTCGCGAGTGTCGTCAGCCACGATCTCAGAAACCCCCTCAACGTCGCCGAGGGACGGCTCGAACTGGCCAGAGCCCAGTGCGACAGCGACCATCTCGACCGCGTCGCGGACGCCCACGATCGGATGACGACGCTGATCGAGAACCTCCTCGCGCTGGCGCGGAGCAGCGATGCAAACCCGGACTGCTCGCCGGTTTCGTTACCGGACCTCGCCGACCGGAGTTGGCAACTCGTGGAGACGGCGGACGCGACGCTGGAGACGGAGACTGACCGCTCGGTCTGGGTGGATCCATCGCGAGCGAAACAGTTGTTCGAGAACCTGTTCCGAAACGCTCTCGAACACGGGTCGACCGACGCTCTTTCAGCGGGCCAAGACCGAGTCGAGATAGACAGTGCGACCGACGATCGAGAGCCCACCGATCTCGTGCGGGGCGGCTCCGGTACCGGCCGCTCTGCGGACACTAACGAACGCGACGAGTCGAGCGTCACGGTCACCGTCGGTGACTTCGAGGATGGCTTTTACGTCGCGGACGACGGTCCCGGGATCTCCGCCGATGAGCGCGATCGCGTGTTCGAAACCGGATACTCGTCGTCCGCAGAAGGGATCGGATTCGGTCTGAGCATCGTCGCACAGGTCGCGGAATCACACGACTGGGACGTCGACGTGACGACGAGCGAGCGTGGTGGCGCGCGATTCGAGTTCACTGACGTCGACTTCGCGGAGTGATCCCCGACGAGTCGTCACACCGGTGAGAAACGGATTTGTACGCCCTGCGCAAAGAGGCGCCTATGAGCGAACCGGAGGCGGCCGCCCACAGCGGTGACACCCACGAGCAGATTATGGAGGCGACCTTCCGCGCCGTGAGCAAACACGGGTACACGGACCTCCGGGTCCGCGACATCGGGGCCGAGATGGAGCTCTCACGCCAGGTGATTCACTACCACTTCGACAGGCGGAACAGGCCAAGTGCCTCGGGGCTTGACCCCGAGGGTGAAGGCCGTGAGCTCGGCTAAACGTGTTCCGTTCGCTCGATGTACTGTTCAATCGTATCGGTCGAAACGTCACCAGCCGTCCCGACATAGTACGATTCCTCCCAGAACCCACCGCCCCACAGGTATTCCTGTAACAGAGGTTCGTGCTGTTGCCACATCTCTCGTGCTGTAATGCTCTTGACTGTCCGTACAATCTCGCTCGGGGCGTATTTGGGATGTGCCGACAGAAACAGATGTACGTGGTCGGGTGAGATGTGCAACGACAGTATCTCGTAGTTGTAGTCGTCGCACACCTCTCGAAAACTCGATTCCAGTGAGTCTTCTATCACACCCAGTATCGGGTGTCGATACTTCGGACACCACACGAAGTGGTAGTTAACGTTGTATACCGTGTGGTTTGACCGTTTCTCACCCATACTGTCAACACGCACACCAATCAAAAGTATTCTGTGGGATGACTCATAGCCTTCTACCAGTATACTTTTGACCGTGGGGCCGCAAACAGTGGATGTGACGAAACAACTCAAGGTATCCGACACTGTGTACGACGACCTTGACGAACTCAAGGAGGAAGAAGACCACACGAGCTTCGACAGCGTACTGCGAACACTCATTCTCCACTACCGTCACGTCAAACCAACCGAAGAATGACCGACGTACAGACTCTCGTGAAGACGCTGGATTTCCAACTGAACATCCAGAGTGACAACGAGAGTCTGCTGGAAGACGCCACGCTCGAATCACGGTGGGCCTACAACGAAACCATCCGTCTCGCCAAGCAGGGAGTTGACTGGGATGAAATCCCCGACCGCGTGGCCGACGACGCCGACCTCGTGAAAAACACCACACAGCGTGTCGTTGCGAAAGCACTGGGTGCGATGGAAAACTACCACGAGTACGACGACTTCGGCCTGCCGAGCCACACCAAAGACGGCGCGTACCCGCTTCGAGCCAACTACGAAGAAGGCTACAACCTCACGCTTCGAGACGACGGTACTATCGAGTTCCGTATCAGTGCCAAGCCGTACAAGCACGTCAAAGGTGTGCTGGAAGGCGACGACACCCATCTCGACATTCTGCGGGCGGCACTCGCTGGTGACGAGTGGACCATCGGAACAGCAGAAGCACTGTTCCACAATGGAACACCCGAGTTGCACGTCAACGTCAACAACACCGAGCGTACTGTCCGAGAGAAACAGGACTCTCGGACGGTCATCGGCGTGGACGTGAACGAAGACAATGTAGCACTGTCGGCACTGTCAGCAGAAGGCGTTGAGGATACGCTGGTCATCGACTTCCCCGAAATCAAGTTCGAGCGTCACCGCTACTTCACGATGCGAAAGCGGGTGCAGAACGCCGAGAAACCGAGTATGCACGATACGCTCGAAGGACGAGAAGAACGGTTCGTCCGTGACCGACTCCACAAGGTAAGTCGTCACATCGTGGGATGGAGCCAACAGTTCGAGACACCGTGCATCGTCTTTGAAGACCTCAAAGAGATGCGCGACAGTATCGACTACGGCACGCGGATGAATCGACGCTTGCACCACCTGCCGTTCCGCGCGCTCCAATACTACACGTCGTACAAGGCCGCCTTCGAAGGCCTGCCAACGGCGTGGATTGACCCTGAATACACGAGTCAGCAGTGTCCGATGTGTGGACATACGGAACGGGCGAACCGCAACAAAAAGCGGTTCAAGTGCCGAGACTGTGGGCACCAAGACCACGCCGACCGAGGTGCGAGCATCAACATCGCCGTCAAAGGTATCAATAAGTATCAAGACTGGAATGTGCCTGCTCTCAACAGTCTTCCCCAAGTGCGGAAGGTGCGACGGCAGGCATCGGGGGTCGTGGACGCCCCGACCGTGACCTCGGATACCGTGAGAGGGCATCATCCCAATGGTATCCTAGGCGTGTCCGACTAATCCACGGGAAGCCTCGGGGCTTGACCCCGAGGCAGTTCACCATACCGCTCTTTCACGCCCCCGGCTGAAAGTATCTTACCATCTGGTAAAAACGACCGGGAGTTTGCACCGCTCGAACCTGACATAAATAACTACCGACGAGCCGCGGCGGCCCGTGGCTCGGACCCGGTTTATAGGTGGGAGCCGCCTCCAGAGAGAAATGCCGTATGTCCCCCGACGCAGATCGGCCCTCCACCGATTACACGCGCAGAGCGGTTCTCAGCCGAACGTCTGCGGCCCTCGCGACGTCGCTCTCGGCGCTGACCGCCGGGTGTCTCTCGGGGCTCCCGCCGCTCGGATCCGACCAACGATACGGTCGGCTCCGTGCGCCAGCGGTGGAGCCACCGTCGTATCGCCGGTGGCTTCCGGCTCTATCGAGCGTCGCGCAGGTCCCGCAGGTCCCCGGCGGCTATCACTTCACGGTTCTCACGGACGCCGCCGGGCGGTCTGATGCGCCAGAACTGATCGCCCTCCGACGGGCCCACGTCAAAGCCGCTACCGACTACTTCGGGGTCGGCTTCGCGGCCTACGATCGGATCATCACGACGATGTTCGGGACCGTGCTCGAGGCCGACTTCGACCCCCAGACAGTCACCGAGACGCTCCCACAGACACGGTACGCCCACGACGGGACCTACCGCGATTACGACGTGTTCGCTCGCGAGGACGTGCCGCGACGGGTCGCCGTCGGCGACGGCACACTGGTCTGGACGAGTGCGTATCATCACGACGCCCCCGCTCTCGAAGCGCTCGTCGACGCCGGGGCCGGCGAGCGTCCACGGTTCCACGAGGCCAGCCGGCCATTCGATCGACTGACGACGGCCGCCGGCGGCCCCCCGTACCTGGGCGTCAACGCCCAACTCCAGGATCCCACGGGACGGGCCGCGCTCCTGGCGGATTCTTTCCGGTTCGGCGAGGACGCCGCGTATCAACTCGTCCAGTACCGCTACAGGGACGACCCGCCGACCGCGCAGCAACTCGAAGACGCACTCCGTACGGACGACTTCCGATTCGCCGACCCGGCGAGGGCGTTCGACGTCGCCGTCGACGGCCGTCTCGCCACGGTCGAAGCGCGCGTTCCCTACCGCGACGACGGGGCGGAGCCAGTCGACTACCCGCAAGTCACCTGGGGCGTCGACGTCGACGCCGACGCGGACACGGTCACCTTCCGCCACGAGGGCGGCGACGCCGTCCCGGCCCACCGCCTCTTTTTCGACGTCGGTCGCCCGGCGGCCCCCGGCCGGATCGACAAGCGACCGATCTGGCAGGGCGTCGAGACCGTCGACACCGGATCGACTGCGACGGTCGACCTGAGCGACCTCGAAGACCCGACAGACGTGAGTCTCGTGTACGCCACGAGCGACGTCGCCTTCCACGTCCTCTTTGGAGTCGAGCTGTGGGGTGATCGAGATGGGTGATGTCGCGGCCTGCCGGTGCTTTCTCCGCCCTCTCCGGGGTTCGGTCTCGTCTCGGACCCAACACCTATACTTCGCTCCAATGACCGATGATAGCGAGATGGCCGATCCGGACCTCGACACCGTCGTCGCGCTGCTCGACGACGAACACGTGCGGTCGATTCTGACCGCCACGAGCGACGGTCCCTACTCGGCCGCCGAACTCGGCGAGCGCTGCGGCCTCTCGACCTCGTCGATCTACCGGCGGCTGAACCGCCTGACGGACGCGGATCTCCTCGAAGAGCGGACGCGCCCGCGACCGGACGGTCACCACGAGACGGTGTACGTGTCACGGCTCGACCGATTCGAGGTCACGATCCGTGACGGAGAACTGTCCTGGACGGTCGAACGCCGAAGTACCGACGTCGCGGACGAACTGACGCGCCTGTGGGGGAAGTTCTGATGTCGACGCTCGGCCCCGCCGTCGGCGTCGGGTCCCCGATCGCGCTGCTCGCGGGCGCGGCGGCGACGCTCTCGGCGCTGATCGGGCTCTACATCGGCTATCAGGCGTACCGCGGGCTCCGCCGCAATGAGGAGCGCTCGATGCGGTGGCTCTCGGTCGGGATGATCCTCCTCTTCGGCGTGACCTACACGCTCGCGGTCGCCGGCCAGGGGCTGATCGCCTTCCGGGTCCTGCCGATCCGGTTTCAGACCTCGGTCCGGCTCCTGGTGCGGCTGATCCAACTCGGCGGGCTCGCCTGCATCGCGTACTCGCTCCGGATCGCCGCCGGGCGGTCGACGTAGCGGGGCGGCGTCCCCGCGCTCACCCGCGGAGCAGGACCGCCGCCAGCGCCGCGCCGCCGACCACGAACGCGCCGCTGACGAGGACGCCCGTCGGGAGCGAGCCCAGTCCGGTCCCGTCGGAATCGGGGCGGTCGGTCGCGGTCGTCGCCGCGTCACCGTCCGCGTCGGCCGGCGTCTCCGAGGACTGCGCCTGCACGACGAGCGTCCCCACGTCCTCCGCGGCGCCCGACCCCTCGGAGCCGGCGTACAGCGTCACGTCGTAGGCCGCCGGATCGAGCATCGCGCTCAGCGAGGTCTCCGAGCGGACCGAGACCGTGTCGCCGCCGGAGACGCTGACCGTCTCGCCGCCGCGGCCCGCCAGGGCGGTGTCGACGTAAAGCACCGCCTGGCCGTCGCCGTCCTCGTCGCGCACGACGGTCTCGAGTTCGTAGTTCGCGTCGGTCTCGTTGCCCACGACCACGACCGCCGCGTCGGCGTCGCCGCTGAACTCGATCGGCAGCGCCGCGACGCTCCCGGCGTTCACGACAAAGATGTTCTCGCCGAACGCGACCGGCGCTTCCTCATCGGCAGTCGCGGTCGGCGTCGGCGTCTGCTCGGGGATCGGGGTCGGCGTGTCCGCCGGAAGCGAGTCCGCGCAGTCGCCCTCGCAGGCGACGATCTCGCCGTCGACGGTCGCCTCGGCGGACCCGTTCTCGAAGCGCGCGGTCAGCTCGAACGTTCCGCCGGGGTCGATGTCCGAGAAGTTGAACGCGACGGCCCAGGACCCGTCGTCGCGGACGACGCCCGTCCGCGTCTTGAGGAACGCCGGCGAGGTGTTCCCCGTCGAGCGCACGCGGACCAGGACCTCGGTCCCGACGGGCGCAGCGGCGGTGCCCCGAACGGCCTGCGACGGCCCGCTCGCGACCGTCACGCGGTCGCCCTCGTGGGAGACGGTGAGGTCCTCCGCGGCCGCTGCCGGGCCGGCGATCGCGACCGGCGCGAGCACGCTCGTCACGAGGACGAGCGCGAGCACCGGCCGCGCGAGTCGGCTACGCATCGTCCACCCCCCGGAGGCTGCGGGCGGTCGCTGGCTCGTCGCCGTCGTCGAGTTCGGCTGTGGAGGGCATACGTGACTGCAGTGCGGGGAGGGGCTAAGAAGGCCCGATTGCTTCGAGAGCCGTTTACGCTACCTCGGCGTCCGAGGGATTCAAGCGTCGCGGCGGCGAACCCTCGGCGACGTGACAGCGGACGACGGCGGCTCGCGCGGGCGACACATCAGCCGGCGGCGCGCGCTCGCGATCGGCGGCGCGGCGGCGCTCAGCCTCGCGAGCACGAGCAGGCTCCCGAGCGCCTCTACCGGGAGCGACCCCGACGAGGCGAACGCCTCCGAGAACGGGGGCCGCGAGGGTGACGCCGACGCCCTCGGCCGAATCCACCGCGCGGGCATCACGGGGGAGGGCGTCGACGTGGCGGTGCTTGATCCCACGGGATTCGATCCGACCCACGACGCGGTCGCCGGCGGGATCCGAGAGATCCGCCAGTTCGGCTCCCGATCGGCCGTCGCCGAGCGGACCACCCACGGGACCGGGGCCGCCGCCGCGGTGGCCGAACTGGCGCCGGACGCGCGGCTCTCGCTCGCGTCGTTCGACACGCCCGCGGAGTTCGTCGCGGCCGTCGAGTGGTGCCGCGAGCGGGAGACCGACGTGCTGCTCGCGCCCGTCGCGGCCCACGGCTCGGTCGCGACCGGTCGGTCCGACGTTGCCCGCGCGGCGGGGCGCGCGGTCGACGCCGGCTGCGTCCTCGTCGCCCCGACGGGGAACGCCGCGCTCGGGCACTGGGAAGGGCCCGCCGCCGCGCTCCTGGGCGACGGCGAGACCGATCCGCGCCGACTTCGGATCCGCCCGCTCCCAGGCGCCGACTCGGTCCGCGGACGCTTCCGGGCCTGGCTCGTCGCCGACGCGTCGGTCGAGTCCGACCTCACGCTCGCGCTGCTGCGGGCCGTCGACGGCGGCCGGCGCTGGAACCTCCTCGCGGTCTCGCGGGCCGTCGACTCGCGGGCGGGCCAGCGGCTCGCGGCCGACCTCGACGACGGCACGCACGCGCTGGTCGTTCGCACCGACGGGGCGGAGGCGGACCGCCGCCCGGACGCGAACGCCAGTCGGATCGAGATCGCGACGCCGACGCACGCGCTGTCCTCGGCCCGTCCGCTCGGGAGCGTCGCCGTCCCGGCGAGCGTCCCGGGCGTCGTCGGCGTCGGCGTCACGGACGCCGCGCGGACCGAAGCGGAATCGGCCGACAGCGCGGCCGCGCCGGTCGCTCCCTACAGCGGTCGCGGTCCGGTGGCCGGGGGCGACCTCGGCGTCGACGTCGTCGCCCCGCCCCGGCCGTGGATCGCCGACGGGCGCCCCGGAACCTCCGCGGCGGCAGCCCGCGTTGCCGGCGTCGCCGCGCTGCTCCGCGCCGCCGACCCCGAACTGGAACCGTCCGCCGTCACGCGGACGCTCCGGGCGTCGGCCGCGGACGTCGGTCGCGCGGGCCCCGACGTCGTCTCCGGGCACGGTCGGCTCGCCCCCCTCGCGGCCGTCCAGCGCGTCAGGGCGCGGTAATACGGCGATCGAACCGTCCCGCCGACCGCTTAAAGAGCAGTTTGAGCTACGCCCACATTGATGACCCGCGTAGCCGTACGGCGAACTATGTCATCGCCGATCGCCGGGCTGGTCGATCGGACCCGCGCGCCGGACGCCGAGCCCGCCGTCGTCGACGTCGCCGACGAGGACGCGGGGGCACTGGTCGACGCCCTGCGTTCGGAGACGGCCCGGGAGCTGTTCAGCGCGCTGCACGAGGCTCCCGCGCCGCCCTCCGAGCTCGCGCGCGAACTCGACACGTCCGTCCAGAACGTCCACTATCACCTCTCGAACCTCCAGTCGGCTGGCATCGTCGAGTCCGTCGGCACCCGCCTCTCCGAGAAGGGCAACGAGATGACCGTCTACGGCCCGGCCGCGGATCCGATCGTGCTGGTCGGTGATGCCTCGCCGGCCGAGCGTGGGACACTCAGGCGGTCGCTGGCAGACTGGGCCACCGGGGTCTCGGTGCTCGCGCTGACCAGTCTCGCGGTCCAGATCGCCGCCGAACGGTTCCTGACCGGCCCGGCCTCGCTCTTCGAGCCAGCCAGCGTCGGGGCGGTGCCCGAGCATCCGCTCGTCCGCGGCGTCCTCTTGCTCGCGGAACCGGGCCTGCTCTTCTTCCTCGGCGGTCTCGCGGTGTTCGCTCTCGTGGTACTGCTGGAGAGGACCCCCTGATCTGACAACGCAAGCGGTATCCTCTACCGGTCCGGTAGGTCGGGTGTGACATCCGCGGACCGCGATCCCGACGCCCACGACCCCAGTGGGGAAGCCGACCCTGAGGGCACCGACGGCGCGTCCGATACCGACAGCCCCGAGGACGCGACGGACCCGGAGATCGAGTTCGACGGATCGCTGACCCGCCGCCGCGTCATCGGGACGCTCTTTCTCGTGGTCTTCATCGACCTGCTCGGCTTCGGAATCCTGATCCCGGTCATTCCGCTGTACGCGCAGGCGTTCGGGGCGAACGAGTTCGTCGGGAGCCTCCTCATCGCGACCTACTCGCTGTTTCAGTTCCTCGGGGCGCCCGTCCTGGGTCGGCTGTCGGACGAGCGCGGCCGGCGACCCGTCCTGCTGCTCTCGCTGTTCGGGAGCGTGCTGGCGTGGACGCTCTTCGGGATCGCGGGCGAACTCGGCCCGCTCCTGGGCGCGACCAACGGGCTCGTGGTGCTCTTTCTCGCTCGGGCGCTGGCGGGCGCGATGGGCGGTAACATCGCCACCGCGAACGCCTACATCGCAGACGTGACGCCACCCGAAGACCGCGCCAAGGGGCTCGGGATCCTGGGCGCCGCATTCGGTCTCGGCTTCGTGTTCGGGCCGGCGATCGCGGGCGTCGTCTCCGGTCCCGCTGCGCTGAATCTCCTCCGCGGGGTGCTCCCGGCCGCGGTTCCGGTGTCGGAGTTCACGATCCCGTCTTTCACCGCGGCGCTGCTCACCGGACTCAATCTCGTGCTCGCCTTCGTCGTCCTCCCGGAACCACCCAGGCGCGCGGACGCCCGCGCCGCACCCGAGGAGTCGCGACTCACCGAACTGTACGAGGCGGTCACGTCGCCGGGGGTGGGCCCGCTGATCCTCTCGTTCTTTCTGGCTTCGTTCGCCTTCTCGGCGTTCGAGAGCCAGTTCATCTTCCTCACGAACGACCGCCTCGGTTACGGCACCGCGGCGAACGCGGTCCTTCTCACCTACATCGGCGTCCTCATCGCCATCATCCAGGGCGGCCTCGTCGGACCGCTCACCGATCGCTTCGGCGAATATCGGCTCGCCGTCGGCGGGGCAGCGATCCAGGCCGCGGCGCTCGCGCTGGTGCCGTTTTCCACGTCGTGGACGTTCGTTCCGCCGATCGGTCCAGTCGCCCCGGGTGCCGTTGCGCTGGCCATCGTCGCGACGCCGCTCGCGTTCGGGAACGCGCTCACGAACGTCTCGCTGAACGCGCTGGTCTCGCTGAACGCCGGCGACGACGAACAGGGCGGCGCGTTCGGCCTCACCCAGTCGGCCGGCAGCCTCGCGCGAACGTTCGGGCCGGCCCTCGCCGGGTTCCTCTACGTCACCGTCGCCTACTGGACGCCGTTCGTCGTCGCCGGCGTCCTCTTTCTCCCCGTCCTGTTCGTCCTCGGCGGCGTCGCGCGCGAGCAGATCCGGTGAGTCGCCCCCGGCGATCAGCACGCCGGGGACCGACCTGCGCTCTCTCGGGCCCGAATCTCAGCGAGTGGGAACCGGTCGGGCCCCTTATGCCCGCGTGACTGCTATCGACTGTGAGCGCTATGCGACGACGGACCTACCTCAGCGGCGTGGCTGCTGCGGGCGTCTTCGGCACGGCGGGCTGTCTCGGCCTCGGCGACGCGAACCCGGATGTCGCGCTGAGTGAACCCGACCGGGAGTACGAGAGCGAGGACCTCCCGTACCCGGCGTGGGGCCAGCGGGTCCCCGACGTGACGCTCCCGGCGGCGATCGACGATCGAGCGGTCGCCGTTCGGGACGTCGAGACGCCGACGCTGCTCACGTTCTTCTATAGCCACTGTAACACGGTCTGTCCGGTGTTGATTCAGACGATGCGGAGCGTCCAGGCGCACGCGATCGAGAACGGGTACGAGAGCGAGGTGGCGTTCCTCCCGACCACGTTCGATCCGCAGCGCGACGACGCCGAGCGGCTTCGCACCTACGGCGAGAAGATGAACGTCGCGCTCGACGCCGGTGACTGGCACTTCCTCCGTCCCGAGTCGAAAGCGCGGGCCAAGTCGGTCGTCCAAGCGCAGTTCGGGGTGAATTTCCAGCGGACGCACCCCGAGGACATGGAGATGTACATGTTCACGCACTCGGCGCTGACGTTCCTCGTGAACGGCGACGGCTACGTCGAACGGGCCTACCGGACGAAGCAGCCGCAGGCCGAACAGATCATCGACGACCTCGCGACCGTCCGGAAACGATGAACCGTCGGCGACTGCTGACAGCGATCGGCGGCCTCGGACTCACCGGCGCGAGCGCGCTCGCACTCGGCGGCGACCTCCCGGGGGCGGGGACGGACGACGCCGGGCTGCCGATCCGCGTCGAGACGATGGCGGCTCGTGGTTCGTCCGCCGGCGAGACGCGAGTCCCCGTCGCGGACACGCCCACAGTGATCGACCTGTTCGCGACGTGGTGTGCGCCGTGCAAAGCGCAGATGGACGGGCTTTCGACCCTCCACAGCGAGTACGACGACCGCGTGGCCTTCGTGTCGGTGACGAACGAGCGGGTCGGGGGGACGCTCTCGCGCGACGACATCAGGGCGTGGTGGGGGCGACACGACGGCGACTGGACCCTCGGCCTCGACCCAGCGAGCGATCTGATGGCGGCGCTCGGCGCCTCGGGGCTCCCGTTTCTCGCCGTCGCGAACGAGGTCGGCGAGATCCGCTGGACGCACGCTGGCGTCGCCTCGACCGACACGCTCCGAGACGAGATCGACGCCGCGCTCGCGGAGGCGTAGATGTCGACTGCCGCGACCCTCGGGGCTACGGGGTTCGCGGTGGGCGCGGGCGTCGCGACGTTCTTCGCGCCCTGTGCGTTCCCACTCCTCCCGGGCTACGTGGGCTACTACCTCGATCGAGCCGACGGCCCCACCGGCCTCGCGGCCGGCGGCGTCGCCGCCCTCGGTGCGCTCCTCGCGCTCGGGGCTGTCTCGGCGCTCGCGTTCGCCGTGGGACAGCGACTCACCTCGCTGTTGCCCGTCTTCGAACCGCTCGTCGGCGCGGCGCTCGTCGCCTTCGGACTCCTCGTTCTCTCGGGGTGGTCGGCGCCGACGATCCCGCTGCCGAAGCGGCCCGACTCGCTCGTCGGGTTCGGCGTCTTCGGGGCCGTCTACGCCATCGCAGCCGCGGGCTGCGTCGTGCCGCTCTTCCTGGGCGTCGTCGCGCAGGCGTCGGCCCTTCCGCCGGCCGGCGGCGGGGTGGTTCTCGGCGCGTACGCCGTCGCGGTCGCGGCGCCGCTGTTGGGGGTCACGCTCCTCGCCGACGCGGGCGTGACGGCGTGGCGCGATGCCGGCCGGTACGTCGGACGCACGAAGCAGGTCGCGGGCGTGCTACTCGTCGCCGCCGGAATCGGCCAACTCTACCTCTCCGTGGTCGTTCTCGACGTCCTCTGATCCGGGTGGACGCGACGAGGAGGCCGCGGCCGCGCTCACACCTGTTCGGCGAGCGCGTCGAGCGCGTCGCTCCCACCGGAAACCAGCGGCGAGCCGTGACCCATACACGCGATCTCGAACGGCGGTGCCCGCTCGGCCAACTGTCGGATGCTCTCACCGACTGCGCCCGTGTCGTAGCTCATCACCCACTCCGAGGGGTTGAGCGCCCCGTCAGATTCGGTCACGAGATCGCCGAGCAGGCCGACGTTCAGGTCCCGACTGACGTAGGCGACGTGCCCGGGCGTGTGGCCGGGTGTGTGATACGCGGTGAACGACCCGATCTCGTCACCGTCGTCGATCGTCTCGATCGCTAGCGACGGCTGCGACGTCAGTAGTCCGGTCAGCCGCTGGAACGCGCCCTTGTGATTCGAGAGCGGCGGAGCGCGCTGGCCCGCAAGGATCTCCGCGTCGAACGCACCGGCGTAAACCGACGCGTCCAGGTCGGCGGCAAGCGCATCGAGTGTCCCGACGTGGTCGAGGTCGTAGTGCGTGAGGAGGATCCGCTCGATGTCGGTCGCTGTCAGCCCGATCTCCGCGAGGTTCGTTCGGAGGGTGCTCTCGTCCCAGGGCGTCCCGGCATCGACGAGCGTCGGGACGTCGTCGAAAATCAAAAACGCGTTGACGCCGCGCAGTTCGAAGTGCCAGACTCCGTCACCCAGTTCAGTCGCCATACGTCCCCAACGGTCCGACGTGATTTGAACGCTGGTGCGGCCTGCGGCGCGTCAGAACACGAACGGCCCGCGCTGACGGATCGGTTCCCCGTGGGGGCGGCCGGCGACGGCGACGACGCGGAGTCCGGACTCGGTCGCGATGTCGATCTCTCGGCCCGTCTCCTCGCCGTCCGCGGTGGCACGGGCGATCGGGTAGACGTCTCCCGCCGCAAACGCCTCGCTGGCGACGGTACCCGACCCATCGACCCCGTAGCAGAAGCCCGCCCACCCCTCGGGGATCGACCAGGTCCACGACCCGTCGACGACAGCGTCGAGATACTCCATCTCCGTGTGGAGAGCCAGCGGCGACCCCTCGCCGACGACGGTCGTGACAGTCGCGCCGCCTTCCTCGCGAGTCGGGAGTTCGTCCGCACTCGCGTCCTGGTAGTCCGCATCGACCTCCTTGTCTGCTCGGGGGAGATTGACCCACAGCTGGAGCCCGTTGCAGGCGGCGCCGTGGGCGGGGAACTCAGCGTGCTCGATCCCGCTCCCGGTCGTGATTCGCATCGCTTCGCCCGCCTCGGCGGTGTTGGCGACGCCAAGCGAGTCCTCGTGGGACATTCCGCCCTCGATGAGGTACGAGAGGATCTCGAACCCCTTGTGGGGGTGCATCGGGAAGCCGTCGTCGGGGTCGATGTAGAACCGCTCGAAGAGGACGAATGGGTCCAGGTGGTCGGCGTAGTTGCTTGTGGGGAAGGCGCGATTCGAGTTGACGCCCGTCCCGTGCTGTACCCTCTCGCCGGCCAGCGGACGAGACCCCTCCGCGGCGTCCTCGCTCGTCGTCATACCTCGACGGAGGCTCCTGAACGTGATAAGGTGCGTGCCCCCGGCAGCCCGGCCACCGTCGCATAACTATAAACACGAACAAAGATAATTGAGGTTACGATGGGACTCTACCAGACGGCTGCAGACCTCACCGCGGCCGGGGAAACCGTCGCGCTGGTGACGGTGACCGAAGTCGACGGGAGCGCGCCGCAGGACCCCGGCGCGTCGATGCTGGTTCGTGCCGACGGAACGACAGAGGGAACGATCGGCGGCGGGACCGTCGAAGAACTCACTCGCGAGGCCGCTCTGGAGGCGATCGAGACGCGCGAACCCCGGAGTGAGACGTGGGAATTGCGCCCTGGCGGCAACACCGGGATGGTTTGTGGCGGCGAGATGAGCGTCTTCATCAACGTCCTCACCGCCGAGGCCCGACTCGTCATCGCGGGGGCAGGGCACATCGCCGTCCCGCTCTCGGCGATGGCGCTGACGATGGGCTATGAGGTCTGGGTGATCGACGACCGCGAGGAGTACGCCGATCCCGACCGCTTCGACGACGCAGTCACCGTGCTCGCCGACGACTACGACGAGGGAATCACTCGTGCCGGCATCACGGACAACACCGCCGTCGCGATCGCGAGCCGGAGCGGGACCTTCGACCGGATCGCGGCACAGGAGGCGCTCGAGCGGGGCGCGTACTACGTCGGCCTCGTCGCCTCCGACACCAAGGCCGCCCACGTGATCGACGGCCTCCGCGACGACGGGGTCGACGACGAGGCCCTCGCGCGCCTCCACGCCCCGGTAGGGATCGAGGTCGGTGGCGGCGACCCCGAGGACGTCGCCCTCTCGATTCTGGCGCAACTGAACCGAGTTCGGACCGGTCTCCCCCCGACGCTCGACGGATAACGAGGAGCGTTTTTTGCCGGTTTTTCCGTCTGAGACACGCGGTTTCCTGCACAAGATTCAAGACTGTCCTTATTGATTATTATGCTATGTCATCCGATGGCACAGAAGCGGACAGCGAACCACCCGCGCCCGAGGACGGTGGCTTCGATAGCCCTTCCCGGCGGGAGGTCATCAAAGGGGCCATCGGTGGAACCCTGATCGCGGCCAACGCCTACCTCTTTCAGAACATCGGGGAGGCGTCAGCCGACACCGATCCGGAGGCCCCGGGCGTCCGCGAGCGCGTCTCGAATCAACTCAAACTCGACGTGAACGGACGGACGCGGTTCGTTTCCGTCGAAGATCAAGAGCGGCTCGCCGAGACCCTCCGGTACAAACTCGGTCTGACGGGGACCAAGTTCGGCTGCGACCGTGCGATGTGTGGTGCGTGCACGGTTCAGGTCGACGGTGAGCCGATTTACTCGTGCTCGTACTTCACGCGTGACGCCGTGGGCCAAGAGATCACCACCGTCGAGGGACTCGAAGAAAATGGGGAACTCCATCCCCTGCAGGAGTCATTCATCGAGAACCTCGGGGGACAGTGCGCGTACTGCACCCCGGGAATGATTATGTCGGGCAAGTCTCTGCTGGAGGAGAACAGCGATCCCAGCCGCGAAGAGGTCAAAGAGGCCCTCTCGGGTAACCTCTGTCGCTGTGGCAACTACGAGAGAGAGATCGAGAGCGTACTCAGCGCCGCGGAGAACCTCTGACCATGTCCAACCACGACTTCCAGTACGTCGGCCAGGACTTCGAGGTGCCCGATGGCCGCGCGAAGGTCACCGGCGAGGCAAAGTACGCCGACGACTACCTCTTCGACAACGCGCTGCAGGCGAAGACGGTCAAATCGCCGTACGCGCACGCCCGGGTGCGATCGATCGACACCTCGGCGGCCGAGCAGCTGTCGAGCGTGAAGGCGATCATCACCCACGAAGACGTCCCCGATTCACCGATCGGTCAGCCGATCCTCGACGGCGAACCGAAGACGTTCGGCTATCCGGTGGCGGCCGTCGCCGCGGACGACGAATACGCGGCCGCCGCGGCCGTCGAGGCGATCGACGTCGAGTGGGAGGTGCTCGACCACGTCGTCGACCCCGTCGAGGCGCTGAAGCCGGGCGCTCCGAACCCGCGATCAAACGGCAACGTTCCGACGGGCGAGGCCGCCGGGGAGAGCGCCGAGGGGCAGGGCGGCGGCACCGCGGCCATCGACACGGTGAAGTGGACCGACGCGGACTTCAGCGGCCGCTACCCGGAGAACCCCGGTGAGTACACGTTGAAGTGGTCGTGGGGCGACGTGAGTCAGGGGTTCGACCGCGCGGACCACATCGTCGAGGACGTCGTCACGGCCCAACCGATCCCGACGAACCCGATGGAACCCCGCTCGACGGGTGCGCACTGGCAGTCAAACGGGAAGGTCAAGGCGTGGGTGTCCAGTCAGAGTATGAGCCTCACCCACACCGGACTCGCGGGGATGCTCGGCGTCAGCCCGCAGAACCTCACGCTGATCAACAACTTCACCGGCGGCGGGTTCGGCTCGAAGGGGACGTCCTACCCGCAGATGGGGGTCCCGGCGTACCTCTCGAAGCAAATCAACCGTCCGGTGAAGATCCGCGGCACCCGTAAAGAGGAGTTCCACTGGGGTAACGGCCGGTCGACGCTCGTCTCAAAGATCCGGATTGGAGTCGACGACGACGGCCGAATCACCGCACTCGACATCGAGAGCATCGCCGACAGCGGGGCGTACTCGAACTCGGCGATGTCGACGTTGAGTTCGGCGTACAACTGTATCCTGCAATGCTATCAGCCCGAGACGGCGCGGCTCCGCGGGATCGGTGTCTTCACCAACACGCCGAAGCGGTGGCCGATGCGGGGTCCCGGTCAGAATCAGGCTGGGCTCGTGATCTCGCAGGTCGCCGATATGGCAGCCGAGGCCGCCGGCGTCGATCCGCTCGACCTCAAGATCACGAACGCCGCCCAGCAGGAGACCGACGAGTTCGACCCCGAGACCGCACCGAAGACCGGGAACGAGCGCGCGCCACTCACGAGCGCTCACCTCGGCACGGCATACGAACAGGCCGCCGAGGCGGTCAACTACGATGAACTGCGGCAGCGCTCTGGGACCAGAGAGGGCTCGAAGGTGTACGGCGTCGGCACCGCGTCTGCCTCCCACCAGTCGGGCTACATCGGCTTCGACGGGCTGGTCGCCGTCCACACCGACGGGACGGTCGAGGTCCGACAGGGCGCGGGGAACCTCGGGACCGAATCGTTCGCGGCGGTGGCGCGGATGGTCGCCGAGACCCTCGACGTCCCCTGGGAGCAGGTCGAGGTGTCGTGGGGTCGCAGCGACAAGTCCTCGTTCACTCTGGGGCAGTTCTCCTCGAACACGACGTTCACCGAGGGCCTCGCGAACGTGAAAGCCGCGGAGACGGCCGCACAGTACCTTCGCGAACTGGCCGCAGAGGAACTGGGCGGCACGGCGGAGGCGTACGACGTCTCCGGCGGGATGGTCAGTCACGGCGAGTCCGGCGAGAGCCTGACGCTGGCGGAGGCCGCACAGGTCGCCGTCGACACCGGCGGGAAGTACACCGCCGAGGAGATTCCGGACTTCTATCAGGAGAACCTCGTGCCGCTCACCATCGCCGCTGCACAGGGCGTGATGGGCAACAGCCTGGTGGCGTTCGGCAAGACCACCGGCGAGGACCTCGGCGGGTTCGTCACCTCCTTCGCCGGGGCGATCGCAGAGGTGTCGGTCGACGTGGAGACCGGGAAGGTGCGCGTCGAGGAGATGGCCAACTGGAACGACTCCGGGACGATCGTCCACCCCGATAGCTACCACGCGCAGATCGAGGGGGGCGCGATTCAGGGCATCGGCTACGCGTTGAGCGAACACTACCTCCACGACGAGGACACCGGCATTCCGCTGAACACGGACCTGTACAAGAACAAGCCCCCGAGCATTCAGGACTACTCCGAGACGCCGCTGCAGACCGGTGGCGTCGGCGAGCCTGATCCGTTCGGGCCACACGGGGCGAAAGGCGTGGGCGAACCGCCGTACGGTGCGGCCGCCGGGGCAGTCGCCAGCGCTGTCAGAGACGCCATCGGCGTGACGTTCCACGAGTTCCCGATCTCGCCGAGCAAGGTACTCGAGAAGATCGACAGCGGAGAAGCGGACATCTAGGACAATGCAACAGGACATGATCCCGCCGCTGACGCACGTGGACGCGACGAGCGTCGACGACGCAGTGGCGACCCTACAGGAGCACGGTACCGACGCCGCGACCATCGCCGGCAACACCGACGAGATCAACTGGATGAAAAATCGGATGCGGACGCCGGAGGTTCTCGTGGATCTCAAAGGTATCGACGAGATGCGCGGCATCGAGTCCACGAGCGACGGCGGCGTCCGAATCGGTGCGCTCACGACGCTCTCGAACGTCGTCGACAGCGACGCCGTCAACGCGGGCTTTTCAGTGATCGCGGATGCGGCCGGCGAGATCGCCACGCCACAGATCCGCAATCAGGGCACCATCGGTGGCAACATCACGCAGGACTCCCGCTGTTGGTACTACCGCAACGGCTTCGACTGCTATCGAGCCGGCGGGAACACCTGCTATGCGATCACCGGCGAGTCGCGGGACCACGCGGTCACGGACTACTCGCGTTGTATCACCGCCCATCCCTCCGACGGTGCGGTCGCACTGATGGCGCTGGAAGCCGAGGTCGTCATCGAGGGCCCGAGAGGCACTCGGCGCGAACCGCTCTCGGACTTCTTCGTCGGCCCCGAGGAGAACATCACCGTGATGAACGACCTCGCACACGAAGAGATCCTCACGCACATCGAGGTCCCGAGTACTTGGTCGGGCGCGAGTTTCTACTACGAGAAAGTCACCGACCGCGAGTCGTGGGACTTCCCGATCGTCAACATCGCGGCGGCGATCCAGACGTCCGGCGGGTCCGTCTCGGACGTCCGGATCGTGAGCAACGGCCTCGCACCGACGCCGAAGCGGTTGCGGAACGCCGAGAGCGCCATCACGGGACAGCAAATCACCGAGAGCAACGCGGCGTCGGCGGCCGGGACCGTCCTCCCGAACGCCGCACCGCAGCCGGATAACCGGTTCAAACTCGGACTGGCCGAGAACCTCACCGAGCGCGCCCTCCTCGGTGCGGAGTAGGCCGTCCGCACTCCCTCGCATTCGTCCGCGACTGTGCCCTTTCTCCGGCTTCACGTCGTTGCACTCCCAGCCGAGCGCTATGCGCGAGCGGCGACGATCGATATCTCGAAGCGCGCGAACTCCTGTGCCAGACTCGGGACGTCGCCGAGGGTCCGGAACTCGATCCGCACGCTGTAGGAGCCGTCCGGTTGGATCGTTCGACTGGGCCGGACCGTCCGCGCGCCGATGACAGACCCGTTGGCGTTGTAGAAGGTCGCCACGACGCGATCGACGACCAGCGGCTCGCCGCGAGTGTTGGTGATTTCTCCCACGACGTCCACCTGTGATTGGGCCTCCCGAGCCACGCTGGCGTTCTCGACGGTGAGCCCCGGGACGACCTCTCCGCCGCGGTCATAAGAGAGCGCGACCTCGTATCGGTCGGCCTCACCGCTGGATCGCATATGGACGTCGAACGGGGCTCGGTCGCCCGCTTCGAGCGTCTCTCGCAACGCGGCCTGGGTCACCTGGCCGATCTGGGTGCCGTTCCGGTAGAACGTGACGGTGACAGTGACGTTCGTGATCGAGGTGTCGAACCCGTTGACCACCTCCCCGACGACGGTGGGCCGCCCCGAGCGATCGAGGTGGATGGTCGTTCCTCTGACGAGCGGCTCCGTCGCAGTCGTTTCCGGCCCGTCCTGTCCCGACCCGAGCGCGAACTGGGCGCCGGTCAGTCCGCCGTACACGGCCACGCCGACGATGAGCATCACCGTGAAGACCACGCGATAGTCCGTCATCACGCGCCCCCGGGGATTGAGACACGACGATGCCGCCCCGAGCGACGGTGGATTCTTTGTCTTCCCCGCCGAGGCGAGTACTGATGCCCACGTCGCTCGACGTCCACTGTTTCTTCGATCCCCTGGACCCGCGGGGCTGGGGGAGCGAACCGGCGGTCCGGTGGCTCCGCGCTGCACACCCCGACGCCACGTGGCAGTACCACGCCGTCCCGCTGCTCGACTCCTGGGATCGCTACGACGGCCCCGAGTTTCCGGCCGGCCGGGAATCGGCCGCCGCGGTCTGCGCTCGCGTGAGTGAGGACAGCGGGATGCCGATCGACGAGTTCCTGTGGTTCGAGGACGCGCCGTCGACGTCCCACCCCGCCTGCCGCGCCGTCGCAGCGGCGTTCGGCACCGGGACGGACGCCGGTCGTCGCCTGCTCCGGGCCGCCCGCGAGTCGACCTTCATCCGCCGGACGAACCTCGACAGCCCCGAGGCCGTCCGGGCGCTCGCCGACGCGGTCGACGGCGTCGATTCGGACGCGGTCGCGACCGCTGTTTCGGCGTCCACAGCGACGATCGAAGACCCACCGTTCGAGCCGACCGCCGTCGCTGGCGTCGAGGCCGCGGGCGACCGCCCGAAGCTTCCGGCGCTCGTCCTCGATGGGCCAGACGGCCGTCGCGGGTTCTCGGGACTGCTCGACGTCGCCCAACTGCGCCACGTGCTGCAGACGGTCGGGGTCCCGGCGAACACGCCCGAGTGGACCGTCGACGACGCCATCACGACCTTCTCCGCGGAGGGATGGATCGCGCTCGCCGAACTGACCGCACTCGCCGGGTGCTCCGACGACGACGCGGCGGTGGCCGCCCGCGATTCTGCCGACGTGGTGGAGCGGGAGTTCGCCGCTGAACCGTTCTTCCGGGCGGACGAGTTCGTCGACGAGGCGGAGCCGATCGAAGACGACGACTCCGCGGCCGCGTCGAACAGCAGTACGGCGGCCGGTTCGTCCCGATGAGCGAACCGCTCCGGGTCTTCGACCTCCGCGGCGTCTACGTCTTCCGGTACGAGGGGTCGGTCCCGCCGGCCCTCGAGAGCGCCTACAACGAGGTCGAAGACCGATACGAGGTGAGCCAACGCGAGGACCTCGACGCGCTGCCGATGCCGTACGAACTCGTCGAAGACCCCGACGACTTCCGCGTTCGATTCCGCGGTGACCCCCCCGCAGAGGTGCTGGAATCGGCGGTCTTCGTTGCGGACGGACCGATGGCGACAACCGTTCTCTGCCCGGACAGCGACGCTCGCGAGCGAGCGGTCGCGGCTGGGGGCGACCGCGTCGACTGACGGGGGACACGTCTTAGGCCAGCGTATCGGCGAGGAATCCACCCGCGTAGCCGAACACCGTCCACGAGATCGTCAGCATCGCCAGGACCGCCAGCGTGACCGACCACAGGGTGACGCCGATGTTCGAGGTGATGAACGCGGGCCAGGCGCCGACGAGTCCCGTCAGGAGGACGAGCAGCGTGACTGTCAACGAGCCGAACACGCCGGCGACGGCCCCGTTGACGGACCGATCGGTCGCGTCGACCGAGAGCCGGCCCGCGACGACACCGGCGATCAACGGCCACCCGACGAGGAGCGCGAGGAATCCGACGACTCCCCCGAGCCCCAGTCCGAAGAGGTGGAGCAGGCCGAGTAGTGCGAGTACTCCCCCGCCCACGACGTCCGCCGACGCCGGGAGCGACCGCGGTGCTGTCTGTGTGGTATCTGTTGTCATAAATCAGGATAGATGGACCGACAGCATAAACGTACCGCCGGGGCGGCGCTACGGGACGGGCTCGTATCGTTTGACGGCCTCCCAGTACTCCTCGGGCGTGTCGATGTCGACGAAGATGCGGTCGTCCTCGACCGGCACGTCGCGAGTGTCTGTCGTCTCGTCGTAGACGACGGCCCGTGCCCCCTCGTCGGGGGGCGCGTCGAGCAGGTCCGCAAACACCGACGCTGAGAACAGCGGCGGGTGTCCTCGGCCGCCGTCGACCGCTGGGTGCACGACGTCGGCGTTGCGGTGCTCCCCATCGAAGGAGTCGATCAGGCGCTCGACGACCGACTGCGGCACGAGCGGATAGTCGACCGGCGTGAGCAGCAGTCCGTCGGCGTCGGCCTCGCGGGCGACCTCGACGCCGCAGCGCACCGAGGAGAGCATCCCGTCCTCGTAGTCGGGATTCAGTACGACGGTCGCGCCGGAGAGGTCGGCTCGGCGGCCGACTTCGTCGGCCTCGTGACCCAACACGACGACGACGCGGTCGACGCCCGCCGCGCGGTAGGTCTCGACGAGTCGTTCGACGAACCGCTGGCCGTCGAAAGTGAGAAGGGGCTTCGGGAACCCGCCCATCCGGGTCGATTCCCCCGCTGCGGTGATCAGCCCGACGAGTTCGGTCGTCGGGGCGGAGCCGCCACCGGACTCACTCCGGCGGTCAGACATCCTCGACGGCGCCGCCGCTCCCACCGTCGGCCGAGCGTTCGAGGTGGTCGGTCAACTCGTCGAGGAAGAAGAATTTCATCACGACCGACTGGAACACCGACATCCCGTTCATATTGTCCACCTGCTGGGAGGTGATCCGGTCCTGTTCGCCGAGCAGTCGCAGCGCGTTCCGCGCCTCCTCGACTTCGGGTTCGAGTCGCTGGATGAACTCCTCGTATGCCTCCGTGTCGAGGTCCTCGTGGACCTCCGGCACGGCTGCAGCGGCCGCATAGCCCGCTTCGAGGCCCTCCTCGAAGTCGGTGACGAACTCGCGGATCTGATCGGTGCTCGATTGAACGCCCTCGCGGCCGACGCCCTGACCGGCGAAGGAGATGAGGAATTCGTAGGCTGTTTCCATTCGATCGATTGCGTCTCGGAGGTCGGTTACAGGTGTGTCTGACATACGCGTAGGTTCGTCGGGTCGGTGTTAGTCGGTTTGGTTCGACAGCGTCCACGCGCCACTGTCGGTCGATTCGACGACGCCGTCCGCACGCTGTGATCGCAACTCCAGTCGGACCGTCTCCGCATCTAGATCCGCACACGCGGCCACCTCGGCGGTGAACGCCTCTCCGAGGGCTGTGAGGATCGTTCGGATCTTCTCTCCGTAGGGTTCGGTGCTGAGATGTTCGGCCGTCCGGTCGGGGATCGAGTAGGCCGTCATCACCTTCCGTCCGTACAGTTGGGACTCCCAATCGAGGTCACCGAGATCGGGATCGTAGCGGTGGAGCACGTCGAGGAACTCGTCGAATCCGGTCCGTGGATCGACGACGACCGTGCGGTCGCCGGCGTAGATCCGGACGAGCGGCGGCCGGGGGACAGCCGACGCCGACCCCGCAAGCGACCGCTGGGCAGCGGGCGCTGACGGCGCGTCGGCGTCGTCGTGCTCGGCGGAGTCGTCGCCGCCGTCTGCCGGGTCGGCGGCTCCCCCGTCGTCGGACAACCGCGCTCCCAGTTCGTCCGCTTCCGGGTCACCCCGTACCTCGTGCGCGTGCAGCGTCTCGAACAGGGCCCGGCCGCGCTCGATGTCTCGGCCCACGGCCGCCGTGGCGCGCCGTGAGCCGACAGCGTCGCGGACGACGTCGCCCGCAACGCCCACGGACTCCGCGAGAGCGGCGAGTGTGTCGGCACTGGTCGGCGGCTCGCCCTCGGCGAACGTCCGTGCCGAGAGCCGATCCAGGTACCGCCGCGCCGCCTCCGGCTGACTCGAACGGACCGCGACGAGTGCCTCGCAGGCCGGCCACGACGATGGGACCCCCTCGGCGAAGAGGTCCGCAGCGACGGGAAGGTCCGCCGCCGCACCCGCTTGCGTTGCGGCCGTGCGGAACGAGTCGGCGGCCTCGCCTTCGAGGCGCGTCTCGACGGCGGCCACCGGCCTGACGGTCCACGGCAGCTCAGAGAAGGTGTAGCCGATTCGCGACAGCAGCGGCCGAAACCGCCAGACGCCGGGCGCGAACGGGTCACAGAACAGTTCCGCACGGAGATCCGACATCGAGAGGGACGCTCAGTCGTCCTCCGGCTCGGGCTCGCCGCCGTCGGTCGCCTCCACGGCGCCGACGTTCCAGCTTCGCGGGTCGTACTTCTCGGCGTACTCGGCCGCGGTGACCTTGCCGGTGATCATACTCTTGGTGATGGCCCACTCGTTCGGCCGGAGCGCGAAGTAGATGTGCCCCATCACGAGCGCGAGGATCCCGATGGCGAAGAAGTCGTGGAAGACGAAACTCCAGGCGACGAGCCCCGGCGCGTCGGCGGTTCCGAGTCCGAACTGGACCCCGAGGAACGAGAACTCCCGCGTCGCACTCCAGATGGGCTCCATACTCACGCGTCGCCAGAGGACGAACCCCGTCGCGACGACGCCCAGCGTTGCCCCGGTGACCCCCCAGTGAAGCAGTTTCTGTGCGCTGGGGTACTCGAACTGCCGCGGGTATTCGTCGGTCCGTCCGAGGAGGTTCTTGAACCGGACCCAGAGGTCGTTCAGTTCCTTCCTGCCGATCCACATCTTGTCCCACGTCCCCTTGTAGGCGACGTGTGCGAGGTGAAACACCACGTAGGCGACTAACACGACCGCCGAGATGATGTGGATAGTGAGCCACGACAGCCCCGGAATCGCCTTCACGGTGACTTCGGTGTTCATGATGATGAACCCCGAGAGCATCAGTGCGAAGACGGCGATGGCCATCACCCAGTGTGACGCCCGCTGGGCGAACGAGAACCGAGAGATCTCCTCTTTCCCTTGCGCCTTGAGCGATTCCTCGACCTCCTGTTTCGACGGTTCGTCCCCGTTGTCGGTGTGGTCCGTCGGGTTCCACAGTTCCCGGAGCACGTAGTGGACGAGGAACGTCAGAGTCGCGACGAACGCCAAGATCAGCAGCGTATCCCAGCGCAGCCCGACGATTACCTCGCTTCCGGAACGCTGAGCGTATCGGAAGATCTCGATCCCGTATGGCATACGCTTACACGCAACGGGATTCATTATAAAAGTATGGTATAGATTCCCTAACCGTCCGCCTGGCTGCCACGCCGCCCGTCGATTTTGGGGGGAGACAGTGACGGGCGTCTGCCCGCTCGCCGGGAGAACCTACATCAGGGCGAACAGCCAACGGAGGGTGATGACCGACGAGCAGGATCCGACGCGACTCCCACCGGACACCTCACTGAATCGAATTGCCCTCCGCGTGCAGGACCTCGACGAGATGACCCGGTTCTATCGACAGGTCGTCGGCCTCGACGTGGTGGCGCGCGGGGACTCGCAGACCGTGCTCGGCGTCGGCGACGAACCGTTGCTGGTGCTGCTCCGCGACGGCGACGCGCCGCCCCGCCAGCGCACGCAGGCGGGCCTGTTCCACACCGCGTTCAGAGTCCCGTCGCGAGCAGCCCTCGGGAGCGCACTTAGCCGCGTCCGCGACCAGTGGCGCCTCGAGGGGGCGTCCGACCACGACGTCAGCGAGGCGCTCTACCTCTCAGATCCGGAGGACAACGGGGTCGAACTCTACTGCGACCGCCCACGTGAGGCGTGGCCGCGCTCCGCGGACGGCACGGTGGAGATGGGAACCCGTCCGCTCGATCTCGACGCTGTCGCGGCCGCCGCAGCCGAGGCGGAGATGGTCCCGGCGAGGGCGGTCCCGGCGGGGACGGCGATCGGACACGTCCACCTCGAGACGACGTCGCTCCCGGCCGCGCGGTCGTTCTACGTGGACACGCTCGGCTTCGGCGTCCAGGTCGACGACCGGGGCGCGCTCTTTCTCGCCGCCGGGGATTACCACCACCACGTCGGTCTCAACACCTGGAATCGCCGGAGTGAACCCGCGGGAGGACGCGGCCTCGCGTGGGTCGAGATTGCCGTTCCGGACGGGGACCTCCTCACCACCATCCGCAGCCGACTCACTGAGGCGGGTGTCGGCTGCCGCGACGTCGAGGATGGGCTCGCGTTCGAGGACCCAGATGGCGTCGACATCCGAGTTCGGGCCGAGTAGCCGGGGGCACAAGCGACTCCGGGTACCGAGTCGCACTTGTGCATCCCGCTTCTGTTTCCGGACGAGATGCGAGGCGTCCGCCGGTGTGACACTCACGGCTTCTTCGCCGCCGAGATCTGTCCGAACTGCGGGGACCCCGGAGACCCTGTCCTGTCGGGCGACCAGCGCGGGACGCTCTCGCGGTTTCTCAGCTACGCCCTCCGCCACGATCCAGACGACGCCGGCATCGAAGTGACCGGCGCGGGGTGGGCGGAGGTCGAGGCTGTCGCCGCGGCCGTTTCCGAGCAGTACGACTGGGCCGACGAGACGGGCGTGGATGGCGTCGTCGCCGCCGATCCGAAGGGTCGATTCGAGGTCGACGGAGGGCGAATCCGGGCGGCGTACGGTCACTCGATCGACGTCTCGCTCGGACCGACC
This sequence comes from Halobellus clavatus, assembly GCF_900107195.1. Taxonomy (GTDB): domain Archaea; phylum Halobacteriota; class Halobacteria; order Halobacteriales; family Haloferacaceae; genus Haloquadratum; species Haloquadratum clavatum. Next base: position 290,076 of record NZ_FNPB01000004.1, read on the forward strand.
GATCGCCCGGTCCCGGACACGTTGTATCACGGCACTGACCCGGACGCCCTCCCGCAGATCCGCCGGCAGGGCCTGCGCCCGATGACCCGTCAACTGGTCCACCTCTCCGGTACCGAAGCGGCCGCGCTCGACGTGGGTCGCCGACACGCCGCCGACCCCGCGCTGCTGGTGATCGATGCCGCCGGGATGCTGACCGAGGGACGGACGATCACGAAACGGGGCGGAGACGTGTACACGACCGAACGAGTACCGCCCGCGTTCATCACTCGGGCGGGTGAAGCCGCCGAGTAGGCTCCTGCCCGAAGACCGCCAGACGGGCCCGTTGCGCTCCCGCCATCCCCAGAACCATTCGTGCCGACGGGGCGCGCTCGACGGTTGACTCGATGTGGAGTGAACTGATCGATAATTACACTTATTTCAATCGCTCTCGGGGGTTGACACGATGTCACGAACTGTCAGTGCCGCGATCGTCGAAGAAGCGGGAGCGGACGGTTTCACAGTGAAAGACGTCGAACTCGACGATCCGAAAGCGGGCGAGGTACGCATCGACATCGAGTACGCCGGGGCGTGTCACACGGATTGGCACCTCGTCGAGGGTGCTGTCCACGATAACTTCCCGGTCGTCGCGGGTCACGAGGGCGCCGGACGGGTCGTCGAGGTCGGCCCGGGCGTCACCGACTTCGAACCCGGTGACCGGGTGCTCACGCTGTGGGTCCCGGCGTGCGGCAAGTGCGAACTGTGCGTGCAAGGGCACCAACACCTCTGTTCGGAAGGTAGCGAAGCGCTCTACGCGGGCACACTCCTGGACGAGACGTGTCGCGTCCACGACGGCGAGACAGACCTGGCCCAACTCTTCTCCCTCGGGACGTTCGCCGAGGAGATCGTCGTCCCCGAATCGGAGGTGTACGCCATCCCGGACGAGTTGCCGACGGACGTCGCTTCGATCATCGGGTGCGGCGTCGTGACCGGCTACGGGTCCGCCGCGCACCGCGCCGACATCGATCCGAACGACTCCGTGGTCGTCGTCGGTGCGGGGAACGTGGGACTGAACGCCATCCAGGGGGCGAACCACGCTGGCGCGGGGACGGTGATCGCCAGCGATCCGGTCGAGATGAAGCGCGAGAAGGCCCTCCAGTTCGGTGCGGATCACGTGGTCAACCCCGAGGAAACGGACCTCGAGGCAGCCGTGAGCGACATCGATCCGCTCGGCGCGGACACGATCGTCCTCTCGGTGGGGGTCGCGAGCGGCGACCTCATCGCCGACCTGATTCCGGTGCTGGCCCCGCGCGGCGAACTCATCTTCACGGCGGGATCGGACGCGGAGCGCATTCCGATCTCACCGTCGCAACTGCTCAACGACGAACGGGAGATCAAGGGCTGTCTCTACGGCGGGGCCAGCCCCCGACAGACGACGGGTGAAGTCATCGATCGGTACCTCGACGGTGACTACCTCCTCGACGAACTCATCACCCAGGAGTACCGCCTCGACGAGATCGACGAGGCGTACGAGAACCTCCTCGGCGGCGAAGATGTCCACAGCGTGCTGAAGCTCTGACCGCCCGACGGCAGGCGTCGCCCGATCGGACGACGCCGCGGAGAACGGTATTGTCCGCGAAGTCAACAGCTAAGTAGATGCTGTCGATTTTTCGTGATATGACGATGACAGCCGAAACCGGCGAGTGGTCGCAGCAGTACATCGACGGCGAGTGGGTCGACGCCGCAGACGGTGACACGATCACCGTCACCGACCCTTCCACACGCGAACCGCTGTACGAGGTCCCGGCGGCGACAGCGGCCGACGTCGATGCGGCGTACAGGGCCGCCGCGAACGCCCAAGCGGAGTGGGCGAATGCCGCGCCGGCGCGCCGACAAGAGGTCGTCATGAAGGCGATGCACTCCCTGCAGGAGCGCTTCGACGAGACGGTCCAGCATCTCGTCTCAGAGGGCGGGTCCTCGATGGCGAAGGCGAACATCGAGACCGAAAACACGGTCGCGACGCTCGGCGAGGCGACGACGTTCCCCGCCCGGATGAAAGGTGAGCACTCGGACTCGAACATCCCGGGCAAGGAGAACATCGTCGAGCGGAAGCCCGAGGGGATCATCTCGATCATCACGCCGTGGAACTTCCCGCTCGTGCTCACGATGCGGGCCGTCGCGCCGGCCATCGCGATGGGCAACTCGGTCGTGCTCAAGCCCTCCTCGGAGACGCCGGTGACCGGCGGACTCCTGGTCGCGGAGTTGTTCGAAGACGTCGGCCTCCCGGACGGCGTTCTCAACGTCGTCACCGGGAAGGGTTCCGACGTCGGTGACGCGGTCGCGGGCCACCCGGACGCCGACGTGGTGGCGTTCACTGGCTCGACGGAGGTCGGCCGCGAGGTCGCCGCGATGGCGGGGCGGAACCTCGCTGCGCCCGCGATGGAACTCGGCGGCAACAACGCCCACATCGTCACGGCCGACGCCGACGTCCAGGAGGCCGCCGAGGCCGGTGCGTTCGGTTCGTTCATCCACTCCGGGCAGATCTGCATCTCGATCAACCGCCACATCGTCCACGAGGACGTCTACGACGAGTACGTCGAGACGCTCGCGGCCTACGCCGAAGGCGTTCCGACCGGGAGCGTTCACGACCCCGAGACCATCGTCGGGCCGATCGTCAACGAGAGTCAGCGCGACAAGATCCGGGGCTACATCGAGGACACGATCGACGCCGGTGCGACACTCGTGACCGGGAACGAGGTCCACGAGGTCGACGGCGTCGAGGACTCGCTCGTCCTCGAACCGACCGTCCTCTCGGACGTCACGAACGAGATGCCGACCGCGTGCAACGAGCACTTCGGGCCGGTCGCCCCGGTGATCAAAGCCAGCGACGTCGACGAGGCGGTCGAGATCGCGAACGACACCGACTACGGGCTCTCGGGGAGCGTCTACGCGGGCGACACTGGCCGGGGTCGCGAGATCGCCAAGCGCGTCGAGACCGGGATGATTCACGTCAACGATCAGCCGATCAACGAGGAGCCACACGTGCCCTTCGGCGGCGTCGGCGCCTCCGGCGTCGGTCAGTACAACGCCGACGAGGTGCTCCACGAATTCACCCGAGCGAAGTGGGTGAGCGTGCAGCACGAGAAACGCGACTACGGCTTCTGAATCGGTCAGTTCTCCCCGCTTGCGACCGATTCGATCGCTTCGGTTCCAGCGTCGACGCCGCCGCCGTGAAAGCAGAACGTGCGATCGACTGCGAGCCCAGCCAGTTTCGCGACGCTCTCAGCGGCCGTCTCCAGGTCCGGTGTCGCGTCCTCGCGCGGGCCGACGAGTTCGCCGTCCGCGACGTTGAGTGCGTCCGCAGCGAGCAACAGCCCCTGATTCGGGAGGACGAACGACGTGTGGCCGGGGGTGTGACCGGGAGTATGGACGGCGGTCAGCGGCCCGGCCTCGGTCGCGAACGTCTCGCCGCCCGTCAGCCGGACGTCGACCGTCGCGGGATCGAGCCCCCCGTCTTCACCGCCCTTGATCGGCGGTTCCTCGCCCTCCAGCACGGGCGCGTCCGCCTCGTGTGCGAACACGACAGCGTCGGTGGCCTCGACAACTGCGGCCAGACACCCGGCGTGATCGAGGTCCTGATGCGTCAGTGCGACGGCCCACACGTCCTCGAGTGCGAGCCCCTCCGCGGTGAGTCCCTCGCGGAGGGTGTCGAGGCCCCCCGGTAGTCCGACGTCTAAGAGGAGCAGCCCGTTCGGGGTCTCGACCGCGACGGGTCTGATCGCGAGTTCCCGCCCGGCGAAGGCGACAGCCAGTTCCAGCCCGTACACGCCCGCTGTCAGTTCCATACTCGATGTCGGACGGCAGCACCTGTCAAACAGTGAGTACCGGCGAATGCTTCTGGAACCCGGGCCACCGGTAGCCGTGGTGGCCGTGGGTGCCGGTGTGGTACTCTCCGCACACCGGACGCTCACCCGTAATCTGGCAATTATATAAAAGACCGGACTGATGCGGCGGTAGTCACTCCCCGCTTCGCCGCGTGGTTTCAGGTACCGATGTCACCGAAGCCCGCTGCGGCCGGCGACCTCCGAACCGTCCCCATCGCCGACGGCGCCCGCGAACTGGCGTACGCCGAATACGGCGACCCCGCCGGCGCGCCAGTCGTCTTCCTCCACGGGACGCCGGGGTCGCGTCGTCTGGGCGGCCTCCTCGATAGCGCTGCCGCCGATCACGGCGTCCGTTTGATTGCCCCCGATCGCCCCGGATACGGGAGCTCCGATCCGTGGCCGAACCGCAGTATCGCCGACACCGCAGCCACGGTGTTCCGGGTGCTGGACGATGCTGACGTCCAAACCGCCGGCATCATCGCCTTCTCGGGCGGCGCGCCGTACGCCCTGACGGCCGCCGCCGAGCGCCCGTCGCGGCTCACCCGGGTCGATGTCGTCTCCGGGACCGTGCCGCCCGCGATTCGAGAGTCGACCCCCGCCGTCCAGCGCCTCCTCTTCGGGATGGCGTCGACGGCACCGTCGGTTCTCCGGGGTGTGCTCCGCGGTCAGGCCTGGCTCGCCGCGCGTCTCGATCCCTCGTTCGTCACGGCACAGTACACCGCAGACGACCGCCAGACGCCTGTTCCCTCCGACGTCGCAGAGACGGTCCGCACAGATTTCCGGACGGCCCTCCGCGACGGGGCGGCGGGCACAGTCACCGAACTCCGCCACGCCGCGAGCGAGTGGGCGGTTCCGTCCCTCGACGGCGACGTCGACATCCGGATTCGGCACGGCACCCGCGACGGCAACGTCCCGATCGAGGACGCTCGCCGCTTCGCCTCAGACCTCCCTGCGCGGTTCGAGACCGAAGCGAACGCAGATCACCTGGGGACGCTCCGCCGGAGCGCGCCGGCGCTCCTCGCCGAGCATCGGCGTCGCGATCCCTCACCGGCGCTCGAACACGGTGATTGATGTGTGGGCCCGGCCAACCACGATCGAACGCGGAATGAAACGGGTCCAGTTCTCGATCACGTACCCCGAGCGGTTGCGGCATCCGATCCACCGCGAGATCGTCGGTGACGGATCGATATCGCAGGCCGAGTTGTTGATGTGGAGCCCGACTGCGGACGCGACGACCCTCTTCCGCTTCGACGGTGAGCCGGCAGCGACCGAGGCGGTGCTCACGGCGATCGACTCGCTGACAACGAGTGCCCTCGTCGCTGATGGCAAGGGGACCTACGCCTTCCTCAGACAGGACGCCTACGAGTTCGCCGAGTCGATCCTCGACGCCATCGCCGAGGCAGCCGTGATCTTCGTCCCGCCGGTCGTATTCGAAGCGCGTGGGACGGTCCAGTTCGAAGCCGTCGGCGAGACGGCAGCCGTCGGAGACTTCCACGACACGCTCTCCGAACTCGGTGACATCGAAATCCGCCACGTCCACGACTTCGAGCGGGTCCGCTCGCCCAGCGGCCTCACCGACCGCCAACTGGCGGCGCTGGAAGCCGCCGTCGACGCTGGCTACTACGCGGTCCCGCGCCAGGGCACCCTGGCCGACGTCGCCGCCACCCTCGATTGCGCGACGAGCACTGCGGGCGAACTCGTCCGTAAAGCCGAGGCGGCGGTGGTGCGTCGGTACGTCACGACGCAGTGACGCCGGGCGTCATCTGGCCGCAAACACCCAAGAGAGCACTGCGACAAACAGCCCAGCACACCCGGCGACGACGACAGAAGGAAACACGGCGCCGTCCAGGATGATCCACGCGAGCGTGAACCCGACGACGACGGCACCGATGAAACCGAAGAGCGCAGCGGAGCGCCGCCGGCCTATGGTGTCCCCGGTAGCGATCCAGTAGAGTCCCCCTGCGGCGACCACGGCGGTGGCGTCGATACCGTATCGAAGGCCGGCGGCGGGTGCGAGCGCGACCTGGTCCTGGAGCAGTTCCGCCACGACGACGGCACCCATCACTCCGGCCGCGAGACTGATCACCAAGGTGAGCGAGAGCGAGCGACTGTTCATACCGGAGCGAGGCACCGATCCGGGAAAGGATTGCCGACCAATGTGACGACTGCGAGGGGGTGTCCTGGTAGCATACGCCGCCGTCGATCAGGCGATGACGAGCCACGCCAACAGCACCACGAGTCCGCCGATCGAGGTCGACGCGACGGCGTGGACTCGGAGCCGATCCAGCAGTTCGTGCGCGTCGCCGGAGGTCGACAGCAGACTGTGGATCTCACTCCCGAGTTCACAGCGCGGGAGGAAGTCCATCGCGACATGGAGGAACACGCCCGCGGCGAACCCGAAGACCAGCCCTCGGACGAGCCCCGACGCGGGAAGCGCGATCATCGACGAGAGCAGGCCGGCGATGCCCACGCCCGTCGCGGGCAACAGCAGAATCGACGGGTCGCGGCCGTTGTTCGTGAGTCGGCGCGCAGCGGCGTAGCCTGCCGGCCCCTTGTGGGAGACGATCGCGAGGCCGAGCAGCGCGCCAAGTTCGGGCATATTCCCGTAGATGATTCCGATGATGGCCCCCGCGGAGAACGCGTGCGCGGTCAGTTCCGCGACGGTGCGATCCATCGGGAGGTCCATATGCGACAGTCGGTGCCCGACCGTGTGCGAGGCGAAGCCGGCGAGCAGTCCGAACGCCACGCCGAACCCACCCCACTGGGGGTGCTGGCCGATCGCCTGCGGGACCAGAAACACGGCGGCGCTCGTCACCATCGCCCCGGCAGCGAGTCCGTACCCCCACACGAGTGCGCCCGCGCTCTCGGTCCCGGTTCGAGCACCCAGCGGGACACCCAGTGCCATCGCGAGGAACGCCACCCACGAGATGCCGACCAGTTTCCCGGCGCTCGTCGTTCCGGTGACGACGGCGACGACCGACAGCAGGGCTAACACCACGGTCGCGAGGAGCCCGACCCGCGAGAGCCGACCTAGAATATGAATATTCTCCTCTTCGTTAATAACGCTCACATTGCTAATACGACTATCCATTTTAATAAGCTTATCGGAGCGTCGCTCGGGTGAGTGCCGCAGACGGAGCTCACCCCTTCGACAGCCGACTACCGCGAGCGCGTCGCCGTCTTCCAGCGGCGGAGATCGACCCGCTCGCCGTCGATCTCCTCGCTGTCTGCCTCGCTCGCGGCCCAGACGAACATCGGCGCAATGTCTTCGGTCGCACGGCCGCCCGGGGCGCTGAGATCAGTGTCGACCAGCCCCGGATCGACCACCGCCGCGGTCTGCGGAGCGTCGACGGCGAACTGTCGAACCAGCGCCTCCGCGCCGGCCTTCGAGACCGCGTACGCCCCCATTCCTTCCCGGGCCTCGACGGCGATCGACCCCGATGGAACGAGGACGCGGCCGTGCTCCGCCAGCCGACCGGCCGCCTCCTTCAGCGTCACGAACACCCCGCGGAGGTTCGTCGCCATCGTCTCGTCGAAGCGATCGTACGGTTCCGAGTGAATCGGCGCCTCGCCCGACGTGCTGTGCTTGACGCCCGCGTTGGCGACGACGACGTCGATGGTGTCGCTGGTACCGACGCCGGCGGCGACGTCCATCACGGTCTCGACCTCACTCGCATCTCGGACGTCCGCGCTGACTCCCTCGACTGTCGCATCGCCTTCGGCGGCCTCGCTATTTGTTCGCGCCGCGGCGACAGCGTCGTCCAGTGCCTCGACGTCACGCGCACAGCCCACCACTGCGGCCCCACGGGCGGCGAACGCCCGTAACAGGGTCCGACCGATGCCACGACTCGCGCCCGTCACGACCACCGTCGCGTCTGTCAGTTCCATACCCGTTGCAGGGGGCGAACCCGGGTAAAGATTCTCGCCGGTCGCACCCGCAACACGGGCGCTTCTCGATCGGGTGCGACCTGAAAAACGGTTGTCTACGTGACCCCCTCGGTCAGTCGATTTATCAGTACCACGCCCTTCCGTCAGCATATGAAGACTCCTCCGGAACTGGATTCGCTCGCCGGCGCGGACGTGGTCGTGATCGGCGGCGGCTTCGGTGGCCTCTCGACCGCGTGCTACCTGGCCGATGCGGGGGCCGACGTGACGCTCTTAGAGAAAAACGAGCAGTTGGGCGGTCGCGCGAGTCGGCTAGAGGTCGACGGCTTCCGGTTCGATATGGGCCCGTCGTGGTATCTGATGCCCGACGTCTTCGAGCGCTTCTTCGCGTACTTCGATCACGAACCCGCGGACTACTACGACCTCACGCGGCTGGATCCGCACTACCGGATCTTCTTCAAGGACGGCGACCGCGTCGACATGGTTCCCGACCTCGAACAGAACCGCGCGGTGTTCGAGTCCTACGAACCCGGTGCCGGCGAACAGTTCGACCGCTACCTGGAGAAATCGAGAGAGAACTACGAGGTCGGAATGGAGCACTTCGTCTACGAGGACCGCTCGTCGCTGTCGGACTTCCTCGACTGGAACGTCGCGAAGAACGCCCGGGGCCTCTCGCTCATCGGTTCGATGCAGGATCACGTCGAGCAGTACTTCGAACACCCGAAACTCCAGCAGATTATGCAGTACACGCTGGTCTTCCTCGGTGGTGCGCCGAACAACACGCCCGCGCTCTACAACCTGATGAGTCACGTCGATTTCAATATGGGCGTCTACTACCCCGAGAACGGTCTCGGGGGCGTCGTCGACGGCATCGTCGAACTCGGCGAGGAACTCGGGATCGATTTCCAGACAGCGGCCCCGGTCTCGGAGATCAAGGGCCGTCAGGGGGCTTTCGCGGTTCGCACCGAAGACGGTCGGGAGTGGTTCCCCGACTACGTCGTCAGCGACGCCGACTACCGCCACACCGAGATGGAACTCCTTGACGAGCAAAAGCGGCAGTACGATGCGGACTACTGGGATTCGCGGACGTACGCGCCGTCGGCGTTCCTACTCTATCTCGGCGTGGAGGGCGACGTCGACCCGCTGGAGCACCACACGCTCGTCTTACCCACAGATTGGGACGAGCACTTCGAGCGCATCTTCGACAACCCCGAGTGGCCCGAGGATCCGGCGTACTACCTCTGTGTCCCCTCCGAGACCGACGACAGCGTCGCCCCCGAGGGCCACTCGAACCTCTTCGCGCTCGTGCCGATCGCGGCCGGCATCGAGGACACGCCCGAGATCCGCGAGGAGTTCCGAGACCTCGTCTTAGACGACATTGCCGAGAACACTGGCGTCGAACTTCGGGACCGGATCGTCGTCGAGGAGTCCTTCTGTGTCTCGGACTTCGCTGAGCGGTACAATTCCACGCAGGGGACCGCGCTGGGCCTCGCCCACACCCTCCGGCAGACCGCGTTGTTCCGCCCGCCGCACCGGTCGTCGGCCGTCGACGGCCTCTACTTCACCGGCGCGTTCACCACGCCCGGGATCGGGGTGCCGATGTGCCTGATCAGCGGCGAACTCACCGCCGAGTCGATGGCCGAACAGGCCGGGTGAGCCGTGTCGATGCTGGGGCGACTCCGCTATCTGTTCACGCTGTCACGGCCGCGGTTCTGGCTCTATTTGGCCGGGCCGATCGTCGTCGGCGTCGCCTTCGGGGTCGAATCGCAGAGCGGGCTCTTCACGCCGGTGACGATCGGGCTGTTCGCGTATTTCCTCCTCCCGGCGAACGTGTTCCTCTACGGCATCAACGACGTCTTCGACGCTGATGTCGATACGGGGAACCCGAAGAAAGAGACGAAAGAAGCGAAATGGCGCGGTGATCCGATCGTGGCCGCCGTCGTCGCGGTGGCGACGCTCTTGGGCGCGTTCACCTTCGTCGCGACGCCGCGCCTCGCGTGGCCGTACCTCGCGGGATTCTTCCTGCTCGGATTCCAGTACTCGGCCCCCCCGCTGCGGTTCAAGACGACGCCGTTCCTGGATTCGCTCTCGAACGGGCTCTACGTTCTCCCGGGGGCGGCCGCGTACGCGACCGTCGCGGGATCACACCCGCCGGCGGCGGCACTCGCCGGCGCGTGGCTCTGGGCGATGGGGATGCATACGTTCTCGGCGATTCCCGACATCGAACCGGACCGCGAGGCCGGGATCCGCACGACGGCGACGTTCCTCGGCGAGCGGAGGACGCTCGGCTACTGTCTCGCCTGCTGGCTCGCTGCCGCGGCAGTCTTCGGCCTCGTCGACCCCCGGATGGGGGCGGTCCTCGTCGCCTACCCGGTCCTCGTCTTCGCGATCCGGTTCGCCGGCGTCGACGTGCGTCGCGCCTACTGGTGGTACCCGGCACTCAACACCGCGGTCGGAACGCTCCTGACGCTCGGTGCGCTCTGGAGGCTCCTGTATGGCTGAAGGCGATTCCGGCGGGTCGGCTGTGGGGCGCTCACTCCTCGCGGCTCTCCCGCGGACCCGCGAGGGGTGGGAAGCGCGTCTCGAGCGACTCGTGCGCGAGAACCGTTTCACCATCTCGGTGTTCTTCCCGCTGAACGGGATCGTACTCCTCCTGGCGAGTGCCGAGGGCATCCTCCCTGAACCGCTGGCGTTCAACGGGCTGTTGATCCTCCTCGGGACGGCCGTGATGCGCTCACCGCTCATCGTAGGCGTCCTCCCGATCACTGGCCGGCGGGCCGCCGCGGGCGTCGGCGCGCTGACCCTGTACGCATACGGCATCGAGTACCTGGGCGTCCACACCGGCGTTCCGTACGGCGAGTTCTACTACGGCGTCGACCTCGGGCCGATTCTCGCGGGCGTCCCGCTGGGCCTCCCGATCTTCTTTATCCCGCTGGTGATGAACTCGTATCTGCTCTGTCTGCTTCTCTTGGGGGAACGCGCCGCCCGCACAGGGGTCCGGCTGGCTGCCGTGATCGCCGCCGTGCTGACGATGGACCTCGTCCTCGATCCCGGGGCCGTCGCGCTGGGGTTCTGGGTGTACCCCGGTGGCGGTGCGTTCTACGGCGTCCCGCTCTCGAACTACGCGGGCTGGATCGTCTCGGCGACCGTCGCCGTCCTCGCGCTGGACTGGGGGTACGACCGTCGAGCCCTCGTGCGTCGACTCGACCGCTGTGAGTTCCTCCTCGACGACCTGGTCTCCTTTGTCATCCTCTGGGGCGGCATCAACGCGTGGTTCGGCAACTGGCTCCCGGTCGCGCTCGCGGCGCTGTTCGGATTCGGACTGCTCAGAACGGACCGGTTCGATACGCCGACCGCAGCACGCTTCCTCACTCGCTTCCGGTGAAACTCCGGAGCCACCCCGAAACGCGACCGACGCGCCGGAACGCCCCCAGCGAGCGGCCTCTCGTGGGACCCGAGTGTCCCGGATCCTGCGTCCGCTCGCCGTCCTCGGGGTACGGGACGACGCTGACGCGGCGGAACACGGCGACGGGGTCGCGTTCGAGCGCCCAGAACAGCCGCGTTTTCGCGAGCAGGTAGAGTTTCCGCGGCGTCGACAGCGACGGCGTCACCGCGAGGACGTCGCAGTCGCGGCGGCGGATCTCGCGGTGGTGGTCGGCGTAGAGGACCGCCGCCAGCAGGACGGCGAACTGACAGTCCTCCGGGAGGTAGTGAATCCCGGCGACCCCTTTCCGGTACAACGACTCGGCTCGTTCCAGCTCCGTCTCCATCGCGGCCCGGAAGTTCTCGTCGTACTCGAAGTTCAGCACCTGCGCTTCGCTGACGCCGTGCTCGCGAAGCGTCTCCTGCGGCAGGTAGATTCGGTCGCGGTCGACGACGTCCTCGCGGACGTCGCGGAGGAAGTTCGAGAGCTGGAACGCCTCGCCGAGCGCCGTCGCGTGGGGGAGCGCCAGTTCGGGCTGCTCGGGCTCCATAATCTCGGTCATCATCCGGCCGACGGCGGCCGCCGACCCGTCCATATACGCCTCTAGCTCCTCGTACGTCTCGTAGCGATCGGTGTCGATGTCGGCGGCCATCGCGTCGATGAAGACGTTCACGTCCGAGTCGGCGATGTCGTACGCCTCGACCAACTCGGCGAACGCCGAGAGGACCGGATCGTCCGTGTCTTCCTCACCGAGGGCCTGCCGACGGAGTTCTTCGAGCCGTCGACGCTGCTCTGGTGGCGGTGCAGTATCGGCGGCGTCGACGACTTCGTCTGCCAGGCGGAAGAAGGCGTACAGCACGTACGTCGCGTGCCGGACCCGTTCGGGGAGGACGCGGGTCGCTAAGTGGAACGTCTTTCCGGTCTGCCGCTGGATCGCCTTACTCCGTCGAATCTGTTCTTGTTCGACCATCGTTACGTACCACGGTTCAGGGCGTCTCGTCGCGATTCCGTCCGGCCACGCATCTGTCATCTGATGTACGGACTGAATTCATATAACGCTTCGTGCCGATGTGACACCGCGACGACGCTCCGTCGAGCGATCGGCCACCAGAGTGATATACCCGGTTTCGGCGGTTCGGCAGATTCCGTGTCAGATCACCAAAACGTGTCGCTGCAGTCGTAGACGACGCCGTGCTCGGGGCAGACGTACTTGCAGTGCCGGCGGGCCATCGATCGCTCACAGAACGGGCAGGGTCGGCCCGGCGGCGACTCGACGCCGCGGTCGGTGTCGTCGTTCGGTGATTTGCCCGGGTCGCTCACGAGTCGAGTGGCGGTCCCGGCGGGCAAGAAAGTTCGCGTTCGAGCGCTATCGGCCCGAGCGATTGCCGATCGAAGGCCGCGGTGTCTGAATCAGCGATTCAGCACTCGGACCAGCCGCAGGACTCGCAGGTCTTGCAGCCTTCGGAGAAGTACAGCGACATACTGCCGCACTCGGGGCACTCGGGACTCTCCCCAGCGGCGAGCAGGTCGTCGGTGGCGTCGTCGCCGCCCACGCTCGGCGCGTTTTCGAGGTCTGCGCTCTCGCCCACGTCGACGTCGTCGACGTCCACGGTGGCCCCTCCGTCGGTCTCACGACCGGGGACGGTGGGCTCCTCGGTGGAATCCGCCTCGGAGAGTTCGGTCAGGTTCTGCTGTTGCGGGTAGCCCTTGTCGATCTCTCCGTCGAGATACCGGCGCATCGCCGTGCCGATCGCGTCCGGGATGGAGTTGATCTGTTCGCCCTTGTCCCAGGCGACCTTCGGGCTCCGGATGCCCTGGAGTTCGCTCGCGATCTCCTCGGGGTCCACGCCGGAGCGCAGCGCCGTCGAGATGGTCTTCGCGAGCGCCTCGGTGAAGGAGGCGGTGAACCCGCCGGAGTTGCCGATGTTCGCGAAGAGTTCGAACGGCTGACCACGGTCGTCCTCGTTGATGTTGACGTAGAGTTTGCCGTAGCCCGTGTCGATGCGCTGGGTCACGCCGTGGAGGACGTCCGGCCGCGGGCGCTTCTTGCCGAGGTCCGTCTGGCCGTCGGCCGCCGAGAGGAGGCGATCGACCTCCGCGTCGATGGCGGCCCGGACGTCGTCGTTCTCGAGGAAGCCTTCGAGTCCGCCGAAGACCTCCTCGATCTGCTCGATGAGGGCCTCCGCGGCCTCGCTCTCGTCGGCGAATTCGGTGTTCTGTGCGCGCGTCGTGAGCACCTGTTTCGAGCGCGTGCCGTCGCGGTAGACGGTCACGCCTTTTCCGCCGTTGCGGTAGATGTAGCGGTACACCTCGTCCATGTCCTCCTTGCTCGCGGTGTTCGGGAAGTTACAGGTCTTCGAGATGGCGGAGTCGACGCCCTCTTGGGTGGCACACTGCACCGCGGCGTGCTGTTTGCCCGAGAGGTCGCCGGTGACGACGAACAGTTCCGAGATCGCGTCCGGCACCGTCGAGAGCGAGGAGACGCCGTCGAACTCGTTCGCAGCCATCTGCTCTTGGGCCTCTTTCTTCACCGCCTCGACGTCGATGTCGTTGGCCTCCAGCGTCCGGAGGAAGTAGTCGTCGAACTCGACGAGCATCTCGTCGCCCTGGACGTCGTCGGAGACGTTCTTGTAGTAGGCGACGTTGTAGATCGGCTCGATTCCGCCGGTGGTGTTGCCGACCATCGACGTCGTGCCGGTCGGCGCGACCGTCGTCGTGTTGTGGTTGCGGATCGGGAAGCCCTCCTCCCACTCGTCGGCGTCGAGGCCGACGTAGTGCTCGAACCACTCCGCGTACTCGGTCGGGTTCGCGTACTTCGAGTCCGCCCACTCGTTGAACGATCCACGGGTCTTCGCGAGTTCGTGGCTCGTCTGCTTGGACTCGTGGTTGATGTGAGTCATCACCTGTCGGGCGACCTCGTTGCCCGCCTCGGTGCCGTACTGGATGCCGAGCTGTATGTACAGTTGGGCCAGCCCCATCACGCCGAGTCCGATCTTCCGCATGTTTCGGACCTTCTCTTCGATTTCGGGCACCGGGAAGTCCGACATCGTGACGACGTTCTCGAGGAACCGCGTTCCGCGGTCGATCCGGTAGTCGAACTCCTCCCAGTCGATCGCCTCCGAGAGGAAGCCGTCGACGGCGTCGGCGAACTCGTCGTACTCGTCGCCGTGGGCGTCGTACCAGACGCGCCAGTCGGGGGCGTCGAAGTCGACCAGCGTCGAGAGATTGATGTGGCCGAGGTTACACGCTTCGTACTCCTCGAGTGGCTGCTCCCCGCAGGGGTTCGTCGCGAGGATCCGGTGGTCGGGGTGCTCGTCGACGTCGAACGAGTGCAGTTTGTTGACGCGCTCGAGGTAGATGACGCCGGGTTCGCCGTTCTCGTGTGCACCGTCGACGATGTGGTCCCACAGTGCTTCTGCGGGAACGGAGAGTTCCTCGCCCACCTCGACGTAGTCGCCGAGGCCGAACATCTCGTACAGTTCCTCGGTCTCGGGCGTGGCGACGTGCGGTTCGCCGGTCCGGGGGTTGGTGAAGGTGAACTCCTCGCCCTCGAACAGCGCGTCCATAAACTCGTCCGTGATGCCCACGGAGATGTTGAAATTCGAGAGGTGGCCCTCCACCGCGTTCCGGAGGTGCTTGGGGACGCGCCCCTCCTCGTCGATGAGTTCGCGCGCTTCCTCGAGTGCGTCTTTGAACGAATTGTGCGTGAAGTCGTCGGGGTCGTTCAGACGCAAGGTGTGCGCCAGCGAGACGTCCTTGTTCTTCGCGTGAATGAACTGGATGACGTCGGGGTGGCTGACTCGCATCACACCCATCTGGGCGCCGCGGCGTGCGCCCCCCTGTGCGATCGTCTCGCACAGTTGGTCGTAGGTCCGCATAAACGTGATCGGGCCGGAGGCGATGCCACCGGTCGACCCGACGGGGTCGCCGTACGGGCGGAGCCGCCAGAACGCGTAGCCCATCCCACCGCCGGACTGGAAGACCTGTGCGGCTTCCTTAGCGGTCTGGTGGATGTCGTCGATGTCGTCGGCCGGCGAGTCGACGAAACACGCCGACAGCTGCTGCAGTTCGTCGCCGGCGTTCATCAGCGTCGGTGAGTTCGGCATGAACGACAGCGAATCCATCAGCGATTCGAACTCCTCGCGTCGCTCGACGACGGACTCGCGGATCTCCGCGGGGAGTTCGGGGACGACGGTGTCGTAGGCGAACTTGTTGACGTTGTAGATCGACAGCGTGGTTTCGGCGTCCGCGTCGGCGGTGACACCCTTGCCGAAGACCTCCTCGGCGAGTTCGTCTCGACGCGGGTGGTCCGGCTTGAGTTGCTCTGGCGTGACGGTGATGTCGGTCCCCTGCTCTTCGGCCTCGTAGACGGCTTCCGCGAGGGCGACGTTCTTCGCCACGCGCGGGAACAGGTCCTCCTGCGACTCGATCGGGTTCCCCTCGGCGTCCTTCCGGAGATACCGCGCCGGCAGAATGTTGTGGTAGGCGTTCGCGGTCAGTCTGTCTTCGAGCGCCTCACCGTCGGTCCGCTTGATGGGGAGTTCCAGATCGGTTACGCTCTCGGGATGGTTGCTCATCTACTGTTCCTCCTGCCCTGTGGCGTTGCACCGGGCGATTTCGAGTCGGCTGACTGGCTCAGTTCCGGTCATTTGTAACGATGTGTTGGTGTGGGGCGGGTCGGTTAAGGCTTCGGTATCCGGAGACGCGAATAGCTATCACATTTCGCACCTTATGCGCGGCCCCCCGTGACACGCATCGGACGTGACGGACCCACGTTCGTCCCAGTGAGTTATCAAGGTTGGTAGACCGTAGTGAAAGTGAAATTCTGTCGTCGGATACCGTCGCTGTCGTCCGATATCCAACTGAACTGAGGGGGCGTCACCTTCGCTTGGTTCCACGGCGTCACAACGATCTCGTAGTGAGCGCCGCAGCTGAGACGCGCAAGCCACCGGCACAACCGGCCGAAACAGTCACCTTTAGTATCTATCTCTCGCGCCCCCGTTTGGGCGGGCGATTTGGCGGTCCAGTGGGGTCGTGTTTAGTTTGGAGCATTGAGCCAGGCGGCAAATGCTTGGAGCCAATTTTCGGCGGTTTGCGGCTCAACGTGGCTGAAACAGTTCGAGAACGACGAGGTGCGACGCTTGAGTTCTCGAAAGATTCGCTCGATGGCATTCCGATTTCCATTCCGTTCGGTTTGAAATCGGAGTGAAGCTCTGGCCAGCGCAGTTTGGAGGTGTTGAGCGCCATCGACCAGAAACACTGCGGATTCGACATCGTGTTTCTCGCGCAGTTCACGGAGAAAGATCTCGGTCAATGCGGTCGTCGTCGTTGAAAACAGCCGC
>NZ_FNPB01000001.1 GCF_900107195.1 Halobellus clavatus
GCCGCAATCGCGGCCGGCGTCCTCGTGAACACGGCCGGCTTCCTCCAAGCGACCGCGGAGGACGCTGGTCAAGAGAGCGTCGACAAGGTCACGAACCGTGTCGAAGTCATTAACCAACACGGCACGGTCGGACTGAACGATACGATCTCCAATATGACGCTGACGGTGCGGCTCGCCGCTGGATCGAGCGCTGTCGATATGGATCAAACCTCGATCAAATACCTCAGCGACGATCAGGTCACGACGCTGACCAACAGCTCAAGTAGTATGGAGTACGCTGCTGGGAATGCGTCGACATTCAACCTAACGGCAGTCGAAGGAACCGACAGCGACAATTCCTTCGGCGTGCTCAACAGCGGGGCCGACCGCTACGAGGTGACGATCAACGCCTCCGCGATCGAAGGGGGCGACCAGTACAATGGACTCGACACCGGTGACAAGATCCAACTCGACATCACGAGTCAGACTGGCGGCACCACGCAGGTCATCCTGACGATGCCCCAGCAGCTTGCAGGGAAGGACTCGGGCGAACCGGTCAAGCTCTAATCCGGTTCCACTTCCGCACCGACGCGATCCGCGATTCATTTTCTCTTGCTGCTACCTAGGTAGCGATAAGAACGCTGGCACAGTCAGATATCGTAATCGCGTCTGCTAACCATCTAACTATTCGCCGGGCTACAGATATCTCAGATAAGAGATGCCGATCGACGAATGGATCATCTCGGGAAGAGCGTCAGCTACTCCAGTCCGCCTGCGCCGCCGCCCTCGCCTTCGCTGAACATCGGCGGCGATTCGCCGACCATCGAGAACCCGGCGGCCTGTTCGTACACTTTGAGACCACCATCATCGATCTCGAGGGGAAACATCGAGTTCTTGATCGCCTGCTTCCGCATCTTCGCGACCCAAACGTAGCGGTTCGACGTCGAACCTGCGGGCGATTGGATCAGGTAGATGTTCCCGTCGGTCAGGAAGTTCTCAAGGCCGATCTCGGTCTCGGGGAAGACCGCCGACTGCTCCATCGTCAGGATCGACGTGAGGCCGCTGTCCTTCAGGATGTCGATGAACTTCAGCAGGTACTGCCGCTGTTCTTTCTCGTCCTCGAAAAAGAGCTGGAACATCGTCAGCGGATCGAGGACTAAGCGATCGTACTTCGTATCCTGTAGGTCCTCCAAGATCGTATCGAGTGTCTCCGAGAAGTCGCCACTCTTCAGCAGCGTGCGTTTGTCGTAGATTTTGATGCGGCCCTCCTCGACAAAGTCGTCCCACTTCTCGAAGCCGATGGACTGTGCGGCCTGGCTGATGTCGTCTTTGGACTCTTCGAAGGTGAGATAGATTCCCCCTTCGTCGAACATATCGACGCCGTTGTAGAGATACTGCAGCCCTAGCAGGCTCTTGCCGGTCCCGGGGTTGCCGCTTACGAGCACTGCTGCGTTCTCGACGATGCCGCCGTTGAGAATCGAATCGAGGCCCTCGATCCCTGTTTTGACAAATTCTGGCATACGTGTTGTCACTCCCTCGCGGAGGTTGGGTGGGTGGTCCGTCCCGCATCCGGATAATTCTTCGCACGGAGACAGGCCGCAAGAGAAACCATCTGCGAATCGACAGACCAATACGTGGCCGATCTGCGTATCTGGTTCTATCACGAGCGATAATTTGGAGCGAACCTTCTTGTACCGATACTGGGATAAATTAGCTAATGCTACCTGTTCCATCGAGACCGGGCGACCCAGTCGGCGGACCCGCCCCGTCGGCACGGACGCCAGAGGGAGACAGGCCTCAGCAGCGGTTGCGCCGAAAGGCGGCTGAGCGTCGTCGGGGGGGATTGGGATGGGCGTGATGAACTGGATCGACGGCGACAGCGACGACGAGGAGTCCGATACGCTCGCTACCGACGGGCTCGGGTTCGACGAGGACCTCGACGACCTCGACGGTGAGATGGGCGATCTCGACGGCGGAGGTGACGACAATCTCGGCGGCGGAATGGACGATTTCGACGACGGGATGGGTGACTTCGACGGCGAGATGGACGAGATGGGCGACCTCGACGGCGGTGGCGGCGACGACTTCGGGGGCGGTGGCGGCGACTTCGGTGGCGCGGAGGTCGATCCCGATACCATCGCGGAGATGGAGGACCGCATCTCCGAACTCGAGAACCAGGTCAGTTCGACCACGTCAGAGATGAACACGGTCCGCGAGGAGAACAAACAGATCGGCGAGACCGTCGAGGAGCTCGACGAGACCGTCCGAAAGCTGCTCGACATCTACGAGATGGTGACGCGTGGGATCAACCCCTTCGTCGACGACGCCCGGGAGATGGGCGGCCTCGAAGGCGACGGCGCGTTCGGCCTCTTCGAGATGGAAGAAGAGACCGAAGAGAGCCTCGATTCGGAAGTGGCGAGCGCCGACGCCGAATCGTTCTTCGACGAGGACTTCGGCGACCTCGACGCCGCGGAAGACGAAGCCGAACTCGCCGCCGAAGACGAACTCGCCGACGAAGAGCGGGTCGACCCCGCCGAAGCGCTCGACGAAGATGACGACGACGCGGCGGACGGCGACACCGGCGGCGGGGCCAGCTTCGACGATCTGAAGTCCGAATACGAGGAGAACGAAGGCTGGGACGAGATGGAAGAGGCCGACGCGGCGGCCGAGTCGGCGGACGAAGAGGCGGAGTTCGACGAGATGCAGGACCACGTCGGCGGTGACCTCGAGGGCGACGACGCTGACGCGGACGAGACGGAGGACGAGGAAATGACGGCCGAAGAGAAAATCGACGACGCGCTCGACGGGATGGACGCCGCCGAAGAGATCGAGGCCGACGAGTCGCTCTTCGAGGCCGAAGACATCGACGAGACCGAGGACGCGGTCGAGGACGCCGGAACGGAAGCCACGAACGGGACCGCCGAGTCCACGCACGCTCACTCCGCAGCGGACGCGGGCGACTCGGCAGCCGAACCCGGAAGCGCGTCGCGACAGGAGGCGCCGGCCGACACCGACGCGTACCTGACGGAACTGCCGGCCAGGTACACGGCGGAGTCGGTCGCCCTGGAGTGGACGCGGTTCCTCGTCGACGTCGGCGGCGCGATCGGCGCGGCTCGCGCTCTGCGCCAGTATCGCTCGCTCGGGTGGATCACTCGTAACGTCGAGCGAACGATGTGTGAGCACGTCCGCAACGCCGCTACGGCCGGCGAGACCGAACGGCCGGAGGATCTTCGGGCCGAACACCACAGAGAGAGCCTGACGTACATCAGTCGGCTTGCTGGCGACGTCAGCGAGGCGCGGCTCCTCGATGAGTTGTCAGCGCTCGGAGGTGGTGCTCGTGGGATTCGGCGTTAGCGGTTCGACGGCCGTCATCTTCCTGGGCGTCCTGATCGCGTCGGGAACGTTCTACACGGCTGCAGCCGGGAGCGCAGAGCAGATCACCGACGCGCACGACGGGGAGTCCGAGGATCTGCTTGACCGTCGGAACACCGCGATCGACGTGACGAGCGTGCTCTACAACGAGTCGAGTAGCAATCTCTCGATCGAGGTCAGCAACACCGGCACGACGGCGCTCTCAGTCGAGGATACCACCCTCCTCGTCAACAACTCCCACGTGGTCCCCGATACTACGTCGGTCGGCGGGGACTTCGAGACCGATGTCTGGGCGGCGGGACAGACGCTGACGCTGAACGTCACCAACACGTCCCCGCCCGAGGACGTCAAAGTCGTCGCGGAGAACGGTATCGCCGCCAGCAACGCAACGGTCGAGGTGGTGAACTAGATGGCCGACGTCTCCGTCCCGAGTCTGATCCTGTTCATCGCAAGCATCGTCGTCGCTGCGGGCGTCTCCGGTGTCCTGATCGACACGGTCACCGGCATCAGCGGCGCGCTCGACGATCAGGGTGCGGACGTGGCGGAGAACATCAGGACCGACATCGAAGTCATCAGCAGCTCGGACGGGAACGTCTACGATGGGGCCAACATCACGCTGTACGTCAAGAACACGGGGAGGCGAACGATCCCAGCGACGGCGGAAACGTTCGACGTCATCGTGGATGCACAGTACCGGACGAACGTCACAGTCACGACCGTCGACGGTAGCGATCCGGACTCGTGGGCACCGCACGACGTCGTGCGAATCGATATCGGCGACTCGGATCTCAACAGCGGTGACCACCAGGTCACACTGACCGTCGACGGCGACGAAGAGACCTTCCGATTCAATGTCTAATCTATGGGAACGAATCAATACTCGCTCGGACTGAAAGACCACGATCGCCTCGAAAAAGAACTCGGCGGCGGCATCCCCAAGGGATCGATCGTCCTCATCGAGGGCGATTACGGGGCCGGCAAGAGCGTGCTCTCGCAACGCTTCACCTACGGGATGACCCAGGAAGGCGTCGTCACCACGCTCGTCTCGACGGAACTCGGCGTCCGCGGCTTCCTGGATCAGATGCACTCGCTGACCTACGACGTGGTCAAGCCGCTGCTCGACGAGCAGATCCTCTTCATTCCGGCAGAGATCGACGCGTCGGGGGCCCTGACCGGCGGCGACGAGGACGACGAGCGCAAGCAACTCCTCCGGCGGATGATGGAGGCCGAGACGATGTGGGAGGGCGATGTCATCATCGTCGATACGTTCGACGCCATCCTCCGGAACGATCCCAAGTTCGAGGCGCTCGTCAGGCAGAACGAGGAGCGGCAGGCCGCACTCGAGATCATCTCGTTCTTCCGCGAACTCACCACGAAGGGGAAGACGATCGTCCTGACGGTCGACCCCTCGACGGTCGACGACGAGGCGATCGGCCCCTTCAGATCGATCGCTGACGTCTATCTCGAACTCGAGATGGTCGAGGTCGGCAACGACGTCCGTCGGAATATCTTCGTGAAGCGCTTTGCCGGGATGGGCCAGCAAGTCGGTGACCGCGTCGGCTTCTCCGTCCGTTCTGGCATCGGAATCGTCATCGAGTCCAGGAGTGTCGCCTGATGGCAACCGAACACGGCTCTGCGAGCATCGACAACGAACTGAAGCGCCACGCGCAGAAGTGGGGGCACCTCCGGGAGCACCTCAAGCGGTTTCGGCAGATCACCGGGGAGTTTCCGATGCTCGTCGACGAACCGGACGGCTACGAATCGCGGCGGCCGAACATCATCTACCACCTGGGCGGGCCGGTCTACTGCCAAGTGTACGGGAACTTCGGCGAGACGACGAAGTACTACACGATCGAGCCGGAACTCGACGACGAGGAACGCAACCTCTTCGGCCAAGTCAAAGACAAACTCCTCGAGCGGTCCGTCGAAAAGCCAGCCCCTGCTGAGGACACCGAGTACGAAGAGCGGATCAAAGAACTCCTCGAAGAGATCGTCACGCTCGAAGAGGCGAACACCGGCCGACTCAACGAACTGATCCAGCGGCTCGAACTCGGTCCACTCGAAGTGACCGAAGAGACCTACGAGAAGGTACAGTACCGGCTCGTCCGCGACATCGTCGGCCTCGGCCCGCTGGAACCGATTATGCGCGATCCGGCGAACGAGGACATTCACGTCATCGGGCCCCGTCAGGTCGACGTCGACCACGGGGAGTTCGGGCTCTTAGAGACCACCGTCGAGTTCGACTCCGCCGACCAGTTCGACAACTGGCTCCGGAATATGGGCGAACGGATCGGCGACCCCGTCTCTGACGCGCATCCGATCGTCGACTCGACGCTGCCGGACGGGTCGCGTATCAACATCATCTACTCAGACGACGTGTCGCTGAAGGGCTCCTCGCTCACGATCCGTCAGGGCGACGACGTGCCGCTCTCGGTCTTCCAGATCGCGAAGTGGGGAACGCTCTCGCCGGAGTTGGCGGCGTACCTCTGGATCGCCCTCGAAAACGAGCGGACGGTGTTCGTCGTCGGAGAGACCGCCTCGGGGAAGACCACGACGCTGAACGCGATCACGTCGTTCATTCCGCGGGACTCGAAGATCTACACCGCAGAGGACACCGCCGAGGTGCTGCCGCCGCACGACACCTGGCAGCAACTCCTGACCCGCGAGGGTCGCGGCGCGGACTCGTCGGTCGACATGTTCGACCTGGTCGCGGCAGCACTGCGGTCACGCCCCGACTACATCATCGTGGGGGAGGTCCGTGGCGAGGAGGGACGGATGGCCTTCCAGGCGGCCCAGACGGGTCACCCCGTGATGCTGACGTTCCACGCCTCGGACATCGTCTCGATGATCCAGCGGTTCACCGGTGACCCGATCAACGTCCCGGAGACGTTCATGTCGAACTGTGACATCGCGCTGTTCCAGAATCGGGTGAAGCGCGGCAACGAGACGCTCCGGCGGGTGACCTCCGTCCAGGAGATCGAGGGGTACTCGAAGGAGATGGGCGGGGTCGTCACCCGGGAGGCGTTCTACTGGGATCCCGTCGAGGACGAGGTCGTCTTCCAGGGCCGGAACAACTCCTTCATTATGGAGGAGAAGATCGCCACGCTGCTCGGGTACGACGACACCCGAAAGATCTACGAGGACATCGAATTCCGGACGGAGATCATTCGGCGGGCGATCCAAGAGAACATCGTCGGCTACCACGAGGTCAACGAACTCATCCAGGACTTCCAGCGCGACGGCACGGAAGGACTCCCGTTCGACATGACGAGGATCGAAGGATGACCCACCGCGAGCAGTCACGGCCGATGGAGGTGAGCCAATGAGCGAGACCAACGACTCCGCGCAGGGCCCCGAATCGAACGTCGGGATCGGCGCGCAGCGAGAGCAACTCAGGAACTTCGTCTCGTCGGTGCTCGACTCCTACGAGCGGATGCCGATGGAGAACCGAAAGTACGCGATCGTCGTACTCTTTCCGACGCTGTTCCTGTTCGTGCTCAGCGTCGTCGGGGCAATCGCGCTTCCGCTTCCGGTGTTGGTCCGGATCCCGATCTTCCTGCTCGGGCTCTTGATGCTACTCGCCGGATTGCTCTACCCGCGACTGCTCGTCGAACAACAGCGCCGTGGCCTCGAGAACCAACTGCACCTCGTGATCACCCACCTGACGGTGTTGTCGACGACGAACATCGATCGGGTCGCCGTGTTCAGACAACTCGGCCGCGAGGAGGAGTACGGCGAACTCGCCGTCGAGATACGGCGGATCACCGAACTCGTCGACACGTGGAACCAGTCGCTCGACGACGCCCTCCGTCGCCGGGCCCGGCTCGTTCCATCGAAGGAACTCGGTGACTTCCTCGATCGGCTGGCGTACTCGCTGAACGCCGGGCAGAGCCTCGACGACTTCCTCCTCGGCGAACAGGAGACGATGATCGACAAGTACGTCACCGTCTACGAGGGGGCGCTCGGCAACCTCGAGGTGATGAAGGACCTCTATCTCTCGATGATTCTGTCGATGACGTTCGCCATCATCAACGCGATCGTCCTACCGATCCTGACGGGGACCGACGCGACGATGACGATCGCGGCCGTCATCGTGCTCTTCATCTTCGTCCAGTTGGGGTTCTACTTCGTCATCCGGACGATGTCGCCGTACGACCCGCTGTGGTATCAGCAGGACGACTACCGGACGAAGAAAGACCGGCAGATCGACATCGCTCTCTACGGGGCGGTGGCGCTGAGTATGACCTTCATCGGCGTGCTGGGCCTCGGGACGATGGGCTGGACGCCGATCGGCCAGTCGGTCCAGCAGGTGATGCTCGATACGCCGATCCCACTGTTGATCGCCATTCCGGTGACGCCGCTCGCGGTGCCCGGACTGGTCGCCAGACACCACGAGAACGGCGTCAAAGAGCGCGACGAGGAGTACCCGGGGTTCATCCGTGCACTCGGGGCCTCCGAGAGCGCGAAGCAAGCCACGACGCGAGCCGTCTTGGAGACGCTCCGTGAGAAGGACTTCGGGGCGCTCTCCCGGGAGATCGACCGGCTGTACGTCCGACTTAATATGCGGGTGGCTCCCGACCGGTCGTGGTACTTTTTCAGTGCCGAGACCAGTTCTTACCTCATCCAGAAGTTCTCTGAGATGTATCTGGTCGGCCGGCAGATGGGGGGGACGCCGAAGCAACTCGGCGAACTCATTTCCAGCAATATGAACGAGGTCATCAAACTCCGTCGGCAGCGTCAGCAGGCGACGGTGACGCTGATCGGCGTCCTCTACGGCATCACCGCCTCGTCGGCGTTCGCCTTCTTCATCGGCCTCGAGGTCGTCGAGATCCTCGCAACGTTCTCGACGAACCTCAACCTCGAACAGCTCGAGTTCGGGAAGCTCATCTACGCCGGCGTCTACGACATCCCGCTCATCGAGTACCTCCTGACGCTCATTATCCTGTTCAACGGCGTGCTGTCGTCGCTGATGATCCGGATGGTCGACGGCGGTCACAAGACGAACGCGTACCTGCACTTCGTCGTGCTGGTCTGGATCGGCTGTGGCAGCGCGGTCCTGACCTCGTCGCTCGCCGGGGGGCTGATCAGCGTATGACGGCCGCTGGCTCCGGCGGCGAGAACGGCGGGGAGGAACGGCCCGACAGCGGCACCGAGCACGGAGACGTGGCCGAGCAGCGATCGGAACTGCTCGAAGCCTACCGGAAGCAGAACAGCAAGGACGGGCAGTCCGACGCCGGATCGGCGAAGGGTTCCGGGGGCTCGAAGTCGCGCTCGAACGGGAAGTCAAAGTCGAAGCAGCGCCCGAAGGCCGACGACGGCGAGTCGATCATCGTCGACTTCATCGCGAACTTCGTCGCCGGCGGCGATGCGGCGTTCGATCCGGTGAAGGGCCGGGTGCTGATGAGCGAGCGGCGCCTCGTGCTCGCGACCTCGGAGACGAGGACGACCGTCCCGATCGCGTCGATCTTCGACATCGCGGTCGGGCAGGTGCCCCCCGAAGTCGAGGAGTTCTTCGACTACACGGTGATGGTGGGATACATCGACGGCGACTACCGTCGGACGACCGTCATCGGCGGCGATCGGGAGCTGATCGAGAAGTTCTCCCTGTTGCTCTTCCGCGCCACTCTCAACGGATCGACCGCGCTCGTCACCCACCCCGCGAAGGTGGGCGGCCGGGTGATGGACACGCCAACGCGGAAGACCGGACTTCACCTCGATTACGAGTCGGTGACGTTCACCGGCGGCAACATCAAAACCGAGCAGGAAGAGCCGTTCTCGATCGACCTCGCGTCGGTCATCTTCTTCGAGGTGATGGAGCGGAGTACTGACGACGGCGAGACGCTGCTCGTGCTCTCGGTACAGCACGTCGAGAACGGCCAGACCGTCACCTCGGAGATCTCGATGACGTCGCGGCGGAAGATGAACATCCTGGGACGATACCTCCGCTTGATCTACCACTGGATCAAGAGCGACGTTCGCGACGTGGAGGTCGAAGAGCACGAACTGGAGGTCCTCGTCGGGCTGTATTCGACGGCCGAAGACATCGACCTCGCGTCGCTGCTCGACATCGACACCGCCGAACTCGAAGCGCGGTTAGAATCGCTTCACGAGGACGACCTCATCACCGACGAGGAGACGCCGGTCGACCTCACGCCGCAGGGGCGGTTCATCGTCAATGAGGAGTTCGAAGACATCAACGTCTGAGAGCGACCCGAGCACCCATCCGGGGTGAGCAGTTTTCCCGATCGCTATCGCAGCTCGTCGAGTGGGACGAAGGCGTCGGCGTCCGCTGCGAGCCACGCCTCGATTCGCTCACAGCAGCTCTCCCGACGAGGGTAAACCGTACACCGATCGGGCTGGTGCTCGTAGCGGACGACGACGCTCCGGAGGTCGAACCGACGGTCGGCCGCTCGGGCGTCGCGTTCCGTACTCGATCGCGAAGCGCGGTTTCCCGGATTGCTGAAGGTGTCGGACATCTCAGTCCACAGTGCAACCGACGTCGTCGACGATATTAAACGGCTCCTGTTGGGCCGACTGGGACTGCCCGGGGGGTGTTGCCGTCGGGTCGGCATCGACGCACCACGGCCGTTCGACAGTCTCAAGTGTGCCGGCGCGCCAACGACTCGGAGAGATGGTTGACCCGACTTCGGACCTTGGTGAAGACGTCGACGAAGCCGACGCCCCCGAGTGTGAGCACTGCGGAGCGAAGATCGTCCAGTCGCCGACGCACCGCGTCGTCACCTGGGTCGAAGGCGGAGCCGTCGAATCCACGCACTTCTGTTCTGCGGAGTGTCGCGACGCGTACGATCAATAACGGCCGCTACGCCGAATCGACGGTCGACCAGAACTGTTCGACGCCGTAGCCGAGCAGATCCGAACTGACCGGGTCGAACTCCTCGCGCTCGGTCTCCGGGAGGTACTCGCGGACGCTGTCCCACGAGGCGCGGGCGTACCGGGCGTCGACGAGCGCGCGGATCCCCACCTCGTCGGGGCCGCGGATGACGCGCCCGATGGCCTGCCGGGCTTTCCGGACTGCGGGCACCGTGAGCGCGGTTTCGAATCCGCTGCGGCCCGACTGTCCCTCGGAGCCGAACCGCCGATCGTAGGCCGTCCGCAGGGCTCTGGTCCGCGGACTGGACGTGTCGATGAGCGGGACTCCGCAGACGGCAGCCGCGGCGAGGCGATCGCCCCGGTAGTCGACGCCCTCCGTGAGGGTGCCCCGGAGGCTCGTCACCAGCACCTTGGGCTCGCCGCCGAAGAACTCGGCTTTGAGCGCTTCCGTCTCGTCGTCGCCTGAGGATTCGTCCAACAGGACCGGGCGATCGAGTTCGTCACGGAGCCCCTCGGCCATCCACGCCGCCTCCGCGTAGTTCGGCATCCCCACGAGGACGTTCCCCGGCGAGCGCGCGATCGCGACGACGGCGTCGACGTGCGCCTGGCGCGTCGGGTTCGACTCCCCGCGCCCGCCCCGGTTCTCGTGTGTGAACTTCGGGACGTCGACCGCGAACGACGCCCGATTCGTCTCCGGGAACGAGAGTCCGTACGTTCGCTCTTCGACCGGCCTTCCAGCGTCCGCGAGCGCGTCGAGGCCCGTCACTTCGCGGAAGACGTCCATCGGTTCCAGCGTCGCCGACATCAACACGCCGCCACCGAACTCCCCGAGTCGGTCGGCGATCGCTTCGCCGGGAACGCAGTTGTGCAGCGCCAGTCGGGCGTTGTACGCGCGCCGCCAGGCGTTTTCGCGCTCGGTCTCGTCCCAGGTGCGCGACAGTTCGATCTCGCGGAAGTACGACACGTGGTCGGTGCGGGCCCAGTTCGCCAGCGTGCGTCCGGCGGCAGGGGCAGCGCGGCGGACGTCCTCGTCTTCGGCCTCGTTCAGGATCCGGGCGACGACCGCGCCGACGGCTTCCGCACGTACCCAGGTCCCCTCGTCGTAGCCGGCATCTGCGGCCCACTCGGTCAGTTCGTCGACCGCGGGCTCCTCGGGGTCACGGAGCGGGAGTTCGTCGTCGTCCAGTCGCGTGAGATCCGCCCGCCAGTCCGGGAGCGTCCGGTCCAGGTGCGCCTTCACGCGCCGGTCGATCTCCGAGCGGAGGTCCGAGACGAACTCCCTGACCTCGCGGAGTTCCGAGAGCGTCACGTCCGCGTCGCCGAGTTCGCCCCGGATCAACGCCGCGTCGGCGTTCTCGGTCTGTGTCGACTCCGACCCCGACTCCTCGAATGCGACGGGTTGGATCACGCGCGTCAGTTCCTGTTCGGCGTCCCGAAGCGTCTCCATACCGACGCCATCGCTCACCAGATCGCGGACGCGCGGTTCGAGCATATGGGCCTCGTCGCAGACGACGAACGTCTCCTCGTCGACGAGCGCGCCGGTGAACGACCCGACCGTCTGGGGGTCGAAGGCGTGGTAGTAGTTTCCGAGGACGACTTCGACGTGCGGGAGGACTGCCCCCATCACCGAGTGGGGACAGGTGCCGTAGCCGGCGCTCAGTTGGACGAGTTCCTCCGTGTCGATGTGTCCGCGGTCGGTCAGGTCGAAGGGGACGGCCTCGATCGGCTCTCCGTCCTCGGGCAGATCGTCGAGGAAAGTGGCGTAAAACGGGCAGTACTCGGTGTCTTCGTAGTCGGCAGTCTCGGGCAGATAGGGCGTCGGTTCGCCGGCCGCAGAGAGGTACGCCGGGCCGTCGGTCGCCCCCGAATCGAGGAGGCCCGTCTGTGTGCTGCGGGCCTCAGAGACGAGAGCGCCGGCCGAGGTAGCGCCGTCCTCGCCGACGAGGTTCCGGGTTCGGTCGCGGAGCCCCTCACAGCGATCGTACACGGTTTCGTCGTCGATGCCGGCGACGTTCGCGCGACTGTAGGGACAGACGTCTGCCTTGCCCACGAGGGTCAGGCCCGAAACGGGCCGCCAGTCTTCGGGGAGGTTGCCGTTGATCGTCTGGAGATCAGCCTCGAACTGCCGGAGTTGCTGTTTGACGCTCGTCAGAACGACCACGCGCTCGTACGTCGAGTCGGGATCCCGAACGCGGTCGATTCCGGCGGTGAGCGCGAGCATCGTCTTGCCGGTGCCGCACGCGCCCTCGACGACCAGGAAGCCGTCGTCGGCGGCGGCTTCGATCGCGGCGTCGATGCCGTCGGCTTGTTCGGGGTACGGCTCGTCGTGGCCGAAGACCGCCTGCCAACTCACGTCATCGAGTCGCTGCGCCGCGTTCATATCGGTGTCGGTGAGTGGTCCCGCCTTCGGATATGAAGCTTCGGCTGTGAGAGATCGAACGCTCCCAGTGGCGGGCGGTGCCCAATACGGGAGAAGGCCGGCGGGTCAGCGGTCGTCCGGGCGGCCATCGGTCGTCGACGGGTCGCCCACACAGACGACGAGGGACTCCCGCGTGGGCGCGTACACGTTCATCTCCCGGCCCTTCACCGAGTAGCGTGTGCCGACCACGCGGACCAGGTCGGCGTCGCGGAGGTTCTGGAGGTGGTGTCGGACATTCTGCAGCGATGTGCCGACGGCGTCAGCGAGTTCCGAGGCGGTCGATGCGTCGTCGTGGAGGGCCGAGAGCGTCGAGCGGGCCGTGTCGGAGGAGAGACAGTTGAGCAGGCGCGCGGCCTCCTCGTCCTCGATCGGGAGGACCCGGACGTCGTCGACGTCCTCGGCGCCGTCGCGCTGTGTCTCGGACGGCAGTAACCCCGACATAGCCCTTCGTACCGGGTTCTCCGACCTAAACGTTTCGCATTTCTTACACACGTCCGATCACGCGTGATCGGACCGATCACGCCGCAGTGGCCGCCGGGTACCCGTCGCTTTTTAGGCCGTTTCGCTCCGACCTTTCGTCGATGATCACGAGCGAACGGATGGCCGCAGTGGATCGCAACGCCGAGGCGCTCGGCGTGCCCCGCAAGCAGTTGATGGAGTCGAGCGGGAACGCCGTGGCGCGGGCGATTCACCGACTGGCCGACCCAGAGGCGTCCGTCGCCGTCGTCGCGGGTCGCGGCAACAACGGCGGTGACGCGCTCGTCGCGGCCCGGTTCTTAGCCGAGTACGACGTGACCGTGCACCTGCTCGGGCGACCCGAAACGATCGCGACCGATATCGCTCGCGAGAACTGGGCCGCGCTCGAGGCCGCCGAGTACGACACAGAGACCGTGACCGACTCGGCTGATCTGGCCCTGGGCGACCCCGACGTTGTCGTCGACGCGATGCTCGGTACCGGTGTCACCGGCGCGCTCAGAGAACCCGAGGCGACCGCGGCGACTGCCATCAACCGCACCGACGCGACCGTCGTCGCGGTCGACGTCCCCTCGGGCGTCGACGCCGATACGGGCGACAGCACCGGCGTCGCAGTCGACGCCGACTCCGTCGTGACGTTTCACGACGACAAGCCCGGGCTGGCGTCCGTCGACGCCGACGTGACCGTCGCGGAGATCGGAATCCCCGAGGCCGCCGAACGGTTCACTGGCCCCGGCGACCTCCTCGCGCTCGGGCGGCCCGAGCAGAGCCACAAGGGCGACTTCGGGGAGGTACTCGTGGTTGGCGGCGGTCCCTACACGGGCGCGCCGGCACTGACCGCGCGGGCGGCACTCAGGGCGGGTGCGGATCTCGTCCGGGTAGCCTGCCCCGAATCCATCGCTCGGGAGGTCCAGAGCTACAGCGAGAGCCTCATACTCAGGCCCTATCACGGGGACCGCCTCGCGGCCGCGAACGTAGATCCCGTCTTAGACCTCGCGGCCGATCACGACACGGTCGTGATCGGTCCGGGACTCGGCAGTCACGAGGAGACGCTCGCCGCCGTGAGCGACATTCTGGAGGCGTACGAGGGCACGGCCGTCGTCGACGCGGACGCCCTCCAGGTCGTCCCGGCGGTCGAGACCGACGCCACGCTGATCTGTACGCCGCACCAGGGAGAGTTGCGGAAGATGGGCGGCGAGACCGACGAGGACTGGCGAACGCGGACCGACCTCGTCGTGGAGTTCGCCGCGGAGTTGGGACACGTCCTCCTCGTGAAGGGCGCCTACGACGTGATTGGCGACGGCGGCGAGCATCGGGTGAACCGGACCGGGAACCCGGGAATGACGGTCGGCGGCACGGGCGACGTCCTCGCCGGGGCGGCCGGCGCGCTGGCGTGCGTCCTCGCTCCCTTCGAGGCGGCGGCCGTGGCGGCGTACGCGAACGGACGCGCGGGCGACGCCGCGGTCGAAGACAGCGGACACGGACTGGTGGCACCGGACCTGATCGATCGGCTGCCTGCGGCGCTCTGGGAGGGAGATGAATGAGCGACGACGAGCAGGCGAGCGGCGGAGAGCAGGCGATCGAGGATGGGAGCGAACTGACGCACGTCGACGAGACCGGCGACGTCCAGATGGTCGACGTCGGCGCGAAACCCGATACGAACCGCCGGGCGGTCGCCCGGGGGACGATCCACCTCACCGAGTCGACGATCGATGCGATCCGCGACAGCGAGATCGGGAAGGGCGACGTCCTCGCGACCGCCCGGGTCGGTGCGGTGCAGGCGGTCAAGCACACCTGGGAGACGATCCCGATGTGTCACCAGATCCCGATCACGAACGTCGATACCGACTTCGACGTCCGCGCGGACCGGGTCGTGCTCACGGTCACCGTCGAGACGACCGGAAAGACCGGCTGCGAGATGGAGGCCCTGGAGGGCGTTACGACCGGACTGAACGTCGTCTGGGATATGGTCAAGGCCGCAGAGAAGACCGAATCGGGCCAGTATCCCGACACTCGGATCGACGACGTGCACGTGGTCCGAAAGGAGAAGCGGGCGATCGACGGTGACGACTGAGCACTAACTGACAGGGTCGGATTGAACGCTCGTCACGGTGGGCAGTGCACGAGTCAGAGCCAATTCATACTGTCGGACAGAAGTTCGTGAATCATTTTGGCACCCACGAGGTGCCGATGATTTTCACATAGTTCTGTCCGACAGTATCAGCGATGTGAACCGACCGGCGAGGCGCGCACGATTCGGTATCGGGTCATCAACTTCGCCTCCAGTCCGCTGGCAACCGCCGCCAGAGCGGCACAAAGATGCCGTAGAACGACCCAATGACGACAGCAACTGCGATCGCGGCGACCTCAACCCCTGATCGTTGTAGAACGTCCAACGCGATCCGGAGGACGATGAGAACGCTGAGCCCCCAGACAGCCGGGGCAATCCGGTGGGTGAGGGCCTGATTCGAGCACCACGGCCTGAGGTGTTCACCCGACAGGCCTGAATTTTGAGCGGGGAGTGCCGACGCGTTCCGAACGGGTCGCTCGGTCCGGGAGTTGTACTGGGCGGTTCGACTCGGAGGCGATTACCGGTCGACGCTCGGTTCCGACTCGACTGACTCCGACTCGACCGACTTCGAGTCGGCCGCGGCGGCGTGCGGCGATTCCGCCGAGGCGCGGACGTCGCCGGCTTTCGCCCGTGCGCGTTCGACGATCGCAGGGCGGGCGGTGAACTCGACGATGACCTCCTCGCCGGTGTACTCCTCGTCCCGGACGTTCCCGTGGTCGTAGACCCACGAGACCAGACTCATCGCCTCGTCCGACAGCGGGAGCAGGAGCCGCTCCTCGCGCCAGTCGGGGAGCTCCGCTTCGATCCGATCGGTGAGTTCGCCGACGTTCTCACCGGTGAGCCCTGAGACGCAGACGGGATTGGGTGCGAGCGCGTCCAGCGCGTCGCGTTTCGCGTCCAGTTCCGTGTCGTCGACGCGGTCGATCTTGTTGAGAACGGTGACGATCGGGGCCTCGTTGCGCTCGTAGAGCGTATCGTGGCTCGTGACGAGTTTCTCGCGCATCTCGGCGATCGGCTCCGACGCGTCGACGACGAGCAGCACGAGGTCTGCGCGATACACCGAGTCCAGCGTCGACTCGAAGGACTCGACGAGCCAGTGGGGGAGATCCGAGATGAACCCGACCGTGTCCGTCAAGAGCACGTCCCGCGTGCCGGTGTCGGCCCGGCGCGTCGTGGTCCCGAGCGTGGTGAACAGCCGGTCCTCGGATTCGGCAGTCGGATCCAGATCCGGATGCAGGTCCTCGTTCTCGCCGACGTCGAGGTCGTCAGCGAGTCGGCGCATCAGCGTCGACTTGCCCGCGTTGGTGTAGCCCGCGAGTGCGACCAGGTCGAATCCGGACTCCCGACGCTGTTCGCGGCGAGTCTCTTCTTTGTCCGCGATGGCGTCCAGTTCCTGCTTGATGCGGGAGATCTGGGCTTTGATGTCCTGTTCGCGGCTCTCGTCGTACTCGCCGAGGCCCATAAACCCGGGACGCTCGTCGCGCTTCGCCAGCGAGGTCTTGGCCTCCGCGCGCGGGAGTTCGTAGCGTAGCTCCGCGAGTTCGACCTGCAACTGGGCCTTGCGGGTGTTCGCCCGCTGGCCGAAGATCTCCAGGATGAGCGTGAACCGGTCGATGACCTCGACGCCCTCGGGGAGTTTGCCGCCGATGTTGTAGGTCTGATACGGACCGAGTCGGTTGTCGACGATGACCGCCTGCGCACCGGTTTCAGCGACCAGTGCGGCGAGTTCGTCGATTTTTCCCTCACCGAAATGGTAGGCGGCGTCCTCCGTGCGCGACTGTGAGAGCGTCGCGACGACGTCGTAGCCCGCCGCTGCAGCGAGGTCTGCGATCTCTGTCAGATCTGCGCTGTCGCCGCCGTCGACCCGCTTGGCGACGACAACGGGATCCTCGTCGGTCATATGTTCCCCGTGGGAGCCGCGATATCTGTCACCTGCACTGTCTCTCACCGAATAGGCGGCCGATGCACTTGAACGCTACCCGCCGAGCGCCGAAGCACCGGATTTGAACCAATGACCACAGAGCCGAGGGTATCTCACATCCAGTTCTACTTATTTCGTTTAATCCTGTATTGATAACGGTTAATACCCCTATTGTTAGAGATAAGTTTAAACAGGTCCGGCTTTTAGAAGAGATATCTTGATGATTCGACGCGATACGTCCCGATTTATCCCACCGGACGCGCTCCTGTTCGTCGCACTCGCGACCATCTGGGGGCTCTCGTTCGTGGCCATCGAAGCCGGACTCGAAACCGTCCCACCGCTGTTTTTCGCTGCGATTCGCTACGCCCTCGCCGGGGTCCTCGTGTTGGGGTACGCCGCAGCGACGACCGACCGCGTCCGCCCACGGGGGCGGACCGAGTGGCTGAACGTGGCTGTCGTCGGTGGCTTGCTGGTCGCCGGCTACCACGCGCTGCTGTACATCGGCCAGACGTTCGTCCCCGGACCCGTGGCGGCCGTCGTGGTCAGCCTCTCGCCGGTCCTGACCGCCGTCTTCGCCGCCACACTCTTAGAGGACGCGCTCGACGCGACGGCTGCCGGCGGCTTCTTGCTCGGACTCGTCGGCGTCGCCGTCGTCGCGGATCTCGATCCGGGGAACCTCCTAGGGGCGGACGCCACCGGGATCGCCGTGCTGTTCGGCGCGGCCGCGACCTTCGCGCTCGGGGCGGTCCTCTCGACGCCGCTCCGGACCACACTCGCCGACGTGTCGATGCAGGCCTGGGCGATGCTGTTCGGCGCGGGGATCCTCATCGGCGCCTCCCTCGCCCGCGGCGAACCGGTGAGGACTGTCGCCTGGACGCCGACTGCCGCCCTCGCGCTGGCCTATCTGACGCTGTTTTCCGGCGTCATCGGATTCCTCCTGTACTTCGCGCTCCACGAACGCATCGGGCCCAGCGAGACCAACCTCGTCGGCTACTTCCAGCCCGTCGTTGCCGCGCTCGCGGGATGGGCGCTGTTCGGACAGGCCGTTACCCCGGAGACGGTCGTCGGTTTCCTCGCCATCCTCGCGGGGTTCGTGATCGTCGAGCGCGAACTCCTCCGGCAGACGATCGGCCCGGTGCGCTTCCATCCGGACAGTCTGCGGTACCGACTCCGGAAGCGCTTCCCGAGACTGCTCGGTCGGACGTACGGCCGATCGGTCGCGGGTCGGGTCGCCCCCGACGCCGTGTACGAAGACGATGCGACCAGCGCGGAGTACGGATACGACGCGGACTGACCGGCGCCGATCGGAACTGACGGGGGCTCCTCGGTCGTCGCGGGGCCAGACGGTTCCTCTCGGTTGTAGCGGAGACTCGTTGCGCTACTCGATACATCGGACCTGCGCGGATCTCACTGGATCGGATCCCAGTCGAAACCGCGGCGGTCGAGTCTACTCCTCGATGAAGTCGGGTTCGATCCGCTTTTCCTCGTACTCGGACTCGAGGTGCGTCCGGAAGGTCTCGACGTCGACGTCACCGCGCTCGCGCTCCTTGCGGTCACGGACCGAGATGGTTCCCGCTTCCTCCTCGTCGCCACCGACGATGATCATGTACGGCACGCGATCCTCCTGCGCCTCACGGATCTTGCGGCCCAGCGTCCACGACCGGTCCTCGACGTCGACGCGGAAGTCGCCGAGTTGGTTCTTCACGCGGTGCGCGTAGCCGAGTTGATCGTCGCTGATCGGGAGGATCCGGACCTGTTCGGGGGCGAGCCACAGCGGGAACTTCCCGTCGAAGTGCTCGATGAGCACCATAAAGAACCGCTCGTAGGAGCCGTACAGCGCGCGGTGGATCATCACCGGGCGGTGGTCCTCGTTGTCCTCGCCGGTGTAGGTGAGCTCGAACCGCTCGGGCATATTGAAATCGAGTTGGACGGTCGGACCGTCCCACTTTCTACCCAGGGCGTCCTCGAAGGCGAAGTCGATCTTCGGGCCGTAGAACGCGCCGTCGCCGGGTTCGAGGTCGTAGTCGATGTTCTGGTTTTCGAGCACCGAGCGGAGCTGGGATTCGGCTTGCTCCCAGATTTCGTCGCCGCCGACGGACTTCTCCGGCCGCGTCGCGAGCGCGACGTGAGCGTCCAGACCGAAGGTGTCGAGCACCTCGTAGATGGCGTCCATCACCTGATTGACTTCCTGTTCGATCTGCTCGGGCCGGCAGAACAGGTGCCCGTCGTCGATGGTGAACGACCACACGCGCGAGAGCCCCGAGAGCTCGCCGCGCTGTTCTTTGCGGTAGACCTTGCCGTCCTCGAAGTACCGAACGGGTAACTCCCGGTAGGACCAGGACTTCTGATCGAAGATCGTCGCGTGTCCCGGACAGTTCATCGGCTTGAGGCCGTACTCCTCGTCGTTGACGTCCAGCAGGAACATGTCGTCGACGTAGTTGTCGTAGTGGCCCGACTTCTTCCACAGTTCCGTCCGGAACAGATGCGGCGTCTCGACGGGGTCGTATCCAGCGTCGACGTTGAGGTCGCGCGCGTACGCGGAGAGTTCGTCGAGGATCTTCTTGCCGTTCGGGTGATACAGCGGCAGCCCGGGCCCCGTGACGTCGGGAATCGAGAACAGGTCGAGTTCCTGCCCGAGTTTCCGATGATCACGCTCTTTGGCCTCCTCCCGCAGCGAGAGGTACTCTTCGAGGTCGGATTCGGACTCGAACGCGGTCCCATAGACCCGCGTCAGCGTCTCGTTGTCCTCGTCGCCGCGCCAGTACGCCGAGGAGATGTTGAGCAGTTTCACCGCACCGATATCGCCGGTCGACTCGACGTGGGGGCCCTGACAGAGGTCCTCGAAGTCGCCCTGGACGTAGAACGAGACGGGATCTTCGCCGGCGGCCTCGTTCTCGAGGATCTCCTGTTTGTACTCGTTGTCGTCGTAGGTTTCGAGCGCCTGCTCTCGCGGGCGGTGTTCCCGTTTGATCGGCAGGTCGTCTTCGAGGATCTCCTGCATCTCGGCTTCGATCGCGTCGAGGTCGTCGGCGTCGAGGTCAACGTTCGCGACGTCGTAGTAGAAGCCCTCGTCGGTCGGCGGCCCGATCGCCAGTTTCGCCTCGGGATACAGCCGCTGGAGCGCCTGTGCGAAGACGTGCGCCGCCGAGTGCCGCAGGACGCGGAGATACTCGTCGCTCTGGTCGGTCACGATGACGACCTCCGCGCCGTCGTGGACGGGGTCGGCCTTGTCGACGAGTTCACCGTCGACGACGCCCGCGACCGTGTCGCGTCCCAGTCCGGGCCCGATCTCGTAGGCGACGTCCGCCACGGTCGCGTCCTCCGCGACGGAGAGTTCCGATCCGTCGGGGAGGCTGACAACGATTTCGCTCATACGCGTTGGGAGTGCGAGCGCACGAATAAGTGTTTTCGAGTCGTGTGCGCCGCCGTTCAGTGGCGCCCGTGGACGATCAGCAGATGGCGTAATATGGGTAGAGTTCGCCCTCGTCGGTGACCTCGACGTAGGCGTTGCCGTAGCACGCGTTCGTCTCGAGTGTGACGCTCTCGGTCGTGTTGCGAGCGGTCGCGATCACGCGGAAGGACTCGATGCCGTCCGGATCGGCGTCGGCGAGCGAGTACACCTCGCGGTCCGCGCCCGGTTCGAACGTCGCCGTCTCGTCGTAGACGGTTTCGTTCGTGGCCTCGCGGACGACGCGGATCCGGATCTCAACGCTCCGGTTCCATCGGTTTTCGACGGAGACGACCTTGTCGGCGTCGGGGATCTCGGCGGCCCGTTCGGTCGACGTCCACTCGTCCGTGTCGGTCTCGCCCGGCGTCGGATCGGGCGTCGGCGTCGGGGACCCAGAAACGACGGTGGCCGTCGGGGTCGACGTCGCCGATCCGGGAGTCTCCGATTGCGTCCCGCCCAGACAGCCGGCTGTGAGCACCAGAATCACGAGGACGATGACGCCGATTCGGACTCGTCGCATCACGGACCGATAGACAGCAGTGGGCGATAAGGGCCTTGTGGAGACCAAAAGAAGCGCGTTAGGAGCCCGATTCGTCGGTCCCCTCGGGTGCCGCGGCGGACTCGGCTTTCACCTCGTCGGCGTACGCGTCGGCGAGTCGCGTCGGCTCCGGGAGTTTGTAGCCGTCACAGAGCCGTTCCACCAGATCGGTCGCGGTTCCAACGCCCACGCGGTGGCCGGGGCTGACGAAGACGGGGTTGATGATGGGCCGGGAATCGTACTGGCGCGACTGGAGCGCGTGACCGAGGACGGTTCCCGGATCTGCGTTCTCGACCTCGCTGTCGGCACGGATCGGGGTCCGCCAGCCCGCGGGTCGTTCCGCGAGGTCGTCCTCTGGCGTTCCACACAGGAGCCCCTTGGCGACGCCGACGCTCGGCACGTCGAGCGTCGCGCCGATGTGCGTCGCCAGGCCGGCCTGTCGGTAGTGGATGCGACCGCTCCCGTCGAAGACGACGAGGTCCGGTTCACAGGACAGGTCCGCAACGGCCGCGAGGATCGGGCCGCCCTCGCGAAACGCCAGCAGGCCGGGGATGTAGGGAATCTCGAGGGCGGTGACGGCGTGGGCGCGCTCGACGACCGCGTCGCCGCGGCGGACGACGACGACGCTCACCGCTCGGTCGTCGAGGAACGCCTGGTCGACGCCGGCGACGAGTGGGGGCTCGCGCGTGCGACGACCCGTGTCGTCGAGCGTCCGCTCGGAACGGGTCGAGACCGCTTCGGGATCGAACGCGAACGCGTCGTCCCATATCGCGGCCGCAGCGACCTCGTGCTGGAGCGACTCCATCTCCTCGCGCGTGGCCGACGCATCGGGGACGAACTCGGGACGAGCGGGGTCCATCGGATCGGTTCAGCGGCGGCCGGGACCGCCGGGGCCACCGGGACCGCCGGGACCGCCCATCCCGCCGCCGCCACGACCGAACTGCAGCGAGTTGGGGACGCCGACGCGCCCTTTCACGCGAGCGCCGTAGGCGAGTCCGATCACCAGGCCGGCGAGGTGCGCGAGGTGCGCGACGTTGCCGCCCATAAGGCCGCCGCCGGCGGCACCGAATCCGGCCACGATGCTGAAGGCCGCGAAGCCGAAGGTGAGCAGCCACAGCGGCATCGGGATGATGAAGTAGAGGTAGACCTTCAGGCTGGGGTTCAGCACGGTGAGTACGCCGAGAATGCCCATAATCGCCCCGGACGCGCCGACGACGCCCGCGCCGAACGGCCCGACGGTGAAGAGCGTCGACAGGACCTGAGCGAGTCCCGCGATGATCCCGGCGCCGAAGAAGAGCGCCGTGAATCGTTTCGTGTCGAGGTACTGCTCCACTACGGGACCGAAGAAGTACAGCGCGATGCTGTTGAACGCGATGTGAGTGAAGCCGCCGTGCGCGAAGATAGACGTGATCCACGTCCAGACGAACTCGATCTGTCCGGGCGAGAGGACGAACACGCTCCGCCAGAGGAGGCTTCGCGGTCCCGCGCCCAGGAGGAAGGGGAAGATGAAGTACTGGAGCGCGAAGGTGATCCACATCGCGCCGAGGAAGACGTAGCTCATATTCCCGCGGAAGTAGCCGAGCGGGCCGCCGGTCCCGAAGAGGCGGTCCGTCAGACTCTGTGCGGACTGTCGGCCGGGGTTTTGCACGGAGTCGTCGAACCCGCTGTCGAAGACGCCGGAGGGATCGTTCCACTCGTTGAGCCCCGGACAGTCGTGATTTTCCGGGAGCCGATGTTCAGCACAGAAGGTATCTCCGCACCGTCGGCACTGGTACGGCATATTTTCGTGCTTCCCGCACTCATCGCAGGTAGCCATCACTCTCCGTAGTCGCGGCGTGAGTAAAAGCGGTTCCCCTCGTGTCTCCAGTCTGTCGGAAGCGAGACACCGTTCGACGCGAACGGGCCCGCCGCGCAGTCCAGTTCCGGTCGGGACAGCGAGTGAGCCACCGGCCGAAGCCGTTCGCGATAACGACTTTATCCGGTGCGCACCGACGGCGGATCGTGACGGGACTCGAATCACACGACGTGCCCGCAGCGGTCGATCCCGCGAACTGGGAACTCCGGGTAACCGGAGCGGTCGCCGATCCGCTCCGGATCGACCGATCGTGGTTGAGCACGTTCCCCGCGGAGACGTTCACACAGGACTTCGAGTGCGTCGAGGGGTGGACGGCGGCCGGATTGACCTGGCGAGGGTTCCGCGTCGGACACCTCCTCGAGCGGGCGAAGCCGACGGTCCAGAGCGGTCACGCGCTCGTCCGCGCGATGGACGGCGAGTACGCGTGCGCCTTCCCCATCGAACGCCTCGCGTCGGCCGTCCTCGCGACCGAACTGGACGGGGAGCCGCTCGGCGTCGACCACGGCGGACCGGCCCGGTTGATTCCGACCGAATCCGAGTCGGACTGCTGGGAGAGTGTCAAGTGGGTGGCCGAGATCGAGATCTTGGAGTCAGAGCCGACCGATGCAGACACCGCTGAGGCGCTCGCGCTGTCGCGGATCGAATGAACCGAGCGGCGCAACGGGCAGTGTTTCGCAACTCGCTTCGGACGTCCGGGAGCGGCGCAGCGGACGGCGTTTCGTGACTGTCCTTCGACGTCCGGGAGCGAACGCCCCACTGGAAGAGCGGCGTAGCTACGACGAGCGTTCCGTGCGGTGATCCGGGTCGTCGCCGGTCGGGGCCTCGTCAGCGTCACCCATCCCCGGGTGGTTGCCGGGGACGACAGTCGGATGCGCAACGGCGAGGCGCGGCGTATTGGCTGACATCACAACTGACGATTCGTGCCCTGGGCGCAAAAGATTACCCATACGCATAACGAATGCCGTGAGCCGAGGCGTATTCACCGAGGTTATATGCCGGACTATCCGGTCGAGAGAAACGCGAGAGAACGAGAGCGGCGTTACGCGAAGTGCTCGTCGTAGAGGTCCATCGCGTGTTCGATGGCGTCTTTCGCGGCGTCGGCGTCCTCCCAGCCGAGCGTCTCCGTCTCCTTGCCCGCTTCGAGGTTCTTGTACGTCTCGAAGAACTCTGCAATCTCGGCTTTCTGCTGGTCGGTGAGGTCGTCGACGTCCTCGACGTGGTCGTAGCGGGGATCCTCGTCGGGGACCGCGATGACCTTGTCGTCTTTCTCGCCGTCGTCGTCCATCCGCATCAGCGCGACTGGGCGGGCCTCGATGACGCAGCCCGGGAACGTCTGGTCCTCGACGAGGACGAGGATGTCGAAGGGGTCCTCGTCGTCGTAGTACGTCTGCGGCAGGAAGCCGTAGTCCGAGGGGTAGTGGACGTTCGAGTGGAGGACGCGGTCGAGGACGACGCCCGGAACGTCCTTGTCGTATTCGTATTTGTTCCGTTCGCCTTTTAGGCACTCGACGACCGCGTACACGACGTCCGGCGCGTCCGGACCCGTCTCGAGGTCTTCCCAGAGGTTGGTCATATTGGCTCTGTCTCCGAACGTGCAAAAAGTCCTTTCGCATCGCGGCGGTGGCCGCATATCGGCACTGCTGCCACGGGGTGATGTGTTGATGAACCCCTCGCCTCGAGCGGTAGTATTCTAAGATTCTTCGGCGAATCTTTCAAGCAACCAACCATCGTATCCCGCTCGCCGTCAAGCGGTGTCGAATCGTTGTATAACGGCTACTGAGGGCCCCTAGACCGGATAATTCGCGATGTTCTCATATCAGGTAATAAGGGTTAAATATCCCGCCTACCTCTCACGAGGTATGTCAGAGGCACAAACAGTTACTGACACCGGCAGCGTGGTGCGCGACCTCACCGCATTTCAGCAGAACATCCTCGTCATTCTGGCTGAGGAACCGATGTACGGCCTCGCGATCAAGCGGCAACTCGAGACGTATTACGGAACCGAAGTGAATCACGGGCGACTCTATCCCAACCTCGACGACCTCGTCGAGATGGGTCTCGTCGAGAAGAGCGAACTCGACAAGCGGACGAACCAGTACGAACTCACGTCCGAGGGTCACGACGCACTGCTCGATCAGTTCGAGTGGATGGTCAAGAAGTTCGTCACCGGCGAAGAACGGGCCGCCGAACTCACCGACCTCATCAGCGCGCACCAGTAACGACGACTGGACTTCAGGTTCCGGGCACTTCGTCGTCGAGACCACCGACGACTAGGTCGACGCTCTCGGCGACGATAGATTCCTGTTCGCGTGACGGCCAGGCGTTCCGTGGGTAATACTCCGTGAGGAACTCCTCTTGCTCCGCCAGCGTTGCGTCGGTGACCGGTTTCAGGTAGTGGTTGCCCATGAAGTCTGCAAACGCGCGGACGTTCGCCGCGTGCGCCTGCCCGTACGCGTCAGCGACGGCGTCGACGATCGCTCGGTTCTGTTCCTCGACAGCCTCCCACTCGGCCCCGTGATCGGGCCCCGACAGCGACACCTCCACCGCGCGGTCGGTGTCCTCGATCGCCTCGAACTGGACGACGCCGTCTTCGACCCACTCATCGGGGTAGAGGACGAGCGTATCGTCTTCCTCGCGCACCCGCGCGGTGAAGTCGTGTTCGGCCACGACGTCCGCACGGCGCTCCCGATACGCCTCGGCGGCGTCTGTCACCGCGGCTTCCTCGGCGAGTCGCGTCAGCCGTTCGGCCTCCTCGATCGCGTCGCTGGGGATCTCGGGGTCAGCAGCCGCCTCGTCGACGGCGCGGTCGGGCTGTCGCCCCGCCGACGACTCCGCTGATCGCGCGCCGCTGTCGGTGCCTCGTTCCATCGACCGGTCGCTATCGTCAGCCATCGTCGAGCGCCTCGTTCGCTAGTGAATCGGCGCGGTCGTTTACCGCTCTCGGTACGTGCTCGATCGACCACCGGTCGAACTCCGCAAGTAGTTCGCGCACGCGGACGCGCCGCTTCTGCAGTTCCGGATTGTTGGTGTCGTACTCGCCGGTGACCTGCCGGACGATCAACTGCGCGTCCCCGCGCACGTCGACCTCGTCGAAGCCGTGGTCGCGCGCCGCCTCCAGCGCGCGCTCGAGGGCCTCGTACTCGGCGCGGTTGTTCGTGGTCTCACCGATGCGCTGGCCCCCCTCGGCGACGATGCCGTCGCCCGTGACGATGACCCAGCCGATCGCTGCGGGGCCCGGGTTCCCCCGGCTCGCCCCGTCGAAATAGACGTGCGCGCGACCGCCCTGTTCGCCGCGGAGCAGCGCCAGCAAGTCTGTCGGGCGGGATCCCTGGACGACGACCGTCTCGTCGTACGCGACGGCGTTCGCGTCGCCGCGCTCGGCGCGCCACCGCTCGTGGTCGGTGTTGCCCGGTTCGATCGCGACGCCCGCGGCCTCCAGACGCTCGCGAGCGGTCTCCGGGTCCAGCTCTACGCTTGGCATACCAGAGGGAGTTGGAGCGGCGGAAAGAAGGGTTCGGTCCGTCGATCGATCGCCGATAGCGGTACGGAGCCAGATCGG
Organism: Halobellus clavatus; assembly: GCF_900107195.1. GTDB lineage: Archaea > Halobacteriota > Halobacteria > Halobacteriales > Haloferacaceae > Haloquadratum > Haloquadratum clavatum. The sequence goes on from NZ_FNPB01000001.1 coordinate 26,468, forward strand.
CAGAGGGTTTAACCGTATCGAGATAACGAATATAAAAATGCGATGACACGGCCCACCCGCCAGCGGGAACAGGACGTCGACAGGACGCGATGGCAGGGCGAACGCGAAGACGAGGCGGACGAAGCGGAAGACGACATCGACATCGAGGATATGGACGAGGAAGACCTCGTCCGCACGGGAGACGGGGAACTCATCCACGAGCCGACGGGGATCGTGGTCGAGGAAGAACAGATCGACCCCGGCCCGGAGTGGCGGGCGTTCAACCACTCCGAGCGACAGTCGAAGTCCCGCGTCGGCGCGCCGACGACGCAGACGATGCACGACAAGGGGCTGACGACGACGATCGACTGGAAGGACAAAGACGCCTACGGACGCTCGATCTCCTCGCGAAAGCGCTCGCAGATGCATCGCCTGCGAAAGTGGCAAGAGCGCATTCGAACGAAGGACGCGGGCGAGCGCAACCTCCAGTTCGCGCTCTCGGAGATCGATCGGATGGCCTCCGCACTCGGCGTCCCGCGGTCGGTACGGGAGGTCGCCTCCGTGATCTACCGACGCGCGCTCAACGAGGACCTCATCCGCGGCCGCTCGATCGAGGGCGTCGCCACCTCCGCGCTGTACGCGGCGTGTCGGAAGGAAGGGATCCCTCGCTCGCTCGAGGAGATTTCCGAGGTTTCGCGCGTCGAGCGCAAGGAGATCGGCCGGACGTACCGCTACATCTCACAGGAGCTCGGCCTGGAGATGAAGCCGGTCGACCCGAAGAAGTACGTCCCGCGGTTCTGCTCGGAACTCGGCCTCTCGAAAGAGGTGCAATCGAAGGCCGACGAGATCATCGAGACGACTTCGGAGAAAGGCCTGCTCTCGGGGAAGTCACCGACGGGCTTCGCGGCGGCGGCGATCTACGCGGCCTCGTTGCTCTGCAACGAAAAGAAGACCCAGCGCGAGGTCGCCGACGTCGCCCAGGTGACTGAAGTCACCATCCGCAACCGGTACCAAGAGCAGATCGAAGCGATGGGCATCCACAGTTAACGGCCCGACGCCACGGGCGCAGCGGCCGGGGCCGCTTGTCTCCGGTCGCCGACGGACGCACTCGGTCGCTCGCGACCGACTCCGACTCGGGCGCGAGCGGTTCGTGCGCTCCGAACCCCGGGTGCGTCTCCGCCATCCTGCGGACGACGACCGCACCCGAGAGAACCATCTCTGCATCGCCCGGAACGGCCAGCAGATTCGGATAGCGAAGCGCCATCCTGAACCCCGAACCCCTGCAAGGGCGGCCCAGGAGACCAGGCCGTCAACGAACCCCGTCACGAGCACGAGGAGGACGTGCAGCGAGAACTGTCCCGGAGCCTCGCGGAGAATCTGTGTGGGATCGTCAGGAGAGCCGATATTGTCGCTATTCGAACTCCACACGGTGTCGTTTCCAGGTCGGTCACGAGGACGCGCCGTCGACGCCGAAGGTTCATATCCGTTGCCGACCCACGCTTCGGTGATGGACTTAGACGAGTACGTCGACATCGAACGCAACGAGCGGGCAGAGCGTCGACGGCTCGCCGAGAAGAAATCCTACGACATCCTCGATCACCTCGAGACCTTCCAGGACCGGTTCGAGGAGACCGTGCAGGGCGACTCCCTGTACGGCGGCGTCTCGCCGTCGATCTTCGTCGGGACCGCGAACTATCCGCGCGTCTCGACGGGACTGCTCTCGCCCGTCGGTCACGACGAGGACGCCGAGCGCTTCGAGACGTCCGGTGCGTGGTACGACGAGGGCGTCTCGATCGACGACGTCTTCGCGCGGCGCACGTCGCTGTTGAACTCCAACCGAACCCAGGAGGTCACGAACGTCGCCGACTCGTGGAACGGCTTTCTGGGGGCACAGCGCGAGGTCGCCATCGCCGATCGCCCCGTGACCGTCGAGATCGGTCTCGACGAGCGACCGGACGTCGATCTCGACGTCGGCGTCGAGGACGTCGCGACGCCGGTCGGTCCTCGCGCCCGGGCCGAATCGGCCGAACTGGCGGAGAACCCCCACGTCCCCCGACTCGTCGAGAAGACACTCGAAGACGACGACTGGAACGCGCAGGGCGCGATGACCTACCTCTATCGCCGCGGCTTCGACGTCTACGACATCAACACGATCCTCTCGGCGGGCGCGCTCGGACAGACCCAGCAACGGAGACTCGTTCCGACGCGGTGGTCGATCACCGCCGTCGACGACACCGTCGGGCAGTACCTCCGGGGACGCATCCGCACGAACGCCGAGATCGGGCGTGTCGAGGTCCACCGCAACGAGTTCCTCGGCAACGCCTTCTGGGTGATCCTCGCGCCCGGGAAGTGGGAGTACGAACTCGTCGAGATGAAAGCCCCCGGCAGCGTCTGGAACCCCGATCCGGAGGCGGGGATGTACCTCGCCGCCGACAGCGAGGGCAGAGAGGGCCGTACGGGCTACGTCGAGGAGACGGCCGGCGCGTATCACGCCGCCCGGTTGGCGGTCCTCGAACACCTCGACGACCGCGGGCGACAGGGGAAGGCGCTCGTCCTCCGGCACGTCTCCGACGACTACTGGGGGCCAGTCGGCGTCTGGCAAGTCCGCGAGGCCGTCCGCGACGCCTTCGCCGCCGAGCACGGGAGCGCCGAGACGTTTGCCGAGGCGGTCCGTGGCGTCGCCGACCACCTGCCCGTGTCGCTGGGGACGCTCCGTCGGAAGTCGACGATGGCGGCCGGCCTTCAGACGACGTTCGGCGACTTCGGATAGGGAGCGGATGATTCGCCGACAACCCCAGAACCGGCACACCGAGGGCCGCAACGGGCGGTACTACTTTAACAATCCGCAGCGAACTACCCGTGGAGGTCTACACGGTGGAAATCTCAGATAAACTCCTGTGTCTGTTCAACGCTGACGTTCGCGCCGAAGAGGACCGATACGTGGTCGAGGTGCCGAAGCGCGAAGTCGACACCGGCTCGATCGAGCCGGACGAAACCTACCGCGTCGCTCTCATCTCTCGTGGCACCGACTCCTCGTCGGAATCGACCGAAACCGAGCGGCCGTCCTCGGAGCCGCAGCCACCGGTCGAACCCGGCGAGCTACGCTACGTCGAGATCGAAGACATCGGGAAACAGGGAGACGGTATCGCTCGCGTCGAGCGCGGCTACGTCATCATCGTCCCCGACACGGAGGTCGGTGACCGCGTGAAGATCGAAGTCTCGGAAGTCAAATCGAACTTCGCGGTCGGCGAAGTCATCGAAGAAGAGCTCTGAGGGAGCGGACTCGTTTCAGTCCGCACTCGGTTTCTCGTCTGTCGGATATCCACCGGTGAACGTCGCGAAATCGACTTCCGGCGACGGCACGGCCGCCGGGGAGTCGTACGGTCGGTTGACGACGATGTCGCCCGCCGTCCGATCGCCGATACCCGGAATCGCCGTGAGTTCGGCCAGCGACGCCGCGTTCGGATCGAGGGGGTACGGAACGCCAGTCAACGAGCGGTAGCCGTGGTCGACGACCGCGACGTCGATCGTCTGTCCCAATTGGCGCTCGCCCGGGATCCCCACGAGAAGAGGGTACGTCCCGAGCTGTCGGCCGAACGTCCGTCCGTCCTGGTGGTACTCGAGGTGCACGTCGGGCAGGACGGTTCCGATGGGTGCGAGCCGCCGCAGCATCGGCTGGTCGATCTCCTCGCGGATCTCGCGTTTGTACTCCTTGAACCGCTTCTTGTGCTCCTTGGCGATGGCGGCACCCTCGTCGGCCATCTCGGTCCCCTCGAAGGCCATCACCTGGCGGATGTTGATGCGCCGGACCATCAGCCCCGCATCGTAGACCCGCTCGAGGAACTGCCGGTTGTGCTCGAACGTCTCCGCGCGCTCGCCCTTCAGCCCGTGGAGGAGGTTGATACCGGGCAGGAGCTTCGGGAGGCGGTTCGCGGCGTCCGCGCCGTGGGTCGGCGCGTTCGCGGGGTCGTCGCCCGGCCGCCAGCCGGCCTCCTCGTTGACGATCTCGATCGCGCGGAAGCACTCGTCGGCAGTGACATTCAGTTGGTTCTCTTCCTGGACGAGCGGGTCGGCGGATTCGAGGCCGAACGCGGCGGTGTCTCCGGGCGTGTTGTGTTCGGCGATGATCCGGATCCCCTCTCTGGCCTGCTCGGGCCACTTCACGACCGTGATGGGATTCATGTTGTCGAGGTGCAGCGTCTCCAGATCGGGAGCGACCTCGCGGATTCCGCCGTAGAGCTCGCGGAGCGCGTCGGGATTCGGCGCCTCGCCGTCGCCGCCGTACGCGAGGATGTCGGCCTGGCGGCCAAGGCGGAAGTGGCGGACCCCCCGATCGGAGAGAGAGCCGACCTCGCCGACGACCGACTCGGGATCCCGGAATCCGGGATCGCCGTACATCGGTTCCGTGCAGAACGAACACCGGTAGGCGCAGCCGCGAGACGTTTCGAGTTCGCAGATCAGGTAGTCGGGGTGGTTCGGGTGCTGTTCGACGACGAAGGCGCCCTTGGCCGCCCAGCGATCGAGTTCGTCGTTGTCCCGGTAGCGGTTCTCGAAGCCCTCCAACTCGTTGCTGACGAGGTCGTAGGCCGCGGCTTCGACGTCGCCCATCGCGAGGAAGTCGTAATCGAGGTCCTGTCGCTCCATCTCCTGCGCACCGGCGTTCTCCTCGCCGACGCCGAACCGGATGGGGCCGCCCATCACCGACATCCCGTCGGCGGTCCAGGCGAGTTCCCGGACCTCGTCGGGCTCGGCGGGCGTACCGCCGACGTACTTGCCCGGGACGGTCATCCCGCCGAGATAGATGAAGAGGTCGGCGTCGGCCACGTCGGCCCACTTGTTTCGCTCGTCGCGGAGTTCGTCGATCGTGTGGTAGGTGACGTTCGACTCGGGGACGCCGGCGTCGACGATCGCACCGGCCGTGAACCGCGGGTACGTCGAGATGTACGGCGGCACACCGAAGTGCGCCGGCTCGTCGACGTAGCCGTCGACGAGCGTCACCGAGAGATCGGCCGGATCAATCATAGCGTAGCAAAGACGGCCGAGCGGTAAAACGCTCACTCTCTGGAGGTGACCGTCCTGGGCTCCAGCGGCGGGCCGACACGGCGACGAGCGGGAGCACGAGGAATCACCACTTTCACCATCACAGCGGGCACAACACACCCCGAATGGCTCGATCGTTCACCGCCCTGTCTGGCATCTCGCGGAATCGGCTCGCGGAGACGGTGACCCCGCTCGAACCGATCGGTGGCGCGTGGGCCCTCGCCGCGGTCGCACCGCTCGGAGTGACGCTGCTCGTCATCACGGCTGGCTACGCCGTGGGCGGCGGGACCGATCCGGGGTTCCCGCCGCACTTCCCGACGCTCTGCTACGGTGTGGCGAACGTCGCGGTCGTCGCCGCGCTGTTCGCGGCATGGGAGCGAGAGCGATTCGAGGTCGTCGCCCGCTTTCGACGCCCCTCGCGCCGGGAGGTGGCTACGGGGCTGGTCGCGACGGTCGTCGGCGTCGTCGTCGGGTGGCCCGCGACGACGGTGCTCGCGGACGGACTGGGCGTCGCCCGATACACGCCGCCGACGCTGACGACGACGGCCGGGATCCTCGCCGTGGGGTTCGGTGCGGTCGTCGTCGCGCCCGTCGCCGAGGAGATCCTCTATCGAGGGTTGCTCGTCGGCCTCGGTCTCGAACGCGGCCACGGCCCGCTCGCAGTCGGCGTCGCGTCGCTGATCGTCTTCGCCGTGGCGCACGTGTTCACCGGCGGCGTCGCCGGGGTCCTCAACGCCCTCCTCCTCGGTTCGTTGCTCACGTGGCTCCGCCTCCGCTTCGACAACCTCGTCGGCGCCTGGCTGTTGCACGCGCTGAACAACCTCCTCGAACTGTTGGTGGGTCTCGCACTCGTCCCGTCGCTGTACGCGCTCTGAACCCCGTGGGGCCCGCATCGAATCAGAAAAGCAGTAACCGTCGAACGGCCTCGACACGGTATGGACGACAGCGTCGATGCCGACGTCAGACTCCGCGTCGCGACACCCGAGGACGCGGCCGCCGTCCGGCGGATCTACGCACCGTACGTCCGCGACTCGCCGGCGACGTTCCGAACCGAGGTGCCGGCCGTCGAACGGATGCGACGAAAAATTCGCGAAAAGCGTGCGGCCGACGAGTACCCGTGGTACGTGGCCGTCGCCGACGATCCCGACGCCTCGGACGGGGCCAAACCGAAAGTCGTGGGCTACGCCTACGGCAGCCAACTCCGCGAGCGGCCGGCGTACCGCTGGGCGGTGGAGACGTCGATCTACGTCGACGCCGCGGCCCAGCGTGACGGGATCGGGACGCGCCTGTACGAGCGCCTGCTCGGGACGCTCCGACGGCAGGGGTACTGCTCGGCGTACGCCGCCCTGGGGATGCCGAACCCCGAGAGCGAGGCGTTTCACGAACGGCACGGGTTCGAGCGCGTCGGAACGTTCCCCGCCGCGGGCTTCAAACTCGGTGACTGGCACGACGTCGTCTGGTACCACCGCCGGCTCCGGGAGCCCGACGGCGACCCCGACGAGCCGGCACCGGTCTCGCGCGTCGAGGAAGCGTCGGCGTAACGCGCACCGCGGCAATCCTCCGCAGAGTCGCCACGTTCAAGCGCGCCGCCCGAGTTGCACCGACAACGATGACACGAAGCGTCTGGCTCAAGGCCGACGACGAGGTCGGCGACTGGGAGACACGCAAGCGACGGATCACGGCCGGTCTGGAGGCCGGCGTGGACTGGGTGCTCGTCGACGAGGCCGACGTCGACCGCGTCCGCTCGCTGGGCGACGTGTCGGTCGCGGCCTTCCGCACCGACTCGGGGACCGCGCTGATCGACGACGTCGACGCGGGCGGGGGCGACGACGGGGAGAACGACGCCGGGTCCGGCGATGAGGCGGACACGTACATCGTCGGCAAGAACGGCGAGGGCGACGGGACCGCCGATCTGCCGCCGGACTTCTCCGGGTCTGCGGACCTCACGACGCTCCGCCGCGAAGACGACCGGGCGGGCGGTGCCTACGTCCGCATCTTCTCCGAGGAGTACGAGGCCTTCGCGGAGGAGGCCGCCGCGGACGCCGACTACACCATCGTCGTCGGCGAGGACTGGACGATCATTCCCCTGGAGAATCTGATCGCACGGATCGGCGACGAGACCGACCTGATCGCCGGCGTCACGACCGCTGAAGAGGCGCGGACGGCGTTCGAGACCCTCGAGATCGGGGCCGACGGCGTCCTGCTCGACACCGACGACCCAGACGAGATCAGAGAGACCGTCGAGGTCCGCGACGAGGCCGAGCGCGAGACGCTCGACCTCCAGTGGGCCACGGTGACCGCCGTCGAGCGCACCGGGATGGCCGACCGCGTCTGCGTCGACACGGGGAATCTGATGGAACACGACGAGGGGATGCTCGTCGGTAGTATGAGTCGCGGGCTCTTCTTCGTCCACGCGGAGACGGCGGAGTCGCCCTACGTCGCCTCACGGCCCTTCCGCGTCAACGCGGGCGCGGTCCACGCTTACGTCCGGACGCCGGACGGCGGCACGAAGTACCTCTCGGAGTTGAAGAGCGGCGACGAGGTCCAGGTCGTCGACAGCGAGGGGAAGACCCGCGAGGCCGTCGTCGGGCGCGTGAAGATCGAGAAGCGGCCGATGTTCCGCGTCGAGGCCGAGGTGGACGGCGACCGCGTCGAGACCTTACTCCAGAACGCGGAGACCATCAAGGTCCACACCCGCGAGGGGCGGACGGCGATCACCGACCTGGAGGCGGGCGACGAGGTCCGCCTGTTCTACGAACAGACGGCTCGACACTTCGGCGAGGCCGTCGAAGAGAGTATCATCGAGAAGTGACGAAAGCGGCCCGCTCAACGGCCGTCCGCACTCCGGCCCGAGTCGACCTCGCCGCGGTCTGCGTCGCGCAGTTCCGTCGTACACCAGGGACAGAACGAGATCTCCGGATCGAGTTCACCACCGCAGTGCGGACACGTCGCTTCGTCGGGCGTGCGGCTGTCCTGTGTTGCCAACCGGTAGGCGTCGAGCGCGTTCAGAAACAGGAGTCCGAACACGGGCACGGTGACCGCCGTCGGCAGCGTTTCGGGATCGACGCTCGCAATCGCCGTGGGGTCGGCGAGGCTGAGCGTCGTGGGATCGGCGAACACCGACAGCAGCACGATCGTCGCGCCCACGACGAACGAAAACCAGGCGGCTGCACGACGCCACTTCCGGAGATAGAGGTGGCCGGCCCCGGCGACACCGACGCTGGCACCGAGCACAGCCACCAGCGCCGCAATCATCGCACGGCGACGGGTGTCGGTCATATCCGTGACCGATGCGGTGGGGACGGTTAAAAGGTCCGGGAATCGTGGGGCCGCGGCGCGGCCGCTCAGATCCGAGCGCTCCGCAGCAGGGCCGCGACCGTCTCGGATTACGCCAGTCCGATGCTCTCCTCGGCTTCGAGGAGTTCGTGGTACCGGTTGCGGATCGTGACCTCAGAGATGTCGGCGACCTCGCTGACGGCGGCCTGCGTCGTCTTCTCGTTGGTGAGCAGTGCTGCCGCGTAGACCGCGGCCGCGGCGAGTCCGACCGGCGACTTCCCGGAGTGGACGCCTTTCTCCTTGGCGTTCTTCAGCAGCTGTCGCGCACGGAGTTTCGCCTCGTCGGAGAGGCCGAGTTCGGACGCGAACCGCGGGACGTACTGCTCGGGGTCCGCGGGCTTGACCTCGAGCGAGAGTTCCCGGGCGATGTACCGGTAGGTGCGAGCGACCTCGCTCTTGGGGACTCGGGAGACCTCCGCGATCTCGTCGAGCGAGCGGGGGACGCCGGCCATCCGGGCTGCAGCGTAGACACACGAGGTGGCGACGCCTTCGATAGAGCGGCCGGGGAGGAGATCTTCGTCGAGGGCGCGGCGGTAGATGACAGAGGCGGTCTCGCGGACGTTCTCCGGGAGGCCGAGCGCGGAGGCCATCCGGTCGATCTCGCCGAGCGCCTGCTTGAGATTGCGCTCTTTCGAGTCGCGGGTGCGGAACCGTTCGTTCCACTTGCGGAGGCGCTGCATCTTCTGTCGCTGATTCGACGACAGGGAGTTGCCGTAGGCGTCGCGGTCGCGCCAGTCGATGTTGGTCGACAGCCCCTTGTCGTGCATCGTGTTCGTCGTCGGCGCGCCGACGCGGGACTTCTGGTCTTTCTCCTTGGCGTCGAACGCCCGCCACTCGGGCCCGCGGTCGACGGAGTCCTCGGTGATGACGAGGCCACAGTCGTCACACACGGTCTCGCCGTGTTCGTCGTCGACGACGACGTTGCCGCTGCACTCCGGGCACACCAGTTCCTCGTCGGTAGATTCGGATTCGGTTTCCTCTTGGTCCTCGCCGGGTCGGACCCAGCGCTGACCGGCCGAGTTGTCGTCTCGGCCTTCGTTCGTTTGCGATTCGTCTCTCGTTCTCGCGTTCGTGCGAGTGTACGTACTCTTCTCGCTCATCGGTATCGCGACGAATGCCCCGTGCCGGGGATCAGTACGAAGGCCCGGAGCGGTCCGTATCACTTCCACCGACGGAGATTACAAAAAGCGTTCGGAATCGCCTTCCCGAACGGAACGCACAGCCTCTCCGACGGCTTTCCAGCAAATCGACCGTTACAATTTATATGTGTGAGAGAGCCCGGGCAAATCCGTCCGCAACGCCCTTGCCCGTTGGCGTCCGCTACTCCCGTATGAACGCCGCTCCCGCGAGCGACCAGTACGACGACGTCGAGCGGATCGTCTCGCTCGCGCCCAGTACCACAGCGACGCTGGCGGCGATGGGCAGCGCGGACCGTGTCGTCGGCGTCACCGCCCATTGCGACCTCGACCGCCCGGTTGTCGGCGGCTGGTTGAACCCCGACTACGACCGCCTCGCCGACCTGGATCCCGACGTGGTCTGCACTGCCGACGGACTCCAGCACGAGATCCGCGACGAACTCCGGGAACGGGGGTACGAGGTCTGCCACGTCGAACCGGATCGACTCGATGCCGTACTCGGCTCCATCGAGCGGATCGGGCGCGCCGTGGGTCGACCCGCGGCCGGCGACGCGCTCGCCGCGGACCTCCGCGATCGGATCGATGCCGTTCGGGACGAGACCCCCGACGCCGCCGCGGATCGACCGATCGTCTACTGCGAGGAGTGGGGAGAGCCGCCGATGGCCGCGGGTAACTGGGTCCCGGATGCCATCGAGGCCGCGGGCGGTCGGTATCCGTTCTGCGAGGCCGGCGAGCGCTCCCAGGAGGTCTCAGTGGAGGGCGTCACGGCGGCTGACCCCGACCACGTGGTGCTTCACCACTGCGGACACGGTGACCGCATCGATCCGGCCCTTCTCGACGACCGCGGCTGGGACCTCGACGCGACCGTGCACGTCCTCGACGACGACCTCCTGAACCAACCGAGCCCCGCGCTCGTCGACGGGATCGAAACGCTCGCAGCGAGGCTCCACGGCGAGGACGGCGACTGAGACGGCGGAACCGACACACGTATTGTTCGAGCGGCGGGACACCGGCGTATGCGAATCGGAGTCGGCAGCGGGAACCCCGTGAAACGCGATGCGACCACGCGCGTCTTTCCGGACGCGACCGTCGTCGCCGAACCGGTCCCCTCCGGCGTCTCTGAGCAGCCGATCGGGCACGCTGAGACGCGGACGGGCGCGCTTAACAGAGCCGAAGCGGTGCTCGACGCGGACGACGAGTACGACCTCGGGGTGGGGATCGAGGGCGGCGTCGTCGACGTCGACGACGGCTCCGCCACGGCAGGCCTGCACCTCGTGATGTGGGGCGCGGTCAGCGACGGCGAACGCCACGGCGTCGGCGGCGGACCGAGCCTTCCCGTCCCGCCCTCGATCGCGACACGGGTCCGCGACGGGGAGGAACTGGGGCCGGTGATGGACGACGTCCTCGGCGAGTCCGACGTCGCGAAGAAGCAGGGCGCGGCGGGCGCGTTCACCGGCGGCGAGATGACCCGGACGGACGCGCTCGCGGCGGCGGTGACGGCCGCGGCGTCGCCGTTTCTGAGCGATCTCTACTAGCGCACCGTCGCTCAGTCGAGTTCGGGCGCTTCGTCTCTGGCGTCACGCACGTCTCGGGTCTCCTCGACAGCGGTCGTCAGCGAGACGTTGAGCCCGAGCATCGCGGCGTAGCCGCCGACGACCGTGACGATATTCTTCACCGCGTGATCGAGCACCGCCGCACCGAGTGCCAGTTCCGGCGAGAGCGGCGTGAGGCCGACCACGAGCAGCGTGAACGCGCCCTCGTAGAGTCCGACGCCCCCCGGCGAGAGCGGGAGCACCTTCGCGAGGTTGCCGACGCTGACCGCGAAGAAACTCACCGCGACCAGTTCGACGGCCGCGAGCCCCGGCGTGAACGCGGCGAGCACCAGGAGTGCGGTCACGACATCCAGCGTCCACACGGCGACGCTCGAGGTGCCGACGCGGGTGAAGCCGCGACGCGTGCCCGCGACCGTCTGGAGGTCGTCGACGAATCGCCCGATGACGCCGGCAACGAAGTCGGCGTACGAGTCGGTGCTGATCCGATAGACGACCGCAGCGACGAAGTTGCGGTCGCTCCGCGCCGAGAGCGCGATGCCGACGACGGCCGCGAGCGCGACGAGGCCGACGCCGAGCGCGACGATGACGGCCACCCGGCCGGCACCCGCCGCGCCCGTGACTGTCCGGGCGAGTTCGGCCGTCTGCCCGGTCGCCGTGTAACCGATGAGGACCACCCCGGCCATCGAGGCGATGGTCAACAGGTCGAAGACGCGTTCGGCCGCCAGCGACGCGAACCCGGACGGGTACGGGATGCCGCGCCGTGCCTTGACGACGTAGGCGCGGATCAGATCACCCGCTCGGGCGGGAAAGACCAGGTTTCCGGTCTGACTGATGAAGACGGCCCCGGTGAGGAACGGCACGGTCTCGCGGTACCCCAACTCTTCGAGGATGTCGCGGTAGCGCACGCCGCGAATCGGCCACGAGAGCAGGTAGACGACGGCCGCCGCGGCGACGAACAGCGGGTCGGCGTCGCCCATCTCCGAGAGGACGGTGCCGAAGTCGATATACTGCGTCATCAACACTAACGCGAATACCGCCAGGAACGCGCCGGCGACGAGGCCGACGCGGCGAGAGAGCCGCGGCCGGACGGAGAGCTGCCAGAACGTCCGCAAGATCTGACTGCCCATCCCGAACACGTCACGGACGAGGTCCACCTTGGTGTCGCCTTTCGGCGTCCACTCGACAGGGAACTCCGCGACGGTGAAGCCGGCCCGTTGCGCCCGCACGAGCATCTCGGTGTCCCAGAACCAGTGTTCGTCCTCGACGTCCTCGGCGAGCGTCTCGAACGCCTCGCGGCTGAAGGCCTTGAATCCGCACTGGTGGTCGCGGAGGTCCGAGCGGAGGAGCGTCCGGACGAGGCCGTTGTACACCCGGCTGGGGACGCCGCGCTTGGCCGGCCGGTCCGCGACGTTGCCGGGGAGCCAGCGGGAGCCCGTGGCGACGTCGGCCTCGCCGATACGGATCCGATCGATCAGCTCTTCGAGATGGCTGATGTCGGTCGCCAGATCCGTATCGAAGTACGCGAGGACGTCGCCGCGGGCCGCCTCGAACGCGCGTTCGAGCGCACCGCCGCGGCCCAGTCGCGCGTCGCTGTGGACGTGTCGCACGCGCTCGTCCGCGGCCGCGAGTCGGGCGGCGATCTCCGGGGTCCGGTCCTCACAGCCGTCCTCGGCGACGAGCACCTCGAACGATTCCGCCGGAAGGAATCCCGCGAGCGTCCGCAGCGTCGTCGCCACAGTCGATTCGATCGTCTCGGCCTCGTTGTAGGCCGGGAGGACGACGCTGACCGAGACGGACGACGCATCGGCGGTGTCGCTGTCGGCCTCGATCGCGCCGTTCGCTGACTCGCCGGCGGGCGTTCCGGGAGCGGTACTGTCGCGGGGACTGCCCATTGGTGTGTCCTGGCTCTGCGGCGGGTATGAACTTTCTGCCTCGGGGCGGCCCGATTAGGCGACCGTACCCCCCAGCGGTCGACGGAGGGTCGAAACGCCCCGATCGGACCAGTAAACCGCATCACAGCGCGGTGTTAGCCGTATGTACCAAATCGCTCATAGGGGGAAGTACCGTGGTACCGGATATGAGCGCCACAGTCGCTTCGGCACCCGCCGCGGACCTCAGCGAGAAACAGGACCGGATCCTCGAGTACCTGCGGACGAACGTCGAGGAGCGGACCTACTTCAAGTCGCGGCTGATCGCCCAGGACCTGGATCTCTCCGCGAAGGAGGTCGGCTCGAATATGCGCGCCATTCTCGAGGCGGACGTCGGCCTCACCGTCGAGAAGTGGGGGTACTCCTCGGGGACGACGTGGAAAGTCACTGCGTAATCGGGCGCGCAGCGGGGTGAAAAGTCAGAACTCGTATCGCACGAGCGAGTCGGCTTCGGCGGCCAGTTCGACCGCTTCCGGGCCGAACGAGTCGGCGAACCTGACGACCAAGAGGAGCAGCGTCTCGGGGCGCTGGACGGTGTAGCCGCCGTCGCGCGAGAGCACACCGGCTTCGTCGAGTTCGCGGGCGTAGCCGCTCACGGTCGCCCGGGAGACGTCGAGATGGGCGGCGAGATCGGCGCCGGAGGATCCCGGCTGCCGGAGGAGTTCGACGAGCATCCCGCGCGGCGTCCGGCGACGGAGGTAGCCGAGCGCGACCTGCTCGAACGCGGAGAATCGGCCGGCCGAAAAGAACCGCTTGTAGTCGCCGTCGCGACGCGAGACCAGCACGTCGTCGTCGACGAGCGTCTGGAGGTGGTGCTGGGTCTCCCCGGTTCCCAGTTCCAGATCGTCACGGATCTTCGAGAAGTGCGCACCGGGCGTCGAAGAGACGTACCCGACGATCGCGTCACGGGCGTCGCTCGTCGTCTCGGTGTCGGCAGCCGCCGTGTCACTGGCTCCGAGTCCAGCGAGCGGCGAGGCTGCGCCGAGCGCGGCAAAGCGCCGGAGCGTCGCCCGCTTCTCTTCGTCGACCTGTCGGTCTGGCATTCGGTTCGGTTAGAGAACGGGTGATAGCGACAAAAGCGCTTCGTTCGTGGCTACGAGTCGGTTCTGTGTCCGCTGAACGGGGGGTGACTGCTGGGGGTCCTCCCGACGACGCGGAATTATTCGGTCTCTTTCTCGACGGCGGGCTCCTCGTCTGCGTCCCCGGCGGTCTCGGTGTCCTCATCGCTCGCGGCGTCGGGGACCGTCGAAGCGGCCTGATCCGGCTCCGCTGCCGCAACGTCCGGGTCAGAGACTACCTCGTCGGGGTCTTTGATCGAGTTCTCTCCGGGCACGCCCGCCTCCTCGATGACGGCGTCGGAGTCTTTGAATTCCGTGTCCGCACCCTGCTTGATCGCCTCGGCCTCCTGTTCGAGTTCTTCGACGTCCATCTCGGTGGCCTGGTCGATCTGTCCGAGGATCTCCTCGATGTCGTCGAGGCCGAGCAGTTCGCGGGTCTCCGAGTCGAAGTCGAGGCTGTCGAGACCGGCCTGCTCTTGGACGTCGGAGTCGGTGAGCTGTCGGCCGTAGCGGCCGAGGAGGCTCGTGAGTTCCTGCGGGAGGACGAACGTCGTCGACTCGCCCTGACCGATCGTTTCGAGGCTCTCCATCCCCTTCTCGATGATCGCGCGCTCGCCCATCGACTCGGCGGACTTCGCACGCAGCACCGTCGAGATGGCGTCACCCTGTGCCTCGAGGATCTGGCTCTGCTTCTCACCCTGGGCGCGGATGATGTTGGACTGCTTCTCGCCCTCGGCTTCCTCGACCGCAGAGCGCCGTTCACCCTGCGCTTCGAGGATCATCGCACGCCGGCGACGCTCCGCGGACGTCTGCTGCTCCATCGCCTGCTGGACGTCCTTGGAGGGGTTGACTTCCCTGACCTCGACGCTCTCGACGCGGACGCCCCACTCGTCGGTGGGTTCGTCGAGTTCGCGCCGGATCCGACCGTTGATTTCCTGCCGCTTGTTGAGCGTATCGTCGAGTTCCATATCGCCGATGACCGCCCGGAGCGTGGTCTGTGCGAGGTTCGAGACGGCGCGCTTGTAGTCGTCGACTTCGAGGAAGGCCTTCTTCGCGTCCATCACCTTGATGTAGACGACGGCGTCGGCGGTGACGGGGGAGTTGTCCCGCGTGATCGCTTCCTGGCGAGGGACGTCGAGCGTCTGGGTCCGCATATCGAACGGGTAGGTTCGCGCGACGAACGGCGGGATGAAGTTGATACCCGGTTCGAGCAGCTTCCGGTACTCGCCGAACACCGTCAGCGCCTCCTTCTCGTAGGCGTCGACGATCTCCACCATCTGGTAGACGGTGACGATCGCGAGGAGAAGCACGAGTAGCCCGATCGCCGGGAGACCGATGCCTGTCTGGAGTACAACGGGGCCAACTACCATAGCTGAACTTAGTGTGTGCGTCTGATAAGCGTTGGCCCGCACCGTTCGGGTGCGGTCCCGGAGATCCGTCAGGTGCGCTCGGTCTCGAACTCCGGGTCGTCGTCGGCCGTCGTTTCGGACGGGTCGGTCTGGTCGTCGTCGGGGGATGCGTCGGCGGAAGATGTGTCGGTGGCGGCGGCATCGCCGGTGCTCTCCTCCCCGGTTTCGCCGTTGCTCGCGGCGCGACCGCGTTCCAGTTCACGGTCGATCTCGTCGTACTCCGTCGACAGCGACGCCACGGTCACGACGTTGCCCCCGCCGGGATCGACGACGACGACTTCGGTCCCCTCTTCGAGTTCGCCGTCGACCGAGCGGGCGGCGTAGTAGGGGTTGAACCCACCCTCGTCGAGTTTGACCTCTCCGTCGGTCGGGCTGACGGTCTCGGTGACGCGGCCGGTGCGGCCCCGGAGGCTCGCCGAGTCGCTGGTCTGCTCGGTTCCCTTCCCGCCGTAGAGGTCGAATTCGCGGTAGCCATACAGCGTCAGTGCCCCGAAGACGAGCACCAGGCCGGCGAGGATGACCGGCGAGGCGATCGAGCCCAGCACGAGGCCGACGAGTCCGGCGGCGAGAAGTGAGACCCCGAGCACGATGAAGTGCGCCCCCGGCGCGAGCGCTTCGAGGAAGCTGACGCCCAGTCCCGCAGCGACGAGGAGGAGCGGCAGCGTCTCGGGTGGGACGGAGAGTTGCAGGGCGACCCAGAGCGCTCGTAGGAGCATACTCGGAATTAGTCTGGCGAGGGATTAAGGGTTGTCACAGCCCGGACGCCGGTTCAGCCGCTGTCGGCCGTCGTCGCCTCGGGCGTCAGTCCGGTGTCGCGGACGAACGTGATCTTCAGGTCGCCGTCGTAGACCAGGGTCGCGCTCGCCGCCGACTCGGGGACGCTGAAGACGAGCCACACCTCGCGGCTCTCACCCGGTTCGAAGAGCCCGGCGCTCGGGAACCCGGTGACCCCGTCGAGCGGCTGGTGGCCGTACCGCTGTCCCGCGACTTCGACGGCGAACGCCGACTGGCTGAGCTGCGTGGGGCTCCCCGCGCCGTTAGTGACGTTCAGCCGAACGAGCACGAAGGTCTGGTTCGCTGGCGGGTCGTAGGCGGTCCCATTCACCGACAGCGATCCCGCGGTCTTGGCGTTCCACCGGGCCTCGACCGTCGCGTTAGCCCCCGCGGTCGACATCGCCGAGACGGCCACATCGTCGCCCCCGCCGCCGGCAAACAGCCCGCCGCCGAGGCCGACCGCGGGGCCGACGGTCGCGCCGAGTAAGAAGGCGACGACGAGTACCACCGGGAGGAGTCCGGTCGGGACGGACCCGCCGGTCAGTCCACCGACCCGGGACCTGATGCCGTCCAACCGGGAGCCGTCACCACTCCCCGCGGCCCCGTCGCTCCCACCGCTCCCGCCGCCGGACTGGCCGCCGGAATCACCCGACTCGCTGCCGCCGTCGCCACGGTCGAGTTTGGCCCGGAGTGACGCGATCGTCGCGCTCGGGTCAGGGAGTTGCGCCGCCAGCCCCTCGGGCACCGGGACGCCGGCCTCGCGGAGGCGCTCGAAGAGAACCGCGAGACTGTCGGTCGCTGTGTACTGCGCCAGAAGATCCTCGAAGCCGCCCTGTTCGACGGTGTTCGCGAGCTTCGCGCGGTTGAGGAGGTGGACGCTGCGCTGAGTGGCGAGCCGCTGGGCCTCCTTGGCGAACGCCCCCTGGGTGGCGACGACCGCCACGTCGATCCCGCGCTTCCGACAGAACCCCACGAACTGCTTGATGTGTCGCTCGGTGACGGTCGCGGTCGTCGTAGGGAACACGTAGATGACGCCGCGCTTGCCGTCGCCGCGTTTGCCGATCACGAAGTGCGTCTCGTCGGCGCGTTCGTTGGCCGAAACCTCCCAGCCTCGCTCGCGCCAGAGGTCACTCAGGAACGAGACGAAGTCGTCGGGTTCCATCTCGGGGATCACGACGCATCACCCCGGCGGGCTAAGAACGCACCCAGCGCGAGCACTGCCGCAATCGCCACCGCGGGCGACAGCGGGACGCTGGACTGCGTCGCCCCCGACGGCGGCAGCGGCGTCCGCGTCACTACGGGGTACGGCGTCGCGGTGGGCGTCGGCGTCGCCGTCTGCGTTGCTGTCTGCGTCGGCGCTGGCGTCTCGGTGGGGGCTGGCGGGAAGTCGACGACTGCGGTGTCGTTGACGACGTAGCCGTCGGTGGTGTAGGGCTCGACGTTCGCCCGGTACGACTCGTCTTCGTCGGCCGGTACCAGTTCGGCACGGAGGCGCTGCGCCTCGAACAGCGGCGTGCTTAGCTCTGCGGTGGCGTTCGCGTGTCGCCCCGGTTCGAGGTAGTCGCTGCGACCCACTGGTTCGCCCGCGGCGTCTTCCAGCCGGACGAATCCACCGTTGGGGATCTCGGCGGCACCGACCTCGATTGCCGTCCCGTTGGCAGTCTGGTTGTCGATCCGAACCGACGGGTCGGGTGCGACCAGGTGCACCTTCTGTTTCGTCTGCAGGAAGTACTCTTGCACCCACAGCGTCGCGTTCGTCCCGCGCGAGACCGAGCCGAGATCGAAGGCGGCCTCGAAGGTGCCGCTCTGGTCGACGGTGGCATCCTGCAGTTGGAGGAACGCGTTCGGGTCGGGCGAGCGGAGGCGGACCTCCAGTTCGGTGCCGGGCGCGCGGTTCGTCTTCCCGGTGACCGGGAACGTCGCGTTATCCCACGGATAGTGCGTCGCGTCTTCGACGGGCGACAGTGACATCGACGGCTCTTCGAGCGTGAACGTCGTCGTCGCGAGCGTGGTCTCGGATTCGACCAAGCCGCTCTCGTCGGTGAGTGCGAACGTCGCCTGGTACTGATTGCGTCCCGACTGCGTCTCGATCGGGACTGCACTCGTGTTCCAGAGGACGTAGAGACGGTCGTTCGAGAACGACGGGAGAACCGACACGTTCCCACCGTCGGTCGCCACGTACTCGCGTGCCGCGTGGTTGGGACCGGGGTCGGTCTGGGTGAAGTTGAGTTTGAGTCCGTTGGCGGCGGCACTGCCGGTGAGATCGCTCTCGTTCAACGCGGTTTCGAGGCCGCTCTCCTCGAACCGGATGACGGCGTAATCACCCCGGGCGACGGTCGAGCCCTCGCTCATCGCCGCCTCGAGCGGCCCGACGTCGGCGTCGCCGTCCTCGCCGCCGCCGGTGTACTCCGCGGGGGCGAACGACTCCGGCGCGCGGAAGGACGCCGCTGTGGTCTCGCCACGGGGTTCGACAGTGAGCGTGCTGAGGTCCTGTTCGACGCCGTCGACCTCGAGGCGGAGGAGGTACCGCTCAGGTTCGAGTGCCTCGTCGAGCGGTGGAGAGTGCATCGTCGCCGACCCGCCGTCGATGAACTCCGCGGGGTCCGACGCGGTCGTCGCGCGCGTGTCGAGGACGACCTCGGTGGTCCCGCTGCCACCCAGGTCGACAGTCACGTTGAATCCGTACTCCGAACCGCCGATCGTGAGTGTCCCGCTCCCCGAGTGAGAGACCGCGATCGTCACCTCGTTGCCGCGGGTGACAGTCAGATTGCCTTCCGTGAACGATCCCGACGCCTCCTCCGTCTGTGCGCTGACGGGCGAGTCGAGCGCGCCAGCCGTCGACCCCGCCGTCCCGGCGGCGGTCAGTCCCGCGACGGGAGCGACGCCACTGAGCAGGAGGGCGGCGACGACAGCGAGAGTGACGGTGGCGTGGGACATCTGGGGACAGCCGTTTCCCTACGCTACCCAGTACGCGGCATAAAGCACTACGGTCGAAGCATCAGATGTGATAACCAAACGGGCGACGGAGGCGGCGCTCAGAGCGCGCCGGGCACGATCGCAGTCGCGAGCAGCCCAACCGTTCCGAGTACTCCTAAGACGACGAAGAGGGCGTTCTCCGCGGTTGGGTCCTCGGGTTCGATCGGCGGCCGCTCGAACGGGAGTCCCGTTTCGAGTTGCCCGCCCGCCACGTCGTCCTCGGTCGCCTCGTCGTGGCCCGGATCGGTTCCGTCTGGGCTGTCGGGTCCCGCAGGTGAATCGGAGACAGAAGTTCGGGCGCTGTCGTCGTCTGCCCGGTCGGCGTCTATGTCGGGGCCGCTCATCATCGGAGGAACGGTCGCCGAGAAGAAAGGCCTACCGCTCGGGGAGGCCCGCGCCCTCGCCGCTGCGGTTCCGGTGGCGGATCACGTCGCCCTCGTAGACGATGCCTCGCTCGGCGTGGAGCGTCAGCGTCGTCCCGGGCGACACCGCGTTCGGGAGGGGGGCCCCCGAAATCATCGGGAGTCCGAGTTCGCGCGCGACCAGCGCCGGATAGCCCGTCATTCCCGGGCGCGCGTCGACGATCCCGCCCAGTTTGGCCGCATCACCGTCGAACTCGCCGTCGAAGTTCGCCGGCAGCGAGAGGATCGCGCCGTCCGGAACGTCGGTCAGATCGCCGTCCACAGAGACGGCCAGCGGGCCGGAAACCCGACCGCCGACGACCTTGCGCCCGGTGGCGACGGCCTCGGCCGCGACGTGGAGTTTCAGCATGTTCGTCGTGTTCGTCCCCTCCAGTTCGGTCATCATACCGGAGAGGACGACGAGGGTGTCGCCGGAGGACGCGACGCCGGCTTCGAGCGCGGCGTCGACGGCGTCGTCCATCATCTGATCGATGTCGTCGCGATAGGAGGAGTATTCGGAGATCACGCCCCACGAGAGCGCGAGTTGCCGGCGGACGCGGTCGGTCGGTGTGGTCGCGACCACCGGGACCGCGGGGCGGAACTTCGCCGTCTTCCGGGCGGTGTACCCCGACTCGGAGGCCGCGACGATGGCGCTCGCTCCGACGTCGCGCGCGAGGTACCGCGCCGAGCGGGCGAGGGCTTCGGTCCGAGAGTCCTCCTCGGAGTTTGGAATTCGTCGTTCTCTCCCCTCGGCGTACTCGTCGCTGGATTCGACCTGCCGGACGATGCGATCCATCGTCTCGACGACCCGGACGGGATCGTCCCCGATGGCGGTCTCACCGGACAGCATCACGGCGTCCGTGCCGTCGAGCACCGCGTTCGCGACGTCGGAGGCTTCCGCGCGCGTCGGCCGCCGGGCGCGGACCATCGAGTCCAGCATCTCGGTCGCGGTGATCACGGGCGTCCCCGTCTCGTGACACCGACGGATGATCCGCTTTTGAATGATCGGGACGTCTTCCAGCGGCATCTCGACGCCGAGGTCGCCGCGGGCGACCATCACGCCGTAGGCGGCGTCGATGATCTCCTCGAGATTCTCGACCGCGCCGGCGCGCTCGATCTTCGCGACGATCGGGATGTCCGCCCCGAGGTCGTCGAGCGCGTCGTTGATCGTGTATATATCCGACGCCGAGCGGACGAACGAGGCCGCGACGAAGTCGGCCTCGGTCTCGGCGGCGACGCGGAGTTCCTCGCGGTCGGTCTCGGTGATCAGATCGATGTCGAGGTCGACGCCGGGGAGATTTACCCCTTTCCGTCCGGCGAGTTCGCCGCCGGAGTTGATCCGCGCGACGACGGTGTCGCCGTCGACGCGGCGAACGGTCGCTTCGATCCGCCCGTCGTCAAGGAGAATCCTGTCGTCGGGTTCGGCGGCCGCGATGGAGTACGAGAGACCCACGGTCTCCGGTGTCGCCTCCTCGCTCTGAACGAACTGAACGTCCGAACCGGTTTCGAGATAGATCGGCTCGTCTAACGGCGCGGTCCGGACCTCTGGCCCCTGGAGGTCGACCATCGCCGCGACCGGACGCTCGGTGACCTCGTCGGCCGCGCGGATCCGCCGGATGACCTCCCGGCGGTGCGCTGGCGTCCCGTGGCTCGCGTTGAGCCGTGCGACGCTCATCCCCGCGTCCGCGAGTGCCCGGATCGTCGACTTCTCGTCGGACGCCGGGCCGAGCGTACAGACGATCTTCGCGTTTCGCATAGCAGGGTATACTCGGTAGTGAGTTAAAAAGACCGCCGGTGACGGATCGACAGTAAACAATTGTGCCCGGCACGCTGCGATCGCTCCAGTCCTTCGCGAGTGCGACCGGCCGGTGGACTACTTGATCTTCGTGCCCGGTTCGGCGTCCTCGTGCGTGGTCAACAGGTCGGCCTGTTCGCCCGCGGCGAGGAGCATCCCGTTGGACTCGACGCCGAACAGTTCGGCCTTCTCGAGGTTGGCGACGACGACGATCCGCGTGCCGGGGAGCGAATCGAGGTCGTGAAGTTGCTTGATGCCGGCGACGATCTGGCGCTCTTCGACGCCGATGTCGACGGTGAGTTTCGCGAGTTTGTCCGCGCCGTCGACGCCCTCGGCCGCGAGAATCTCGCCGACTCTGATGTCGAGGTCCTGGAAATCCTCGAAGCCGATCCGCTCGTCGGCGATCGGTTCGAGGTCGGCGGCCGCGTCGTCGGATTCGGCTGCCTCGTCGTCTTCGTGTTCCGTCTCGGCCTCGTCGTCAGCCGTGGCCTCGGCGACGCGCGCCTCCAGTTTCTCGTTCAGTTCCTCGACGCGCTCTTCGGGGATCTTCTCGAAGAGTTCGTCGGGTTCGTCGAACTCGTCGCCGGGCGCGTCGAGCGCGGCGTCGACCTCGACCGCGTGGACGTCGCCGTCGGCGTCGAGGTCCGCCCAGAGTCGCGCCGCCGTCTCGGGAACCACGGGCTCGAAGAGGACGGCGACCGCCGTCGCGATCTGGACGCAGTCGCGGATGACCTGCGCCTTCTCGGGGTCGTCGTCGTCGAGTTTCCAGGGCTCGTTCCGCTGGATGTACTCGTTGCCGAACTGCGCGAGGCGAACCGCGCTCTCGCCGACGTCCCGGACGGAGTAGTCGTTGACGCCCGCCTCGAACTCGGCGATGGCCTCCTCGATCCGCTCGCGGACCTGCGGCGAGAGGTCCGCGTCGGGCGTGCCGCCGAACTCCCGGGCGGCGAAGAGCAGCGAGCGGTAGGCGAAGTTGCCGACAGTACCGACCAGTTCGTTGTTCACGCGCTCGCGGAACCGCGCCCACGAGAAGTCGACGTCCTGCTGGAAGCCGCCGTTGGTCGCGAGGTAGTACCGAAGCAGGTCGGGACGGAAGCCCTCCTCGAGATACTCGTCGGCCCAGACGGCGCGGTTCCGCGACGTCGAGAACCCCTTGCCCTCGAGCGTGATGAAGCCGGACGCCATCACGGCTCTGGGCTCGGTGTAGCCGGCCGCGTGGAGCATCGCCGGCCAGAAGACGGTGTGGTGCTGGATGATGTCCCGCCCGATGATGTGGACGATGTCACCGTCTTCGCGCCAGACCTGCTCCCAGTCGAAGGCGTCGCGTCCGACGCGGTCGGTGTACTGCTTCGTCGAGGAGATGTACTCGATCGGCGCGTCGACCCAGACGTAGAGGACCAGGTCCTCGTCGTCGGGGTGGTCGACCCCCCAGTCCATGTCGCGGGTGATACACCAGTCCTGGAGTTCGCCTTCGACCCACTCGCGGGGCTGGTTCTGGGCGTTCGAGGTTCCCTCCAGGCGGTCGAGGAATCCCGAGAGGTACTCCTGGAGGTCGGAGACGGCGAAGAACTTGTGTTCGCGCTCGTGGTACTCCGCGGGGTTGCCCGTGATGGTCGAGACGGGATCTTCGATCTCGCCGGGTTCGAGATGGCGGCCACACCCTTCGTCGCACTCGTCGCCGCGGGCGTGTTCGCCGCAGTACGGGCAGGCGCCCTCGACGAAGCGGTCGGGGAGCCACTGATCGGCGTCAGGGTCGTAAGCGACGGGGATCTCCTTCTCGTAGACGTAGCCTTCCGACTCCAGCGTGCGGACGATCTCCTGGGTCGTCTCGACGTTCGTCTCGTCGTGCGTGTGTCCGTAATTGTCGAACTCGACGTCGAACTTCGGGAACGTCTCCTCGTAGGCCTCGTGGTGCCGCAGGGCGAACTCCTCGGGCGTGACGCCCTCCTGTTCGGCGTTGACCGCGACGGGCGTCCCGTGCATATCCGATCCCGAGACGAAGGCGGTCTCTTGGCCGAGTCGCTTCAGCGCGCGGCTGTAGATATCGCCACCGACGTAGGTGCGAAGGTGACCGATGTGGAGGTCGCCGTTGGCGTACGGCAGCCCACAGGTCACCACCGCCGGCTCGTTGGTGGGGAAGTCCTCGTGGCTCATACTGGGTGATGGAGACGGCGACACCAAAATCCCGCTGGTTCGAAGTCGCCGACGCCGGTGTGTCGGCGGCCGGCGTCACACGATCGACAGCACGGTGCCGACGCCGACGAGCGTCACGAGCAGGCGACCGACGCTGCCGGCGAACGTCGCGGCCGCGAACTTCGGATAGTCCTCTTCGAGGACGGCGAACGCGTAGATCGACAGCGTGTCCGGGAAGAAGGGGACCGAGAGCGCCACCGCGAGCCCGGCGTATCCCCACCGCTGGGCGATCTCGACGGTCCGACGCTCGGACCACTCGACCACGTCGAAGCGGGAGTTGCGCAGGAAGCGGATGACCGGCCCGGATTCTTTGACCTCCTGACCGATGTGAAACGCGAAGACGCTGCCGGCTGCCTTCCCGATCGCACTCGACAGGATGATGACTGTGAGTCGCCCGGCCTCGCCCAACCCGAGATTGAGCGGCGCGAGGAGCACGACCTCGCTGACGCCGGGCAGCGCGAACGCGATCAGGAACGAGTAGACGACGATGATCCCCACGCCGGGCCAGCCGGTCGCGGTCTCGACCGCAGCGGAGAGCCAGCCGAAGTCCGGCCACAGATCGCTCGCGACGGCGAGACCGGCGGGGCCGGCCGTCTCTGCGAGCGGTTCGAGCACAGCGACCACGGCGGGGACTGACACGTGTGAGAGGCACTGAGACACACGGGGAGGTAAGTCTTGAGATTCGTGGACGGACGCCGGGTGCGCCCGGTTCGAAACGGACGGCAGCGGTCGGGGGCCACCGTCGGGAGCGGGAGGGCCCTGCGGGTGTCGGCAGCACTCCGTCCGCCAGACGCGGCTACCGGACGTCGTCGAGGTCAGCGAGGAAGGACCGCAGTCCGTTCTCTGTGACGTGGGGCATAACGACGATCCGCGCGAGGCCGGAGCCGGTCCGCGAGAGCCGCCAGCCGCGGTCGCGAAGCGCCTCGAAGGTTCCTGGGGCGACGTCGGCGACGACGATCGGGAGTTCCACCGCGGGGACGTCGTAGTCGCGGCTGCGGAGTTCGTCGGCGAGCCAGCCTGCCAGTCGGTCCGTCCGCTCGTACTCCCGACGGTAGCCGTCGGGCCACAGCTCCTCGATGGCGGCCGCGGCGCTCGCAACGCCCGCACCGCTCCGCGTGCCCGTGAGCGACGCCTGCGACGTGGACTCCAGATACGGGGTGTCCACCGCGAGCGCGTCCATGCCCTCGGGGTCGCGAAAGAGCAGGCCGCCCGCGGGGATGGCCGCTCGGCCGCACTTGTGTGGATCGATCGTCAGCGAGTCGATGCCCGCGTGAGCGAAGTTCCAGGCGTGGTCGGTGAACGGGAGGAGAAAGCCCCCCCAGGCGGCGTCGACGTGGCAGTACGCCCCCTCGTCGTGAGCGATGGCCGCCAGTTCCGGGATCGGATCGACGCGACCGTACTCGGTGCTGCCGGCGACGCCCACGACAAGGACCGTCTCTTCGTCGACGGCGGCCGCGACGCCGTCGAGGTCCGCGCGGTGATCTGCGTCGGTCGGGACCGATCGGAGTTCGACATTGAGGAGGTCGGCCGCCTTGGTGAACGAGAAGTGCGCACTCTCGGGGACGACGACGTTCGGCTCCGCGACGGCGCAGCGTTCCCGCGCCGAGCGGACGGCCTGGATGTTCGCCTCGGTGCCGCCGCTCGTCACGTAGCCGTGCGGTTCGGCACCCGCATCGCGGACGCCCTCGCTGTCGACGCCGACCGCGCGTCCGCCCAGCGACTCGGACTCGTCGGGACCGCGATCTACGGTCTGGGAGTCGTCGGGGTCGGACGCACCCTCCGGCGGGGCGGACTGTGGCGGGACGTCGAGGCCGGCCAATCGCCCGAGTTCGGTGACGACGCGCGCCTCGAGTCGGGCGATCTCGGTGTAGGTCGCCGGATCGCCCGGGTTCGTCGCGAGAAATCGCTCTGCGGCCTCTCTCGCGGCAGGATGTGGTTCGGTACACATCGACGAGAGAACACGGTCGAACTCCTGCGGGGCCGCCCGCTGCATAGCACTGTGTACCATCCCGTCGCGTTTAGGTATTCTGTTCCGGGAAAAGCAGGAAGCAAAGCGAGAGGAGCGAGACGAACAGTGGCTGGTAGCTGTCCGCGACGGCTCCTCGTGGACCGGTGCAGTCCCGGAGATCGCAGATCCGGCGGCCCGATCACCGAGATGGGGTTACGCCGAGCGCCTCACCGAACGGAGTCCAGCAGGAGCCGCTGTTCGACCCGCTTGACTTCGTGTTGGACGTCGCGGACGGCGTCGATGTTGGCCGATACCGACGAGACGCCCTTCTCGACGAGGAACTGGACCATCTGCGGCTTCGAGCCGGCCTGCCCACAGATGCTCGTCTTCACGTCCAGTTCGCGGCACGTCTCGATGGTGTCGCCGATGAGCTTCAGGACCGCGGGGTGGAGTTCGTCGAAGCGGTTGGCGACCCGCTCGTTGTTGCGGTCGACCGCGAGCGTGTACTGCGTGAGGTCGTTCGTCCCGAAAGAGACGAAGTCGATTCCCTCGGCGGCCATCGACTCGACTTCGAGCGCGGCCGCGGGCGTCTCGACCATCACGCCCCACGTTCGCTTGGTGGGATCAACGCCGGCCTGTTGCATCAGGTTCCGGGCCTGAGCGACGTCCTCGGCGTCGTTGACGAGCGGGAACATCACCTCGACGTTGTCGTAGCCCATATCGAAGATCCGCTTGAACGCCTTGAGTTCGTGCGTGAACAGGTCGGGGCTCTCGAGCGAGCGACGGATGCCGCGATAGCCGAGCATCGGATTGTGCTCTTTCGGCTCGTCGCCGCCGCCCTCCAGTTGCCGGAACTCGTCCGTCGGCGCGTCGAGCGTCCGGACCCGCACTGGGCGGGGGTAGAACTCCTCGGCCGCCGTCCGAATCCCGTCGACGAGTTCGTCGACGTACGCGCGCTCGCCGTTCTCCTCGATGTACTTCGTCGGCGTCTGCCCGAGCGACAGGACCATGTGTTCGGTCCGCAGGAGTCCGACGCCGTCTGCGCCGGTCGCTGCGGCGCGCTCGGCCGCCTCGGGGATCGAGACGTTGACTTTCACTTCCGTCGCCGTCATCGGTTTGACCGGCGTCTTCGGGCGCGCCTCCTCGATGGGCTCGAACTCGTCTTCCGGCGGTTCGGCCCCCTTGCGAACGGTTCCCTTGTCGCCGTCGATGGTGATCGGCTGGCCGTCTTCGAGCTGGCGCGTCGCCGATCCCGCGCCGACGACGGCCGGAACCCCGAGTTCGCGGGAGACAATGGCGGCGTGGGAGGTCATTCCGCCCTCGTCGGTGACGATCCCCGCCGCGCGCTTCATCGCGGGCACCATATCGGGCATCGTCATCTCGGTCACGATGATGTCGCCGTCGCCGACCTGATCGAGGTGATCGAGCTTGGTGACGATCCGGGCCTCACCGGAGACGATGCCGGGGCTGGAGCCGAGCCCGCGGAAGAGCACGTCGTCAGACTCACTGTCGTCGGCACCGTTGGCCGATCCGCCGTCTGCATCCGCGGCCGCCGTCGCGTCCGCTTCAGCGGATGCCTCGTCCTCCTCGTCGATGGTGGTGATCGGGCGCGACTGCAGCATATACATCTCGCCCTCGTGGACGGCCCACTCGACGTCCTGTGGCGTCTCGTAGTGGTCTTCGACGCGCTCGCCGAGTTCGACGAGTTCCTCGATCTCCTCGTCGGAGAGCACGCGGATGCTCCGCTTGTCGTCGGGAACCGGCTGCTCGATCGTCTCGCCGGTCGCCTCGTCTTTGAGCATCATCGTCTTCTTGTCCGCGACGGTGATCGTCTCCACCGCACCGCTCTCACGGTCGATGACGTAGTTGTCCGGCGAGACCGACCCGGAGACGACCGCTTCTCCGAGACCCCACGCGGCCTCGATGATGATCTGTGATTCGCCCGTCGAGGGGTGTGAGGTGAACATGACGCCCGACTTCTCGGCGTCGACCATCTCCTGGACGACGACCGCGATGTCGACCTTCTCGTGGGGGAAGCCCTGGCGGTTGCGGTAGTAGATCGCGCGCTGGGAGAACAGCGACGCCCAGCACTCCTTGACGCGCTCGACGAGGGCGTCCGCCTGAACGTTCAGGAAGGTCTCCTGCTGGCCCGCGAACGACGCGTCGGGGAGGTCCTCCGCCGTCGCCGACGAGCGGACGGCGACGAACCGTTCCCCGTCTCCGAGATTTCGGTACGCCGAGAGGATACCCTCTCTGACGTCGTCGGGGACCGGCGTCTCCATAATGAGTTCGTGAGCGCGCTCGTGCGCCTCGCGCAGTGCCTCGGTGTCCTCGTGGTCGACATCGACAGCCGCGAACAGTTCCTCGTCGATGCCGGCGTCCTCGATGAACTCGCGATATGTCCCGGCGGTCACTACGAACCCCGACGGGACGGGGAGCCCCGCGGCGGTGAGCTCGCCCAGCGAAGCCCCCTTCCCGCCGACGTTGTCGATGTCGGTGGACCGCACGTCGTCCAGCCAAGCTACAGCCATTAACGTCTGTACGTCCTCAGATATCCCTAAAGTACTTTCCGAAGATTGCAACGATGAATTAAACATACTCGGATCCGAGTTTTCTTTTCCGGCCACCGACGCTCGGTGACCGACCGCGCCGGCGACCCGTCTGGCCGCGGGCGAGAAGTTCTTTAGTGACCCACCCTTCTGTTCGCCTGTGCTTCCGGAGTGGGTCTCGCTGTTGCCGCCGTGGCTCGTCTTCGGACTCCTCGGCGGCGGTGCTGCCTCCGCTGTCGCGGCCGGCGTCTTCCTGATCGGCGGCCGTCTGTTCCCCGGCAAGCCGACGGCGTCTGGACAGCGAATCGACGGTCCGACGCGGCGACGCACCGAGATCCGTCGGTATCTCCGCACCGTCGGCGAACCCTTCACCGAGGACTACGAGCGACACGGTGAGACCGTCGAGTTCTACCTCCCCGAACGGGACGTCGCGCTCACGTTCGACGCGCAGGCGTACTTCCGGTTAGAGCGGAACGGTACCTACACCGTGCTGTGCGAGCACGAGATGCCGGTCCACGCGCTCGGCCGACGGTTGCCGTTCGAGGTCCCGACGCGAGAGACTGCGTCCACCGCGGGCGAGAACCCGGTCGACGAAGCGTTCGCGTATCTGGGGCTCTCACGGCCGGCGACGACCGAGGAGGTCAGAGACGCCTACCGGGACCGGGTCCTGTCGGTTCACCCCGATCACGGCGGCTCGCAAGCGGAGTTCAAGCGGCTGCAAGAGGCGTACGCGACCGCTCGCGAACACGCCGCCGGATGAGGCGAGGGTTCTTACACGGGCGCGCGGCCAGACCCCGCGTGACCTGACTGAAACCACGGCGCGTGCAGCGGGAGTGCGGTGCGCCGCGCCGTTGGAGCCGACACTGAGGGGCGAGCGTCGGCCGAGCACCGCCTGTCAGCCACGACCGGACGAGCTGAGCGCCAGTCAGTGCGATACTCTCGGTGCTCGATCCGATGCGTCGAATAAACACTCTCCGTGCGGCGTCCGACCAGCACTCTCCGTGCAGCGTCCACACCGAGACTGTCCACACGCACGGGCCGCACCGAGGCTGTCCACGCACAGGCGACACCGAACCGCGTCGACAGCGACGAGCCACCGCGGCAGCGGGCTACGAGTCCGTTTCAACCGGCATCGGGGGAGCCCGAGCGCAGCATCTCACTGGGCCGATCGAGTCGACTCCTCGCCACCGCGATCCGAGAGCGGGGCATCGGCCACCTCGTAGAGGACGTCGCCGTCGCGGAGCGCGTCGGTCACGCGACCGACCGAATCAGGGGTCGCGACGACGACGCTGTCGACCCCGCGGGCGGCTGCGTCGGCAGCGACGTCGCCGGCGGCGAAGGCGGTCTCGACGTCGACGTCGGCATCACGGAGCGCGACCACGGCCTCAACGCCCGCCGCGACGACGACCGCAGCGTCGGCACAGCGGTCGGCCAGTTCGGCAGTCACCACTGCATCGCTTCCACCTGAGCGAGCCGCAGGCACCTGGATCACAGTGACGGACCCGGGATCGATCTCCATAACGCCCTCGAAACCGGTGACGCTCACGTCTTCTCCTGCGTCCGCGGCCGTCGTGGCCACACCGGTCGCGGGGCCCGAATCGCCGGGGGAGGCGTGAAGCAGGCCGTCGCGGAGCGACAGCGTCACCGTCTCGCCCGCCTGGATGGCCGCCGTCGCGATCGCGGCGTCCTCCTGCACGCTCTCGAGGACGTCGTCGGTGACGTGCTCGGCGAAGCGGCGGAGTCCGCGCGCTTGCTGAAAGAGCCAGTCGACGCCCTCTTTGGTCACGCGGTACCGCGAGCGGGCTTCCTTGTCGACGTACCCGTCGTCGACGAGTTCGCGGATGTACTCGCTGACTGCCTGACTCGTCACCCCGACCGCCTCGGCGATTTCGCCCTGGCTCACCGCCGGCTGACGGTCCGCGATCTCGACGAGGATGCGAAACCGGGTCGCGGTCCGCTTGTCTTCCAAAGCACCGCTCATACCGACGTATCGATCGCCGCGGAGAAAAATCCCCGCGGGCGGTGCGGGATGCCCGGGGTGTCACTTGCGGGCGACGACGCGCCACGAACCGGAGCCGCTGCGGATATGTCGCTCCGCGCTCAAGGCGTCCTGTGGACGGTATCGAGTACCGAACGCGGGCGGCGTTCCTCGAGGACGCGGAGACGCTCGTCGTCGCCGATCTGCACGTCGGACGGGCCGACGCGTCGGGGGTCGCGTTCCCGATCGGCGAACGGCGCGACCTCACCGAGCGGCTGGCGTCGCGACTCGACGAGTTCGATCCGGAAACCGTCGTGTTCGCCGGCGACGTCCTCCACCGGTTCGGAACGATCACCGAGCGGAGCCGCGAGACGGTCAGCGCGCTCGCAGACGCCTGCCGGAATGCGGGAGCAACGCCCGTGTTCGTCCGCGGGAACCACGACACGGCTCTGGAGGCGATCGACGAAGACGTACACGACGCCTTCGTGGCCAGCGACGCGCCGCGGACCGTGGTCTGCCACGGACACGAAGCGCCCAGCGTCGACGCGGAGCGCTACCTGGTCGGTCACGATCATCCGGCGATCACGATCGAGGGGCGAAAGCGGCCCTGTTTCTTGAATGCACCGGACGCGTTCCGGGAGGCCGACGTCCTGATGTTGCCGGCGTTCTCGCGCGTCGTGTCCGGCGTCGTGGTCAACGACGCACGCGGATCGGACCTGCAATCGCCGCTGCTCTCCCGGCTCGGCGACGCGCGCCCGATCGTCTACGACGAGGGGAGCGAGGAGGCGCTCACCTTCCCGCCGCTGGACTCGTTCCGCCGACTGCTGTAAGGGCGCAGCGGGGGATCACCGGTCCCGCTGGACCGCTCGGGCCGCCTCGCGCCCGCTCCGCATCGCACCCTGAATCGACGACCACGCGGTGTAGTCACCGGCCAGGTACGTCCGCCCGCCGGGCGCTCTGACGTCCGGGAGTTCCTCGTGGATCCCCGGGGGCTGATCGAACTGTGCGAACTCGATCCGGTGCGTGCGGACGGGCGCTAACTCCTCAAAGTCCCGGTCGGGGTACCACGATTCGAGCGTCAGCCGCGTCTCCTCGGCGAGCGCCGCCTCGTCACGGTCGAACGCGGCGTCCTCGAGGAAGGTCGCGTTCAGGAGCGCCGCCCCGTCGGGGGCGTACTCGGGTGCGACCTCCGACATCGGGACGATGGTGTTCGGCGATGGATCGCCCGCGTTGAGCAGCAGCTTCCGGCCCGTCGTCGGCGCGATCTCGCTCGGGAGTCGGTAGTGCTGCGTCACACAACTTCGGGTCGCTGTCGGAATTGAGTCCGTGCCGGTCAACTGCCGGGCCGTCTTCGGATCGGTCGCGACGACGACGGCGTCGGCCGTGATGGCGTCGCCCTCGACCTCGATGGTAACGCCGTCGTCGTGGTCGGTCACGTCGACGACGCGTTCGCCGAGGCGGATCGACGCGCCGGCGCTGCGGGCCGCATCGGCCAGTTGCTCGGGGATCGCCTGCATCCCACGGGCCGGAAGCGCGATCCGGCCTTCGGAGAGCGACTTGAACGTGTACTCGAAGACGCGCTTGGACGTCGACAGCGACCGATCGAGCGTGATCCCGCCGTAGAACGGGGCGACAAAGTTCTCGATGTAGGACTCCGAGAACCCCCACTCCCGGAGGTATTCGCGGATCGATTTGTCTGCGCTCCGGAAGATCTCGACCTCGGTCCGCGTGCCCACGTCCTGTCTGAGTAACAGCGTCCGGACCTTGTCGGTCTGGGTGACCTCGTGGTTCCGCAGCGACGCCAGCGCCGACTGCGGGTCGCGGAGGGGGTCCGAGAGCGTCGAGCGCGACCCGGGGCGGGCGATGACCGCCCCTGGGGTGAAGTACCGGAGATCGAGCGCGTCGAGGTCGAGTTCGGTTCGAACGGCCGGATAGCCGGTGAAGAGCACCTGGAATCCCCGATCGAGGGTGAACCCCTCCCGGTGCTCCGTGCGGACCCGGCCGCCGACCGAATCGCGCCGTTCGAACAGCGTCACGTCCGCGCCGCCGGTGGCGAGCCGACGGGCCGCGACGAGTCCGGCGAGTCCACCGCCGACGACCGCGACGGAATCAGCAGTCATACGCGGGTGTTCAGCCGGGACGCACAAAGGGACTGCGAGTGGCCGACGGCGTGGTCGAGTGATCGATCGCGGGCGTCGGATGGCCAGCGACGGCGCTCGGGCGTCCGGGCCGGGCAGTCAACGGGGCCCCTCCGCGGCCCCGCCCGATGAATAGGGATTTGAGCGTCGGACCGAACGTCGAGGTATGGGAACGAGCGAGGCGTTTCGCGGGTTACGGTGTACGGCGACCGACGAGCGCTACGACGCGACGGCGACCGGTGAGACCGACGCGGGCGCGCGACTCGAAGCGACCTACGAGTACGACGCTGTCGACTGGGCCGACGACGCACTCGACGGAGCGCCCCAGTCGATGTGGCGGTACGCGGAGCTCCTCGCCTTCGGGGACCCAGTGACCTCGGGCGAGGGCGGGACGCCATTGGTGTCGGCTCCGACACTCGCCGCGGAGGCCGACGTCGGGAGCCTCACGATCAAAGACGAGAGCCGGAACCCGACGGGGACGGTCCTGGACCGCGGCCTGGCGGCGGCGGTGACGGCAGCGCGCGAGGCCGACGCGGACCTCGTCGCGCTCGCCGCCCCGGGGAACGCGGGACAGTCAGCCGCCGCCTACGCGGGGATGGCCGACCTCCGATCGTACGCGTTCGTCCCCTCGCGCGCGCCGTTCTCGAACAAGGCGATGGTGAACGTCCACGGCGGCGAGATGCGCGTCGCCGGGGGCCGCTACCCGGACGCCGAGGCCGCGCTCGACGACCAGTTACAGTCGGAGTGGTACACGCTGCAGGAGTTCGACAACCCACACCGCCACGACGGGCTCAAGACCGTTGCCTTCGAGATCGCCGAGTCCCTCGCGTGGACGGCACCGGACGCAGTTGTCGTCCCCGCTGGCACCGGTGAAGTCGTCGCGGGCGTCGGCAAGGGGTTTCGGGAACTCCAGGCGATCGGGATGATCGAATCGGCCCCCACGCTCTACGCCGCACAGCCCGCCGGGTGTGCGCCGCTCGTGGCCGCCGCCGAGCGAGGTGACGACGAGATCGAGCCGTGGTCGTCGCCGGATACGATCGTCGGCGAACTGGAGATTCCGGCGCCGAAAGGTGGAGCCGCAGCGCTCGCCGCCGTCGCCGAGACCGACGGGCGGTTCGTCGCGGTCGACGACGACGACAGCCTCGAGAGCGCCGTCGTCGCCGCGCAGGAGGCGGGCCTAGAAGTCGGGGCGGCCGGCGGCGTCGCACTGGCGGCCGCCGGACAACTCGGCGACGACGGAGTCCTGGGCTCCGAGGACGACGTGGTCGTGCTCAACACCGAATCCGGAACGAAGACCGCAGACGTGCTTCGAAGCCACCTGATGGGAAAAGGAATCTAGCAGTGAGACCGGATCCGGCCCGAGATCGTTCGCTTTCACGGTAATCAGTCACACAGAGACAGTTGTTTCGACCGATAGACTAATATTTTTAGAGTGGTCTAAACCATCTATGTTGAGTGACGTGATGGAAGACTATCTCAAAGCCATCTACCAGTTACAAGCCCGGACCGGGCCGCCCGTCTCGACGTCTGCGATCGCCGACACGGTGGGGAAGACGCCTGCGACGGTGACGAGTATGCTCGAGACGCTCGAAGAGCGCGGACTCGTGGCACGCGAGAAGTACAAGGGAGCAGAACTCACTGCGGAGGGCGAGACGGTTGCACTCGAGGTGCTCCGGCACCACCGACTGCTCGAATGCTATCTCGCCGAACACCTCGATTACGCCTGGAGCGAGGTCCACGAGGAAGCCGACGCACTCGAGCACCACATCAGCGAGGAGTTCGAGCGGCGCGTCGCCGCCGCACTGGACGATCCGGTCGTCGATCCGCACGGGGACCCGATCCCGTCGGCCGATCTCTCGCCGCTGGATGAGGACGACGCGACCCCGCTGACGGCCCACGATGTCGGGAGTCGGGTCGTCGTCTCGCGCGTCAGCGACCGCGACCGCGAGGAGTTGGAGTACCTCGCCGACGCGGGTGTGACGCCGGGGACCGTCCTCGAGATCGTCGACATCGCGCCGTTCGGGATGGTCACGGTTCGGACCGAGGACGAGGCCGAACAGAGCCTCCCCGAGTCCGTCGCGGACGCGATTTCGGTCCGTCCTGCCGCGGAGGCGGGCGCGGCCGCCGGCCCCGGCGAGGTGACTGACGCGTGAGCAGCTACCTCGAGATCCTGGTCGTCGCGTTTGTCGCACAGCTGGCGGTGCTCCCCGGCGAGAAGGTTCAGTTCATCATCGCGGGGCTCTCGACGCGGTACGATCCCCGCGTGGTGGTCGCGGCCGCAGGTTCCGCCTTCGCCGGGTGGACCGCCATCGAGATTCTGTTCGGCCGCGCGCTCCAGTCGCTGCTGCCGCCCGTCGTCCTCGATACCGTGACTGCCGGGCTCTTTCTCGCGTTCGCGGTGCTGCTCTATCGCTCGGCACCCAGTCAGGGCAGTGGCACGGGCCTGAACGAGGCGACCGAGACCGACGGCGGCTTCGTCGATCTCGCGGGGAAGGACCTCCCGGGTCCGCTGAACCGATTTTCCGGTTCGTTCGGCGGCTTCCTGCCGATCTTCGTGATGATGGTCACCGGCGAGTTCGGCGACAAGACGCAACTCGTCACGATCGGATTGGCAGTCCAGTACGGCGCGACCTCGGCGATCTGGGCGGGCGAGATGCTGGCGATCATCCCGATCAGCCTCGCGAACGCGTACTTCTTCCACACCTTCGCCCACCGGTTCGATATGCGGAAAGCCCACTTCGCCTCTGCGGCGCTGTTCGCGTTCTTCGGCGC
This sequence comes from Halobellus clavatus, assembly GCF_900107195.1. Taxonomy (GTDB): domain Archaea; phylum Halobacteriota; class Halobacteria; order Halobacteriales; family Haloferacaceae; genus Haloquadratum; species Haloquadratum clavatum. Next base: position 61,431 of record NZ_FNPB01000001.1, read on the forward strand.
GGACACCGCGCTCTCGATTCTGACTGGGTTCTCCCTCTGGGAGACGTTCATCGGCTCGGTCAGCGCGGCCGTGGCGGTGCTCCTGTAAGGACCCGCCATTTCGGTTCTTTTTTCTCGATTCCGGTCCTCGGACCGGTCGATGACGAGTCTTCTCGCGACGCTTTCGGCGGGGGTAGTCTTCGGCGTTGCCCTCGCCGCTCCGCCCGGCCCGATGAACGCGATCATCGCCGAAGAGAGCGTGGTCAGAGGATGGCTCGCGGGATTCAAAGCCGGCCTCGGGGCGATGAGCGCCGACGCGATCTTCTTCGTGCTGGCGGCACTCGGCGTCGTTGCGTTCGTCGACCGCTTCCCGCTCGTGCGGGCGGCGATGATCGGCGTGGGCGGCCTGCTGATGCTGTACTTCGCGTACGGTGCGGCCGCGGACGTCCGCTCCTCGTTCCGCCCGGGTGAGGGGCCGACCGACGAGTCCGATCCCAGAGTCGGCACCGGGTTCAGGAAGGCGTTCGTCCTGGCGCTCACGAACCCGTATCAGATCCTCTTCTGGCTCACGATCGGCGTCGGGCTCCTCCAGTCGGGCACGGTCGACATCCTGGCGCAGACGCCGTACGTCGGGAACACGCTGGCCGGGCTCTTGGTCGTCGAGACGGGGTCGCCGGCGCTCGTCGCCGGCTTCTTCGGCGGGATCGTCCTCTGGATCACCGGATTCCCGGCCGCGCTCGTCGGTGCGGAACGCCGCGTCGAGGCCTTCGCGCCCCTGGTCGCCGGTCTCAGTGCCGTCGTCCTCGCGGGGTTCGGCGTGGTCTTCCTCGCCGAGAGCGTCGCGGTGCTCGCTTAACCCGACGTCGAACCCACAGGTGTCGGAGCGATCAGTGCCGCTCGGAGCCACCGTCGAACGGGCATAAACTATGTACCAGCAGGACCCTAATTATCTACGATGTCAGACTCACAGCCGCCCGACGAGCGCATCGACGAGACGACGACCTGGCCCGAACTCGCGATCGGTCTCTACGACAGACTGACCGGGCGCGGAGCGGAGATCACGTACGACTTCGAGGATATGGAGGTCGAAGTCCCGAGCGGAACCGGCGACGACGCCGAGCACGCGCGGTGGCGCGTCGACGGCACGCTCCGCGTCACGACCCGGGAGCGTGACTGACGCGCACGCCGAGGAACAGTTCCCGCCCCTCTCGGTTGCTGCGGACCTGACCCTCGAGGTCGCCGGGACCCAGGCCGAGGTGCAGTCCACCGGGGAGCGGTTGTTCGTGCTGTTTCCCTCGCTCCCCGGAGCGGTCCGGGCGCTGCGCCGACTCCCCGAGGGCGGCGAGACGCGTCTGGACGAACTCCTCCGACTGACGGATCTGACCGTCGAGATTCGGATTCGCGACCGGACGGTGGCCGTCGCCGGCGTCGGAGCCGACCCGGGCGTCGTCTCGACGCAACTCGGGACCGCACCGATCGAGGTCCGGATCGGCGGACTGCTCGGCGCTGTCGGCCGCGAACTCGTGGTCGCGCTCCGTTCGGTGTGAGCGTCGACTCCCGTCCTCGGAGCCTCGCGTCCCTGCCCCCCGAGCGTGGCGGGCCGGGACGGAGACCCTCATCTTCTAAATGGTGCAGCGAAGTACGTGTGCTATGTTCGATAAGACGACGTGGATCAAACTCCCGCGGAACGTGCTCGTCGGGCACGGCGTCCTCGACGACCTCTCCGACGCGCTCGGAGAACTCCATCTCGCCGGCCGTCCGCTCGTCGTCACGAGTCCGACGCCGAACGAGTTGGCTGGCGACCGGGTCCGTGCGCAGTTCGACGATCCGGCGACGGTCACCGTCGCGTCGGCGAGTTTCGACGCCGTCGAGCGCGTCATCGACGTCGCGGAGGCCGAAGACGCCGGCTACCTGGTCGGCCTCGGCGGCGGAAAGCCGATCGACACGGCCAAGATGGCTTCCGACCGGCTGGGGTGCGGCTTCGTCTCTGTGCCCACGGCTGCCAGCCACGACGGCATCGTTTCGGGCCGGTCGTCGATTCCGGAGGGCGACACCAGACACTCGGTCGCCGCGGATCCGCCGCTGGCGGTCGTCGCCGACACGGAGATCCTCGCGGAGGCGCCGTGGGACCTCACCACGGCGGGCTGTGCGGACATCGTCTCGAACTACACGGCGGTGAAAGACTGGCAGTTGGCCCATCGGTTGAAGAACGTCGAGTACAGCGAGTACGCCGGCGCGCTCTCGAAGATGACCGCCGAGATGCTCGTCGAATCCTCTGACGCGATCAAACCCGGGTTCGAGGAGTCGGCGTGGCTGGTGGCGAAGGCGCTCGTCTCCTCCGGCGTCGCGATGTCGATCGCGGGGTCGTCCCGGCCCGCGTCGGGCGCGGAGCACCTCATCTCACACCAACTTGACCGACTCGTCCCCGGACGCGCGCTGCACGGCCACCAGGTCGGCGTCGCGGCCATCGTCACCGAGTACCTCCACTCCGGCGAGCGCGGCGAGTGGGCCGACATCCGCGCCGCGCTCGAAGACGTCGGCGCGCCCACGACCGCCGAGGAACTCGGGATCGACGCGGAGACGTTCCTCGAAGCGCTCACGACCGCCCACACGATCCGCGATCGATACACGATTCTCGGCGACGGCGTCAGCGACGACGCGGCCCACGAGGCGGCGACGTTCACCGGCGTGCTCTGAGCGAGTCGTCGCGGATCCGAAGACCGAATAGTGCCGAGTCCAACCCTTCGATATGGCAACTGCGAGCGCCGACAACGCGGCCAAACGGCATCCGCTGGCGGCCACGATCGTCCTCTCGATCGTCGGCTACGCCGCCGTCGTCGGGACCTTCCTCGGCGTGGTCCCCCGGAGTCTCTTCCCCGAGCTCTCGCTGACGGCAGTGAACCGCCTCGCCGACGCGATCGCACTCGTCAACGCGGTGAACGTGCTCGTGATCGCCGCCGGGTGGCGGTGGATCCGGCAGGACGAGGTGAAAAAACACGCCACCGCGATGGTGACTTCCTTCGTGCTGATCTTGGTGTTCCTCGTGATGTATCTCACCAAGATCGGCGGCGGCGGAACCAAGGAGTTCGTCGGGCCGAACATCGTCTACTACCCGTATCTGGCGATGCTCGCGATCCACATCGTCCTCTCGATCGTCGCGGTTCCGGTGGTGCTGTACGCGCTCGTACTCGGCGCGACGCACTCGCCGGCCGAACTGCGGACGGAGACGCGACACCGCACGGTCGGTCGGATCGCCGCGGGATCGTGGCTGCTGTCGCTCACCCTCGGCGTCGTCACCTACCTCCTGCTGAATCACGCCTTCGACTGGGAGTACGTCGAGGCGGCCGCGGCGACGCTGCTTCTCGTCGGCTGACCCGATCCAGCCGAACCATTTTACCGTCCGGCGCCGTCGCTCTCGCTGGTATGAGTGGCACGCAGTACACGCACGTCAGTATCCTCGCGACCGACCTGGATGCTTCAGTCGAGTTTTACGAGTCGGTGTTCGGGATGGAACAGATCCCGACGCCCGGCTTCGACGAACCGACGCAGTGGCTCGCCTGCGGCGATCTCCAGTTGCACATCGTCGAACGGGCGGACGAACCACCGGCGTTCAACCACCACGCGCTCCACGTCGACGATTTCGAGGCAGTCTACGAGGCCATCCGCGCCCACGAGAGCGCCGAGGTGGAACTCCTGCCACAGATCGAGACCGGCTACGTCGACGGTGAGCCGCCGGTGTACGTGCTCCCGTCCGGCGCGGTACAGTTCTACATCCGCGATCCCGCCGGCAACCTCGTCGAGGTGAACGCGCCCGACGCGGAGGCCCTCGACGACGGGGTCGTGGGGAATCTCGTCGAGCGGACCGACGTGGCGGCACCCGGACCCGACGAGGCGGCCGCACCGATCTATATGGACGACTGAGACGGATCAGAGGCGACAGCCACGCCCGAGCCGGAGGCGGCAGACGCCGGATCGCAGCCAACAGCTACACCCGAGCCGGAAGCGAGCGACCACCCGCGGGACCGGCGGCTACGGGCAGTCACCCTCCGGTCTCCGCACGACAACGATGCGGCGTTTCGACCGCCGGAATGTCGAGGGTTTTTATCGCCACGCCGGAATCCTCGGATATGCGCGTCGCGTTCGTCTCGCTGTATCCCGATCAACGCCGTTCAGACGGGGCAACGAGGCGTGCACGACGAGTCGCCGAGCGGTTGGCCGCCCGCGACCACGACGTCGTCTTCTTCTGTACGCAGTGGTGGGACGGGCCGCTGGATCGGTTCGAGCAGAACGGCGTCGAGTACGTCGGAGTGACCGAGACGCCGTCGGCGCGGGGGTTCGCCTCGAAACTGCCGTTCGCGCTGCGACGAGCCGGTCCGGATGTCGTCCACGTGACCAACAGCCCGCCCTCCCAGGTCGTCGCGGCGAAGACGGCCGCACGGGTACTCAGAGTGCCGGTGATCGTCGACTGGTGGGAGAGACGCGACGGCGACACCACGCGGATGTGCCGCCGGGCCGTGAGCGGCGCGAGTCGGGTGCTCGCCCCCTCACGGCTGGTGAAGACCGACGTTCGCGAGTACGGCGTCGCCGCCGACGCAATCGACGTCGTCCCGGAGTCGATCGACTTCGACCTCGTTCGCGACGCCGGCGTCGACCACCGCGCGGACGTGGTGTACGCGCGTCGCTTAGACGAGCACGCCAACGTCGAGTCGTTTCTCCTGGCGCTGGCGGAACTCCGGGACCGCGACTGGCGTGCGGCCATCGTCGGCGACGGTCCCGAGCGCGAGGCCGCGATGGAGACGGCCGCGGAGCTCCGTATCGACGACCGCGTCGCGTTCCTCGGGGCACTGGATCCCGCGGAGTTCGTGCCGATATTCAAGGGCGCACACGTGTTCGCGCAGACGGCGACCGTCGAGCCGTTTCCCCGCGGCCTGCTGTGGGCGCTGGCCTGCGGGTGTGTCGGCATCGTCGAGTATCAGGCCCGTTCGAGCGCGCACGAGTTGGTCGAGAACCGCGAGCGGGGCGCTCGCGTTACGAGTCCCCAAGAACTGGCTGACGAGGTCGTCGCCGCCGCCGGGCACGAACGCGAGACGATCAACGAGACGTTCATCGAGTACGACCACGGAGCCGTACTGGACAGCTACGAACGCATCTACGAGGCCGAAATCGACGAATACGGGCTATTCTGAGCCCCGAAGGGCTTACTCCTCCTCGATCTCGTAATCGCCGCCGTACTTGAGGAAGAAGAAGGCGAGTCCGAGGGTGGCGACCATCGCGAACGTCGTCGCGACCCCGAGCGTCTTCGCAGAGTTCGGGAGTTCCGGCGCGCCCGATCCCGACGGCGTCGAGAGGGATTCGACGACCTCGATGGACGCGACCATCCCCGCAGTTCGGTGGGGCTGACAGTAGTACTCGTAGGTACCGACCGTCTCGAACGTGTGCGTGTACGTGAAGCCCGTGTTCTCGATCGGCTCGTGGCCCTCCCAGTTCGCCCCTTCGGGCTGGCTCTCGACGACGATGTTGTGGTTGTCCGAGTCCCAGACGAACTCGACCGTCGTGCCGGGCGTGATTTCGAGCGGTTCCTCGGTGCCCGGTTCGTAGACCAGCGATCCGCCGGGGCCGACCGTCACGGTCTCGGTGGCGCCGCCGCCACCGCCGTCTTCCTGTGCCGCTGCGGTCCCGGCTGCGCCGGTCGCCGCCGCGGTGCCGGCCGCCGTCGTGAGGAAGGCGCGACGGGACATCTCCGCGTTGCCGTCAGTCATACCCGGGGGTTGGGAGTCGCCTGTAGTGAATACTTTGGTTTGTCTCCTTCCACGGGAGCGGAACCGGTAGCGTCACTCGATGCTCGGCGCTTCGCGACCCTTCATCTTCGTGATCTCGAGTTCGTACCACGCGGGGTCGAGATCCGCCGACGGCCGATCGAACACCGAGAGGCCGGCGAGAGAGGCGAACTCGGCGAAGATCTCCGACGCGTCCATCGCCGCCGGTGACGCCTCCTCGATCGGCTGGAGCCGACCCTCGACGACGACGCTCCGCCAGTCGCTCGGGTCGTTCCACTCGTAGGCGACCAGCGAGACGCGGTTCGATGCCTCGAGTCGGGCACTCTTCTCGCTGTCCTCGTGGAACACCAACTGGAAGATGCACCGGTTCTCGAGGACGTCGTAGCCGAACGAGATCGGGAGGCTATACGGGACGTCGCCCCCGAACGAGAGGACACCGTGTCCCTGTGAGGTGAGGAACGACGCGACCGCTTTGTCGTCCATCGCGACACCGTAATCACCACGCGGCATTGGTGGCGCTTCCATATCGACGTCAAAGAAAGCACGGGCCGAACCCCGGTGTCCGAGCAACAACTCACAACCCGTTTGTGGTGGTTCCGGAACGTTTTTGCAGGTCGTCTCGCACGTCTCGGCTATGGCAGACGTTGAGGCGGAACTCCGCCAGCAGTTCACCGACGCGTTCAGTGGTGCCGACTACCCCGTCACGAGTCAGATGGACCTCGTCCCGACGCTCCCGGACGGCCCGGGGACGAAGTTCGAAGCCGGCGACGTGACGCTGAGCGCGATGGAGATGGCCGCGAAGCTCGGCTCCCACCAGGACTTCCCGTACGACGACGTCGAGTCGCTCGTCGACGACGTCATCGAGGGGCTGAAGGCCGAAGGGATTATCTGATCCGGCGAGCGTTCCTCGCGTTATAGCCCACGGCGGTCGGCTGTTGCGGCCGTCGAGGCAGTGAGCGATGGTGACCGGTGGGACCCGAACGCTTTCGTCCGCGGCGGCGAACGCGGAGGTATGCCCCACGACATCGAGCGGTACCTCAACGTTCGGAGTGCCTACGGCGCGTCGATCGGACCCGAGGACGAAGCACTCGCGTTTCTGATGGATACGACCGGCGTCCCGCAGGTGTGGACGATCGACGAGCCCGGTGGCTGGCCCGAGCAGCGGACCTTCTTCGACGAGCGGGTGACGTTCGTCTCGTGGTCGCCGACTCGCCGGGAGTTCGCGTTCGGGATGGACGAGGGCGGGAACGAGCGCGCGCAACTGTTCCGATACGACCTGGCCGACGGTGCGATCACCAACCTCACTGCGGACCCGGAGGCGAAGCATCGCTGGGGCGGGTGGAGCCACGACGGCGAGCGGTTCGCGTTCACCTCCAACCGTCGCGAGGCATCCGTCTTCGACGTGTACGTCCAGGGACGAGACGAGCGCGGCAGTGCCGCCGACCTGATCACCGAAGGCGACGGGTGGCTGACGCTCGGCGGATGGTCCCCCGACGATTCGCGGCTCATCGTCTCACAAGCGTATTCGAACTTCGATCAGGACGTCTCGGTCCTCGACGTCGAAAGCGGCGAACTGACGCTGTTGACCCCGCACGACGGAACCGTCCGGTTCCAGAGCCCCGAGTGGGGGCCCGACGGAGAGCGCGTGTATCTCGTCTCCGACCGCGAGAGCGACACGCTCGATCTGTGGTGCGTCGACGTCGAAACCGGTGAGTTCGCGCTCGTCGAGCGCGACCCCGACTGGGAGATCGACGGCGTCGCCGTCGACGAGGAGACGGGGCGGATCGCGTACGCCACGAACGTCGACGGCTACACCGAACTGACCGTGGGCCACCTCCGCGCGCCCGACTCGGCGGAATCGGCGGCCCCGGCGATCGAGGAGGGGCCGGCACCCGCGCTGCCGCGCGGCGTGATCGGCGGTGTCGAGTTCGACAGCGCGGGGGACCGGTTCGCCGTGACCGTGACGCAGCGCGGTGATCCCGCCAACGTCTACGTCGTCGAGTCGGACGCGGTGACCGCCGTGGACGAAGGGTCGGAGCGCCCGGCCGAGCGCTGGACGCGGGCGGCGACCGCGGGAATCCCGCGGGACACGTTCGTCGCGCCCGAACTGGTCCACTACCCGACGTTCGACGGACGGGAGATTCCGGCGTTCTTCTCGACCCCCGAGTCCGACACGGGGACGGACGAGACGCCGGTGATCGTCGACATCCACGGCGGCCCCGAGTCCCAGCGCCGACCCTCGTTCAGCGCGGTGACGCAGTACTTCCTCGCGAACGGCTATGCGGTCTTCGAACCCAACGTCCGCGGCTCGGCGGGCTACGGGAAGGCCTACGGCCACCTCGACGACGTCGAAAACCGGATGGATTCGGTGAAGGACATCAAAGCGGCCGTCGAGTGGCTCGAAGACCATCCGGCGATCGACCCCGACCGGATCGTCGCGATGGGGGGCTCCTACGGCGGGTTTATGGTGCTCGCTGCGATGACTGAGTATCCCGATCTGTGGGCCGCCGGCGTCGACATCGTCGGAATCGCGAACTTCGTCACGTTCCTCGAGAACACCGGCGAGTGGCGGCGCGAACTCAGGGAAGCCGAGTACGGTTCACTCGACGACGACCGCGCGTTCCTCGAATCGATCTCACCGCTCAACACCATCGAGGAGATCCGCGCGCCGCTCTTCGTCATCCACGGCGCGAACGACCCGCGGGTCCCCGTCTCGGAGGCGCACCAACTCGTCGAGGCCGCGAGCGAACACGTCCCGGTCCGAGAGCGCATCTTCGAGGACGAGGGCCACGGCATCGCGAAACTGGAGAACCGAATCGAGGCCTACAGCGAGGTGGTCGAGTTCCTGCGTGAGCACGTCCCGTGAGCGCCCGCGCGGAACTTGTCTCAATTGAAGACACTAACGGGTTTTGGCGCACTGGTAATAGCTACCAAGTCCCGTCGAATTCGGCGAGTTTACACACCAAGGGGTGAGTACGGGACTGAACCGGTCTGCCGGGCAAACATCTTAATGGACTGACGTTCAAGGGGTGCGGTATGGTGGGGGCAGCAGACGGGGGACGCATTCTTGTCGTCGTTCCGGAGTCCGTCGACATCCCACGGGAAGGGGTCGACGTCGGCGACTGGGACGGCTCACGACAGGGGGCTGTCGACGGAGGGGAGACAGGATTTGGCCACGATGACGGCTGCGACCCCGTCGAGAGCGGTGGTTCGAGAGCCGACGAGGATGGCGACGGCAACTGTGACACAGACCGCGATAGTGAGCAGGGAACGAGTCGCGACCGCGACGCCGACGCCGACGCCAACAGGGAACCGAGCGTCGAGACGGTCCTCAAGACGCTCGAACGACACCTCAGAGCCGAAGTGGTGGTACGGTGTCGGAGAACGTATGCCGAATACGTCGAGGAACTCGGGCCGACCCTCGATTGCGTCGTGGTTCTCGGCAAGGACGAGTCGCTCGTTCGCGCGCTCGTCGAAGACAGTCTAGTACCCACGGTCATCTACAGTCCACCGATCGTGGGAACCATAGATGGCGTCCGTTCCGGCGACGACGGTATCGAGACGCTTCTCAACCGCGTCGAGTCGGCGGTCCAAGAAGACCGGCACATCAACAAGCTTCGGGAGTCGAACGCGCGACTCGCTGCACTGAGCCACTACGCCGAGGACATCGCCGCCTGCAAGACGGCTGGCGCCGTCGCCGAACAGACGATCGAAGCGACGACCGAGGCGCTGGCGTTCGATCACGCCATCGTGTTCCTCGCCGAATGTGGGCGGCTCGTTCCGCAGGCGTCGGCCCTCCCCGATCCGGCGGCGAGCGCAACTGATCTCGAGGACGGCATCGCCGGGCGGACGCTGGCCACCGGAGAATCCGAAGTCGTCGCCGACATGCAGTCCGATCCCGACGCGGTCTCCGAACACGACGACCTCCACGCCGTCCTGAGTGTCCCGGTCGGGGACCAAGGAGTGATCCAGGCGGTCTCGGACGAACGAGACGCCTTCGACGATCGGGACGTCGAGTTCCTCGAGATCCTCGCCGGATACACCGCCGAGGCGCTCGAACGGATCGAACGCGAGGTGACGCTGCGACGCGAGCGCGACCGCCTGCACGCGTTCTTCGACGAGATCCCCGCATCGGCGCTCTACGTCGAACGGAACAGACCGAGCCAGACCCTTCGCATCGAGGAAACGAACGGGGCCTACGACGACCGCTTCGGAACGGTCGAGAGTGACACACCGCTCACGGCAGTCACCTCGAGCGATGCCGAGACGGAGCAGTACGAGGCCGCTATGGGAACCGGCGGCGTCTCGAACGGCCGCGTCGAGCGGACGATGGCCGATGGATCGACAGCGACGTTCGCGCTGAGCGTCGTCTCGGTATCGCTGCCGGACGGGCGCACAGGCGCGTACGGGATCTATATCGATCCCACGAACAGCGCGTTCTCCGAGTTGCTCGACTGACCCTCCGGTAGATCCAAGCGCCGGGCGCACGAACACCGGGATATGAGCGCCGACGCCGAGCAGCACGGCCGCAACCGACCGATCCGGTGTCTCATCGCCAAAGTCGGCTTAGACGGCCACGACCGCGGGGCGCACGTCATCGCCCGCGCCTTCAGAGACGCCGGCTTCGAGGTCGTCTACTCGGGGCTCCACCGCGCGCCCGACGAGATCGTGCAGGCGGCCGTCCAGGAGGACGTCGACGTGCTCGGAATCTCGATCCTCTCGGGCGCGCACAACAGTCTGGTCCCCAAGGTGGTCGACGGGCTGAAACGTCACGGGGCGTTCGCGGACACTCTCCTGATCGTCGGTGGGATTATTCCCGAGGAGGATCGACCGGAACTCCGCGACCTGGGCGTCGCCGCGATTTTCGGCCCCGGCACGCCGATGGAGGAAACGATCGAGTTCGTGCGCGAGAACGCGCCGCGCCGCGAGTGATGGCCGGCGACGACACATCCGGGCGCGATCTCGACGCACGGAACGACGACCTCGTCGCGGCCCTGCTCGCCGGCGAGCACCGCGCGCTGGCCCGCGTCATCACCCTGATCGAGAACCGCGCACCGGGCCATCGCGACCTCGTCGCACGACTGCATCCCCACGCGGGCGACGCCGCCGTCGTCGGCATCACCGGAAGCCCCGGAGCCGGAAAGTCGACGCTCGTCGACAAACTCGCGGCAGCCTACCGCGACCGAGGCGACACCGTCGGCGTCGTCGCCGTCGATCCGTCCTCGCCGTACTCCGGCGGTTCGGTCCTCGGTGACCGGATCCGGATGGCCTCGACGAACGGCGATATGGACGTGTTCTTCCGTTCGATGAGCGCCCGGGGGCGTCTCGGCGGCCTCTCGACGGCGACGACGGACGCGATCACCGCGCTCGACGCGTTCGGCAAGGACGTCGTGATCGTCGAGACCGTCGGGGCCGGCCAGAGCGAAGTCGACATCGTTCGAACCGCCGACACCGTCGGCGTCCTGGTGCAACCCGACAGCGGCGACGACGTCCAGATGCTGAAGGCCGGAATCCTCGAGATCGGCGACGTCTTCGTCGTCAACAAGGCGGATCTGGACGGCGCGGCGCGCACTGTCGCCGAGTTGGAGGAGATGCTCCACCGGCGGGACGTCGGCGCCGGGGCCGGCAAGCACGGTCACGGGAGCGTAAGCCAATCCGGTGGAGAGAGTCACGCTGACGGGGCGCGGTCCGACGGTGCCGACGCAGCCGCCGACTGGGAGCCGCGCGTCGTCGAGACAGTCGCGACCTCGGGCGAGGGGATCGAGGACCTCGTGGACGCACTGGACGCGCACGCCGCGTACCTCCGCAGCTCAGGGGTGGGAGAGGCGAAAGCACAGCAGCGCCACGGCGAGAAGATCCGCCGGCTCGTCCGCGGCGATCTCACCGAACTGCTGGAGGCGGAACTCGACCGACGCGGCGGCGTCGATGCACTCGCCGAGCGGGTGCGATCGGGTGAGACCGATCCCTACACCGTGGCCGACGCGGTCGTCGAACCGCTACGAGAGTGCCTCGACGGCCAGCGAGTCGACAACAAGCGCACGCCCACCGCGGCGGAGTCAGACCCCGGAGACGACCGCGACTGAGTCCCGCCCAGCAACCTCAAGCGTCTCGCGGTCGTGCAGACTCGTATGAGACTCAGATCGGTCGCCGGCGCGGCCGTCGCCGGAGCCGGCGCGCTCGCAGTGGCCAACACCGCACTCGATCGACGCGCAGCGCCCCTCGAACCCGCCCTCGGCGGGACGCAGCAGACGTTCGAGTGGAACGGGTTCGACGTCGCGTACGCCGAGGCCGGCGATCCCGAGGATCCGGATCTCGTGTGCCTCCACGGGATCAACGCTGCCGGATCGAGCGGCGAGTTCCGCGAGATCTTCGACGACCTCGCAGACGACTACCACGTCGTCGCGCCCGACCTCCCGGGCTTCGGGACGTCCGATCGGCCGCCGCTGCGCTATTCGGCGACGTTCTACGAGGAGTTCGTCCGCGATTTCGTCGCGACGTTCGAGTCGCCGCGGGTGGTGGCGTCCTCGCTCACGAGTGCGTACCTCGCGGCGGTCGCCGACGACCTCGATCTCACCTCGCTCGTCCTGATCTGCCCGACCGAGCGCGGCGGCCCCGACCGGAATCTCCTGGCACGGGAACTCCTCAGGTCGCCGCTGCTGGGGGAGGCACTCTTCAATGTGCTCGCGTCGAAGCCGTCGATCCGGTACTTCAACGCCGACCACGGCTACTACGATATGGACAGCGTGACCGACGAGTGGATGGACTACGAGTGGCAGACGGCCCATCAGCCGAACGCCAGGTACGCGCCCGCATCGTTCGTCAGCGGCTTTCTCAACGCCGAGATGGACCTCACATCGACGCTCGAGGACATCGATGCGCCGGTGACACTGCTGTGGGGACGCGAGGCCGACATCACGCCGTTGAAGCGGGGTCGCGAACTGGCGGACGCGGTCGGCTGTCGGCTGGTCGTCGTCGACGACGCGAAACTCCTGCCGCACGTCGAGTTCCCCGCACAGTCACTCGAGGCGATCCGCGAGGCGATCGAGGAGTGAGCGACGACCCACGCGGCATCTGATCCGGACCCCGGATCGATATCGAACCGCTGGGTCTTTTTCCTCGACTGTCGTAGCGGCGTGTATGTGCGGAGTCGAGTCGGCCAGACGGGCGAGACGGACGCGACCGGAGACCGAGCTGTGAGCGACGCGGCTCGCTCGGTGCTCGTCCTCCATCGGCCCGATTCGGCGGATTCGACGGTGGAAGCGACGCTCTTCGACCGTGAACCGGCCGATATCGAGGTCGCAGACCCGACCGAGACAGACGTCGGCGAGCGGATCGCAGCCGCCGACGTCGTCGTTGCCGACGGGGAGGCCGCGCTGCTCTCGTTGGCGGGCCACCCCCCCGACTGCCCGGTCGTTCCCGTCGGCACCGGCGCGACGCGCTACGATGTCCCCGCGACGGACGTCGCGGCCGCCGTCGACGCCGTCGGTGCCGGCGTCGAAACCGCGCCGCACCCGGTCCTCGGCGTGACGATCGACGGCGAGACCGTCGGGCACGCCGTGACCGACGTCTCACTCGTGACGGCCGAACCCGCTCGCATCTCCGAGTACGGGGTCGCTTCCGGTGCCGGGTGGTCCGACACGGTCAGGGCCGACGGGATCGTCGTCGCGACGCCGCTCGGGAGCGAGGGCTACGCGCACGCGGTGGGCGGCCCGCTGTTAGCGCCCGAGACCGGACTCGCGGCGGTCCCGATCTCCCCGTACGCGATGCACGCGGACGTGTGGGTCCTCCGTCCCCCCGTGTCGGTGTCGGTCGAGCGCGACGAGGCCGCCGTGTCGCTCCTGCTGGACGACGAGGAAGCGAGAACGGTTCCGGCGAAGGCGCCGGTCGAGATCACCGTCTCGCGGACGCTCGCCGTCGTGACACCGGACAGCGTCCCGGATCGGTAAGCGGCGTTGCGCAGACGCTCCGGTGTCAAAAACGCGTCGACGGGGATCGCTCGGGTCGTGGCCCCCGTCAGATGATCGAGTTCCAGAGCGGCTCGATGAGGAAGAAGAAGCTCTGATAGGCCGCATATATGAGCGCGAAGACCGACGCGCCGACCGCCGGGATCGGTCGTTCGAGATCCTTGCTCTTCGAGCGCGCTTCGACCTTGCGCGACTCGAATCCGAAGAAGTCCGCGATGAATACCGTCACGACGAGGACAGACAGCACCATCCCGCCGTGCGGGGCGACGATCAGATAGAGGAACGACAGCAGCACCATCCCCAGGGTGGTCAGCGTGTGCGGGAGCCACCGGGTGATCGCCTCGTCGCCGTCATTCTCGCGAAGCTGGCGTTTGTGGTGGTTGTGCTGGAGGATCCGCGTGATCATATTGAGTATCACCAGTACGAGGACGGCGACAGGGAGAATCCCACCGACGGCCTCGAGTGCGTCGATCGGAACGAGGAACTGTAGCGGTTGCATACTCGACGTTGGGTATAGGAGTCATTAGAGTTTTTCCAATCCGTCGCGCGACTGGACGATCGACGACATCGACGGCAGAATAGGGCGACAGCGCTACTGTGCGCGTTCTTCGATCGCTTCGCGAGCCTGCCGGATCAGGGGGATCCCGACCCAGAACGTCAGCGCGCCGATGACAGTGAACCAGAACAGCGCGTCCATCAGCAGGACGCCCAACGAGTCGAACATCGTCGCAGAGTCACCGATCGAGATCGGCGCGACGAGCTGCTGACTGCTCTCGAAGCTCGGCGTCCGGTACCAGCCTGCGAGCACCATCCAGGCGAGGCCCCCGCCAGTGAAGATGCCCAATCCTTTGACGAACTCGTCAGCCATTGTTGTTCGAATCTTCGTTGGAGTCCTCTTGAGACTTTCCCATTCCGCGGGCCCGAAACCGCGTGCCGATGACGTACACGCCCGCGCCGAACGCGATGATCGCGAGGCCCAGTGCGGCCAGGACGGTGCTCAACACGCTCTCGGCAACACTGACGCCGAGGAACGACAGGAGACCGCGGATCAGTCCGCCCAGAAAGCTCACGTTCAGCGTCGCCGCGTCGAGGAGCATGAACCCGAACACGACGCCCACGACGGCGATCAGCGTCGAGAACACGGTCACGACCTTGTACAGCGGCATCGGGACGATGACGTCGCGGCCCCGGCCGCTGGGATTGCCCCCTTCCGGCGTCTCCGTGTCTCCCGGCTCGACGGCACTCGTGCCGGTCGCGTCTCCATCGGTCATTAGCGTTCCTACGGCCGGGAGCGAAAAGGACCTTTCCGTCTCTGGGCGGTCGACGATGATGCGAGCGGCGAAAATCAGATCAAACGCAGCAGGAAACGTGGGAGTGAAGACGGGACGCAGAGCGCCGTGCGGCTACTTCGGTGGCCGGAGGCGGTAGTACCGGCGGTTGAGGTCGTACATATACCCCTCCCGCATCGTCTTCAGCACCGCCCAGGTGATGAATCCGCCGACGATCGGCAGGAGGAACGCCAGGTCGAACGCGAGGTCGACGTTCATCGGGAGGAGGTTCTTCGCGGAGTAGACGCTGATCGTGAACGCGAAGATGACGCCGCCGACGCCGACCGCCGCCCAGAAGGGCTGTTCGACGGGCCGGCGTGCGCTCCCCTTGTTGAGGAAGGGCACGATGGCGACGATCCCGACGACGACGAGGTTCGCGAGGACGCCGTAGGTCCGGTCGGCCATCAGCTTCTGCCCGCCGAGGATCGACAGTTCGGGGTTCAGCGGACCGAGCTTGAGCAGCCCGAAGGACCAGTAGAGATACCAGTCAGGCAGGATGATGGCGGGCGTACTCGATGGGTTCGCCGGATCGCCGATGTGCGGTGGCAGCGTCGCCGACAGGAACAGCAACATCCCCACGAAGAAACTCGCGATGGCGAGGTTTCGGATGACCTCGTGGGGCCAGGTCGGGAACGCGAGCACGTCGCGTTCGACGTAATCGGACTCCTGACGGAGGTCCTGGTCTTCGCGGCGGGCGCGCTCGAAGTACTCGTAGGTGAGCCGGGAGAGCCCCTGAGCGCGCTTCTTGCGCTCGTGCCACGTCGGGGTCTCGTCGTCCGGCGCGACGATGCCGCTGCCGTCGGTGCGAGCGTCGTCGGTCTCGGTGTCGGAGGTGGTTTCGTCGGTCATTGGTCTCTTAGTGGGGTTCCGCGATGCCCTGCACCCAGACGATCCCGATGTGGATGGCGATGAGCGTCGTCACCACGAACGGGAGTAAGAACACGTGCAGGACGTACATCCGTTGCAGCGTCGCCTGACTCAGCGAGAAGCCGCCGAACAGGAGCTGTGCGATCCACTCGCCGGCGAGCGGGATCGACAGCGACATCTCGACGCCGATCTGGCCCGCCCAGAAGGCCAGTTGGTCCCACGGGAGCAGGTAGCCGGTGTACCCGAACACCATCGTCAGGCTGATCAGGACGATGCCGATCAGCCAGTTGAGTTCGCGGGGCTCCTTGTACGCGCCGGTGAAGTACACGCGGAGCATGTGCAGGAACACCGCGGCGACCATCACCTGCGCCGCCCACCGGTGGATGGAGCGAAGCATGAACCCGAACTGCATATCGCGCATAATGAACGCGATGCTCTCGTAGGCGACCGTCCCCGCCGCCTCTGATCCCGCGGCGGCTGACGGACTATAGTAGAAGCCCAACAGCGCGCCCGATATCGCGGCGACGACGTACGCGAGGGTCGAAAACAGCCCCAGCGTGTAGAGGGGGTACCAGTACCAGAACTTGTTGTCGAGGTTGTACTGCTCGGTGTGGCTCTTCGGCATCTGGAGGTTGACCCGGTAATAGAGGGTCTCCAGGAGCTCCAGATAGTCGACGATGCGGAACCGCTTGTCGAGCCAGATGAGCGTCGTGAGGAAGGTCGACTCCACGGGAGTCAGATCCTTCTCTTTCATCCAGCCTTTGTGATCGTATTCGTCTTTCTTTTCGAGGCTCATTGTTATCGCTTGTAGTACGGGTAGATCGCCCGTTTGACTTGGTCCCACGCGCCGTCACCGAACGTCGTCCCGTCGACGTCCTCCTCGCGGATGTAGAGGTCCTCGTACTTCCGGCGCCGTTTCTTCACGATCATCACGTCCGGGAGGAACTCCTTCCGGTACAGTGCCAGTATGAACGCCAGGTCAACGAAGATTACGGCCAGGACCGCGCCGAGGTACATGTTCCCGGTCTCCGACAGTCCCCAGCCCGAAATCAGGCCGTACGTGAACAGGAACACGAAGACGACTTCGATGACCGTCAACAGGACGATCGCGATGGCGGCCGCGGTACTCTCGCGCGCTGGCTCGTAGCGATGGATGTCGCCGTAGGTGCTTCCACTCGATGACATTATCCGTTCCTCCCCGTGCCCGTGTGGGCCGATTCACCGTACTTCAGGACATAGAACGTGAAGATGATCGTGACGATGATCGCGAGGATCGTCGCCGCGCCGACCCAGTGGGCCTGGATCGGAACGCCGAAGCTGTGGAGTTCCTTCTCGCCGCCACCGCCGCCGGCGTTGGGGTTCTCGACGACTTCGATGGAGGCGACCATTCCAGCGGTCCGGTGCGGCTCACAGTAGTACTCGTAGGTCCCGAGCGTCTCGAACGTGTGCGTGTACGTGAAGCCCGTGTTCTCGATCGTCTCGTGACCCTCCCAGTTCGCGCCTTCGGGCTGGCTCTCGACGACGATGTTGTGGTTGTCTGAATCCCAGACGAACTCGACCGTCGTGCCCGGTGCGATCTGGAGTGGTTCCTCGGTGCCCGGCTCGTAGACCAGCGACCCGCCGGGACCGACCGTCACGGTCTTCGTCGGCCCGCCGCCACCGCCGGATCCGCCCGAGGTACTCGTTCCCGTTCCGGTACCCATCCCGGTCCCGGTTTCCGTACCGGTCTCGGTGCCGCCGTCCGTCTCCTGGGCAGCGACGCTGCCGGCGGCAGCAGAGGCCGTCGTGGCAGCAGCAGGGACGCTTGCTGCTCGCAGAAAGTCCCGCCTCTTCATACAAGTCGGTCTCAGGATGGAATGCGCTTAAACCCACCGACTCCCCCGCCAGAAACGGATCTACGCACCGGGGTCCTCGTCGGCTGTATCGGCGGTTCGGGGCGCTTCGGGGGCGTCCGTTTCACTCGGCGCCCCGCCGTCTGAGCCGCGTCCCTCGTCCGCTGCGGCCGCCATCTGTTCGGCGACGACGTCGGCCGGTTCCTCGCTCGCCGCGTCCAGCGTCTCGAGTCTGGCGCGGAACTCCTCGACGCGGAACCGATCCGAGAGTCGGGCGTTCGCGACGACCAGGAACAGGAAGAACCCGATTACCAGGAAGCCGAAGGACGCGATCGGCGCGACGATGGTGGAGAGTGACGGGAGTGCGAGCCAGGCGACGAGCAGCCCGACCCCGACGAGGAGTTGGACCCCAGCCACGATCTGGAGCATCAGGTTCCCGAACTCGCCGCTGCCCTCCGGGACGTCGTCGGGGTCTGGGAGCGACGCGTCCGCCGGCGCGTCCATCAGCTCGTAGTCGGCCATCGAACAGAGCGCCACCGTCGGTTTGACGTCTCGGAGGACGGTGCCTTCGCCCTCGACGCTCCCGTCCTTGTAGATGACCGCGTACCCCTCGTCTGAGTAGGCGATGACGCGGTCCTCGCCGTCGGTGACGCGTTCGACGACGGCGAAGATCTCGCGGATCGCGACCCGCGCGTTGAGTTCCTGTTCGACTCGGTCGAGGAGTTCCTCGCCGACGACCCACGTGCCCGGATCGAACGCGGCCTCCCACTCTTCGAGACTCATCTCGGCCATCTCCGCGGGGCCGAAGTTCTCGAAGTCGTACGTCGCTTCGACCTCTTTGCGGAGCGCTTCGAGGTCGTCTGTCTCGGACGTGTCGCCGGCGGTATTTGTCGCGGCGGCGGCCTCGTCCGGTGGGTCGTCGGACCGCGGGTCCGAGGGGCGGTCCGCCGCGGACGACTGTTCCGAGGACTCCGTCATCGGTGGCGGTTGGAGCGGCAGACTCCTTAGGGTAACGGTTCCGCTACCGGTGCGTGACGTCGCCGGCGACGTCGAGTCGGACGGTTTACACCCGGGGAGCCCCTAGCCGGACTGATGGTATCCGACTCGGCCATCGCGACGCTCGCGGCGCTGATGGTCTCAGCGAGCCTCCCGTTCTACCTCTACGGCGCGTGGATTATGATCGACGCGGAAGTCGTGACCTGGGGCGTGCTGATGTACCATCTCAAGTTCATCGTCCCCGGGCTGGTGCTCAACACGATTCCGGTCGTGACGTGGATGCTCCCACGGATCCTGAATCAACTCGAGGGAGTCACCGTCCTGCACGCGCTCTTGGGACTACAGGCGTACGCCCTGCTGGCGTTCGCCCTGACCGGCATCGTGCGAATTCTGCAGGTGAAACGGGAGGCGGACCTCTACGACGAACCGGGAAAGGCAGTCGACATCGACGAACTCCACCCCAATATGAGCGCGTGGCGGGGTCGACTCCGAGTCGGCGTCTTCGGGTACGTGCTCTTCTGGTTTCTGGCGTGGGTGCTCGGCCTCTATCGCTACGTCGGTCGGTACGTGCTGGGCTGAGGTGACGCCGCCGGGGCGCGTCGAGCCGGACCGGAAGCGCTCACTCCCACGACTCGCCCGACGCGAGATCGACGTCGCTGTCCAGTTTCGAGGACGGACAGACGTCCTCGAGGACGCACTCGCCGCAGTCGGGGTTACGCGCGGTGCAGACGGCGCGCCCGTGACTGATGAACAGGTGAGTCGACTGCTGCCAGTCCGATTCGGGGAGTAGGTCCATCAGTTCCGTCTCGATGGCCTCGGGCCGTTCTTCCTCGGTGATCCCGAGCCGGCGCGTGATTCGCTGGACGTGCGTGTCGACGACAACGCCTTCGACGACGTCGTGACCGTGTTGGAGGACGACGTTGGCCGTCTTGCGGCCGACGCCCGAGAGGTCAGTGAGCGCCGTCATCGTGTCCGGAACCTCGCCGTCGTGCTCGGCTTCGAGCGTTTCGCCGATCGATTGCAGGTAGCCGGCCTTGTTGTTGTGGAACGTGATACCGTAGATGTTCTCCGCGAGTTCCGCTTCGTCGGCAGCGGCGTAGTCGGCCGCAGTCTGGTACTTCTCGAAGAGATCCTCGGTGACGTCGTTGACCCGCTCGTCGGTGCACTGTGCCGAGAGGACGACGGCGACGAGCAGTTCGAGCCTGTTGGTGAAGTGCAGCGAGATCGTCGAGTCGGGATACGCCTCAGCGAGGCGGTCGAGTACCTCCGCGGCCTGGTCGTCGCGAGTATCGAGCGGCGTGCCCATATCTGTGTCTCACGGGCGCCGGTGTTGAGTGATTCGGCCGCGGTTCGGCGAGCACGGACCGGTGCCTCAGTCGTCGGACTCGGCAGTCACCGCCGCCAGCGACGCCTCGCCGACGCGATCGACGGACGATCGGTTGCTCGTGGGATCTTTCTCCACGGTGACGAGGTCGTCGGCGGCCGCGACGAGTTCGTCGTCGTGGCTCACGATCAGGATTTGGTTCACGCCGAGGCGCCGCATCTCCTCGACGAGGTCGACGAGCCGCGAGACGTGCCCCGAGTCGAGGAAGACCGTCGGCTCGTCGAGGATCAGCGGCGGCATCGGTGCCGATCCCTCGATCCCCTCCGCGAGCAACCGATAGATCGCACACCGCAGCGAGAGGTTGAACAGCGCGCGCTCGCCCCCGGAGAGTTGCTCGGGTTCGAGCGCGGTGCCGTCCTTCTGGAACACCGTGAGGTCGTACTCGTCGTCGAGTCGGATCCGCGAGTAGGCGTCGTTGCCGTACACCAACTCGAACGTCTCGTTGAGCATCCGTTCGAGCGTCTCGACGTTCCGCCGACGGAGTTCGGCTCTGAGGTCGCCGTAGGTGGTTTCGAGCGTCGACACCTCCTCGTGGAGCGACGCTAAGCGCTCGACGCGCTCGCGGATCCGATCGCGGTCTTCGCGAAGCGACTCCAACTGTTCGATCGATCCGCGGACGCCGCCGATCTCGTTCTGGAGTTCGTCTCGGCGTTCGCGGAGTTCACGCAGTTTCGTCTCGACGTCGTCGAGGTAGGACGCCGCCTCGCGCTTGTTCTCGCGGGCCGTCTGGATCCGCGATTCGTCGATCTCCGCGGCGAGTTCGTCCCGGCGCTCGCGCTTCTCCCGGAGATACTCCCGCCGCTCGTCGTTGCGGTCGGCGATCGTCTCTCGACGCTCCCGGAGTCGGTCGATCTCCGATTCGGCGTCAGCGATCCGTTCTCGAAGGTCCTCGACGCGATCGAGTCGGTCCCGTGCCGACTCGATCCGCTCCAATTCGGCCTCCAGGTCGGCGACGCGCTCGCTGGCCTCGGTCGCGGCGTCGGCTTGCGCCTCCGCGGCGTCGCGCTTCTCCTCGGCCTCGGCCTCGAACTCCGCGGCGTCCTCGCGGTGCGACGACGCCTCCGCGCGACGCTCCTCGGCGGTCGATTCGGCGTCTGCCACGCTCTCGTCGAGCAACGACCGCCGCTCTTCGAGATTGGCGAGTCGGGTTTCCGCCTCCGCCAGCGACGTTGCCGTCTCCAGTTCCGATTCGAGCGCGTCGCGACGCTCCTGTAGCGCTTCGAGATCGCCCTGGAGTTCCGTGATCCGCGCTTCGTACTCGCCGATGGCGTCGACGTGGGGCGAGCCGTCGACCGGCTGTCCGCACTCGGGACACTTGCCCGCCTGGCGGAGCGACTCGGCCTCTTCGAGGCGATCGCGGACCGTCTGCAGTTCCGCACGCGCGTCGGCGAGTTCGTCGCGGACGTCGTCGAGGTCCGACTGGATCGAGTCTCGGTGGGCCGCCGCCGAACCCGGATCGACCGGGGCCTCGCCGAACCGCTCGCGAATGGACGCGATCTCGGAGTCGACCTCGTCGCGTTCGCTCGCTCGGTTCTCGGCGCGAGCCTCGGCGTCTTCGGCGGACGACTCCGCATCAGTCGCTCGGTCGCGCGCCTCCTCCGCGCGCGAATCGAACTCTTCGGCTCGCTCGCGAAGCTTCTCGGCCTGATTCGAGAGCATCGTCTGGCGCTGGCGCGCTTGCTGCAGGTCGTCGCGGACCGACGACTCCTCGGCGTCGAGCGCGTCGCGACGATCTTCGAGTGCGTCGGTGTCGACCCCACTGGCTCCCCCGTCCAGCGCCGTCTCGGCGACCACGTCGTCGAGCGTTGCGTCCAGTTCGTCGATCGCCTCGCGCGTCTCGACGATCTCGTCGCGGAGGTTCTCGCGGGTCGATTCGTCGGACTCGATCGTCTCTTCGAGTTTCGCGATGTCGGATTCGAGCGACTCGATCTCGGATTTCGTCTCCTCGTAGTCGCCCAGGATCTCCTTCGCATCTGCGAGCGTCTCCTCGGCGCGGTCCCGGTTCTCCTCGAAGCGTTCGATCTCGTCGTCGACCGTCGAGAGTTCGGTTTCGAGGTCGTTCAGCCGGTCGTGCAGCCCCGCCTCCTCTTTCGCTTCGATCCGAGACTCCCGATCGGAGAGGAGTTCGCGCTTCCGGTTCAGCACGTCTTCGACGCCGAGGCGCGCCTGGCCCGCTCGCTCGCGGTACGCCTCGAGCTTGCCGAGTTGGAGGAGGTCGTCGATGGTATCCTGTCGCTGCGCCGGCGTCGCGTTGATGAGTTTGTTCACCTCGCCCTGCCGGACGTACGCGCAGTTGACGAACGCCTCGGCGTCCATCCGCAGGAGGCCGGCCACGAACTCGCGGACGTCGGTCGCGCCGTCGATCTCGACGTCCGGGCCCGAGAGCGTGCAGGCCGCCGTCTGCATCCGGTCCCCGGTGCGCCGGAGGCGACGCTCGATCCGGTAGGTCTCGCCCTCGTGGACGAACGAGAGCGTCACCTCGGCCTCGTCCTCGCCGGTCGTCACGACGTCGTCGAGCGTCTCGTCGAGGGCCCGGGCGCCGTAGAGGGCGAAGAAACACGCTTCGAGCAGCGACGACTTGCCGCTGCCGTTGAGCCCGTGGATGACGGTGACGCCGTCCCGAAGGTCGAGGTCGGCGTCGGCGTACGGCTTGAAGTTCTGCAGCGAGATTCGCTGAAAGCGCATCTAGAAGTCCTCCATCGTGACCTGGGTGTCCGCCGGCGTCGTCTCGTCGGTCGCAGAGCCGGGGGCATCGTCCGTCTCGTTCGCGTCCGCCGTTTCGTCTTCGTCGTTCAGGCCTTCTGGTTCGTCGGCGTCGTTCGCGTCCGCCGTTTCGTCTTCGTCGGTCGTTTCCTCCGTCTCGTCAGCGTCGTTCGCGCCCTCAATTTCGTCTTCGTCGTCCGCGTCGTCCAGTTCGTCAGTGTCGACGGCGTGGTCTGCCGCATCGGTCGCCGTCGACTCCCCGACGTCGTCAGCGGAATCGTCCGCCGACGGGTCGGCCGCCGGCGCGAAGGCGTCGGCGTCGTCTTCCAGCAGTTCCGAGACATGGGACTCGACGGTCTCGCGGACGGTGGTGTCGGGAATGCCGTCCGCGCGGATGGTGCCCTCAACGTCGAGGGCGGCCGCGGAGAGGCCGAGTTCGCGGACGCGCTCGTCGACCGCGGCGTCGGGATCGGCGAAGGAGACGTCGATACTCGCCTCGTGGTCCTGCTCGCGGCGGTCCGTGACGCGCGCAATGAGCGCGCCTCGCTCGGTGAGCGCCTCCTCGACGGCTGCGGGCGTCACCGGATCGCCCGCGCCCGTCACCTCGACGACGACGACCGCGTCGGTGACGTCGCGCTGTCGCAGTTGCTCGTGGACGCGCTCGACGCCCTCGTCCTCGGCCAACTCCACGGACACGAAGACGAAGGGCCGGGTGTCGAGCGTTCGCCGGCGGACGTCCACCGACTCGTCGAACGTCACGAGGTTGTACCCGCGGGGCTCCTCCTCGGCGGCGCTGGCTCGCTCGGTGGACCCACAGTAGGTCACCCAGGTGTCGTCGACGACCTCGGTGCCGGGCGCGTGGTTGTCGCCCAGGAGGAGCGCGTCGAAGTCGACGTTCGACTGTTCGAGGACCGTTTCGGTCTCCCAGTTGGCGTGTGCGAACGGGGTGAACAACCCGTGACCGACCAGTACCGCGTGCGCCGCGTCGTGGGCCTGGAAGTCGTAGTCGAGGTCCGCACGTCGCGACTTCGGGACGTGATCGAGTCCGTAAAACGCGGTATCGCCGACGGTTCGGGGCGCGTCGCCGAGGCGTTCGGCGAGATCGAGGTTCTCGAAGAGATCCAGCCACTGACCGCCGCGCGTGGCCTCGTGATTGCCGACGACCGCGAGGAAGGGGACGTCGGCGTCCCGAAGGCGGCGGAGGACGCGGATCGTCCCCAGGAGGTCCCGCAGGTCCGGGCGGCGGTCGTGGAAGAGGTCGCCCGCGTGGACGACGGCGTCCACATCGGTCTCGATGGCGTCGTCGATCACCTGCTCGAAGGCGTCGAGGAAGTCCGCGCGACGCTCGGGGGAGTGGTACTGCTGGTACCCCAGGTGGGTGTCGCCGGTGTGGATCACCCGTGTCATCTGCGCGGATCTTGTGCGGTGGTTCCTAAAACGATTCCGCGACCGGAGTGGAAGTGGTCGCCCCGGAGCCGGCGCATAGGCGGTCACTCAATCGCTGGCCTGCCCGACGGCCGGTGACGACTGAGAATCAGTTCGCGCGTCGAGCAACGCCGTCTGGAGTCGTCGGAGCGTCCGGCGGGCCGCCCGGCCGCGACGCGCGAGGTCGTCGTCGTGGTCATCCGAGGAGCGCTCGGTCGCGGCGGCATCGACCGCGCGATCGAGAGCCGCGAGGCGGCCGTCGGCCAGGTACGCCGACGCGCGCTGCGCACAGGTCGTCGCCGCCTCTGCTTCCGCGATCGCCCGTGCTGCGGCGTCGACGGCGACGACATCGGCTGGGCTGCTGCGCGGCGCTGTGCCGTCTGCCAGCGCACGAAGCGAACGCCGAACCGCGTGAGCGGACGGTGCGGGGGTGTTCGACATATCCCCTCTGGCTCCCGATCCGGGAAGAACGTTCGGACGAGTCGGTGAGCCGGAGTGCGTCCGTCAGATAGCCAGCGTGTAGAGCCGTTTGCGCGCGTCGGTGAACGAGAACCGCGAATCGACGACGTCGGCGTCCTCGAGTCGGGAGAGGGCGTAGCGGACCGTCCGCGGCGGAAGCAGCGTCTCCTCGGCGAGTTGGCTCTGCGTCAGCGTGTCGTTGTAGTCGAGGACCTTCGCCACCAACTTCGCACTCGGCGGCATCTCGCGCACCGGGTCCCAGCGATCTGTCGACTCTTCGTCCGGAGCGACTGCCTCGGTGGTACTCATTCGTACTCGATACACGGTAATGTAGACAGATAATATTTGCTGTATGTTCTTATTACCCGTATGAATACCACTTTCGGAAATGCATAAGCCGGTGCTTTCCTATTGTTGAATAACTGCGTGGGGGTGATCGATACGATGTGCGGGCGACACCGATCGGAGCGAAACAGGGCACAGCGGCTTCGCCGACGGCCGGAGAGACTGAGATGACACTCGAAAACATCTCCCGATACGACCCGGACCGCGTGACCGCGCGGGACGGCCACGCCGTCGTCGTCGGCGCGAGTATGGCCGGCCTGTTCGCCGGGCGCGTCCTGGCCGACGCGTTCGAGCAGGTGACCGTCCTCGACCGGGATCCGCTCCCCGACGAGCGGATCGCGCGCCGCGGCGTCCCGCAGGCGAACCACGTTCACGCGCTGCTGGAGCCAGGGCGCGTGATGCTGGAGGATCTGTTCCCCGGATACGGGGGGGAAATCCGCGACGCGGGCGGGGTCGTGATGAACGCGTCGAAGAAACTCGACCTCTATCAGGGGGGAGACTACATCGCGGAGGCCGAAGAGGAACTGCCGTTCTACTGCGCGAGCAGACCGCTGTTCGAGCAACTCACGCGACGACACGTCGCCGAGCGAGCGGATATCGCGCTCCGCGGGGCGTGTCACGTCACCGACTTCGTCGCCGACGACGACGGGAGGACTGTCACCGGAGTCAGGGTCGTCGACGGAGATGACGGCGAGGAGACCATCGCTGCAGATCTGGTCGTCGACGCGACGGGGCGGACCTCACGAACCCCCGAGTGGCTCGAACGACACGGCTACCCGACGCCGGAAACCGAGAACGTCGGCGTCGACCTCGCGTACAGCACGGTCGCCGTCGATCGACCGCCGGAGAACGAACGGGGGTACCTGATCGTTCCGTCGCCGCCGGTCACGCGCGGGGGGACGGCGGTCCCCGTGGAGGGCGACCGCTGGATCGTGACGGTGTTCGGCCGCCACGGCGATCATCCCCCGACCGATCCGGAGGGGTTCGAGGAGTTCGCGTCGTCGCTCCCGGCGCCGGCGATCAGCGAGGTCCTCGCGCACCACGAGTGGGACGGCGACGAGATCCACCGCTACCCGTTCCCCGCGAGCAAGCGCCGGTACTACGAAGACCTGGATCGATTCCCCGACGGCCTCCTCGTCACCGGCGACGCCGTCGCGAGTTTCAATCCGATCTACGGGCAAGGGATGTCCGCCGCGGCCCTCGATGCGTTGCACCTTCATCACGCGCTCGCGGCCGGACGCGAGAACCTCGCCACGCGGTTCTTCGACCGGGCCGCCGACACGCTGGATGTCGTCTGGCGGATCACGGTCGGCTCCGACTTCGAGTACGCGGAGACAGAGGGGAAGAAGCCGGCCGGGACGGACGTGTTCAACCGCTATCTCTCGTGGGTCGTCGACGCCGCTCACGAGGACAGGTACGTCGCCGAGCAGTTCACGCGCGTTCTCAGACTCGAGTCGCATCCGACCGCGCTGCTGGCGCCTGGGATCCTCGGCCGGGTCGCCACCGCGAAGGTACGTGCGTATGTCTGACAGCGTAGTCGACGGGCGGAGAGCCACCGATACGCGGGCGATCGCGCCCGACGCGCTCCCGCCGTCGGCGACGTTCGAGTTCGTCGAGACGAACGGGATCGAACTGCACACGCTCGTTGCCGGCGACGACGCGGACCCGCCGGTCCTCTGCTTGCACGGCTTCCCGGAGTTCTGGTACGGATGGCGCTCACAGATCGCCCCGCTCGTCGACGCCGGCTACCGCGTGATCGTCCCC
Organism: Halobellus clavatus; assembly: GCF_900107195.1. Classification (GTDB taxonomy): domain Archaea; phylum Halobacteriota; class Halobacteria; order Halobacteriales; family Haloferacaceae; genus Haloquadratum; species Haloquadratum clavatum. Next base: position 88,254 of record NZ_FNPB01000001.1, read on the forward strand.
GATCAGCGCGGGTACAACCGCAGCAGCAAGCCCGACGGAGTCGACGCCTACACCATCGACGTGCTGGTGACAGACGCGGTCGGCGTACTCGACGCGTTCGGCTACGACAGCGCGCGAGTAGTCGGTCACGACTGGGGCGGGGCGGTCGTCTGGCAGACGCTCGTGGAGCATCCCGACCGTATCGATCGCGCCGTGACGATGAACATCCCGCACCCGGCAGTGTTCTTGCAGTACTTCAGGGAACGGCCGAGTCAACTCCGCCGGAGCTGGTATATGTTCTTCTTCCAGTTGCCGAGGATCCCCGAGGTGACGTGGCGCGCCGATGGCTGGCGCGGCCTCCGGTGGTTCATCGACACCTCGAACCGCCCGGACACGTGGGACGAGCGGACGCTCGAACGGTACGAACAGGCGTGGGCGCGGCCGGGAGCGTTCACGGGGATGCTCAACTGGTATCGAGCGCTGCTCCGGGAAGACGCGCCCGAACCGGCGTCCTGGAGGGTCGAACCGGAGACGATGCTGATCTGGGGCCGCGAAGACCCGTACCTCCATCCGGAGATGGCGTCGGCGAGCGCTGATCGGTGCGAAAACGGGCGGTTGGAACCGATCGAGGGCGCCACCCACTGGGTACAACACGAGGCGGCGGCGCGGGTGAACGAGGTCATTCTGGATTTCCTCGAATAACGGCGTGAGCGCCGCTCGAGAGCGCCTCCTGCTGTGTCGAGGTTTCACCTACCCGAAGCCTCTTATGAAGCCGTGACCTACGACGGGTGATGACTGACACTGTGGACGACGTCGAGCTCCCATACGACGAGGAGGCGGCGTCGCAGCAGGAGAAGATCGAGGCGCTCAGAGAACGCCTCGACGTTCTGGAGTCCCAAAACGAGGAGATGCGGGACAAGCTGCTGGACGCGAACGCGGAGAACAACAAGTATCAGCAGAAGCTCGAGCGACTCACGCACGAGAACAAGAAGCTGAAGCAGTCGCCCCTGTTCGTCGCGACGGTGCAGGAGATCACCGACGACGGCGTCGTGATCAAGCAGCACGGCAACAACCAGGAGGCGCTCACCGAAGTGACAGACGAGATGCGCGAGGACCTCGAACCCGACGCGCGCGTCGCCGTCAACAACTCGCTGTCGGTGGTCAAGCGGCTCGATAACGAGACCGACGTCCGGGCCCGCGTGATGCAGGTCGAACACAGCCCGGAGATCACCTATCAGGACATCGGTGGGCTCGAAGAGCAGATGCAGGAGGTTCGCGAGACCGTCGAAATGCCGCTCAAGTCCCCTGAGATGTTCGAGCAGGTCGGGATCCAGCCGCCGTCCGGCGTGCTGCTCTACGGCCCGCCGGGGACCGGGAAGACGATGCTCGCGAAGGCCGTCGCGAACCAGACCGACGCGACCTTCATCAAGATGGCCGGCTCCGAACTCGTCCACAAGTTCATCGGCGAGGGCGCGAAGCTGGTTCGCGACCTCTTCGAGGTCGCCCGCGAGAACGAGCCCGCGGTCCTCTTCATCGACGAGATCGACGCCATCGCCTCCAAGCGGACGGACTCGAAGACCTCCGGCGACGCCGAGGTCCAGCGGACGATGATGCAGCTCCTCTCGGAGATGGACGGCTTCGACGAGCGCGGCGAGGTTCGCATCATCGCGGCGACGAACCGCTTCGATATGCTCGACGAGGCGATCCTCCGCCCCGGTCGCTTCGACCGGCTCATCGAGGTCCCCAAGCCCGAGAAGGCGGGTCGCGAGATCATCTTCCAGATCCACACTCGCGGCATGAACGTCGCCGACGACGTCGACTACGAGCAGCTGGCCGAACTGGCCGACGACGCCTCCGGTGCGGACATCAAAGCGATCTGCACGGAGGCGGGGATGTTCGCCATCCGCGACGACCGCACCGAGATCGCGATGGCCGACTTCGTCGAGGCCTGGGAGAAGATCCAGGCCGACGCCTCCACCGAGGGCGAAGCCAGCCGCGCCTTCGCCTGAGTTCCGGACGCGGTCAGCCGGACTCGTCGGACCGGTTTCCGTCGACTGTCACGGCGTTTTCATCGCCCGACGCACCGTGTTCCCGTAGCCTCGCGATCGCCCGACGAGTCGTGTCGGTCGCGTCGTAGCCGCGCTCGCCGCGGACCCTCGTCTCGGTGAGCAGTCCCGCCGCGCGGAACTCCGAGAGGAGACCGTGCAGGTCCGACTCACAGAGGTCGTACGCCGAGAGGAGGTCGACGACCGACATCGGCCCCCGGTCGGCGAGTTCGACGAGCAGGCCCAGCGATCGGTCGTCGTGGGCGGCCGTGACGACGGTCCGAACCGACGACGGGATCCCGTCAGTGGCGACCGAGAGCGGCGCGTCGCTGTCCTCGAAGGTCAACTGCTCGTTCGGCAGGTAGCGTTCCTCGCCGGTCTCGGGGTCGCGGACGCGACTCGACTCCGTGGAGCGCTTCACGAGGAGATACCGGTCGCCCGACGGATCGCGAACCGTCTGCATACGCCATCGGAATCACGGCGTGCGCTTATCGGTTGCGCTCGTTCCGCGAGTCGACTCGGCGCGTCGACCCATCGACCCACCGACCCGTCGGCCCGTCGACCCGCCGACCCCCTCACTCGGAGCCGTTCGCTGAGACCTCGCCGGCGGTGTCTGCGGAAGCGGCGGCCGCATCGTCGGCTCCCGTCGCGTCGTCGTCAGCGACGCGCGTCTGGTAGCTGTCATAGAGATCGTACGTCCGATAGAGTGCGATCAGACCGACGGCGATCGCCACCCCACCCACCGTGAACTGGCCGCGGAAGGCGATGACCAGCAACCCGATGCTGACGCCACCGAGCGCGACGTTGGCGTAGACGACCGTCACCCAGAAGTACCTCGCGAGGTCGCTGTCGATCTCGACCTCGGCGTCGGCGTCGACGCGCTCTCCCGGATCTTCGACCGACGGAATGGACGTGAGATCGTCTTCGGGCTGGCCCCACCGCGACTCGGGATCGGGATCGTCGGGCTCGTCGGGCCACTCCTCGGAATCCGGGAACACACCTGAGGTGAGGAACGGCAGTCGCAAAAGCGGTTCGCTCGGTGGTGGCGGATCGACGTCGAAGTGTCGTCCGCGCCGATACTGCTCAGCAGTGATCCGTGAGTGTGACCGTTCGGTCGGCCTCGACCCACGCAAGCGGGTTCTGCGGATCGTAGAATACGATCCCGCCGTCGACCTCGTAGGACTCGACGTCGTCGAGTCCGCTCGCTTCGCCCAGCCGCGCGGGGGCGGCTGACGACCGATCCGTCCGCTCGGAGTCTGCAGGGTCGACCATCGTGGACTTTGGTATGATGTAACACACTATATGTCTTGCGCCGTGAATATCGTGGTCGATAGTGCGGTTCCGCAGCGGTCGGGTGTAATGCCGAACCTTTTAGCCCGGACTCCCGAACGCGTGGCTATGAAACAGGCAGGGCTCACCGACGACTGGGGGGGCGAGGACGCCGCCGACGGCGCCCGGCCGGACGCGGAGGCAGTCGCGGTCGCCGGCAACGGGACCCAGCACGTTTCGGAGGTTGTCGACAGCGAGGAGATCCGCTTTCCCGAGCCCGACGGGACGGTCGAACTGCTGGTGACGCAGGTGAACTACTCCATCGAGGGCAGCGGCCGCCGCGAGTATCCCGTCCTCCACGTGTTCGGTCGGACGCCCGAGGGCGACGTCGAACACGTCCGCGTCCTCGGCTTCGAGCCGTACTTTTACGCACCGACGGAGTCCCTCGACGACGACGCGCTCGACAAGGACGTCATCACGCGAACCGAGGAGGGATTCGAGAGCATCCGCGGCGACGACCTCACGAAGATCTGCACCCGGACGCCGCGCGACGTCGGCGAGATCCGCGACGAGTTCGATCACTACGAAGCCGACATCCTCTTTCCGAACCGGCTGTTGATCGACAAGGACGTCAAGAGCGGCATTCGAGTCCCGGAACGACGCCTCGACGGCGGCGAGGGCGGCGAAGCGGCCGACGACGCACCGATCCAGATCCCCCACGACGAGATCGAATCGACCGACGTCGAGGGGGACATCCGCGTCAACACCTTCGACATCGAGGTGGACGACCGCTCGGGCTTCCCCGAAGAGGGCGAAGAGCCGATCGTCTGTCTCACCTCTCACGATTCCCGCCGGGACGAGTACATCGCGTGGCTCTACGACGCCCCGGACGCCGGCGCGGACGTCGAGTCTCCCGGCGACCTCGGCGACTACGAGCCGATCCGCTCGGACACGGACGTCGACGTCCGAACGTTCGAGGCGGAGGATGCGATGCTCGACGCGTTCGTCTCGTACGTCGAACGGACCGACCCGGACATACTGACCGGCTGGAACTTCGAGGACTTCGATATGCCGTACCTGCTGGACCGGATGGAGGTCCTCGATCCGACCTCGGAGTACGGCCTCGACCCCGAGCGCTTCTCCCGGATCGACGAGGTCTGGCGAGGCGGGTGGGGCGGTCCTAACGTGAAGGGCCGCGTCGTGTTCGACCTGCTGTACGCGTACAAGCGCACGCAGTTCACCGAACTGGAGTCCTATCGGCTGGACGCCGTCGGCGAACTCGAACTCGACGTCGGCAAGGAACGGTACCCCGGCGACATCGGCGACCTCTGGGAACAGGACCCGGCGCGCCTGCTCGAGTACAACGTCCGCGACGTGGAACTCTGCGTCGAGATCGACAGAAAGCAGGACGTCATCGCCTTCTGGGACGAGGTGCGGACGTTCGTCGGGTGCAAACTCGAGGACGCCCCGACCCCGGGCGACACCGTCGACATCTACATTCTCCACGAGGCCCACGGCAGATTCGCGCTCCCCTCGAAGGGACAGGCGGACGCCGAGGAGTACGAGGGGGGAGCCGTCTTCGATCCGATCACGGGCGTGAAGGAGAACGTCACCGTGCTGGACCTCAAAAGCCTCTATCCGATGTGTATGGTGACGATCAACGCCTCTCCGGAGACGAAGGTCGACCCCGAGACCTACGGCGGCGACACCTTCCAGGCCCCCAACGGGACGCACTTCCGCCGCGAACCGGACGGGATCATCCGCGAGATGATCGACGACCTCCTCGCCGAACGCGAGGAGAAGAAGTCGCTGCGGAACGACCACGACCCCGACACGTCCGCCTACGAGCAGTACGACCGACAGCAGGCCGCTGTCAAGGTCATTATGAATTCCCTGTACGGCGTCCTGGGCTGGGACCGGTTCCGCCTGTACGACAAGGAGATGGGCGCTGCCGTCACCGCGACCGGCCGGGACGTCATCGAGCACACGGCCTCGGCGGCGAACGACCTCGGGAAGAGTGTCATCTACGGAGATAGCGTAACTGGAGACCGTCCGGTCGTCGTTCGGGACCCGGACGGCCAAATACGGATCATACCGATCGAGATGCTCTTCGAACAGACCGCGGCAAACTCGGAGTCAGAGATCCTCATTACCGCGGACGGCGCGCCGGTCGGAAGTGCTGGGCTTCCCAAAGAGCGCCGGGAGCCCGACGGCTGGGACGCACTATCTCTGAACGAGGCCGGTGAGACGGAGTGGCAGCCGATCGAGCAGGTCATCCGACACCAAACCGAGAAGGAGGTAGTCAAGCTCCAGCACAAGTTCGGCGAATCGACGACGACCCGGGACCACTCCTACGTCGTCGCTTCCGGCGGAAAATACGTCGAGGCCGAACCCGAGGAAGTCGACGAGCCACTCCGAGTGCCCGATCTGCCGGCAGTCGAGACAGTAGAGACTATCGACGTATACGAGGCGCTGGTCGGGTACGAACGGGCGTACGAAGACGAGGGAGGCACCGGAGGAACGTCGACGAAGACGAAGCGCGTCCACGCCAACGACGAGTACGTCTGGTTCGGTCACGATCACTACGACGAACTCGACTCGACGATCAAGGTCCAGCGATACATCGACGTCGACAGTGAGGACGGACGTGCGTTGAGCAGACTACTCGCAGCATACATACCGGAAGGAAGTGCGACGACCGCCGAGACGGCGGAGTCGAAGTTCGGGGCGAGCATCGCGGAGTCGCGCCGTGAGTGGCTCGAACAACTCAAATCCGACTACGAGCGGCTGTTCGAGAACGCGACAGTAAGCATCATATCGAGCGACACACGGAACGAACGAACCGTCGAGTACGAGACGGCGAGCGGGAGTGGATCGGCGACATACGGCGATCGGACGCTGAAGCTACAGATGATGAACGAACTCTCGGCCGTCTTCTTCCGGGAGTTTGCCGGACAGTCCTCACGCGGGAAGCGGATTCCCTCGTTTGTTTATCATCTCCCGACAGGAGAACAGGACCGTTTCATCGACATCCTCATCGAGGGCGACGGTTCTCGTGAGTTCCCCCGGTATTCGGACGAGTACGCGGAGCGGAATTTCGACTTCGAGACGACGAGTCGGGAACTTGCCGCTGGGGTGTCGATATTGCTTACCCAGCGAGACAAGAAGCACTCGCTGAAGTATCGAGACGGCAAGGATTCGTACACAATTCGGACCGTCGACTCCTACCGACGGGGGCGCGATCCCGTCCTCACCGAGGTCGATCACGACGGCTACGTATACGATCTCAGCGTGGCCGAGAACGAGAATTTCGTCGACGGACTCGGTGGAGTCGTGCTTCACAACACCGACTCAGTTATGCTGGAACTCGGCGGCGACGTCAGCAAAGAAGAGGCCATCGAGCAGTCCTTCGAGTTAGAGGAGTACATCAACGCCTCCTACGACGAGTTCGCCCGCGAGGAACTCGACGCCGACGAGCACCGCTTCCAGATCGAGTTCGAGAAGCTCTACCGGCGGTTCTTCCAGGCGGGCAAGAAGAAGCGCTACGCCGGACACATCGTCTGGAAGGAGGGGAAAGACGTCGACGACATCGACATCACGGGCTTCGAGTACAAGCGCTCGGACATCGCACCGATCACGAAAGAGGTGCAAAAGCGCGTGATCGAGATGATCGTTTACGGGAAGGAGACAGACGAGATTGCGGCGTATCTCAACGGGATCATCGAAGACTTCGAGACCGGCGAGATCCCCGTCGAGAAGATCGGCATCCCCGGCGGGATCGGCAAGCGACTCGACGCCTACGACACCGCGACGGCGCAGGTCCGGGGGGCGAAGTACGCCAACGAGTTCTTGGGAACGAACTTCGGCCGCGGCTCGAAGCCCAAGCGGCTCTACCTCCGGAAAGTCCACCCGTCGTGGTTCCGGCAGATGGAGACCGAGGAGGGCTACGATCCCCAGCGAGACGCACTCTACGGTGAGTTCAAGCGCGATCCCGACGTCATCTGCGTCGAGTACGACGACCAGGTGCCCGACGCGTTCGAGGTCGACTGGGACAAGATGCTGAAAAAGACGCTGAAAGGGCCGATCGAACGGATTATCGAAGCGCTCGGGATGTCGTGGGACGAGGTCAAATCCGGACAGGAGCAGACCGGCCTCGGCAGTTTCGTGTAGGTGTCAACTGGTCCGGGGTGGCCCCGGACGTCGAGGTTTGTTTCGGGAATTGCAAATATATTTTCTCTGCAGTAAAGTTCGGAGTTGTGAATGCGTAACCATTATGAGCGACACAGCCCACTTCACTGGTACGAGGCAACGAAATACGATGGCTACACTCGAAATCAAGAACCTCCACGCGAGCGTGGCGGAGGACGATGGCGAACAGATTCTTCGTGGCGTCGACCTGGAGGTCAACTCCGGTGAGATCCACGCCCTGATGGGTCCGAACGGGTCCGGGAAATCGACGACGGCGAAAGTAATCGCCGGACATCCCGCCTACGAGGTGACCGACGGTGAGATCCTGCTCCACCTCGAGGACGACGAGTTCGGCGAGGACGTGGAGATCCCCGACGAAGACCGGACCTGGGACCTGCTCGACTTGGAACCGAACGAGCGCGCGGCGCTCGGTATCTTCCTCGGTTTCCAGTACCCGGCCGAGATCGAGGGCGTGACGATGACGAACTTCCTCCGGACGGCGCTCAACGCCAAACTCGAAGAGCGCGAAGAACTCTTCGAAGACGAGGACGCAGACGAAGCTGAGGCCGACGAGGACGACGACGGCTACGAGAACTCCCCGATGGAGGGTCCCGCCGATGATGGCGAAATCGGCGTCGCCGAGTTCCAGCAGCTCCTCAAAGAGAAGATGGAGATTCTGGATATGGACGAGAAGTTTATGCAGCGCTATCTTAACGCCGGATTCTCCGGCGGCGAGAAGAAGCAGAACGAAGTGCTACAGGCCGCCATTCTCGAGCCCTCGGTCGCAGTCCTCGACGAGATCGACTCCGGACTCGACATCGACCGCCTGCAGGACGTCGCGAAGGGCATCAACGCGCTCCGCGACGAGCAGGGCACCGGCGTCCTCCAGATCACCCACTACCAGCGGATCCTCGAATACGTCGAACCCGACCACGTCCACATCATGCTGGACGGAAAGGTCGTCAAGAGCGGCGACGCGTCGCTCGCCGAGGACCTCGAGGACCACGGCTACGACTGGGTCCGCGAGGAAGTCTACGAGGCGGCGTAACTATGTTTGGTTACGCACAAGCCTATAAGAAACGAACCGTAAACACACACCACACACTATGAGTTCCGAACAAGATCACCTCAAAGACACTGACACCGAAGCCCGCTTCGACTTCAAGAAGGAGGAGTCCTCGGCGTTCCAGACCGAGAAGGGCCTGACCGAAGAGACAGTCCGCGTCATCTCCGAGGACAAAGACGAGCCCGAGTGGATGCTGAACCGGCGGCTCCGGGCACTGAAGCAGTTCCAGAAGATGCCGATGCCGACCGACTGGCCCGGCCAGCCGGACCTCTCGGAAGTCGACGTCGCGGAGATCGTCCCGTACATCCGCCCCGACGTGGACGTCCGCGCGGGCGTCGACGACTGGACGGAACTCCCCGACGAGATCAAAGACACCTTCGACAAACTCGGCATTCCGGAAGCCGAGAAGAACGCGCTCTCCGGCGTCGGCGCTCAGTACGAGTCCGAAGTCGTCTATCAGAACATGCAGGAGCGCTGGGAGGAGAAGGGCGTCATCTTCATGAATATGGACAAGGCGGTGCAGGAGCACCCCGAAATCGTCAAAGAGCACTTCATGACGAAGTGTGTCCCCCCGTCGGACAACAAGTTCGCCGCGCTGCACGGTGCGGTCTGGTCCGGCGGCTCGTTCGTGTACGTCCCCGAAGACGTCACCGTCGAGATGCCCGTTCAGGCGTACTTCCGGATGAACTCCGAGGGGATGGGCCAGTTCGAGCACACGCTCATCGTCGCCGAAGACGGCGCGGAGGTACACTACATCGAGGGCTGCAGTGCCCCGAAGTACTCCGCGTTCAATCTGCACTCCGGCGGCGTCGAGGTCTTCGTGGGCGAGGACGCCCACGTCCAGTACTCGACCGTCCAGAACTGGTCGAAGAACACCTACAACCTCAACACCAAGCGCGCGCTCGTCGAGGCCGACGGCCGGATGGAGTGGATCTCCGGCTCGATGGGCTCGAAGGCGACGATGCTGTACCCCTCGACCGTCCTCAAGGGGCCGAGGGCCTCCGACAATCACATCACTATCGCCTTCGCTGGCGACGGACAGAACATCGACACTGGCGCGAAGGTCTATCACAACGCGCCGGACACGAAGTCGACCATCGAGTCGAAGTCGATCTCGAAAGACGGCGGCCGGACCAACTACAGAGGGCTGGTCCACATCGCCGACGGCGCAACTGACTCCTCGACGTCAGTCGAGTGTGACGCGCTGATGTTCGACAACGAGTCGACGTCGGACACGATGCCGTATATGGAGATCAACGAGTCGAAAGTCGACGTCGCCCACGAGGCGACGGTCGGCAAGATCGGCGACGAGGACGTCTTCTATCTCCAGTCGCGCGGCCTCGACGACGACGACGCTAAACAGATGATCGTCTCGGGCTTCATCGAGCCGATCACCGAAGAGCTCCCGATCGAGTACGCGGTCGAGCTCAACCGCCTCGTCGAGCTCGAGATGGAGGGGAGCCTCGGATAGTATGAGCGGCGTCCAACTGCCCGCGAACCTCTCCGAAGAGACCGTTCGCGAGATCTCAGAAACCCGCGACGAACCCGAGTGGCTGCTCGAAGCCCGCCTCGACGCGCTCGAATCGCTCGAGACGCTCGAACTCCCGGACGTCATCCAGACGCCCGGCCGTCGCTGGACCAACCTCGACGCGCTCGACTTCGAGTCGCTCGTCGACCCGCTGGACCAGGCCGACGAGACCGAGCGCGCGAGCGACGAGGGCGTCGAAGTCCTCACGTTCGCCGAAGCGATCGACGCGCACCCCGAACGCGTCGAATCCGCGTTCGGTTCGACGATCGATCCCGAGGAGAACTACCTGACGGCGCTGTCGGCCGCGCTCTTCACCACCGGGACAGTCGTCTACGTCCCCGAGGGCGTCGACGCCGAGGACGTGACGATCCGCGCGGAGATGAACTCCCGCTCGCTGTTCAGTCACACCCTCGTCGTCACCGAGAAATCATCGTCGGTGACCATCCTCGAGAGCATCGAGTCCGGCGAAAGCGTCGACAGCGACGCGCGGTACTTCTCGAACCTCGTCGAGATCGACGCCGGCGAGAACTCCTACGTGCAGTACGGGTCGCTGCAGGACCTCGAAGAGGACACCTACAGCTACTCGCTCAAGCGCGCAGACGTCGGCACGTACGCGACGGTCAACTGGATCGAGGGCAACCTCGGCTCCCGGCTCACCCGCTCGGACGTCGAGTCCGAACTCAACGGCGACTCCGCCGAGACGAAGATCGTCGGCGCGTTCTTCGGTCACAGTGACCAGCACTTCGACGTGAATGCGCGCGTCTGGCACAACGCCGAGAACACGACGGCGGACCTCGTCACCCGCGGCGTCCTCGACGAGGAGGCGCGCTCGGTCTACGAGGGCGTCCAGGACGTCGGCCGCGACGCGTGGAACACGAGTTCCTACCAGCGAGAGAACACGCTGATGCTGTCGGACGATAGCGAGGCCGACGCGTCGCCGAAGCTGATCATCCAGAACCACGACACCGAGGCCTCTCACTCCGCGACGGTCGGACAGGTCGACCAAGAGGACCTGTTCTATATGGTCTCGCGGTCGGTGCCGCCGCAGCAAGCGCGGAATATGCTCGTGGAGGGGTTCTTCGTGCCCGTCCTCGAGGAGATCGAGGTCGACGAGTTCCGTGAGGACCTCGAAGAACTGATCGCCGCGCGTCTCCGGTAAGCAGTCTCGCTCCCGATTTTTTGTCATTCTCGTTGGCACTGTCCCGTCGGCGTGACACAGCGCGGCCCGGGTGCAGAACCGCGCCAGGCCAGCGACCGTTCGTCCATATTGCCGTCAGTGTCGCCAACACCGAGTTTGCCCGGTGGGACGACCGCGACGGCGACCGTCCGGATCCGGAAGTCGACGCGTTCGCTCCGGCCCAGCGCCTCCGACACTCCGTCGCCGTCGACGTCGAGCGAGACGGCCGCACCGTCGCGGACGTACGTCGTGTCGCTCCCCTGAGCCCCGACGGCGAAGCGGCCGTACGCGCCGCGGGACTCGACGATCCAGAGGTTCGCCGTGGCGACCCACGGACTGAGCGTCGGCGAGAGCGGTAGCCCCGCCGGGATACCGCCGATGGTGTCGTTCGTCGCGCGGGCGAGACCCCGCTCGGTGGCACGGGCCGCGGCGTCGGTCGCCGCCCTCTCGGCGACCGCGCGGGTGGAAGTGACGGCGTCGTCGACGGCGGATTCGGGGACGCGAACGCGCTCGGAAGTCGCGACCGCCCGGAGTTCGACACGGAGGGCGGTGCGGAGTCGGTCCGCGGCGACGGCCCAGGCCTTCTGCCCGGTGGAGTCCGTTTCGACCGCGACAGCGGCCACTGCGCGGGCCAGGGATCCGTCGGTCGCGGCGACCGCGCGCTCGCCAGGGCCGCCGAAGCGGGCGAACGACTGATCCACGACCCGGCGGCGCTCGTCACGGGTGAGCGACGTTTCCCGAGCAAGCGTGCGCGTGGCGGTGGTCCGGACGTCACCCATCGACTGTTCGACCGTCCGCGCGAGCGCGTCACGTCGCGCTCGAAGCCGTGGGTCCCGGTGCGTTTCGAGGGTCGAGTCGGCGGCGACGAGCGCCTGCCCCGCGGTGTGCAGTGAGACGCGACCGGGGTCGCCAAGCAACGTTCGCGTGACGAGATCCGCGCTGTCGCCGTACGGCACGCTGAAGACGTTCACGTTTCTGACAGCGAGTCCGACGTAGCGTTCGTCGTCAGCGACGCCGTCAACGAGCGTGCCCTCGACGGGATCGGGTGCGAGATACGCGGGGTCCGCGTCGGGGAGCAGGACCGTCTCGCCGCGGACGCCCGTCTCCCCCCCGAGGTTCGTCCGCGGTGATGGTGCGTCGGGGGTGAGCGTCGCGAGGTTGTTCACTCGCGAGGGTACGAGACCGCTCGCGTCGAGCGCGCGATCGATGCCGGCGTTCCGCGACCGGGTCTGTCCAGCGCGGTCCTCGAGTCGCGCGACGACCCGATCGAGGTAGGCCGCGCGGGCGGCGACGCGAGTTCGATCCGCAACGCCGTCGTACCGGGACGGCGCGTCCAGTAACGCCTCGCGTCGATCGCGGAGCAGTGCCGCGAGCCGCGCCGCGCCGTTTGCGTGGCCGGTGGCGGCGTCGCTGGCAGCAACGTCGACAGAGAGGGTGCGGACGCGCTCTCGGAGTTCAGCGAGATCGGCGTAGATCCACGAATCGAGGTCGGCGGGTCGCTCGCCGACGAACGCCCGCGATCCGCTCGTTCGGCCGCCAGTCACCGCCTTCCGGGCAATTGCATCGGCACCGCCGAGCGCGGAGACGAGCCGCTCGGTTTCCGCACGTCCCTCGCGCAGATTCGGCCCGGCGAGCGCGCCGCCGGACTCGAACAGCGGTCTGAGGGGACGGGTCGGTGCCGCGGTGCCCCGCAGGCGACCGGTCCCGGTGATCCGAACGCGGTGGACGTCCCGCCAGGTAGCGCTCGTCGTCCGGGGGGTCTCGTTGCGTTTCACCCAGGTCCGGTCGACGCGCCATCGCTCGGTGACGCGTCGGGTGGCCGAGTAGAGTCGTCGCGTCCCGACGCCGGCCCGGGAGGCCACCCAGCCGCGTCCGTCGCCTCCACTCACGGAGATGTCGTTGGCCGTCGTCGAATACGCGAGAGTCCAGTTCTCGCCGGGAGCCCGCGGAGACGGGCGGTGGCCATCGGCGACCGTCTGCACGCTGGTGTGGACTGCGACCGTCGCGCGATAGCCATCGCGCCGGATCGATTCGAGGGACTGTGCTCCGTTCGTGCCCCGGAGCAGCGAGAGGAACGCGTCGTCCGCTGTCCCGTTGACCCCCACCGAGACGGTCTGTGCCGCCGGGAGCGACGTCCGTCCGGAACTGGCCCCGGTTCGCTCGGCCGCGTTCGGGTCCGGAAGGCGACCCGTGACCGCCGAGACGACTCGCGGGTCCGTTCGGGGGCCGAGGAGGTCGGTCGCGCCGGTCCGGAGCGTCGCCGCGCGAACGCCGGCCGCCGCGTCGGGGTCGGCCCGCCCGAAGGCCGCCCGCTGTGCGTCCAGCAACCCGGCGTTCGTCGAGAGCGCGACGTGGCGGTTCCCGACGACGTTCGTGATCGGCAGGCCCCCGTACTGTCCCAGGCCGCGGGCCTGTGCCATCGCCGTGACCCCGATCGTGGTCCGGCGAGCGAGCCCCGGGGCTTCGATCGGATCGGCGTTCAACCGCGTCTGGAAGGCCGTCGTGCGGTCGTGAAGCGCCAGCACCGGAACACCGACGGTTACCGTCCGATTCACGCGGCGCGTGTCGAGCGTCCGCCCGTCTGTTTCGACCGTCAGTTCGAGCCCGTGGATCGTCACCTGGAGTTCCGTGCCGTCGTCGACGCCGGCGATCGAAACGCGCTGGATCGCCTCGGAGGCGTCATCGATTGCGATCCCGAAAGACGCGCTGGCGACGCTCGCACCACGGTGGTGTTCGACCGGCTCCATCGCCGCCCGAGCGGCGAGGAAGATCCGGAGTCGGAGATATCGACGGAAGGTATCGGGCCCGGTGAGCGCGGTACCGGCGTCGCTGTCGGCGGCAAGCGTGACCGGATCGCGCGCGGCGGCCATAGCGGCATCGCGAGCAGCGACTCTGAGGGCGGCGGTCGCTTCGGCATCGACACGGTCTGCCGCGACGTCGGCAGATCGATCGACCGGCGTCGGTCCGGGCGTCGCGAGTGAGGCAGCGAACGTCGAACTGCCCACGAGCAGCAGCACGCCGAGGAGCGCGAACGGGATTCGAGCGCGGTCGTCTTCGGCGAGCCGCATCACCGGTCACCTCCGGTATCGCCCCACGTTCTGACCACGATACGGACCGAGGAGACCGAAACCGCTTCCGCGGCCTGGGTCGGGGAGTCATACTCAGATCGGAGATCGGCCGACATCCGGGGCGCGAGGCGGCGTGCAATCCGTGCATTCGCCGCCGCCGTATCCTCGGTCGTGAGCGGTGCCGACACTGAGGCGTTGGTTGCCGCCGCCAACCGCGCGTAGCGGTGGCGGACCAGCGCCGCCGCTGGGTCGTCGCCGCGGAGCGCGAGCCGCGCCGGACCGGGAGGCACGAGGAGGTTCACGGTCCGTTGAGCGACTGCAGTCCCGAGTCGATCGAACCCGTCGGCGGTCGATGGCGGCAGCGGCTCGATGCCCGTCGGAATCGTGAGCGTCGCAGCGTGGACACGGTCGGAGGAGGGTTCGGGGCCAACGCCGAGGTGGCCACCGACCGGTGCGCCGGGATACGGTCGCCACGTCGCGTCGATGCGGACCGACGCACCGGTGCGGGCACGGACCGTATCGCGGACGCCTGCAGTGAATCCCGCTCTGCTCCGGGTGAGCGACGACAGATCAGTCGTCTCGCCGTCGAGGTCGACGCCACTGCCAGCCACCGCGCCGCGGGCCAGCAGACCGGCGAGACTCCCCCGGGCCGTGCGGTCAAGTTCCGGGGAATCGAGAGCGATCTCCGGCGCGAGATCGGCCGCTGAAGCGGACGCTCGCATCTCGCGAACCCCCGGTGCGAGCGAGTAGTTCACCGCTGCGGTCGTCGTGGCGAGCGCGTCGGCGACGGCGTCGGCCGAGCCGTCCGTCGCGGCTGGCGACCGGTCGATCGTCGCGAGCCCGACGACAGCCGCCGAGAGCAGAAGCAGACAGATCGCCGCGTCGATGGCGACGTTCATCGCCACACCCAGACGGTGAGGCGGCCCCAGATCACCTCGCCCCCGCCGGCGGCGACGCTGACCGGACGGGTCGCTCGATCGACTCCGGGACGGCCGTCAGACGGTGGCCGCCGTCCGTTCGTCCATCGGCCCCGCGCTGTGCGCACCGCGACGGCGACGCGATAGCCGTCGGGGGCAACACGGCTCGCCCGGAGGAGGGCGACGGGGTCGACCACCCCGCCGGTGCTCACGGCGTCGTGAACGCGGTCGAGGGTGGGGTCGGCGAGTTCGTTGTCGGTCTCGGTCGGCAGCATCGAATCCAGGCCCGCCGCGTAGAGAGATATCCCAGTGCAGACCGCGAAGAGGGCGATCAGCGCGACCAGTGGGGTCGTCTGCGCCCGCGTTCCCGATCGCCGGTCGCGATCACGCATCGACGAGCACGACAGCCACGTCCTCCCACGCGGTCCGGCGGACGAGCAGCGTCCGATCGACCTCGCGCCAGGGCGCGTCGGTCGCCCTGGCCCGGGCATCGACGACGGCCTGCCGAAACGCCTCGGGCGAGTCGTACACCCGCTCGGGCGGCATCCCGTGGAGGACATCACGCAGCGGCGAATCCGCGACCGGAACCGGCGTAACGGGACCGAACGCCAGCGACACGTGAGCCGTGCCCGCGTCCGAGCGGAGTGCGATCCGGCGCGTCCCGAGTCGGATCGAATCGGCGTCCAGCGGGTGCTCCGCGGTCGAAGCGTACTCCGTGGCCGCGACGCGATCGACGGTTGCTCCCACCGCGCCGGCATCCGGCGGCGGTGCCGACGGGAGTCCTGCGGTCGCGCCGAACAGGGCGACACCCGCGAGCGAGAGGCCGATCCAGGCGTACCACGCGTCCACCGTTACGTCGAACATAGCGGCCTTGGTCCCGTCTTGGTATAAAAACGCTCGCGGGCGGTGCCCCCTCAGAACAGGGCTGCGGCCCCGACGTACGCCGCGAAGTACGCCGCGGTGGCGGAACAGAGTGCAAGACCGACGCTGTAGCCGACGAGCGACCGATCCAGGCCGCGATCAAGCCCGGTCGCCACGGCCGTCAGGATGACCGCAAGGGCGAGCACGTACGCGCCGACGGCCGTTCCGAGCAGCGACGGAGCCAGCACCGTCGTGCCCGCGGTACCGAGCGGTGCGGCACCAGACGCCACCACGGCTCCCGAGCCCGCTTCGCCGGCACGCGCGGCAGCCATCTGGGCCGCCATCGCGACGGTCGCCCCGCCGACCAGCGGCCCGAACAGTGCGGCCGTATGCCGCAACGTCCCCGTGATCGCCGCAAGTTCCCGTCGGGCCGACGCTTCGACCCGCTGGAGCTCGGTCAGGTGAGCGGCCAGCGTGACCAGCGTGGGTCCCGCGGGCCGGCCCTCCCGCGCCGCGACTGCGAGGAGTGACGCGGTGGCCCGGGCGCGCGGACTCGGGACATCCGACAGCGCGCCGAAGTCACCGAGGAACGACCGATAAACGCCGACTCGCAGCCGACGCCCGACGCCGGCCGCAGCGGCGAAGCGGTCACTGGTGGCGCCGGTGGTCGCGTCGGCGGCCGAATCGATCGCTGACTCGACCGACTCGCCGCGGCTCACACGGCGGCCGACGACCGCCGTCGCGTCCGCGAGACCCTCTTCGACCGCTCTGACGTCCGCTCGTACCGCTGCCATCGGCCGATAATGAACGACGAGTCCGGCGCCGAGGCCGAGGCCCACGGCACCGACGGGCGACCCCCACGGCACGAGTATGCCGCCGAGAACTGCCCCGACGACGAGCCCAGCGACACCGGCGGCGATCCCACGGATTGGCCCCGACGGAACCGCGGGGTGAGCAGCGGTCACTCGGACGGGTGCGAGCGCGACCGGCCGTCGGAGTAGCAGCCACGCGCCCGCGAGGAGCAGACCCGTGGGGAGCACACAATCGTAGAGCAGGACGAACGCAGTCGCCGGAACCGACACGCCGCCGGCGCGTGCCGCTGGCAGCACGCCGACGAGCGCCAGTGGCAGTAGAACCCCAAAGGCGTAGATCCCGCTCGCGGGCCCGCGGACGTCCCCAGCGAACTCGGCCATCTCGGTCCGGGTCCCGTCGAGGACCGTCTCCAGCGCCCGGTCGAGGGCCTCCGCACGGTCCCCAGCCGAGTCCTCGACGGCAGCCACGAGCAGAGACACCGACCGTTCGAGCGCGGGAAACCAGCCCCGCCACTCGGCCGCGAAAGACCGGAGGCCGGCAGCGGGACCGGCGCGGGACCGTTCGGCGTGCGCTGCGAGGCTGTTCGCGAGCGGCCCCCGTCCGGTCCGCGCGGCGAACAGGGCCGCTCGCTCCGGTGTCGGGTCGAGTCTGAGTCGGAGCGCTGCGCGGGCGACGAGCCCGGGTGCCTTACCGAGCGACCGCGTCCGCCGGAGCGTCGCCGCGGCGACGGGCGCGCGGTGGACGAGCAGTGTCGTGCCCAGGCCGATCCCGACAGCCGCCGACAGCACCGCCGCCGGTGGGAGTCCAGGAATCGAGAGCGTCGCGGTCACGAAGACCACCACGGCGACGATCTGGGCCGCGGTGTAGCCGGCGGCGACGACAGTTTCCGCACGGAGTTCGCTCTCGAGGAAGGCCAGTGAGCGGTTCAGTTCGTCGGTCGGTTCGACGGCGCCCGGATACCAGCGGGCGAGCGTCCGCACGAATCGGTCGAGTCGCGTGGGGGGCCCGGTCATCGCGTCTCGCCCCGAGAAGCCCGCTGCTGCTCGGCCGGCCGCGTCAACCCCGCGGCCGCGAGCCGCTCGAACCGCGCCGTTCGCCGGTCGAGCAGCGCGAGCACGTCGGCGTACGACTCCCCGTCTCGACGGAACCGGTCGACGAGCGTGCTCTCGCCGCGGTCGATGCGACCACACCGACGGAGCGACCCGTCCGTACGCTGGAAGAGCGCGTCGAAGGAGGGTTCCGCGCCCGCTCCATCGACCGCCTCGATCGCGGAGACGTATCGGTCGTCGCCGTCGCGAGCGCAGGTGACGACGAGGTCGGTCGCGCCGAACGACGACGGCGGCACGCCGAGGTCGGAGACGACGCGCTCGCGGACGGCCGCGGCCGAGTCGCCGTGGATCGTCCCGAGCACGGCGTGGCCGTGCGCACCGATCCGCATCGCCTCGTAGAGCGCGCTCGCCTCCTCGCCGCGGACTTCGCCGACGGCGAGCGCACCGTCGCCGAGTCTGAGCGCTGCTCGCAGCGCATCGGTGGGGGAGAACGACTCGTCTCCCGATCCGCCGGTCGCCCCGCCAGGCCCGCCCGACTCGGTGTGGAGCGCCTGGACATCCCGCCCCCGCTCGCGGAGCGACGCCATCGGGAGTTCCGGCGTGTCTTCGATTGTCACGAGGCGCGTCGCCGGCGGCAGTTCCCACAGCAGCGCCCCGAGTGCCGTCGTCTTCCCCGCCCCACGAGTACCGGCCACGATGATCGCCGCACCGCGCTCGACGGCGAGTGAGAGCACCGACGCCGCCCGGGCCGTGATCGAACCGGCTTCGATCAGGCGAGTCAGCGTCCACGCCGACTCGTCGCGGATCCGGAACGCGAACCCGATGCCGTCGCTGGCGGGGTCAGTCACGCCCGCGACGCGAATCCGTCGCCCGGTTTCGCCGACCAGCGAGGCGTCGAGTGTCGGCGAACTCCGCGAGAACGCCCGTCCGCTCTCGCGTCGGCAGCGCGAGGCGAGCGACGCGGCCCCCGCCGGCGTCAGCCGGATGTTCGTGGGCAGGCGTTCTCCCTCGACGACGACACGGACTGGTGCCGCGGTCACCGGCGCGGAGACGAGAACATCGGAGACCGATTCGTCGGCGAAGAGGTGTTCGAGGAGGCCTAGCCCGTGGGTGTGCCGCGCGAGTACGTCGGCGATCCGCTCGACCGGCTGCGCCGCGGGTGCGACGCGCCTGACCGCGCGTCCGGGCGCGCGATCACCACCCCCGACGGAGCCACTCGCGAGCAGGTCGCGAGCCGCCGCCAGCGTGTCCGTCGCACCGTCGTCGAGGTCGCGCACGACGGGATCGAGGTGGTAGGAACGCCCCGACGCGGATTCGACGATCCGGACGGTCGCACCGGTCGGCACGTCGCGCGTCGCACGGACGGTGGCGTCGGCCGGGAAGCACTGTGACGCGTGCGCCTGCGAGATCGTCGGGCCGACGAACGGATCGAGCGCCGTCATGTATACATCTGCAGTCGGTGCGGTTTGCGACGAGTGCCCACCCCCGACGTGTGTCGCCGCGACATCGAGTCCCGATTCGGCGGCGATGCGAGCGACTGGACCCGCGCGCCCCGTAGCCTCGTGGCCCGCGGCGATCGGATCTCGGAGAGCCCGCTCGGCCAGCGCCTCGTCGTGAAACGCGACGCGCTCCACGAAGCGGCCCGCCGCGACGAGCAGCGCCAGGGCGGCGTCGGTGTAGGTCCGCTCGCGCCCGGCGCATCGGGTCCGGACCGTGTCGACATCCCGGCGAGAGAGCGCGTCGATCACTGTCGCCCGGCACGCCGGGGCCGATTCGAGTCGACCCCGACCCGGACAGTCGCCGGCGTCGACGACGAGTTCGCACCGCTCGGAGAGCCCGAGCCCGACCGGTGTCTCGAACGACGTCCGACAGCGACAGACCGGTGATTTCGCCGTCGATTCGTCGGCAGTGTCGGGATCGCGGTCGAAGACGGCGCGGGCCGCGTCCGACAGTGAGCTGTTCAGCCCGTCGACGAGGAAATCGAGGGAGCGAGACATAGCGCTCGTGGTCGCGTCACCGTATATAAACGATCGCCGCTCACCCACCCGAGCCGCGGGCGGCGACGAGCGTGGGACCGCGGTCGTCCACGACGAGCGCGAGCGAGACGACGTGTCGGCCGCTCGTGCGGAATACGATCGGGCCCGTGGGCGTGCGGAGCCGAACCGGAAGCGACAGTCCACGGATCCGCGTCGGCGACGATCGGAGGGCGTAGGTCACGACCGACCGGTTCCCGGGGCCACCCGGCCGGCCGCCGACCGCGACGAAGGCCGGAGCGGCAGTCGTCCAAGATTCCTGCGGGATCGAAACCGCGACGCGTCGCGTCGCCGCCGACCGCCGCGTTTCGACGGCGTCGTTGGTCGATGCGAGTCCCCTGCCGGCGCGTTCGATTCGATCTGCCGCGTTCTCGATCCGGTCGGTGGTGTGCGTCGCGCTCGCATTCTCGACGGCCGGGAGAGCAGCCGCGAGCGTCGCGACGGTCAGCACCGCCGCGACGACCAGCCGAATCACCGGAGGGCGTCTCGGAGCCGCGCGCCGAGTCCCGACTGTCGGTCGGCATCCTGCTCGTCTGCTGCGAGCGGCCCCGATGAGGACCGCTCGCCCGATAGTGACGAAGGGTGGTCGTCCCGGGATCGGACTCGTTCGGCGGCCGGCGTCGTCGTGGCCGGCTGTTCCGTCGGTGCGTCCGCTGTTGGTGACTGGCTCGTCGATGAGTCCCTCTCGGGCGGCGATCCGGGCTCGGCCAGTCGCTCGCGGACGAGACCGTTCGGCTCGGTCGAGACCGCTTCTTCCAGCGCTTCGACCTTCGCGAGGGCGATCGACGCGCGTCGTTCGACCGCCTCGTCGATCGCCTCGACACCGCCGAGGAGGCCGCGGACGGCGTCGAGTTCGGCTTCCAGTTCGGTCACCCGGCGGTCGAGGGCGACCACGCGAGCAGCCTCAACGGCGTCCCCCCACCCCGGGCCACTCGCTGTGCTCTCCGGTTCGGTGGGTTGGTCTGACGCGTCTGCGGTAGCGGCTCGGGGGTCGCTCGACGACGGCGTCGGTCGGGCTCGACGGTCGGAATCGCTGGGCATACCGAGGGTGGTCGCGGCATCCGATATAAACCGTCGCGTGGCCGCGTTCGGGTCGCCCGTCGACGGGGCGATTCGGCGGGGAGAACGTTGAAGGGGGACCTGAGAGATATACGCAGTATGAAGTCCGTCCTGATCGGCGTCGGCCAGGCCGGCGGGAAACTCGCCCGCGAACTGGTCGAATACGACGAGCGGATGGGGTTCGGCTCCATTCGCGGCGCCGTCGCGGTCAACACCGCGAAGGCAGATCTCAGAAACCTCCCCTTCGAGACCGTCCTCATCGGTCAGGATCGAGTGAAAGGCCACGGCGTCGGCGGCGACAACGAACTCGGCGCCGAGGTGATGCAGTCGGATACGAACGAAGTCCTCTCGGCGCTGGACGGCCGCATCACCGCCGGCGTGGAGTCGATCTTCGTCGTCGCCGGCCTCGGCGGCGGCACGGGGAGCGGCGGCGCACCTGTGCTCGCGAAGGAACTCCAGCGGATCTACGACGTCCCGGTCTACGGTCTCGGAATCCTCCCCGGACGGGACGAGGGCGCGATGTACCAGGTGAACGCCGGGCGTTCGCTGAAGACGTTCGCGCGCGAGGCCGATGCGCTCTTGCTCGTCGACAACGACGCCTTCCGGTCGGCCGGCGAGAGCGTCACCGAAGGATTCGATTCGATCAACGAAGAGATCGCCCAGCGCGTCGGCCTCCTGCTGGCGTCCGGCGAGGCCGTCGATGGGGTCGCCGAGAGCGTCGTCGACTCCTCTGAGATCATCAACACCCTCCGAACCGGCGGGATCGCCGCGCTCGGCTTCGCGTCGGCGGAGGCCGCCCCCGATGCCGAGGGGAACATCAACACCGTGATGAGCACCACTCGCCGCGCGCTCCTCTCGGGATCGAGTCTCCCGGACGCGACTGACGCCGACGCCGCGCTCCTGATCGTCGCCGGGGAGCAGGACGCCATCCCGCGGAAGGGCGTCGAGCGCGCGCGCAAATGGGTCGAAGAGGAGACCGGCAGTCTCCAGGTCCGCGGGGGCGACTTCCCCCTTTCGAGCGACCGGATTGCGACGCTCGTACTCCTTGGCGGCGTCGAACGCTCGGACCGACTGGAGACGTTTATGGAGCGCGCCGCGGACGCCCAGAAAGCCGAGGCGGAGGACCCCACCGACGGGGATCCCGCCGAGCAGTGGGGAAACGACGAACTCGACGACCTGTTGTAATCCGGCACTGACTCGGCGATCGTTCTGCGCGGAATCGCAGTCTCCGTCGGCAGCGGGTGCGTCGTCCCGTGGCTGACAGGGATGCGACCGCGCGTCCGCCGACTACTTCAGGAGGCTCGCACCGTCGAGTTCGGCGCGGGCGTACTCGACGTCCATCAGATCGAGGATCGTCGGGGCGATGTCGTAGAGGTCGACGTTCTCGATCTCGGCGTCGGGATCGTCGACGAACAGCGTCGCGTTGTCGAAGCTGTGCATCCCGTTCCGGGGCCCCGTCCCGAACACGTCCTTGTCGCCTTTGAACCCCGACTTGAGGTCGAAGCCGTGGTTCGGAACGACCACCAAGTCGGGCGCGATGTCGTCGTGGTCGCCGCGGAAGGCCGCTTCCTTCTCGACGACGCGGTCGGCGACCTTCCGGCCGTTGGGGCCTTCGAGCGCCTCGAGTTCGGCTTTGAGTTCCGCTCGCGTCTCCTCGTACTCGTCTTTCGGGACGCTTCCGCGGGGCTCGCGCCCCTCGAGGTTGATGTAGAACCGCCCCGGAATCAGCGAGTAGGCTCGCGTGTCGTCGTCGATATCGCCGAGCTCCTCGTGATCGTCGTCCTCGTAGGAGAGCCACCCTTGCTCTTCGAGCCAGGCGTTACAGTGGACCTCGTAGTCCAGCGAGGTGAAGCCGTGGTCGGAGGCGACGACGAGTGTCACGTCGTCCGGCAACGACGCCCGAATCTCGCCGACGTACTCGTCGACCCGCTCGTAGAACTCCAAGAACGCCTCCTTGTTCTGACCGTCTTCCTCGTAGTCTTTGAACAGGAAGTGGTTCACCCGATCCGTCGTCATAAAGACGCCGAAGAACAGGTCCCAGTCGTCGCGTTCGAGCACGTTCTGGAACGCTTCGTACCGGCGGTCGAGGGTCTCGTTGGCGTCCTCGACGAACTCCGTCTTGTCGTCGTCGTGGCCGAGTTTGGCGTTGACGTCGATCCGGTACCCGAGGCCGTCGAGTTCGTCACGGAACTCGTCGGGAGTGGCTGCCTTGTCGACGCCCGGCGAGAGGAAGCCCGAGACCATCCGCTGGACGTTGCGCTGCGGCGGGAACGTCACCGGGACGTTCAGAATGCTCGCTTCCCGTCCGGCCTCGGTGACCCGGTCCCAGAGCCGCGTGGCCTGTACGTCTCGGCCCATCGGAACGTAGGTGTCGTAGGAGCCGTTCTCACGGTCCTGGAAGCCGTAGACGCCGGTCTCTCCGGGGTTGACGCCCGTCGTGAGGGCCGGCCAACACGCCGACGACTCGGGCGGGACGATGCTCTCGATTGGGCCCGCACTTCCCTCTTTGGCGAGCGCAGCGAAGTTGGGGAACCGCTCCGGGTTGTCGTCGAGAAGACTGAAAGGAACGCCATCGATACCGATGAAGGCAACGCGCGGGTGATCCTCCCCACGCAACCGATCGAACAATCCCATACCGACCGTATTTCACGGTAGTCATAAGTACTTTCGTCTCCGTGCGGCCACTGCCGCCGTCTGGGACGCGCGGTCGGCGCAGTGCCACTGCGACCAGCGAAGGAGCGAAGTGTGCGCCGCCGCAACAGGTGACCGAGAGCCGTGAAGGAGTTCGAACGAAAACAGCTGTTAGAGCGTGTCAACCGCGAGGCCGCGACGGTGGGTGCGGAGATCCCGGACTCGATCGACGTCCAGGGCGAAGCGATCGAACTGCAAACCTTCGTCTTCGAGATCAAGCGGCGCGAGACGATCCCGCCGGGCGAACGCGACCGCGTCGAGCGGGCGAAGAAGAACCTCCGTCGCGAGCGCCTCCAGCGCCTCCAGCGGATCGAGGACGGAGAGATCTCCTACGAGAAGGGGGTCGAACTCGCCGAGAGCATCGTCGGCATCGACCGGGCCCTGAATGCCCTCGAACAGCTCCGTCCGGTCGACCTCGAGCAGGAGGCCGAGGTCAAAGAGACCGCCGACCAGAAGCGCTGGATGACGTTCCTGAAACAGGCGCTCGGTCGCGAGGACAGCAGTGGCTCGGCCCGGGGGCGCGGGGGTGGTCGGCTGTGAGTCGCAACGCCGAGGTCGCCGCGCGACTCGAGGAGTTCGCCGACTTACTCGAAGCGGACGACGTCTCGTACAAACCGAACGTCTACCGACGCGCCGCCGAGAACATCCGGGAGCACCCCGAACCGATCGAGGAGCTCGCTGCGGACGGCGAGGCGGCGGTCGCGGAGATCGACGGCGTCGGCGACGCCATCTCCTCGAAGGTCGTCGAGTACATCGAGACCGGCGAGATCGAGGAACTCGAGGAACTCCGTGCGGCCCTCCCGGTCGATATCGAGGCGCTAACGCGGGTCGAAGGCGTCGGACCGAAGACCGTCGGAACGCTCTATGAAGCGCTCGAGATCACCACGCTCGACGAACTCGCGGCGGCCGCCGACGCCGGCGAGATCCAGGAGGTGAAGGGGTTCGGCCCGAAGACCGAGTCGAACATCCGTGAGAACGTCGCCTTCGCGCGGCAGGCCCAAGAGCGCGAGCGCCTCGGCGACGCGCGCCCGCTCGCAGACGACGTCCTCGGGTACCTCCGGGGGACCGACGCCGTCGCCGAGGCCGACGTCGCGGGGTCGATCCGACGGTGGCGTGACACCATCGGCGACGTCGACGTGCTCGTCGCCAGCGACGCGGGCGAGCGCGTCGTCGAGGCGTTCGTCGCGTGGCCGGGCGCGACGGATACGATCGAGGCGGGCGACGCCAAGGCCAGCGTCCGCGCGGGCGACGTGCGGGTCGACCTCCGCGTCGTCGTCCCCGACGAGTTCGGCGCGGCCCTGCAGTACTTCACCGGCAGCAAGGACCACAACGTCGAGCTCCGGAACCGCGCGATCGCACGCGATCTGAAGATGAACGAGTACGGCGTCTTCGACGTCTCGGACGTTCCCGACCCCGACGACGGCCAGCGGGTCGGCGAGCGAATCGCCGGCGAGACGGAGGCGTCGATGTACGAGGCGCTCGATCTGCCGTGGATCCCCCCGGAACTCCGCGAGGGGGCCGGCGAGATCGACGCGGCTGCCGAAGGCGCGCTCCCGGATCTCCTCAAGGCATCCAGTCTCCGCGGGGATCTCCACACCCACACCGACTGGTCCGACGGGCGGTCGTCGATCGACGAGATGGTCGCGGCGGCGGTCGATCGGGGAGACGACTACTACGCCGTGACCGACCACGCGACCGGGCCGGGAATGGTGGGCGGCGTCGGCCTCTCCGACGATGACCTCGGCGAACAGATGGAGGCGATCGAAGACGTACGCGAGAGGCTCGACTCGGACCTCGTACTGCTGCACGGCGTCGAGACGAACATCGACGCCGACGGCGGCCTCTCGACGGACGACGACCTGCTCGCGGCGTTGGACGTCGTCGTCGCCTCGCCGCACGCCGCACTCGGACAGGACCGCGAGACGGCCACCGAGCGACTCGTCCGCGCCGTCGAACACCCGAGCGTCGACATCCTCGGCCACCCGAGCGGCCGACTGCTCAACGAGCGCGAGGGGCTGGAGTTCGACGTCGAGCGCGTCGCCGAGGCGGCAGCCGCTGCCGGGACGGCACTCGAGATCAACGCCGATCCCGCCCGACTCGACCTCCCTGGCGAGCGCGTCCGGATCGCCGTGGACGCTGGTGCGAGGATCGCGATCGACACTGACGCGCACGCGCCCGGCGCACTCGACTACGCGCGGTACGGGGTCCACACGGCCCGGCGCGGATGGTGCGAGCGCGACGACGTCCTGAACGCGTGGCCCATCGAGGAACTGCAGTCGTTCCTGCACTGAGCGATTCGACGTGTCCGACCGACTCCTCCTCGACGCGATGCTCGGGAAACTCGCGACGTACCTGCGACTGTGTGGGTACGACGCGGCGTACGTACTCGACGACCGCGACGGCGATCAGCGGGACGAGCAGCGCGCCAGTGACGGCGACGACGAACGAACCGAGAAGGGCTCGCGAGCGACTGTGGATCCCGGGGACGACGAGATCGCCGACTGGGCCCGCGCGTCTGGGCGCACGCTCCTCACCAGAGATGTGGACCTCGCCGCGCAGGTGGACGGCGCGGTACTGCTGACTTCGCGGGACGTCGGCGATCAACTCCGCGAGTTGGTGGCGGCGGGCTACGAACTCTCGCTCGCGGACCCGCCGGCGCGGTGTGCGGCCTGTAACGGCCGTCTCCACGCCGTCGGCAGCGGCGAGTCGACCCCGCCGTACGCGCCCGATTCGGCCGCGACCGACTGCTGGCGCTGTCGCGACTGTGAGCAGGTGTTCTGGAAGGGCAGTCACTGGGACGACGTCCGCGACCGACTCGACGCGCTCTGAGGTCCGGGGTCGACACTCCCAATCGACAGGGGTCTCGTCGATGTGGCACCAACGATTCACGAACCGACGACCGGGGAGAACGACCGGTGGCGGCGTGTCAGCGACGACGCGATCGCGGCGTCCACTCTTCACAGGGATCCATATCGTCCATCAGTTCCTCGGAGACGCCGCAGTACGGTTGGATCCCATCGTCCGTACGGACGTACTCGAAGTGCGCGCAGTTACCGCAGTACGTGTCGCCGGTGTCGAGGTCGCGGCCAGCGCCGGGTCCAGTGGTCGAGCGGGAGCGATCCGGCCCCGACGGCGACCGTCCGGGCGACTGCGGTGACGCATCCGGTCCACCCGACTGCGGTGACGCCTCTGGACCACCCGACGACGACTCGTCGAGCGGCGAGGAGATCGATTCAGCGTCGGTGCCGCCGTCAGAGGCGGTCCCCGCGCTCACGCTGCTGCGACCCGTCCCGCCGCGATCACCCGTCTGCGTCTCGACGTCGCCGTCGGGCGTGCCACCGAAGAACCCGATCCCGCCGAGGCCGCCGCGGGAGCGCTCGACGGGAACGTACTTCGTCTCGCTCCGCCGCGTCACGTTCACCGTAGCGGTGCCGCCGGGGTCGTTTCGCGTCTTGAAGTTCGCGACGCCGACGAAGAGACACCAGAAGGTGACCATCGCGCCGAGGAAGTAGACGCCGACGGTCATGAGCGTCAGATCCGGCTTCCCCGCCCCGCAGAGCGACCCCGACCACCGGCACGGGTACGCGTGCGTGAAGAGCGCGACGCCGACCACGGCGATGCCGGCGCCCACGACCGCCGCGGCCTTGGTGAGCCGACCCGACGGAAGCACGGCGAAGATGCCGAGGAACACAGCCGGGATGCCGACGCCGGCGAGCACCCCACCGAGTTGTCGCTTGGCCGTCAACGCCGCCAGATCCGATCCGTACAGCACGTCTGTCGTCGCGACCACGATTCCGGCCACGACCAGGAGCGCGCCGGCGAGGAACAGCCCCAGTCCGAAGAGCAGTCGCCGGAGGCTCGCTCCCGATTTCTTCCCCCTGTAAACCTCCGAGAGACTGGGCATACCGGCCTTTCGTGCGCACGGCACAAAGAGGTGCGTCAGACGGACGCACGACGGACGGCGCGAAGCGTCGGGCTCAACCGGCAGATCGATCGGGGCTCGGGCGCCGACAGAGAGACGCGTCGGCCTCACGTTCGGGGCTGAGCGGGCGTGTCGAAGGGATTATTGTCGCGGATGGCAAACCGCGGCGTATGGCAGACGAGGAGGAAGACGAGGGTCCCGTCGTCGAACTGGGCGAGGAGACGCCCGTCGAGGGACAGCCGCTGGCGCGGATCGCCGCGCGGCTCACCTGGCCCCACGAGAAGAGTCGGATTGTCGAACAGGAAGGCGACAGCGTCGTCCGGACGCCGTCGGGGCCGCAGACGCTCTCTGACGTCCTCGAATCCGTCGACGAGACGTACTTCGACTCGCGGCAGACGTTCGTCGACCTCGTTCGAGACGTGATTGGCAACGGCCCCGTCGAGACGGAGTGACGCCACCGGACGGTGTCCGTCCACGCCCGACTCCGTGCCGCCGCCGGCGAGTCCACGTGGCTCCAGCGATCGCTGATCGTCGGGCTCGTGCTTTCTGTGGCGTGGAGTTCGTGGTCGGTCTCACCGACTGATCTCTCCGCACGCGTCGTCCGCGACGTGGTGCTCTTTCTGTTGATCCCCGCAGGATTGGCGCTCACACACGGTCGTGAACTCGGCTTTCGCGTCGACCGGCGCGCGCTTCGCGATACGCTCGCACTGGCGGCGTTCGTCTTCCCGTTCTACCTCGTCGGGGCGTCGCTGCCGAGCATCCGCGCGTACTATCCGATGTGGGAGACCTCAACGGCGCTCGGCGAGTTCCTCCCGCACGCGCTCCAACAGTTGCTCGTCGTCGTCGCCGCCGAGACGTACTACCGCGGCCTGCTCTGCGTCGGCGTCAGTGACGAGTTCGGAGCCAAGAGCGTGTTCATCAGTCCCATCGTGTACGCGCTCCACCACGTCGGGAAGCCGCCGATCGAGTTGCTGCTGTCGGGACCGACGGACGTCCTCTTCGGGGCGGTCGACTACCATAGCCAGTCGATCCTGCCGTCGATCGTCGCTCACGGACTGGGGTTGACGCTGCTCGACTGGCTGGCGCTGCACGAACCGGCGATTCCACCCGAAACGGTCCTCAACGCCCTGCGCTGGCTCCCCGTCCCGCTGTGAGCCGGCGGTGGCCACTGCTGTGCACAGTATTCACAACACCATAGATTTTCATCGCACGCGCTCGTTGGTGGAGACGATGACACTACCGATCGATCCAGAGGCGATTGCGGCGGGAGATATCGGTGAAGAGCGCGCCATCCTCAATATGGAACACGAGGAGGCGATCGAACACGTGCGAGAGGCGTTCACCGACGCCGGGTTCGGCGTCGCGACGGAATTCTCCGCCTCGGAGATGCTCAACGAGAAAGTCGACGCCGGGCGTGATCCGTACTACGTCCTCGGGGCCTGCAACCCGAATATGGCCAACCGAGCGCTCGACGCGAGCGAGAAGCGAATGGGTGGGCTCTTCCCCTGTAACGTCGTGATCTGGCAGGAGGAGCCGGGCGTCCAGACGGTCTATCACATCAGCATTATGCGAGTCGCTCGGCTCGTCGGGATGGCACCGGAGAACGAGGAGATGGCCGATATCATCGCTGACACGGGGGAACTCGTCGACGAGGCGTTCGGCAACCTCGACGCGCAATAATCACGAGCGGGCGATGCGGCACGCGTCACGAGGGGAGGGCCGTGAGTGCGGGCGGTCTGGACAGTCAGGAGCGGTCGGCATTCGACGCAGTGTCGCGTGACCCGAGTTGACGGATCGTCGCGTCCATCTGCGAGAAGTGGGCCGTTTTCCTGTCACGTGATGTCATAGCACACTAGCGGAAGGTGGAATGACATAAGTACTTTTTCCCAAAAGTCTCCGAAGTAATACCGAATCATTTGAGACATTATATCCATATTTATTTTCTTCGGGCAGGTATTTTTCGATGATTAGTCTATTTTGATCGCTGCCTACTAACGGAACGTGGAATTCGGTGCAGAGCATCTGGCGGGGACGCCATCGCAACCGACAGAATTAGCCCGCATCCGGCCACACGCACTGCTATGACGCAAAGCGACTGGGGAGACTGGTTGCTCCGAGCGGTCGAATCGGCAGACCCCGAGACGGTCGCGATCTGGTATCTCGGTTGCAACGGATTCATTCTGAAGGGCTCGGCGGGCACGACGGTCGCGATCGATCCCTACCTCGGGACGGGTGATCCGCCACGGACGGTGCGGATGATCCCCGTCCCGTTTGATCCGGCAGACGTCACCGAGATGGACGCCGTGCTCGCCACGCACGAACACACGGACCACACGCACGGCCCGAGCCAGGGGCCGATCCTCGAGCGCACCGGGGCGGACTTCTACGCGCCCGACGATTCGCTCTCGGTCGCGTTCGACGACGAGGCGTGGCTCGACGAGTACGACGTCGACGAGGCGCAGTTCCACGAGGTCGCAGCGGGCGACACCGTCGAGGTAGGCGAGTTCACGATCTCGGTCGAGCTCTCTCACGACCCCGACTCGACGCACCCGGTCTCGTACCTCTTCGAGCACGAATCGGGCACGTTCTTCCACGGCGGCGACACGAAGCCCCACGACGACTTCGAGGAACTCGGCGAGCGCTACGATATCGATCTCGGGGTGCTCGCGTTCGGGGCGATCGGAAACATCGACGACAAGCAGACCGGCGAGCCGGTTCGGACGCGCTGGTACTCGACCGAGAACGAGGCCGTGAAGTCGGCGTCTGACCTCCAGTTCGATCGGTTCCTCCCGAGCCACTGGGATATGTGGAAGGGGCTGACCGCGGATCCGAAGACGCTCCACCACCACGCGCGGAGTTACGACTATCCGAAGAGTCTCGAGATCGTCGAAATCGGCGATCGAGTCGACCTGTGATCCCGTCTCATCCCGCCGGCGAGTCACTTCGCAGCGCACGGATCGAAGAGTTACCCCACGCAAGCGAGTAATCCACCACGAAGACCCCACGCGATGGTTTCCATTCCCCCCGCCACCGGCCTCCCGGCGTATCTCGCTCCGCTACCCGACCGTGTCGAGGAGTGGGCACTCCGACTCACCTGGCTCATCGTCGTCGTCAACCTCGCGGGCACGGCGTTCGGATTCTGGTACTACCGGTTCCAACTCCTGCACACCCCGCTCGTGATGTGGCCCGTCGTCCCCGACAGCCCCCTGGCGACGTTGCTGATGATCGGAAGCCTCGTCTCGTGGCGCCTCGGGCGCGACCGTGGCTGGGTGCACGCGCTGGCGTTCGTGGCGAACCTGAAGTACGGCCTCTGGGTGGTCGTCGTGCAGGTCGTGATCAACGACGTGTTCGTGAGTGGCGATCCCTATCTCTGGTTCCTGTTCGTCAGCCACCTCGGGATGGGCCTGCAGGCGTTTGTGATCCCCCGGTACGCCGAATTCAGTGTCCCGGCGGTGGGCGCCGCGGCCGCCTGGTTCGGCTTCAACGACATTGTCGACTACCTCGTCCCGCTCGTCGGCGACTACCACCACGCGTACTTCGGCCCGAACTTCGCGGGCGCCGCCGACCACACCGTACCCGCGCACGACATCGCCGCGGCCGCGGCCGTCGCGCTGACGCTCCTCGCGACGTTCCTCGCGCTCGTCATTCGAATCCGACAGGGAGCAAACGGATCTCGTGGCGGAACAGGCTAATTCCAGCATCGAATGCGCGCGATGAGGACGTGACGGGATTCCCGCGAGCGCGAGCGAGTGGGAAGTCGTCACGGACGTGAGTGAAACGAACGGACGTGACGGGATTCGAACCCGCGATCTAGGGGTTAGGAACCCCTCGCCCTGATCCACTAGGCCACACGTCCGGCATCAGCGTGTCCCACAGCAGCCGCTTAAACGGGTGGGGTTTCGCAAAAAGACCGGGTGGGGACGTGACTCAGTTCGTCTCGGTGGACGTGTCGGTCGAGGTGGACGTCGACGTCTCGGATTCCTCTTCTTCCTCGTCGTCCATCTGGCTCAGTTCCTCTTCGATCTCTTCGCGGCCCCGCCTGAACTCACCCATCGCTTGCCCCGTCGAACGGGCGAGCTTCGGGATTTTGTTCGCCCCGAACAGCAGTACCAGTATGAGCAAGACGACGAGCACTTCCGGCCCACCCGGCAGCCCCGGGAACAGTGGGGTTACACTTCCGTACATCACTACGTGAACGTAACCCAGTGGTAATTATAGGCTTTTTGCTCGCTTGGCACGTACGACGCCGCCCGCGACTGGACAGCAACATTCAACAAAACGGGCGACGCAGGAGAGGTATGGTTTCAGTCGGCGACGACGCGCCCGATTTCACCGCACCGCTCGCAGACGGCGACGTAGGATCTTTCACCCTCTCGGAGCACCTCGAGGAAGCACCGATCGTTTTAGCGTTCTTCCCGGCCGCCTTCACCGGCACCTGTACCACGGAGATGTGCACCTTCCGCGACCAGATGGCCAACTTCGAGGACGTCGGCGCGACCGTCTACGGCATCAGTATCGATACGCCGTTCACACTCAACGAGTTTCGCGAACAGAACGAGCTGAACTTCGGCCTCCTCAGTGACACCAACCGCGAGGTCATCGACGCCTACGACATCTCGATGGACTTCGCTGACCTCGGCGTCCGCAACGTCGCCAAGCGCGCGGTCTTCGTCGTCGACGGGTCCGGAACGGTCACGTACACGTGGGTGAGCGACGACCCCGGCGTCGAACCCGACTACGACGAGGTCGCCGAGGCGGCCGACGCAGCGAGCGAATAGTCGCGACCGGCGCGACCCGCAGGTACTTTGCGGTCCATAGACTATCTCGGGGTATGGCTGAATCCACCGCGAGCCCCGGGTACGAGTACGATCCCGACGCGGAGCACAACTTCCCCGACGGGCGACTGAACGCGGTTCTCCCCACGGTTCTCTCTGATCCCGAGATCGAGACCTACCTCGAGGCGCAGAACGTCAACGCCGTCACGCGGAAGGGGTACAACGACCACGGACCGAAGCACATCGAGATCGTCCGAAACCGCGCGCTGAACCTTTATGATCTGCTGAAGGGCGGCAACGTCGCGTTCAACGGAGCCGCCGACCAGGGCCTCGAGGAGGCCGACGAGCCGGTGATCATCGCACTGGCGGCGACGCTGCACGACATCGGGCACGTCGTCCATCGCGACGAACACGCCTACTACTCGATTCCGCTGGCTGCGGACATCCTCGATCGACTCCTCTCGGACTTCGAGTTCTACGATACCCAGGAAGCCATCCGGATGAAAGCCGAGGTGCTGCACGCGATCCTCTGTCACCACACCGAGGAGGACCCGCTGACCCTCGAGGCGGGCGTGATCCGCGTCGCCGACGCCCTCGATATGGAGCGCGGCCGGTCGCGCATTCCGTACGAGAAGGGTGGCCGCGGCATCAACACGCTCTCCAGTCAGGCCATCGAGAACGTGACGCTCGAGCCGGGCGACGGACGGCCGGTGCTGGTCGAGATCGAGATGATCAACGCCGCCGGCGTCTACCAGGTCGACAACCTCCTGAAGGCGAAGCTCAAGAGATCGGGCCTCGAGGACCACGTCCGGATCGTCGCGGTCAACACGAAGGCCGAAGCGGGCGACCAACTGGTCGAGCGGATCGAGTTATAGGCGCGCTCCCCGAGACCTCAGTCGTCCGCGGGCGAGACCTCTTCGAGTCCCGCGACGGTGAGGTCGCCACCCAGCGTCCGGTTGGGATAGGGGATGTCGATACCTTCCGCGTCGAAGCGCTCTTTGACCGTCTGGACGTACTCTGCGCGCGTCTTCACGAAATCCCCCCGGCTCGGATCGTCGATCCAGATCCGGGATTTGAGCGTCACTGACGAGTCGCCGAGTTCGGTGAGTCGGACCGTCGGCGCGGGATCGTCGAGGATCTCCTCGTGGTTGTCGGCCTCCTCGATGATGATCTCGGTGGCCCTGTCGATGTCGTCGTCGTAGCCGATCCCGAAGGGGACCTGCAGACGGAGTTTCTGCTTGGCGACAGGGTTCTTGATGACGCCGTCGGTCAGACTGGAGTTCGGAACCGTGAGCAGTTCGTTATCGAAGGTCCGGACCCGCGAGACGCGGAAACTGATGTCTTCGACGATCCCGGAGTTGCCGTCCCACTCGATCCAGTCGCCGATCTTGAACGGCCTGTCGGTGTAGATGAAGATCCCCGCCACGAAGTTCTTGAGCACGTCCTGCAGCGCAAACCCGATAGCCAGCGTCGCGGCGGCCGCGACCGTCGCCAGCGACTGCAGGAGATCACCGTACCCGGCCGCACCGAAGGCAATGGTGACGGCGGCGAATCCGAGAACGACGGCGGTGAGTCGCCGAAGCGGCTTCCGCGCGTGCGGTTCGAGCCCCCGCGACTCCATCACTCGCTCGATCACTGGGATCAGTACCGCCCGAGTAACGTAGAACAGGACGACGAAGACCGAGAGGAATGCGATCGCCTGTCCAGCGAGTCCCGCGATGCTGTCTGGAAGGCCCAGATCGGCCAGAAACCGAGCGATCGATCCGCTCAGGCCGACCCCAGTCTGCAGCGCGACGGCGCTCATCGATGCAGTACCCCCGTGTTCCCACGCGTCTCGATGACGTCAGCACCGGTCTGTTCGGCCAGTTCCGTAGCCAGTTCCTCGACGTTCGTCCCACCGCGGGCCGCCCGCAGGAACTTCACCTTGATCAGGTCGCGATCGGCCAGTTGGTCAGAGGCCTCCTCGACGACCGGCTCCAGTCCCCCCTTGCCGACCCAGACAGTGACGTCGAGGTCGTGAGCCCGCTTCCGCAATTCCTGTTCGTCCATACGGGTCCGCTACGAGGGCGTCCCGTTTGAAAGTTAAGGGTTCCAAAGTCGGTAAAGAAAGGGCGAGCGGGCGGTTTCGCCGTGATCGCGACGAGCGCTCCCTCAGTCTTCGTAGGGATAGCGCTTCGTTGCGCCACAGGACAGACACCGGACGCTCACGTGACCCGACCGAAGCCGGACCCGTGCGGTCACGTCCGGTCGGAGATACACGTCACACTCGTCGCAGGTGAACCGCCGAAACCGTCGAGGGACGCCGGTTCGGTGTCGCTCCGCAATCCGTCGGGCGAGACGGACGTACTCGCGGGCGCGGTCGAGATTGCCGTCGGCCGTCGCCTCCCGCGCGAGGTCGTGCAGGCGGTCGATCCGCTCGGCCGGGATACCCATACTGGAAGGCCGACGGCGGGTCGAAAAAGCGTTCCGAGTCGCCCACAGATCTTCGACGGCCAATTGTATTGTCACAACCACACAATATTAGTTCATCGGGAACCAATGATGCGTATGCGCGTCGTATTCGCCACCGACCGCTCGGACGCGAACGAGGACGCGATGCGTTCGCGGACGTGCCTGGACTGTCTCGACAACATCGGTGTTACCGACGTACACCTGGTGACTGTCGTCCCCGACAACGTCACGACCGGACTGCCCGGGATGGACACGGCGTCGGACGCGCAGACGGCGCTGCAGGCCCAGCGCGACGTGTTCGAGTCGGCGGGCTTCCGGGTCGAGACCCACGTCGCGCGCGGGACGCCCCATCGCCGCATCAACGGCTTCGCCGACCGCCTCGACGCGGATATGGTGATCGTCGGCTCCCGAGGGGAGAGTCCGCTCGAGAACCGCTTCGTCGGGAGCACCACCCGAAACGTGGCGCGGACGGCCACCCGGCCGCTGCTCGTCGAACGGATCGCACCGCCGGCCGCCGATCAGGCCGTCGTGAAAGAACACCTCTTCGAACACGTCCTGGTCCCGACGGACTTCTCGGACAACGCCCGACAGGCCGTCGAGTACCTCCCCACGCTTCGGGGCGCGACGCAGGCGGTCGATCTCCTGCACGTCCGGAACAACGACACCGAGTCGACTGACGCCCGGTCGCACCTGCAAGACCTCGCCCGCGAGGTCGAACGCGAGATGGATATCGAGGCCGGCATCAACGTCCGTGAGGGCGATCCAGTCGACGAGATATTAGCGGCGGAACGCCGCGTGGGCGCGACCACGACCCTCCTCGGGACCCGCGGGCAGAGTCGGCTCCGTCGACTCCTCCTGGGCAGCGTCTCCGAGTCCGTCGTCGCCCGCGGCAACAACAACGTCCTCTTGGTGCCGCCGGAGTCCGCACCCCGGCGCTGACGTGACCCGTCGGTCCCGGCCGGCGAACCGGGAGCACGTCGGGTGCGCTGCGGCCGAGCAGACAGGATAAAATGACCCCGCGGCGAACGGAGAGCAGACGTGGCACTCCGCGCCCTCAACTACCTCGAGATCGAGTCCAGACTCGATCGCAGCGGAATCGGAACGGCCGCCGACCAGCAGCGCGCCGCGCTCGAACGGACGGACGTCGAGGTGGTGACCTCACCGTGGCGCGGCGGGGATCCGCTCTCGGGGCTCCGGGCGGCCGCCACCGGTCGGGGTCTCTTCCGGGAGTACGACGTCGCGCACTGCAACCTCGTCGGGCCGGGGTCGCTTGCCGTCGCTCGTCACGCGAAGCGGAACGACATCCCGCTGATCTTGCACACGCACGTCACGCGCGAGGACTTCGCCGAGTCCTTCCGGGGGTCGACGACGGTCGCGCCCGCGCTCGGCCGCTACCTGCGGTGGTTCTACTCGCAGGCGGACCTCGTGCTCTGCCCGTCGGAGTACACGAAGCGCGTGCTCGAATCGTACCCCGTCGAGGCCCCGATCCAGCCGATGACCAACGGCGTCGACGTCGAGGCGCTCGAGGGGTTCGAGGCGTTCCGTGAGGAGTATCGCGAGCGCTACGACCTCGAGGAACCGGTCGTCTTCCTCGTCGGCAACGTCTTCGAGCGGAAGGGGCTGACGACCTTCTGTGAAGTTGCGGAAGCGACGCCCTACGACTTCGCGTGGTTCGGCCCCTACGACACCGGCCCGCACGCCTCGAAAGCGGTCCGCCACTGGACCGCAAACCCGCCCGAGAACGTCACGTTTACCGGCTGGATCGACGACATCCGGGGCGCGTACGGCGCGGGTGACGTGTACCTCTTCCCGACGAAGAACGAGAACCAGGGGATCGCCGTCCTCGAGGCGATGGCCTGCGGGAAGGCGGTCGTGCTCCGCGACATCCCCGTGTTCGAGGAGTTCTACACCGATGGCTACGACTGCATCAAGTGTGAGACGACCGCCGAGTTCACCGCGGCGGTCGAGCGCCTCGCAGCGGACGAGGCGCTCAGACAGCGGCTTGGCGAGAACGCTCGTGAGACAGCCATGAACCACAGCCTCGACCGCGTCGGTGAGCGACTCGCCGGCATCTACCGCGACGTCCACGAGGCGAAGCGGGACGGCCGGCCAGTCGACGTCGGCGATCGCGACGACGCCGACCGCGACGATCGGGACGGCGACGTCGGTCCCGAGGACCACGACGGCGACGGGAGTCGTCGCGGCACGTAACGCCTCAGTCGACCACACGGGTAGTCGCAGCACGTAACGCCTCAGTCGACCACACGGGTAGTCGCAGCACGTAACCGCCGATCGACCACAGCACCAAGCGGGGCGGGGGATTCGCAACTGATTAAGCCCGCGTCCGTGAATCGCCGTCGATGGCTCCCCCTTCGGTCGCCGCGTTCACCGACACCTATCTGCCGACGGTCAACGGCGTCTCCTACACCGTCCAGACGTGGCGCGACCGCTGGCGGGATCGCGACGGACGGATGTCGATCGTCTATCCCGGCAGTGACGAGTACGATCCCGACGACGACGAGTACCCCGTCGGGAGTCTCCCGTTCCCGGTGTACGAGGGGTTCCGACTCGGGACACCGACGATTCCGAGCGCCGTCGACGACGTCGACGTCGTTCACGCGCACACGCCCTTCGCGGTCGGCCTCGGCGGAGTGCGTCTCGCCCGCCGGGAAGACATCCCGCTCGTCACGTCGTATCACACGCCGACAGCGGAGTACGCCGACTATCTCACGTCTCGCCCACGGGTAGAGCGGGGGATCGAGCGCGTCGCCGAGCGCTACGAGCGGTGGTTCCTCTCTCGGTCGGACGCGATCGTCTTCCCCAGTGAGGACGCGAGAGAGCGCGCCGTCTCCGAGACGGACATCGAGGCCCCGACCGAGGTACTCTCGAACGGGGTCGACGTGGAGTTCTTCGCCCCGGGCGACGGCGACGCGTTCCGGGACCGCTATGACCTCTCGGCCGGACCGCTGCTCGGCTACACCGGTCGGCACGGATACGAGAAGAACCTCGCTGAGTTCCTCCGGGCCGCAGCGGGGATCGACGCGACGGTCGTCCTCGGCGGTGACGGCCCGGCGCGCGAAGAACTGGAGTCGCTGGCCGCCGACCTCGACCTCGATGCCCACTTCCTGGGCTTCCTGCCGCGCGAGGCGTTGCCCGGATTCTACACGGCGCTCGACGCGTTCGTCTTCCCGAGCCCCGTCGAGACGCAGGGGCTAGTCGCGCTGGAGGCCAACGCCTGCGGGACCCCCGTAGTCGCCGTCGACGCCGGCGCGCTCGCCACCACGGTCGAAGACGGCGTCACCGGCTATCACTACACCCTCGGCGACGTCGCGGACTGCCGGGCGACCATCGAGCGCGTGCTGGACGAGCAGGCGTCGCTCGCGGAGTCGTGTCTGGCGCGCCGCGAGCAGTTGAGCGTCGAACACGTCGTCGACCGGCTCGCGTCGCTCTACGAACGGATCGTCCGAAAAAAACGCGCCTGACGGACTCAGTCGTCGAGGTCTTCGACGGCCTGCGCGATGCGCTGGAGTTGCCGCGTCGCGTCGCGGACCTCGTCGCGGAGCTGTCGCACTTCGCGGACGAGTTCCTCGTTATCCTGCGAGCCGCCCTCCTCACCGCGGCCGCCGGGGCCGCCGCCACCCATTCCGGGCGGGCCGCCACCCATCCCGCCGGGGCCGCCGCCGCCCATCATGCCGCTCATCATTTGTGCGAAGGGGTTGCCGCCGCCACCGCCGGGGCCGCCGCCACCGCCCATCATCTCTTCGGGTTCGGGGCGCTCACCCTCCTCGCGTTCCTCAGCGCGCCGCTCGCGGATCTCCTCGACGCGCTCGCGGAAGGACTTCTCCTCGCCGTCCTCGTCTGGAGTATCCTCGGCCTCGTTCTCGGCGTGATCGTCTGGTTCGTCCGACATACGATCCGATACAGCCTCACCCCCCAAATGACTGTTGATCGCTCGCGGGAGCCGGGGACAGAACGAGCCCGAACGCGACAGATCGCCCCGGCGACGCGTTATGCGACCGCTGAGTCTTCCTTGTCGTCGCCGCTCGGTTGGGCCAGCTGTTCGATGACGTCGTGGAGGGTGACGTCGTTGACGAGGATGACGTCGCCGACGGCGCGGACCCACCGATACGGCAGAATGACGCCCTTCTGTCCGTTCACGAGGTCGGCGAACAGTTCGTCGTTGAGTTGTCTGAGTGCCAGTCCGGTTACCGCCTGTCGCTCCTCGAGATCGAGGCGGACGTCCGCGACTTCGCCGACGAACACGCCTTCGTTCGAGTACACCTCGCGGCCGATGAGTGTCGTGATCTTCTCGGGTGTCTCGTCCATACGCCTGTGGTCGTGAGCGTTCGTCTTAATAGTTCGCAGAGACCGCCCCGGAAACGGTCGATACTGCGAGAAGCGCGGCAGACAGGCGTCAGACGAGCCACTTAGACCGGTGGGTCGACCTCACCCTCGGTCGAACGCCTCGGCGGTGACGCGGACGACCACCGTCTCCGAGACCGGGCGGAGGTCGTACTCCGGGACGGTACCGTCCGGGCGCCGAGTGACGTACATCGGTTCGACCAGCGCGCCGTCCTCGACGCCGTACACCGCGAGTCGTTCGCCCGTCTCCGTGGGCCGGACCTCGCCGTCGCGGATCGCCGTCGCGAGCGACCGGCTCAGCCACTCGTCGGTCGAGACGCTCGGCTCCCGAACGAGTGCGAGATCCACGAAGCGGACGAGATACCAGTTCAGATCGTTGCACAGCGAGACGGCCGCGCCGAGGCTCACGGTGTCGACCGCCAGCGAGTTCGCGAACGGTTGGTGGCGCTCGTACGTCGAGAGCGCCTCCCGGGCAGTCTCTCGGGAGAGGAGTTCGTACTGGACGTCGACGTCGTCGGCGCCGATGAAACAGACCCGCGTCATCGTCGTGAGACCGCAGAGACGGCCGGTGGCCACTCGGAGAACGGGTCGAACGCAGTTCGCGAAAGCGCGTCGATCATCGGTCTGTGGTCCCGCGTCGGCGGGAACGGCTATCCTCAGGTTTCGAAGGCGGTCATAAATCCGTTGCGGTGCGACGTCACACGAGACGAAGAACAGATGAGCGGTCTCGACGCGTCAGTCGTCGCCGTCGAGCCAGGCCGTCGCGCACGTCTCGTCGCAGAAAGAGAGCAGTCGGCGCTCGCGGGTGATCTTCGTCGCGCTGCCGGGGGTCCGGGGTCGATCGAGTTCGATCTGGTAGTGTGACCCGTGGAGGTCGACCATTTCGCCGCACGCCGGGCACGGTTCGGTCGTGGCGTCCCAGTCGTTTCGCTCGACGACTTGCCGAACCGTCCACTCGGGATCGGGTGCGGACCGGATGGGTCGTGACGTCTGTGACATTACCAGATTGTACGTTCTCTGGATACGTAAACCCATTTTTGACCGATTATTCATACTGGACTGCTATGTAATTAATGTCCACACGCATATCGCCAGAGGTCCACACAGTCAGGTGCGGTGGACGGTCACAAGGATCGGATCGAGGCGGACGCTCCGGCCTCGCGGGCGATAGCGAGGAAATCAGGCGGTTCGGCGGCGACGACTGCGTCGAGGCTCGCGTTCGTCTCCGGGTGGGCGGGCGCGACGCGGTCACACCCCGCGGGGAGCGTCGCGTCAGTGTATGTGCCGAGGTCGCGCGCCTCGGCGACGATCATCGGCTTGTCGGCCGTGAGCAGCGGCCGGTGGACGGGGAGCGCAACCGCGGCGTCGGTGACCGCGAGGTTCGCGCCGGTCTGACTCGACTTCTGTCCCAGCGCCTCGCCGGTGGCCACGCTGTGAGCGCCGTCGCGCTCGGCGACAGCCTCGGCGGCGGCCAGCATCGCCCGACGGAGCGAGAGCATTCTGGTCTCTCCGACGGCCTCGACGCCCTGTTCGACGAACCCCTCGCCATCGACGACGCGAGGGCGGAGGTCCGCCCGCGGAGCGCGTTCGGCGAGCGTCCGGAGCACCTCGAAGGCCCTCGCACGGTGGTCCGCACCGCCGTAGCGCCCGAGATCGACGTACACGGGGATCGCCTCACAGCCCCGACGGAGCATCCGCCAGAGGGCGACCGGCGAGTCGAGGCCGCCGCTGACGAGGACGGCGACGCGGCCCTGCGAGCCGACCGGAAGGCCGCCGGGCCCCTCGAACCGCTCGGCGGCGACGAACGCCTCTCCCCGCCGGACTTCGATGCGGTAGGTGCGGTCCGGCTCGTCGAGGTCGACACTCGCGCCGGTCTGCTCGCCGATCACGCGGCCGGCTTTCTCCTTGATGTCTCGGTTCGAGAAGTCGTGGGCGTCGTCGGGGCCGATCCGGTCGCTATCGACCGCGTAGGTCGGCTCGTCGTAGGCGGTCGCGAGTCGGCGTGCCGCGTCGCAGATGACGTCGAGTTCCGGCGCGACCGCGGCGGCGGGGCGGGCGAACGACACGCCGGGAATGGTCGCAGCGACGCGCGCGGCGGCGGTGGGAGACGCGGTCCGGACGACGATCCGCGACCAGCGGCGTTCGACGTCGCCGTCGACGCCGGCCGCGTCGAGTGCGGCCTCGACGTCACTGGCGACCCGCTCGGCCATCTTCGTGCGGACCGCACTGCTCTTCGCGCCGAAGTCGCCGTGGCCGAGAAGCACTGCGTCGGTCGCGTTCACGGTCGTGCTTCGTCGCGGGTGCGTATCAGCGTCTCGGTGGTGGACGAGAGCGAAGCGAACTCCGGGCGCGGGCGGCGGGGAGCGAGGGTCCGGGGGGCAGAAAGCGCCGCGATCAGAACGTCGTGAGTTCGCCGTCGATGACGCGGCGGGTGATGTCGGTGACGTTCGCCAGGCGGTCGTCGACGATAGCGCGGATCTCCGGTTCGAGCGTCGCGAGGTCGGCGTCGGGATCGGTGACGACCTTCGCGTCGGCGATGTGCGGTTGGTCGATCGGTCGACCGATCTGCGAGAGCAGGCGGACCTGGAGGTCACGGATGCCGTCGACCTCCTCGACGACGCTCTCGGCGATGTCGGTCGAGAGCAGGTTGTAGATCTTTCCGATGTGGTTGACGGGGTTCTTCCCGGAGGTCGCCTCCATACTCATCGGCCGATTCGGCGTGATCAGCCCGTTGGCGCGGTTGCCTCGGCCGACGGACCCGTCGTCGCCCATCTCGGCGCTGGTCCCCGTGACGGTGAGGTACACCGAGCCCTCCTCGTAGTCGTCGGCGGTGTTGACGTCGACCGCGACGTCCCGATCGGTGAGGTCGCGGGCGACCGCGGCGGCGTGGTCGCGGACGCTCTCGACCGCGTCGTCGTACTCTTCGAGGTCGGCGATGTATGCGTCGACCATCGCGGCGGCGACGGTGATGTCGATGTGATCGCCCTCGCGCTTGCCCATCACCTTCACGTCGGGACCCAGTTCCGGGTGCGTGTCGGCGTACGCACCGTTGAGTTCCTGTTCGACGGAGAGCACGATCTCTTCGGTCTCGGTGAGCGGGGCGTGACCGACGCCGAAGGAGGTGTCGTTCGACATCGGGATGTCCGCGCCGTCCTCGCCGAAGACGTCCTGCAGGTCGCCGGAGCCCTCGCCGAGTCGCACGTCGACGATGACGTCCGTCCCGACTTCGAGTTCCGGGATGTGCTCGTTGAGGTAGTCGCGCGCGGCCCCGATGGCGGTCGCGTCGACCGGGAGCCGTCGGCCGTCGTACTCCTTCGTCGCACGGCCGACGATCAGGAGGTAGATCGGTTCGATGATCTCACCGCCCCCGTACTGGGGCGCGGACTCGCCTGCCACCAACTGCGTCTCGTCGGTGTTGTAGTGCAGGACCTTCCCGACGCGGTCCAGGTACAGATTCGAGAGTGCCCGCGAGACGCTCTCGGCGATGCCGTCG
This sequence comes from Halobellus clavatus, assembly GCF_900107195.1. Taxonomy (GTDB): domain Archaea; phylum Halobacteriota; class Halobacteria; order Halobacteriales; family Haloferacaceae; genus Haloquadratum; species Haloquadratum clavatum. The sequence goes on from NZ_FNPB01000001.1 coordinate 131,000, forward strand.
CTGATTGAGTCCGGGTGCCCGATGCCCTTTCGCTCCACAATCTCGACCGCCTGATCCTCGACTGCCGTCCGCTCGGCCGCCTCGATAGCGATGTTCCGCTCGGTCATTGCCGCTGGGTTCGCCCCGGGCGGATCTATAACTTGCGGAAAACTTCGAAGGCAGGAATATTACTTGTAGATATGCCCGACGGTGGGATCAGGACTCTCCTCACGTCTCCGCAGCGAGCAACAGGCCGAGGTAGGAGGTCCTGATCTGGTCGTTCGGGTCGAGGCCGAGCCGATCGAGCACGTCGAATGCCCCCTCACGGACGGCGTCGACGTCGGCTTCGGCCTCGGTTTCGGCTTCGACTTCGACGAACTCGCCGAGGCCGTCGACGCGATCGAGCGTCACCGTATACCCGTCGAGTTCGTAGAACGTCCGGTGCTTTTCGACGACGGCCGCCGGTTCGAAGCCGAGGCCCGCGAAGATCGACCGGGCCGTGTCGGCGTCGTCGACGCCGGTCTCGTGTTCCTCGCGCGTCTTCGAGTCGGCGTCGACGAGCGGTCCCTTGTAGGTGAGTTTCGTCGTCGGTCCCGTCTCTGTCTCGGGTGACTCGTCGTCTGTGGGGGCGTCCCCGCCCGACGACTGCCGGCGCTCCTCGCGGATCCGGAGCGCCTCGTCGGTCTCGGCGAAGTCGCGGTGGGGCGCGTCGTAGTAGGTGTCGACCTGGGAGACGCGGGCTAGGCGCGTGGCGCCCGCTTCCTCGATTGCCGGGCGGACGGCCTCGTGTGACGCGCGCAGTTTGAGTTCGACCTCGAACATATCGAGCCAGTGACCCGGAATCGTCAAAAACCGTCCGCTTGCGCCCGAGAGCGGTGAGCGCGCCGTTCGACGGGGTAATCCGGCCGTGGGGCCGAAACGTGATTCTTAAGGGTCGCACGGGAGATGATCAGCGTATGAGTGACGAACAGCAGGCGGACGCCGACGAATCGCAGGCAGACGCCGACGAGGACGTTCCCGAGGACGCCATCCAGGATGGCGACTTCGTCCGTCTCGCCTACACGCTTCGGACCGTCGACGACGACACCGTCGTCGACACGACAGATCAGGAAACCGCCGAGGAGGCCGACATCGACACCGAGGAGTACGACTTCGAGCCTCGCGTGATCACCGTCGGCGCCGGCCACGTCTTCGAGAGCGTCGACGAGGAGCTCACCGGCGCGGAGGTCGGTGACACCGGAACCGTCGAGATCGCGGCCGCCGAGGCCTTCGGCGAGTACGAGGACGAGCAGGTCCGCACGGTCAGCGCCAACAAGATCGACGAAGACGACCGATATCCCGGCGCACAGGTCCAGATCGACGGCGATCAGGGCCAGGTCATTACGATGGTGGGCGGCCGCGCCCGCGTCGACTTCAACCACCCGCTCGCGGGTGAGGACCTCGAATACGAGTACGAGGTCCTCGAACTCGTCGACGACCGCGAGGAACAGGCCGCCAGTATGCTGGAGATGTACCTCCAGGAGACCCCCGAGGTCTGGATCGAGACCGACACCGTCGAAGAAGAGCAGGTCGTCGAGTCCGACGAGGACGAGGGCGAGGACGAAGACGAGCCGTCCGAACCCGAGACCGAAACGGTCGAAGTCGAGAAGGAGACGCTGTACATCGAGGCCACGCAGCAGATGACGATGAATCAGCAGTGGATGTTCTCGAAGCAGCAGATCGCCCAGGACGTGATCGACCGGCTGGATCTCGACCGCGTCATCGTCCAGGAGACCATCGACGGGATGGGCGGGATGATGGGCGGCCTCGGCGGCATGATGGGCGGCGCTGGCGGTGCCGGCGCGGCCCCCGAAGACATCGAGGACGCCATCGAGGACGTCGACGTCGATGCCGACGAACTCGCCGCGGAACTCGACGACGTCGACGTCGACGAGTAACGCACCCGGTTCTCGAACCCTTTCGGCGGCCCGAGCCACACGACGTTCCGAGAGGGATTCGTTCGAACAAAGACACCACGAGCAGCGTCCGCCCCACCAACGGCGAGGCTGGCAGCCGACGCGTTCGCCGGACTCCCTGTCGCTGGTCACGAGGTGACTGCCGCTCAACGCGCTCGACAACCGCGAAATTGGAGGACGGTGACCGTCCTCGCGACGCTCGTCGCAGCAACGACTGGATGCCTCGTCTGTACGTCATCTTCCGTTGTCTGTACGTCGCCTTCCGTTGTGTATACCGCCCGTGCGTCGGCTGTACGCCGCCCATACGTCGGCTGACGCCGTTCCGGCGGTGGCCTCACGCGATGTCGCGGCTCGTGTCGACCGTGACGCGGTCTGCGAGTTGGAGTTTGATCGTGTCCGTCGGCGGACTGCCGCCGCGGAACTTCGGAACCGCGAGGCGGTTCTCGATCTCCGATCCGTCGATCTCGGTCTGGAGGTCGAAGACGACGTCGGCCATATGTTCGGTGTAGGCGCGGTTCTGCGGCTCCGAGTCGTGTTTCATCCCGTGGAGGACCGCCAGTCCGCCGGTGTTGACCATATGCGTCTGGAGTTCGTTCAGGAACTGCCGGTAGCGCGCGGGCTCGGGTTTCTCAAGCGCGTCGACGACGTCGATCACCAGGTTCGCCCGCTCGGGGAGGTCCCGGACGAACCGGTTCGCGGTGTCGAGCGGCGCGTTCCCGCCGACGTCCCGGATCGTGGGATCGCCCACCCGACCGGGCGTGCGATCGAGCGCGTCGCGGATGGCCTGATCCGAGCGGATGGTGGTGAGATACAGCGTCGCGCGGACTGCGGTCAGTTCGTAGAGAAACAGCTCCGACTGGCTGGCGGGATCCGCAGCGAGAAACACGATGCTGCCCGGCGGGATCCCACCGTCGAGTTGGCGATCGAGAACGCTGACGCCGGTCGAGAGCCTGTCTGCCACAGGAGGAGTTGAACACCGAGCGGCTTAGGCTTTCTGTCGGTCGGCGAGCGCCCGCGCCAGTCTGTCGTACGAACGGCCGACGGCGGGATCGGCGAGCGGATCGGCCGCCGGCGGGACCGTCGCGAGGACCGGGCAGCCGAGCAGATCGTCGGCACCCGGCGGTGTGAGGCGGGCTTGCGTGAGGACCGCGCCGGCGACGGGCGTGCCGACGGCACGTGCCATCGCTGCTGTCTTCGCCGCGTCGCGCAACGCGGCGATGCAGGGCGTCGCGACGAGGAGGACCGCGTCGGCGACGCGAAGCGGGACCGTGGCATCGGGCCCCGCCCCGGCCGGGCAGTCGACGAGGACGGTTCCCTCGTAGCCGGCGAGCCGTCGGAGCCGACAGCCGACGCCGTCGGGCGGGGCGCGGACAGCGGGTGCGACGTAGGTCTCCCCCCGAGGGGTCGTGGGGTCGGGATGGCCGGGGTCGCCGCCGGGTGGCGGATCGCGCGGGACGCCTGCGAGCGCGTGGAGGTTCGGGAGGTCGGCGTCGGCGTCGACCGCGAGGGTCCGGTCTTCGATGGCCCGGGCCAGGCCGAGCGTCGTGGTCGTCTTTCCGCTGCCACCCTTGCCGCCGGCGATCGCGAGCATACCGGCCGTGGCTGCGGCTTCCTATATGAATGCGAGGGCGCGGAGAAACAGTCGGGGAACCGCGCCGGACACGGATCGGGCGTAATTCCCGGCCAGACTGCCGCTCAGTCGTGACAGCAGCCGCCGGCCTCGCCGCCGAAGTCGATCGCCAGCGGTTCGGAGATGGCCTCGTTGACCGCTTCGAGGCGGTCGGTGAGTTCCTCTTGGGCCTCGAGGTACGCCGCCATCTTCGGCATCGAGTGGAGTTCTTCCTGGGCCGCCTGGACGTTCTGGAGTGCCTCCTCGGAGGCGGAACCCATCTGTCGGGCCTGCATATACTGATCGCGGAGCTGTCTGAACTCCGAGATCTGTTCTTGGACGTCGTCGTCGGCCTCGACCCCCGCCTTGGCCTCCTCGAACGCCTCGTACTCGGGAGTGGAAGCGATCGCGTCGCCGAGTTCGTGACCGAGTTCTTCGAGTGGGTCCGTCTGGACGCTCATACCAGTCTTACTGAACGCTGTGTGTTTCAACTTACCGGACGGGAGGGGCACGTCTGATATCCGCCGAACATCTGAGCAATCGGGTCTCTCACGGTCGTTTTCCGGTGTCTCGGAACCGCCGGGGTTATGGGCGTCGGCGGGCTATGGCGTTGCAATGAGCCAGGACGCGTCGACGGACGGCGACCTTCGGAACACCGGAATGTCGCTGAAGCACGATCGAGAGTGGGACTACGAACTGGACCGAATCGTCGAGGCGGTCGAAGAACGGGACGCCACCCGCGTCGGCCTGCAGTTCCCAGAGGGACTGAAGCGCCGGGGACCAGCCGTCGCCGACGACCTCCGGGAACTGTGCGACGACGACGTGACGTTCTTGCTCTCGGGACAGCCCTGTTATGGGGCCTGTGACCTCGATACGTACCTGATGCGGCGGACGGACGTGTTCGTCCACTTCGGCCACTCGCCGATGAAAGAGTCCGAGAAGATCATCTACGTCCCGCTGTTCTCGAACGTCGATCCCTTCCCGATTATGGAGGACGCCGTCGAGGAGTTGCCCGAGGACGACGTCGGACTGGTCACGACCGCCCAGCACATGAACCGCTTCGACGAGATGGTCGAGTGGCTCGAAGAACGCGAGTACGACGTCCACACTCGCCGCGGCGACGACCGACTGACCCACGAGGGACAGGTCCTCGGCTGCAACTACGCCTCCGCTGACATCGACGCCGACCAGGTACTCTACGTCGGTGGCGGAAAGTTCCACCCGCTCGGGCTGGCGATGGAACACCCCGACAAGAAGGTGCTCATCGCCGACCCCGTCAACAACGTCGTGACCGTCGCCGACACGGAGAAGTTCCTGAAGCAGCGCTACGGGGCGGTCCACCGCGCGATGGACGCCGAGAAGTGGGGCGTCATCTTCTGTACGAAGATCGGTCAGGGGCGGATGGAGATCGCCGAGGAGATCATCGAAGACAACGACGACGCCTACCTCATCACGATGGACGAGGTGACGCCCGATCGCCTGCGGAACTTCGATATGGACGCGTTCGTGAATACGGGTTGTCCGCGCATCACGACCGACGACGGCCCGCAGTTCCACAAGCCGATGCTGACGCCCGGCGAGTACCGGATCGCCGTCGGCGACAAACCGCTCGACTCGCTCTCGTTCGACACGTTCCACGGCACCTGGTAGTCCGACGCGTCGGATCGACAGTCGGCAACGCGTGGGCCTGAGAGTCGTTTTTTCACGCTCGGTGACTGAAGCCGTCGATATGTGCGCCGCGCCACCGACCAGCGTGCTCCTCCCGACGCGTGAGTGGACGCCGGTCTGTGAGATCGACTCGTCTGGACGGACGATGACTTCGGTCACCCCGCGGACTGGCTAGCGGCGTTACACGTCCTCGGTCGTATCGCTCTCGGCGTCCGCCTGGCACGCATTCGCGGCGGATTCGACGTACGTGACCGCCGCTTCCGCCGACTCGACAGCCTCGACGTGGGGGGCGTCGTGCGTTCCCAGCCCCACCGTAGGTCGGTCGTAGACCGCCGCGTAACCCAGTTCCGAGAGCGTGCCGCCGCCGCCGTCTACCGCGACGACGGCGTCGCCGTTCATTACCACGAGCGCGTTGCGGGCGTGGCCCAGGCCGGTCGCGATCACCTCGTCGACGTACTCGTTGGCGTCCGCCCGGCGGTCGGTGGGAAGAATACCGATGGAGCGGCCGCCCGCGTCCGCCGCGCCCCGGCAGACCGCCTCCATCACCCCGCCGAGGCCGCCGCACACGACCGTGTGACCGCGCTGGGCCAGCAGTCGACCCAAGGCTGCCGCCCTCGTCGCTTCGCGCTCGTTCACCGTACTACCGCCGATGACGCTGACTCGCATACCGGGTCTCGTCGGTCGCGTGGGAAGGCCTTTCGCCTCCGCGTCCGGGCACTCCGGTGGCTTACGAGCGAACCGTGACGGACTCGACCGCGCCGATTTCCGGATACGACGTCACCGGATCGCTGGGCCCACAGCCGTCGCGGGGCTGTGCGCGCAGTGGCTCGATAGAGTCCGATCCCACGACGGGACTCCGCGTCTCCAGAACGTACGCAGCGTGGGCATCGTCGTCGCCCAGCGGGACCAGACGGAGGATCCGCCGGTCGACGATTCCCTCGATGTCGACGTCTTTCTGGCGCGCGTCGACCGTCTCCTCGCTGACGGCGGCCACGCGCGTGACGATCGGCGATTCGAACGTCACGCCGCGGACGGTCGCGCCGTCTGTCGCCAGCGTGATCCGCACCTCGTCGCCTTCCGACGCCGTCGCCAGCGTCCCGATGAGATCGGCAGCCATACGCCGGGCTACGGGCGGGTGCGTCAAGAAAACTCTGGCGACGGCTGTGGGGGACGACTGTCGATCGGAGACGGCGGACGGAAGCGAGAGTGCGGACGGAGGCGAGGATGCACGGAAGTGAGAGCACGGACGGAGGCGATGCCGTCGAATCACGCGTCGTCCGACACCGGCGTACCGTCGGGGCGCTTCGGCCCCTCAGAGTCGTAGACGACCACGCCGTCGGCGTCGGTGGGCGCGTAGTTGTCCCGGACGCCGATCGCCTCCTCGAGTTCACGGATCGCCCGCGTTTTGAGCGCCGAGGCCAGCTCTTCGGCCTCCGCGCGGGAGATGTCGCGACCGAGGCCCTCACACTCGTGGGCGCGGACCATCCCCGCCTCGTCGACCGCCTCGCCCATCGGCTGGCTGGTCCCGCCGAGCGCGACGCTGAACGGGTACGTCTCGCAGATGAGCGGGCGGTCCTCGTGGACCTGACAGGCTCCTTTCGCGGTGCCGTCTGCGCGCTCGCCGACCTCCTCATAGAAGACGCAGTCGCCGCAGGCGTCCGTCTGGAGCGCCCACTCGAACGTCTCGCCCGTGGGGCCGTCGTCACCGTCGTCGAGACCGTACGGCATCGGCCGGGCGACGTCGCGCCAGTCGTAGTCCGACGCCGACTCGGGGGCGTCGTCAGCCGCCTGCAGGTCGCGGACTTCGTCGGGGAACACGGTCGCAGTGTGCGGCTCCGTCTCCGCACCGTCTTCGCGCTCGTGGCCTTTGCAGCACGCGCCGCAGCGTGTACACTCGAAGCCGATCGATTCGATGGCGTCGGCGAGGTCCGACACCGACAGGTCACGGGCGCGTTCGAGTTCGGTCTCCAGCGACGGCGCGTCGGTCACGCGTCGTGATCAGGGCGGCGCGGACTAAGTCCTCTCGGTCGCACAGCCCGGGTGTATCAGGAGGGCTCGACCGTCTCCGCCTCGCGGTCGAAGCGCACGCGCCGGGCGGCGTCGAGTTTCTCCAGGTGGGCGACCATCGTCGCCCGTGCGAACCCGCGGATCCCGGTGAGGTCCCGGTCGTAGACCGCCTCCACGACGGCGTCGACGTCGCGGGCACCCGCTTCGACGGCGGCGAGCGCGTCGCGTTCGCGGTCGAGTCGCCGGCGGAGCAGCCGCTCACAGACCGCCCGCGGGTTCTCGATCACCGGCCCGTGTCCCGGGAACAGCACCGGTGGGTCCCGGGCGTAGAGTCGACGAAGCGCGACCAGATACGCCCGGACGTCGCCTTCGGGTGCCGCGACGGCGACGCTGCCCTGCCCGATCGCGACGTCGCCACAGAGCGTTCCGGCCGCAGTCTCGAACGCGACGTGGTCGGGGGCGTGCCCGGGGGTGTCGATGACGTCGACGCCGTCGCCAACGGGGAGTTCCGAGCCCTCGACGAACGTCCGGTCGGGCTCGATACCGGTCCCGTCGGCGAAGCGGGCCTCACGACCGCGGCGACACCAGACGGTCGCACCCGTCTCCGCAGCGTAGGCGGCGACGGCCCCGACGTGGTCGGGGTGGGCGTGGGTGACGGCGATGTGGTCGACCGACACCTCGGCGACGGCGTCGTCGAGCGCCTCGGTGCGTCGCTGCGGGTCGACGAGCAGTGCGGGCTCCTCGCCGACGACGTAGGCGTTCACCGAGCCGGTCGGAACTGGGGCGTCGACGGGGATCGACACGCGCCGAACCGGTAGCACGCCGTCGAGATCAGTCGCCACGGTGACTCGCCCTCCGGGAGAGTCTGGACCCGTTGCTCTGGGGCGGTAGCACGACGCCTGGCGCGGTTGTGCGAGTCATCCGGTGGGCGGAGCGTCGTCGATGCAGCCGTCGACTGTCCGGCGCAGTGGTGAGTCGCCGCTGGCGACGCGGGCGTCGGGGGATCGAAGCAGGCGGATGGTTACGTGTTGAGGTAGTAGACCTGCTTCCGCGCGTCCTTGAAGCTGTACCGGGAGCCGACGAGGTCGGCCTCTTCGAGCCGGTTGAGCGCGTAGCGAACCGTTCGATCCGGGAGGAGCGACTCCTCGGCCAGTTGTCCCTGAGACAGCGGCGCGTCGCCCTCGAGTACCTTCGCGACGAGTTTCGCACTCGGCGGGAGTTCGCGAAGGCGATCGCGGTACTCCGACTCCGAGAGGAGGTCATCACCATCGAGGTCTGCGGTACTGGTGCTCATAGACAAAGGAAGACATCTTTTCGTGGTAAAGGTTGGCTACAAGTGTGTGAATACAGTCGGTATAACTTATATCCGTATAAGGACGGTTGTCGCAGCCGACCGAATCCGCCGACTGGGCGGGGACGGGTGGAGATGCGCAGGCCGATACGCTTCCAGTACGGTTTTAGTCCACGAGCGAGGACGGGAAGACAACGTGAAAGGAAAGGAGTGGTACCAGGCCGACGACGTGGCCCAGGAGTACGACTCGAAACGGTTCTCCCGTGGCGGGCGGCTCATCGACGACCGCGAGAAGCGGGCCGTTCTCGAGGCGCTGGGCCCGGTCGACGGCAAAGACATCCTCGAAATCGCCTGCGGGACGGGACGGTTCACGGCGCTGCTAGCCGAGCGTGGGGCGAACATCGTCGGCCTCGACATCTCCGCGGCGATGCTGGCACAGGGTCGCGAGAAGGCCCGGAACGCGGGCGTCGCCGACCACATCGAGTTCCTCCGCGGCGACGCCGCCCGGCTGCCGTTCCCCGATGACCACTTCGACGTCGTCTTCGCGATGCGCTTTTTCCACCTCGCTGAGACCCCGGCGAAGTTCATCACCGAGATGGCGCGCGTCTCCAAGGATCTCGTCTTCTTCGATACGTTCAACGAACGGAGTACACGGGTCGCCTACAACTGGCTGCTCCCGATGGGCTCACACCTCTACTCCGCCGACCAGGTCGGCCGGTTGCTCGACGATGCGGGCCTCCGCCTGGTGAACGACGAACACGACTTCCTGCTGCCCTACGGGTTCTACCGAAAGATCCCCAACAGCGTCGCCCAGCAGTTCCGCGACATCGACACCTCGCTCGGCGAAGCGGCCGTCGGGCCCTGGGACGTGGGGGACGCCCTCGCGTCGGTCTCGTACTGGACCGCGACCGTCGACGGCGCGGACCAGTAATTCGGCTGATGACTCCCGGAGCGCGAACGTAGACCCGTCGGCGACGCGGTCGTCTCGAGGTGCGACATTTAAGTTCTCGTGTCGCAACCGACGGGTATGGAACTCTCGGTCGTCGTCCCGACTCTCAACGGGCGGGACCGCCTCGCGGCCACGCTGGACGTGCTGGCCGCGAACGCGCCCAGCGCCGAGATCGTCGTCGTCAACGGCCCCTCCGCCGACGGGACCACCGGAATGGTCCGCGACCGGGACGACGTCGACGTCCTCGTGGAGGTGTCCGACCGCACGCTGAACGTCTCCCGAAACGCGGGGCTTCGAGCGGCCTCCGGGGACGCGGTCGCGTTGCTCCGCCACGACCTCGCGGTCGAGGAGACGTGGGTCGACGCCGTCACAGCGGGGCTCGCCCGTGCGCCGGTCGTGACCGGGCCGGTCCACGAGACGCTGCCAGCGGGGATGACGACGACCGAACCGGAAACCCAACAGCTCCGCGGACGCGACGTGACGTACTTCAACGGGGGCAACGTCGCCTTCCGGACGGCAGTACTCGACGAACTCGACGGCTTCGACGAGTACCTCGAGACGGGCGGCGCCCGGGACGCCGCCCACCGGCTGGCCGGACTCGGCCACGAGGTCGCCTGGGAATCAGAGATGTGCGTCCGGACTGAGTACGAGGCCGACGGCGGCGTCGACGACCGCGACCTGGGGTGGAAGTACCGCGCGCTCGCCTACCGGCTGGTGAAGAACTACGGCGTGCGGCCGACCATCGTCCGCCGGATCGCCGGACACGCCGGCTCTGACGCACTGTCGGCCGCCCGCGACGTGCTCGCCGGCGAGGGAACTCCAACCGCCTGGGTCGGCGACGGCCGGAACGTCATCGTCGGCGTTGCAACGGGCTGGTCAGACGGGCTCGTCGCGCGCGCTCGCGATCGATCGCCATCGCGGAACCCACACGGCTGCTCGAAGCGAGCCGACCGGGCCGTCGCGAAGTACGACCGCCGCTGAGGCACCCGCTGTCTGCACGGAGTCGGTTACGATTCGCCGGGGGCCAGTCCGGGGACCACTCGCGAGGCGTTGGCCGAGAACGCGCGCCGCATCGCGTCCTCTGAAACGTCGAGCGTCAGAATCTCCATCACGCCGACGCTCGGGTGGATCTCCGGCGCCCCGCTGCCGAACAGGACGCGGTCGGGGTGTTCGAGCAGCGCGCGCTCGAGCACACTGCGGAACCGGACCTGGTGCGTGTCGAGATACAGGCGGTCGTGGTCGTCGAGGAGATCGATCGCCGCGTCCATCAACTCCCGATCGAGGGGATACCCGCCGAAGCCGCTGAGGACGACCGGGAGGTCCCGGTCGAGCAACGCCTCGGCGACCTCCTCGGGAGGGAAGTCCTGCCCGCCGTGGACCACGAGCGGGAGGCCGACGTCCTCGAGCTGATCGAGCGTCGCGTCGTCCGGGAAGCCGTCGGCCGTCGGGTCCAGCGAGAACCCGTGGAAGCGATCGTCGTACGCGTACTGCTCGACGTCCTCGGGGCTGGCGTGATGCGGCTCGCGGGACGCGGTGAGGTTACGCAAGCGAGCCGACGCTCGGGAACCCGGATCGCGCGGGCCGTCGATCCGCGCAAACGCGAGGAAGGGCCGGTCGACGCTCAGGCGCGCCACGGCGTTGTTGGCACGGAGATAGCCCTCGCCCGACGGACGGTCGCCGGGCGTGACGACCGCCCGGACGACGCCCGCCTGGTGCAGTTCGCGCTCGAGGGCGTCGGGGGTCGTCTCCCGGCCGCGGGTGGCGACCTCCGCCTCGTCGCTCGGATCCAAGCGCGCGTGGAGGTCGACGACCCTGAACCCGTGGTTCAACTCCAGCATCGTCCAGTACTGTCTCGGCGACGCAAATATACCTTGGCGACCGGAGCCGGGAGTGAGACTCCCGGGAGCCGGACGGGTGCGCCCCGGGATCGACCGGTTAGACGGCGAGGACGACGTCGTCGCCGGGGTGGAGTCCGAACGCGTCGTCGCCGCGGCCCCGGTTGACGTCGCACTCGACGTATCCGTGACTACCGACGGTCACCAGCCGATCGCCGACGTCGACGTCGTCGAAGGCGGTGACGGCCGTCGCCGCCGTCCCGTTCACCGCGACGTCCGCACCGACGCAGTCGTCGAGAAACGCCCCCGGGATGTTGGTGATCACGTTGCCGAAGTCATCGACGACCAGAACTTCGCCGCGGGCTGTCGCCGAATCCACCGCGGGCTCGGGAAACTGACAGTCGACGACTGTGTCGGTCGATGCGTCGGGCGGGACCGACTCGAGGTGGTCGATCGGGTCCAGCGACTCCAGTTCGGCGACGCCAGCTTCGTGAACTGCCGCGGCCGCCGGAGCGAACACGTCGCGGCCGTGGAACGTCGCGGAGGCGGGGTCGTCGTAGTCGTAGCGGAAGCACTCGACCGGGACGTCGCCGTCCGAGTCCGCGGCCGCGCGCTCGGCCAGACGGCGCGCGGCGGGCAGCAACACGCCGTTGTCGGGGGCCACGAGGGCGTGCTCGCCCGCCCGGACGACGAGGGCATCGCGGTCGGTGCCGACTCCGGGGTCGACGACGACGAGGTGGACGGCGGGGGGGAAGTACGGGAGCGTCTCGCGGCACCAGAAGGCCGCGGCGCGGACGTCCTGACGGGGGAGGTCGTGAGCGACGTCGACGAGGCGCGCGTCGGATCGCTGGAGGATGACGCCCTTCATCGCCGCGGGGTAGGGCGACCCGAAGTCAGATGCGAGGGTGATCATCTGGGTGTCACTCGGGATCGCTCGTGTCGTCGCTGCCGGCGTGTGCGCGGGTCGAGTCCGCCCCGTTCGAGTCGGTGTCGCTGACACGCTGGATCCGTTCGATGCCGTTGATCTCCGCGATCACCTCGACGACTGGCGTCGGGACGAGATCCCGCCAGTCGTCGCCGCTGATCATCCGCTCGCGGAGTTCTGCGCCCTCCAGTACGTCGCGGTTGAACATCGGCGACTGCCGGACCTCGACGCCCGCCTCGGAGAACAGTTGAATCACGAGTGGGTTGTTCGAGTAGGCGACGTCGAATGCCGGGGACATACTCTGGACGTGGCTCACCCAGACGGAGTTGCGATCGAGGTCTTCGATCGGGACCACGTAGGTCGTGATGTCGAGGTCCACGACTGATTTCGTGACCATCATCACGCGCTCGCCGGCAGTGAACGGGTTCCGCGGACTGTGTGAGTCGTTCGCTGATCCGATCCCGAGGACGAGTTCGTCGACCTCGCTCGCGATCTCTGCGACCATCCGGTGGTGGCCGTTATGGTAGGGCTGAAACCGGCCAATGTAGAACCCCCGCATACCTCCCCTGTCGGTTTCTTCGTTTATAAATACCCCGAGATGTAATGGTGTCGAAATACGCCGTATAAAACAGCTTAAAGTGCCGATATCCGCGTTTTAGGGTGTGAGAATTCGAGGAGAAAGTATATCAGTCGCCCGGCCTTGAGAGTAAGTAGCGAAGAATTCTATGAGTAACGACACGGAAACCGACGACAACGCCCCCGAAGAGGAGGGCGGCGTCACCGACGAGCGGCCCGATTCGCCCCCGGCTGAGGACGGCGGCGGGGCCCCAGAGGGGATCCCCGACGACCCGTCAGACATCGTCGGACCCGAAGACCCCGGCGACCGGTCCGGCTCGCGAAACGGGCACCCCGGCGCCGACGGCGACACCAACGGGACCATCGACGACCTCGGGAGCGATGTCGAGGTCGATGCCGAGGTCGCAGACGACGTCGGCGAGGATGACCTGCTCGGCGGGCTTCGGATCGACTCCACCGACGAGATCGACGTGCCCGACCGGCTCGTCGATCAGGTGATCGGCCAGGAGCACGCTCGGGACGTCGTGATGAAGGCCGCAAAGCAACGGCGGCACGTGATGATGATCGGCTCGCCCGGGACGGGTAAGTCGATGCTGGCGAAGGCGATGTCCGAGCTGCTGCCGCCCGAAGAGCTCCAGGACGTCCTGGTCTATCACAACCCGGACGACGGGAACAATCCGAAGGTGAGGACTGTCCCCGCCGGCAAGGGTGAACAGATCGTCGACGCCCACAAAGAAGAGGCCCGCAAGCGGAACCAGATGCGGTCGTTCCTGATGTGGATCATCATCGCGATCGTCATCGGGTACTCGTTCATCATCGCCGGCCAGATCCTGCTGGGAATCCTCGCGGCCGGGGTCATCTACCTCGCGTTCCGCTACGGCTCCCGCGGCGGCGACGCGATGGTGCCGAACCTCATCGTCAACAACGCCGACACGACGACGGCGCGGTTCGAGGACGCGACGGGCGCGCACGCCGGTGCACTGCTCGGCGACGTCCGCCACGACCCGTTCCAGTCCGGCGGGATGGAGACGCCGAGTCACGACCGCGTCGAACCCGGCGCGATCCACAAGGCGAACAAGGGCGTGCTGTTCATCGACGAGATCAACACGCTCGACATCCGCAGCCAGCAGCATCTGATGACGGCGATCCAGGAGGGCGAGTTCCACATCACCGGTCAGTCCGAGCGCTCCTCGGGCGCGATGGTCCAGACCGAACCCGTCCCGACGGACTTCATCATGATCGCCGCGGGGAACCTCGACGCGATGGAGAACATGCACCCCGCCCTGCGCTCGCGGATCAAGGGCTACGGGTACGAGGTGTACATGGACGACACCATCGAGGACACCCCCGAGATGCGCCGGAAGTACGCCCGCTTCGTGGCCCAGGAGGTCGCGAAGGACGGTCGGCTGCCGGAGTACTCCGCGGAGGCCATCGAGGAAGTCATCCTCGAAGCGCGGCGTCGCGCCGGCCGGAAGGGCCACCTCACGCTCAAACTGCGTAACCTGGGTGGGCTCGTCCGGGTCGCAGGCGACATCGCCCGCGCCGACGATAGCGACTTCGTCACGCGCGATCACGTGCTGCAGGCGAAGGGCCGCAGCCGGTCGATCGAGCAGCAGCTCGCCGACGACTACATCGAGCGTCGCAAGGACTACGAGCTGCAGGTCTCGGACGGCTATCAGGTCGGCCGTGTCAACGGGCTGGCCGTGATGGGCGAAGACTCCGGGATTATGCTCCCCGTGATGGCCGAAGTCACGCCATCGCAGGGCCCCGGCGAGGTCATCGCCACCGGGCAGTTGAAGGAGATGGCTCAGGAGGCCGTCTCGAACGTCTCGGCGATCATCAAGAAGTTCTCCGACGAGAACATCTCCGAGAAGGACATCCACATCCAGTTCGTCCAGGCCGGCCAACAGGGCGTCGACGGCGACTCCGCGTCCATCACGGTCGCAGCAGCCGTGATCTCCGCGCTGGAGGACGTCGGCGTCGATCAGTCGCTCGCGATGACCGGGAGCCTCTCAGTCCGCGGCGACGTCCTGCCCGTCGGCGGCGTCACCCACAAGATCGAGGCCGCCGCGAAGTCCGGGTGCGACCGGGTGATCATCCCGGCCGCGAACACGCAGGACGTGATGATCGAAGAAGAGTACGAGGAGATGGTTGAGATCATCCCCGTCTCGCACATCAGCGAGGTCCTCGACATCGCGCTGGAGGGCGAACCCGAGAAGGACTCGCTCGTCGCCCGTCTCAAGAGCATCACCGGCTCCGCGCTCTCGCAGCCGCAGGGCGAGAACGTCTCCGGGCCGTCGAGTCCGAGCCCGCAGTAGTCGATCCGAATGCCCGAGTGGGCGACGTTCGCCGGCTTCGCGTTCGTCGTCACCGCGGCACTTCTCTTGCTGTCACACGCGTCCAGTAGCATCCTCACCGATTCCGGGACGCGTGATCTCGACGCCGACCGATCCCCAGCGCCCGCCGAAGAACTCGGGGAACCGACAAGCGACACCGTCCACCGGGTCGACGGCGAGACCGAGGGCGAAACCATCACACTCCCGAAGTCGGGCGTGGAGTTCCGTCCGGAGCGAGTCCGACCCGACCCCGAGGACGGACAGGACGTCTCCGACTTCTCGACGGCCTCGCTCCTGGCGAACGTCGCGTTCTCACAGGGGCTGTTCGCGCTCCTGCTGCTCGTCGGTGCCTGGTACGCCGAGATCCCCGCACGGGCGTTCGGCGTCGGACCGCTCGATCCGCGAGCCGCCGCGGTCGGTGTCGGATTGGGCGTGGTCCTCTACGTCGCGAACGAGGCCGGAGCGGCCGTCGGAGCACGCGTGGGACTCGGCGTCGGCGACGGGGAGCGACTGCGGAGCGCACTCGCACCGGAGACGCGGCGCGGCTGGATCGTGCTCTTACTCGTCGTGCTGCCGGTCATCGCCGGCTTCGAGGAACTGCTGTTCAGGGGGGCGCTCGTCGGCGTCGTCGCCGCGGGCTACGGCGTCTCGCCGTGGACGATGGTGGTCGTCTCCTCGGCGGCCTTCGCGCTCGGGCACGGAGCGCAGGGCCGACTCGGCGTGCTCGTCACCGGCGCTCTCGGGGCCGTACTCGCGGCGGCGTTCGTCGTGACCGGAAGCCTGCTCGCCGTGATCGTCGCGCACTACCTCATCAACGCCTTGGAGTTCGTCGTCCACGAGGGATTGGGGGTCGAGTGGACGCCCGAAGGGGCGTGAGCGTCGGGCAGGGGTTCGTGTGCGAACACGCGTCGGTTCCGTGTCACCCAAAGGACAAAAATAGCAGGGGCGTGACGGTCAGTTGAGATGGTCGACAGACAGCGGCGGACGTTGCTTCGTACGATGGGTTCGATGTCGATGCTAGGTGCCCTGACAGGATTGGCGGGTTGCACCGCCGAGATTCCCTCGGTCCGGGTCGAGGTGGGCGACCCGGCCGAGGAGTCCGAACGGACACAGGAACCGACAGCGACGCCGGCAGCGACCGAGACGCCCGCGGAGACGGCCCGGCCCTCGCCCTCGGAAGTGGAGACTGGAACCGCGGACGCCGCGACCGAGACGGGCGCACCGACGTCGACGCCGACGGCAACTGATACTGTCGGACAGAAGTTCGTGAATCATTTTGGCACCCACGAGGTGCCAATAATTTTCACATAGTTCTGTCCGACAGTATGAGACGCCCACAGCCACCGAAACGGCGACGGCGACGGCGACTACCACCGCAACGACCACTGCGGCGCCGACAACGACTGCCACCGCAACGACCACTGCCACGCCCACGTCGACCGCAACGCCGACCGCGGAGGGGGACGACGCGCTCGTGGCGCGATATCGGTTCGAGGGCGATCTGACGGACACCACCGGCGATTACGATCTCTCGGGGTCGGACGTCACGTACGATTCCGGCCCGGAGGGGTCACAGGGCGCGTTCTGGCCTGGGTTCGCCTCCGCGGACATCACGCCGATCGCCGACGACGAACCGCTGACGTTCTGCTATTGGATCCAAGACGACGGCACGAGTTCGACGTGGGACGACGACCTGATCTGGAAGATCACCTCCGAGAACGGCGATCAGGTCGGCACGTTCTGCACCACCGACGGGGAGGTCTTTCTCTTCACGGCGGGCGACAACACGATGAACGAGAGCGAGACGGACGTCCTCGACGGGCAGTGGCACCACGTCGCGTTCGTCTACGAGCAGTCCGAAGACCGGATGCGGTTGTATCTGGACGGGAGCGAAGAGTACGACATCGAGTACACCGACGACCTGACCGGGATGGACACGACGGTACTGATGTTCGGGAACAACGGCTCGGACGGCTGGAAAGAGTACGACGGCGGCGTCGACGATTACCGGTTTTACCGCCGGGCGTTGAGTGCCGCAGAGATCAGCGACATCGCCGAGCGATAGCGAAGGGTCGTTCGCGCCCGACGTCAGGCCGATTCGATCTCGCGCAGCCGCGCTGCCACCGACGGCGGGGCTCCCCCGGGGGCGTCGCGCACGCGGTGATCCGGCACGAAGAGGGGAACGGGGTTCTCCGAGAGCGCCGTCCGAGCGGTGTCGAGAGCCGCACGCTCGTCGGGGTCCAGGCCGGCCATCCGCACGACCCGATCGAGCGAGACGGTCTCACCGTGCGGGACGTTGCGAGTCGCCTCGAGGACGCTCCGCTGGTCGGTCGGGACCGTGAGCGCGACGTCGACGTCGTCGAAGTGGTCGCGTTCGCCGGCGAGGTAGGCGGACACTCGATCGAGCAGAGGGTGGTCCGCTTCGGCGTCCGCGGGCGGGGTTTCGGGGAACGAGACGCTGATCACGCGGCCGCTCGCGATCCCGATTTCGACCGCTCGAGTCAACTGGTCGGATTCGCGAGCGAAGACGCCGACATCCATATTCCCGGATTGTGCGCCCGCAGGCTTGAACCTTGACGAGTCCACCGCGACCAGCGGCAACGGGGCGACAGACCGTCAGATCAGTTCGTCCGGCGCGTGCGACGTCCGCATCCGGCGCGCCTCGGCAGCGTACTGGGTCCGACGCGTCGGGTCCTTGACGGGGACGAGGGCGTCGGGATCGACGTCGACGGCTGCCGTCGTCTCGTGTGCACTGGTGGGCGAGCGCAGCTCCCGCGACTTGCGGAAGCGCCGCTCGCCGTCCGGCGTGGCGTACGTGAGACGGACCCGGTTCCGCTCGTCCTCCGGGTAGGTCCGCTCGACCAGCCACACCCGGACGCGGTCGGGGTCGCATTCGGTCTCATCGGAGCTACCCTCTATGAAACGCGGCGATTGGTTCCAGTGCGCGTTCAGTCCGCGGACTCTGGTCGTGTCTGTGGGTGCCGACTCTTCCGATTCGGTGATACGGACCGGGGCTGTCTGGAACTCGAAGCGCGCCCCACCCGCCGCGGACTCGCCGACCGAGACGTCCCAGCCGTGGGCGGCGGCGATCTGTTCGACGATCGTCAACCCGAATCCGACGCCGTCCTCCACAGTACTGAACCCCGTGTTGAAGATTCGATTCGTCGGTTCGGCGTCGATCCCGCAGCCGTCGTCTTCGACGAAGAACCCCTCGCCGCCGCAGAGTCGGCCAGCGGTGATCCGCACGCTGGCGTCGGAACGGTTCGTCGCGTCCGCCCGATCGGCCGACGCGCGATCCTGGCGGTCGGTCGGCGAGTCCTCGCCCTGCACGTCCGAGCCAGCGTCGGCGGACCCGTGTTCCACGGCGTTCCGAAGCAGGTGCACCAGCAGTTTCCGAAAGCGCGCTCTGTCGGCGGTGATCCTGAACGACACCGCCGTGTCCGGAATCGAGAGGGTCGCTTCGCCCGTGTCGACCTCCGCCCACGCGCGCCGGAGCGCGCGCTCGAACGGGATGGGTTCGGGGTCCTGGACCGTCCGGCCCTGCTTCGAGAGCGTGAGGATCTCGTCGATCATCGCCTCCATTCGCTCCAGGGCGTCCAGCGTCGCTTCCAGCGGCTCTCCCGTGTCCGAATCGAGGGCGAGTTCGGCGTTACCGAGCGCGATCGCCAGCGGATTACGGAGGGTGTGCGCGACCGTGCTCGCGAACAGATCTAACTGCTCGTGTTCCCGTTCCAGTTGCCGCTCGTACTGCTTTCGGTCCGAGATGTCGGTGTTGATGCCGACGAACCGCTCGATCGTGCCGTCTTCGTCGGTGATCGGCGCGATCGTCTGATGGATGTGGTACTGCTGGCCGTCCTTTCGTTCGTTGAGCAGATCGCCCTCCCAGACCTCGCCGTCTGAGATCGTCTCCCAGAGGTCCCGGTAGAACGATTCGTCGTGTTCGCCCGACTGGAGAACGCTCGGCTGTTCACCCAGGACCTCGGATTCCTCGTAGCCAGTGACTGCCTCGAAGGCGGGGTTGACGTATTCGATCGCTCCGTCTGCGTCGGTCAGGAGCACGGCGTGACCGGCCTGTTCGACCGCGGTCTTGAAGCTCCGGAGGTTGCGCTTTCGGTATTCGGATTCCGTGATCTCCCGGGCCAGAAAGAGGACGTCTTCGGAGTCGGAGCCGGTCGTTTGTAACGGTGTGAGGCGGGCGGCGAACCACCGCCGATCGGTCTCGCCGTCGAGTTCGAGACTGTAGGTGAGCCGCTGTATCTCGTCCGTGTCGAGCGCGTCCTCGATCGCGTCGAGGATCTGTTCGGCGACGTCTTCCGGCAGCGCCTCGGTGACGTGCGTGCCCTCGAGCACACTGGGCGGATCGACGAGCAACTCCCGCTGTTCGGAGAGCACCTCGCGGTACACACCCTCGGCGTCGTAGATAATCGCGAGACCGGGAATCGAGCGGCAGA
Source organism: Halobellus clavatus (assembly GCF_900107195.1). Lineage (GTDB taxonomy): Archaea > Halobacteriota > Halobacteria > Halobacteriales > Haloferacaceae > Haloquadratum > Haloquadratum clavatum. The sequence goes on from NZ_FNPB01000001.1 coordinate 150,581, forward strand.
CGGCGCGGAGTTCCTGTTCGCGCGCGTACCGTTCGGAAACGTCTCTGAAGTGGCCGATCACCAGCCGCCGGCCGTCGATCTCGACGGTCGAGACGTTGATCTCGACCCGCACCCGGTCGCCATCGGCGGTCGTGACATAGAGCGGGTCACGGTCCTTGGAGCGGTCGGGGACATCACCGGGGCGGGCGTGCTGTTGAAACAGCGCTCGGTACCGTTCGCGGTCCTCCGACGGGTGAAGTGCCGTCTGGTGCAGTCCGATGAGCGCCTCCCGAGAGCGGCCGACGAGTTCGTCGCGGGAGCGACCGAGGAGCGCTTCGGCGGCCTCGTTCGTCTCGAGGATCTCCGCGGTCTCTGGGTCCACGACGAAGGTCGGGTTCGGGGCCGTTTCGAGAAGCGTCTGATAGCGCCGCTTCGTGGCTTCGAGTTCCTGTTCGCGCGCTTTGCGCTCGGTGATGTCCTGGGCGATGCCGAGGGCTATCGACGGCTCACCATCCTCGTCGTGCTGAATTTCCGCACGCTCGCGGACCCACTTGACGTCGCCGTCGACGACGATGCGGTGTTCGAGGTCGTACGGTTCCCCCGCCAGTGCCTGCGTCCACTGCTCGTCGACTGTCGCACGGTCCTCGGGATGGACGCACTCGAGGAACCGTTCGTAGGTGATGTCCTTTTCCGGAGAAAGACCGAAGATGCGGTAGCACTCGTCGGACCAGTTCAGGGAGTTGGTTTCGAGGTCGAACGTCCAGTTCCCGATGTCGGCGATATCCTGTGCCTGCGAGAGGCGGAGTTCACGCTCCCGTAGTTCCCGCTCGGTCTCTCGCTGGTCAGTAATGTCCTGGGACATCGTCATCCCCGCGACGACCGCTCCGTCCTCGTAGACCGGGACCGTTCGGATGCGGAAGATCCGCCCTTCGAGCGTCTGCTCGATGACGCTCGACGTCCCCGCCAGCGCGTTCCTGTAGTGCGGTTCCAGTTCGCGGACCACGTCCGGCGGGAACACGTCCTGGAGGCGCTCACCCTCCAGGTCCGATGGCGAGAGTCGGACCCGATCGAAGCCGTTCCCGCCGACGATCTGGTACCGGAGGTCCTCGTCGAAGAGCGTGACGAGGCCGTTCGGGAACTGCTCGACGAGCGTGCGGTAGCGACGGCGGTTCTGTGCCAGTTGCCGCGTCTGTGCCCGCTGCTGTGTGACATCCGTCCCGGAGCTCAACATCCCCGTGACCGAGCCGTCGTCGTCCCGGACCGGCGTGTTGCGCCACTGGATGGTGTACTCCTCACCCGCGTTCGTCAGTACCGGGCTCTCGGACTCCTGTGCGACGTCGGCAGCGAGGTCGCCCGCGATCACTCGCTCGAACGTCTGCCGGACGCCGTCGCGAGCGGACTCGGGAACGCAGGTCTCGAACCAGTCCCGCCCGACGAGTTCCTCGCGGTCGTATCCGAGCATCGAACGCATCTCCTGATTCGCGAACACGACGTGACCGTCGGCGTCGACGGCAACCACCAGTGCTTGTGTGAATTCTAAGAACGCACGGGTATCAAAATCAGTTGACAGAAACTCGGATAGCGTCATAGAATTGTGTACGGCGTGTGATACAGGCCGGTTGTAATTCACAGGGTTAATCCTTGTTATCTCGGCGCACACGACGAACTGAGGTGGCGAGTGCCGGCGTGGCGCGACTGAGGCTGCCGCCGCATCCGCCACCGACACGCAAACCTTATGTGCAAAAGAGTCCGTTAGTGAACATAGATGAACGCTAATGAGGACAAACTCGCCCCGGAAGTCCGCTCGATACTCGCGACGGCCCGGGAGCGGTCCGGCGGCGACGGGACTGTCGACGTCGACGCCCGGTCGTTTCCCGACGCGGTTCGAGCGACCGACGACGCGGGACGCGTCCCGATCGTCGCGGAGGTGAAGCCGACGAGTCCGACGACCGACGGCGAGCGGACCGACGATCCGGTCGAGCTCGCAGCGGAGATGGTGGCCGGCGGCGCGACCGCGCTGTCGGTGTTGACCGAACCCGAGCACTTCGGCGGATCGATCGCGAACCTCCGGCGGATCCGCGAGACCGTCGACGTGCCGGTCCTCCGGAAGGACTTCGTCGTCCGCGAGGCCCAACTGGACGCCGTCGATTCCGACCTCCTCCTGCTCATCGCACGGTTCCTCGACGAACCGGGGACCGACTCCCTCGCGACACTGTACGAGGCGGCGCGCGAACGAGGGTTTCAGCCGCTCGTGGAGGTCCACACCCGCGAGGAACTCGAACGCGCACTCGACGTGGGAGCGGAGATCATCGGCGTCAACAACCGCGATCTCGGCCAGTTGGCGGTCGACATCGAGACCTTCGAACGCCTCGCGCCGCACGTGCCCGACGACGTGACGCTGCTGGCCGAGAGCGGCATCTCGGACGTCGCGGACGTCCGACGGATGCGCGAGGCGGGCGCGGACGCTCTCCTGATCGGCACGGCGATTATGGACGGCGACGTGCGGACGAACACCGAACGGCTGACAGGCGTGGACGCCCAGAGGGTTCATAGAGCGAGCGAGACAGCGACACACACGGAGACTGAGACACAATGACACAGAAGTACGCGGACGGGAAGTTCGGAGAGTACGGTGGACAGTACGTGCCCGAGGTGCTGATGCCGGCGATCGAGGAGCTGACAGACGCCTACGAGCGCTACGTGCTGGAGAACGAAGACGGCTTTATGGACGAGTTCCGGGCCCGACTCCGGGACTTCGGCGGCCGACCGACGCCGACGCAGTACGCCGAGCGGCTCTCGGAGCGCTACGATCGCGAGGTGTATCTCAAGCGCGAGGATCTCCTCCACGGCGGCGCACACAAACTCAACAACGCGCTCGGACAGGTCCTCCTGGCGAAGTATATGGGCAAAGAGCGGATCGTCGCCGAGACCGGCGCGGGCCAGCACGGGACCGCGACGGCGATGGCGGCGGCGCACCTCGATATGCCCTGTGAGATCTACATGGGCGAGCGAGACATCAACCGCCAGCGGCCGAACGTCTTCCGGATGCGACTCAACGGCTCGGCGGTGAACCCGGTCACGACCGGGAGGGGCACCCTCAAGGAGGCCATCTCCGAGACGATGCGCGACTGGGCAACCAACGTCGAGGATACCCACTACGTCATCGGGTCGATCGTGGGCCCGCATCCCTTCCCGGCGATGGTGCGGGACTTCCAGGCCGTGATCTCCGAGGAGGCGCGGCGGCAACTCGACGAGCAGACCGGCGGCCTCCCGGATGCCGTCCTCGCGTGTGCGGGCGGCGGCTCGAACACGATGGGCACGTTCGCGAACTTCGTCGACGACGACGGCGTCGAACTCTACGCCGTAGAGGCGGGCGGCTCGAGTCTCGAGGTCGACGAAGAGGAGGGCGTCGCGCCGAACTCGGCGTCCCTGTCGACCGGCGAGGAGGGCGTCCTCCACGGCGCGCGGACCAAGGTGCTCCAGGATTCAGACGGACAGATCATGGAGAGCCACAGCGTCTCCGCCGGCCTCGACTACGCGGGCGTCGGCCCCGAACTCGCGCGGCTCGTCGACGACGGCCGCGTGCAGGCGGTCAACGTCGGTGACGTCAGTGCACTGGAGGGGTTCCACCGGCTCTCACAGCTGGAAGGAATCATCCCCGCACTGGAGACGGCCCACGCGTTCGGCTACCTCGAAGAGCACTCCGAGGAACTCGGCGAGACGATCGTCGTCAACGTCTCCGGCCGGGGCGACAAAGACTTAGAGACCGTGATCGAGGAGACCGAGAAACGCGACATCGAGAACGCGCCGTCGATGGCGGAGTTCTCGGGAGGAATCTGAGATGGCCGGCCACGCTAACGCCGACCTCGCCGAGGCGTTCGCCGACGAACCGGCGTTCGTGCCGTACCTGGCGGCGGGCGATCCCGACTACGAGGCCTCCCTCGAGTACGTCGAAGCCTTAGCACGCGGCGGTGCGGACGTGATCGAACTCGGGCTTCCCTTCTCGGAGCCCATCGCGGAAGGATCCACGATCCAGAGCGCAATCGTCCGCTCGCTGGAGGGCGGGATGACGCCCGATCGGTTCTTCGAGTTCGTCGGGGACCTCGACGTCGACGTCCCGCTGGTCTGTATGACGTACTACAATCTGATCTACCAGTACGGAGCGGAATCGGGCCCGCGGCCGTTCGTCGAGCGCGCCGCGGCTGCCGGGCTCTCGGGCTTCGTCGTGCCCGACCTCCCCGCCGAGGAGGCTGGTCCCCTCCGCGAGGCCTGCGACGAGTTCGGCCTGGATCTGGTGTTCATCGTCGCGCCGACGACCCGCGGTGATCGCCTCGATCAGATCATGTCGCAGGTCTCCGGCTACGTGTACGTGCAGGCGCGACTGGGCGTCACGGGCGCGAAAGACGACGTCTCCGGACAGACCGAGGAGAGCCTCGAACGCATCGCCGAGTACGACGTTCCGAAAGCGGTCGGCTTCGGGATCAAGACGGGCGACCACGCAGAGCGGATCGTCGGCGCCGGCGCGGACGGGATCATCGTCGGGAGCGTCCTCGTCGACATCGTGGGCGACGGCACCGAGCGCGGCGACTCGACCGAGACGATCGCTGAGCGACTCGAGTCGAAGGCCCGCGAGCTCAAGCAAGGAGCGCTGCGCGGGTACGAACAACGTGTGCCACAAGCGGAAGGCAAATAACCGACGGTTGCCACAGTCTCTCACACGATGAACACAGGACTCTCGGCGCGACTCGATCGGATCTCGACAGGGGGACGATACCTCGTCGTTCCGATGGACCACGGCATCACGATGGGCCCCGTGAAGGGGCTCGTCGACCTCGAATCGACGGTCGACTCGATCACGCGCGGCGGCGCGGACGCCGTTCTCACCCAGAAGGGCGTCGCCCCGCGCGTCCACCCGAACAAGAACGGCCAGGGGTACATCGTCCACCTCAACGGATCGAGCGTGATCGGTCCCGACGAGGAGGACAAGCGGCGGACCGGAAGCGTCGAGGAGGCGCTCCGGGCGGGCGCCGACGCCGTCTCGTTCCACATCAACGTCGGCAGTAACCACGAGCCCGATCAACTGACCGAACTCAGCGAGGTAACCGAGACGGCCCACCGACTCGGCGTCCCCGTGCTCGCGATGAGCTACGCCCGCGGGCCCGGAGTCGACGAGCACGACGCCGAGAGTTTGGCCCACGCCGTCCGGATCGCCGAGGAACTCGGTGCGGACGTGGTGAAGACCGCCTACTCCGGCGACGCGGACTCCTTCGAGCGGGTCTGTGAGGCCACCCGGCTGCCGGTCGTCATCGCCGGCGGCAGCCGCGGCACCGATCGGGAGACTGCCGAGATGGTCCGCGGCGCGATGGACGCCGGCGCGGCGGGCGTCTCGATGGGGCGCTCGATCTTCCAGCACGACGAACCGGAGTCGATCACGCGGGCGGTCAGCGCGATCATCCACGACGACGCCGACGTCGACGCCGCAGTCGAGGCCGCGGGACTCGGGATCGAAGCCTGACGCTCGGCGCGAGCCCGCGCGTTTATCATCGTGGCGAGCCTATTCGCACCTATGCCTACGACGCTCGAAGTGCGATGCACTGACGACGCGTGTGAGATGGATATGTTCGAACTTCACTACACCTACGATATGCCCGACGACGTCGGCGTCGCCGACTTCGTCTGCCCACACTGTCGTGAGAGCGACCCGCTGGAGGCGATCGAACTATGAGCGGGCTCGACGATCTCGGTCGCCTCGGCGACCCGGAGCGACTCCGCGAGATCGGCGAGTCGATCGCGGAGAACGCCCTCGAGCGAGTCGGTCGCAGCGTCGCCCGCGTCCAAGAGCGGACGCCCCTCCCGCACGACCTCTTAGAGAGCGACGAGGCCTACCTCGTCGTCTTCGACGCGCCGGGAATCCGCGAGAAGGACGTCCAGGTGCAGTTCCGCGCCGGCGACGTGCAGGTCCGACTCGATCGGTTCCGCGACTTCCACGAGGGCTTCGAGATGCGGTTCCCCGGCCGCGGACTCTCGCTGGACGGCGCAGCGTCGCTTCCGGCGGACGCGGAGATCGATCCCGAGGCCGCCTCGGCGACGGTGACAGACGCCGGGACGCTGCAGGTGCGACTGCCCAAGCGAGCGGCCGACGCGTAGGACAGCCTCAGACCGGGAGTTCCGCGTCGGCGTCGACGACCCGATCCGGCTCGTCGGGGGCGACCCAGTCGGTCGTGAGTTCGAGCAACTGGACGAGCATCCGCCCCGTCGCGCCCCAGACCGTGTAGTCGTCGACGTGGAAGTAGTGCACCCGGTGGTCGCCGTAGACCGGGTGCTCGCGGCGCTCTGACTCGTAGTTGTCGAGGTCGGTCAGTTCCGGAACCGGGAGCGCGGCGACTTCGGCGACCTCCCGCTCGTCGGGGTCGTAACTGCGGTCGGGGACGCCTGCGACGAACGGCCGGACGGCGTAGTCGGTCACGGTCCGGATGTCGTCGATACGGCCGAATATCGCGGCTTCGGACGCTTCGAGGCCGATCTCTTCGTCCGCCTCGCGCAGCGCGGTCGCCTGCAGGTCCGCGTCTTCCGGTTCCAGCGACCCCCCGGGGAAACTCATCTGTCCGGGGTGTTCGCCGAGGTGATCGGCGCGCTTGGTGAACAGGATGTGCTCCGTCCCGTTACGGACTAAAATGGGGGCGAGCACCGCGGCCTGTTGGCCCGCATCGTCGACCGTCGACGGCGTGTGGGCCGACACCCCAGAGAGATCCATACTCGCTACCGGATACACACTGCGGGGGCTTATACTGTCCGCTGAACAACCGTGAGGGATCGCCGTCCCCTCACGCGCGCGGGCCGTCGTCGAGCGCGGCGTCCAGTCGGTCGCGGACGTCGTCGATGTCGATCGACTCCGCCCAGACCGCGACGTCGTACGTCAGATCGAGCAGCCGGCGTATCTCGGCGTCGTCGCCGGCCGAGGCCGCCCGCGCGGCGTCCGCACGGAACCGTTCGGCGAGCGCCTCGGCGGCGGTCTCGCGGTCGACGTCCCGCGAGTCGACCGCGAGGATGTGGGGGAGGTCCTCCGCGTTCGGGGGGAGCGTCGGGAACGCCGCCGGTCCGGGCGCGAGGAGCGTCCGGTCGCCAGGGCCGTCCTCAGCCGCAGTCGCGTCACGCGCGGGGTCACCGTCCGCGGCGGCTGCCGCGTCCCGCGCATATCGGACGAGCGCGTAGGATCGAACCGCCTCGTCGACGGCGGCAGCGACCGCGTCGTCGGCGAGGTCGGTGCCGCGCTTGAACGCCAACTCCGAGAGGGCTCGTTCGAGTTCCGCCGGGGTCAGCGCCCCGAAGAGGTCGACGATGCCGGCGAGTTCGTCTGGATCGAACGGCGGGTCCGCCGCGGCCGTCACTCGCCCACCTCGCGATGTGTCGCGCCGGATGGGGTCGGATCCGACTCCGACTGCGGGCGCGATTCCGCGTCGCCGGAACGGTCCACCCGTCGCCGCTCGCTGGCTCCCGCCGCGCCGACGACGTCGGCGAGGTCGGCGGCCGCTGCGTCAGCCACCGCGTCCGGCGAGAGCGACGTGGTCTCCCAGGCCGGGAGCCGGTCGTCGGTCGAGTCGGGGGCCCGAACCGCCTCGGCGTACCGGTCGACCTGGGTCCGCTCGTGGTCTCGATCGAACTCGAAACCGTTGAACGCCGCGTCCTGGGCGTACTGATCGACGAGCGTACCGGCCGCGGCGCGATAGCGCGATTCGAGCGTATCGAAGTCGATCTCGATGCCGTGCTCGACGACGGTCCGCAACAGCGTCTCACCGACAGAGCGACTCATCTCGGAGAGGCCCGCCGACCCGTCGACTGAGCGGTGATCGTGTTCGTACTGCCCCAGGTCGACCTGTGCGGTCCCGTCGAACCCGGCGACGTCGAAGGCGTCGCCGAGCGTGCCGACCTCCAGCCCCCACCGACGCGGCGTCCGGATCTGTCTGGCGGCGTGTGCGGTCGCTCCGAACTCCCCGGCGAGCGCGTAGCGGAAGGCGTCGAGGTACTTGAGGAACGGCTCGGGGTGCTCGTCGAGCAACACCCTGACCAGCGGGGCGTAGAAGAGTCGAAAGAGCCGACCGTAGAGCCGGTCGTCCTCGACGCGAGCGTAGTAGCCCTTCGAGAAGTCGTAGCCGCGCGAGAGGGGGAACAGCAGCCGCGAGACGAAGGACTCGTCGTACGTCGTCGTGTCGGCGTCGTGGACGACGACGAACTCCTCGGTCGTCGCGCGGCCGAGGCCGAGCCAGACGTCGCGGCCCTTTCCGCGGGCGCCGTCGAGAGTGGCATCCGAGAGCAGGTCGGCGATCCGGGGGCCGTCACACCACAGCAGTTCCGTGCGGAGGTCGTACGTCGAGAGCCACTCGCTGATCGCGGCGACGCGCTCGGCATCGGCACGCAACGGGACGACCACCCGCGCGGGGTTCAGTCCCTCGAGCGTCGAGAGCACCCGGTCGGCGGCGGCGGTCTCGCAGTCGCGTTCGCTCATCGGCACCACGATCGCCGCCCGGTCGGTCGGCGCAGTCGGGACCGGGTCCGCGAGGTCGTGAAGCGTCGTCACCCGCGCTTGCACGTATTCCATCGAAGGCCCCTCAGGGCGGCACGAGCAAAAGCCCGGGGGTTCTAGAGAGTCACCGCCGACGAGCGCTTCGGCAGGGACCGTGTGCGCGAAGGGTTATGTACGATACCGCAGCCAGGAGGGGTGTGCGCTGAGAGCAGCCCCGCGTCGACAGCGGTCGTTCGGCACGACGACGCGGGGTGCGAGACGGGCCGTGCCGACTGTTTGCCCCCGTAGGAGCCGTCTCGGAACGAGGCGTCTGGGATCACTCTCCGGGAGGTCACACCGGCGCGGTGAACGCACCGGGCGGCGGTTCGCACGACGCGGGTCAGGTCCCCGGTGCGACTACGTCGGCAGCCTGTCAGTCTGCTGTAACGCGATCAGTCCGACGACGACGATACTGAGCGCGAGCGCGAGGCGCGTGAAGATGACGTCGTAGGCGAACCCGCCATCGCGGAGGGCACCGACCGCCGAGGAGCCCGTGGCCTGGAGGATCATCATCCCCGCAGAGTACCACGCGTACGAACTGGCGCGCGCCTCGCTGGGGAGCGTGTCCAACAGCAACGTGTCGATCGCCGGGAACAGGCTGTGGATGACGTACCCGATCACCGCCGTGAGCGCGACGATCGCGACGGTGCCGCGGGTGACCGTCAACACCAGCAGACTACCGGTGAACGCGCCGATGATCGCGAGAATGTACGGCACGCGCGGCAGCCGATCCGCGAGCCGACCGGAGACAAAGAACGCCGGGACGCCGGCCCCGAAGAGCACCGTGAGGAGGTTCTTCGCGACGGCGTCGGGGACCCCCTTGGTCCCCATATACAGTTCGTAGAAATTGAACAACCCCTGCCAGACGAACCCGGTCGTCCCGACCACGAGGACGCCGAGGCCGACGATGGGCCACTGCGAACGGATCGCACCGACCAGGTCGCGGTCGTCGGTCCCCGCGTCGGGCAGCGTCGTCCGCCGCGCCGCGACGTACAGCGCGAGAGTGACGACTGCGGCCGCGATGGCGATCCCGGCGAAGACGACCCGCCACTCGAAGAAGAGACTCAAGACGAGCGTGACGATCGGCGCGGCCGCGACCGCCGCGATTTGACTCGCCATCCCGTGGACGCCCAACGCCCAGCCGACCCGACCGGGGTAGAGTTCGCTGACCAGCGGGTTGGCGGCGACGAGATACGCCCCCGAGGAGAGCCCCATCAGGAGCGCGCCCACGCTGAGCATCGGAACCGATGTCGCACTGGCGGTGAACGCCGCGGCGGTAGTCAACACGCCGCCGGCCGCGAGGATCACGCGGTGCCGGGCGACGTGGGTGAGAATCCACCCGGTCGGGAGCCGCAGGAGCGCGCTCCCCAGCCACGCCATCGTCGCGATCAGACCGGCGGTTCCCTCGGTGATTCCGAAGACCGCGATGAACTCCTGCAGAAGTGGCGCGAAGACGACTCGCCCGAGGTTGACGAGGAAAAACATCGAACAGAGCGTACCGAAGAGACGACCCCGAGACACGGTCCGACTTCGCCACGGGCCTAATCAACCCTTGCGATTCCCCGGCCGGGATACGGATCTTTTTACGGACCGGTACCCAGATTCGAGGTATGAAGTCGACACGGAAGGGGCTCCGGAGTGGGGAGTTGGAAAAAGACACCTACGGTCGGCTCAACTGCGCGGAGTGTGAGGAGTCGCTGAAGACCGAGAACGACCCGGACGAGGTGTTCACCGTCCGGCGGTGTCCGAACTGTGACTCGAAGTGGAAGGAACTGCGCTGAGAACCCCGATCGACATAACCGATCGGCGTGAGAGCTACTCGAAGACGCCATCGAAGGCGCGCGCACCGAGCGGTTCGAAGGTCCCGGCGGCGACGTTCTCGGGCACGTGGTCAGGTGAACTCGTCCCGACGAGCGCAGTGGTGACGCCGGGAGCGCTCCGCGCGAAGTTGATCGCCCGCTGCGCCGCGGTGTCGCCCCGCAGTTCTGCGTCGATCTCCGGCGGAATCGACGACGTCAGTTCACCCTGCGCGAGCGTGGCGCTCGCGACGACGTCCAGGCCGGCCGCCTGGGCGTACGTGAGCGCGCTGACGTCCTCGCCGTCGTCCGGATGAGCGTGTGCCGAGACGGTGAACGCGTCGGCCATCGCGACGTTGAACGGAAGTTGAATCGCACCCAGGCCGACGTCGTCGGCACCGGCGGCCTCGGCAGCGCGCTCCGCACGCGAAACGACCTCGGGCAGCGACAGGTACGAACCGTGACCGCGCGGTACCCGGAACGCCTCCCAGGTGGCGACGCCGTACATTCCGATGTCGCCCGCTGCGCGTCGCCGTTCGAGGCGCTCGAAGGTCGCTTCGAGTTGGTCGTACACCGCATCACGACTCCGGACCTGTAGTTGTGTCTCCGGGTTGTGTACGTAGTAGCAGTCGATCGTCTCGACCCCGAGATTCGAGAGCGAGCGATCGAGCATCGCCTCGATGAACGCCGGTGCGATGGCGTGGCTCCCGGCGGCGAGCTCCTCGGGGTCGAGGAGCCCGGTGTCGAGGAAGTGCTCCCTGACGTACGCCGCGGGGTCCTCGGGTCGGGAGCCGTCGAAGGGGAGGAAGCCGCCCTTCGACGCGACCACGACCGCCTCACGGTCGACGTCGCTGTCCGACAGCGACTCGCCCACCACCCGCTCGCTTCGCTGGCACCGGTAGTTGATGGCCGTATCGACGTGGTTGATGCCCGCCGACAGCGCCGACGTGATCGACGCTCGATAACCGGCGTCGACCTCGCGCGTCGGAGCGCCGAGATACGTCCCGAGGCCGACGCTGGATGCGACGCCCGGACCGAACCGGCGGAAGTACGTCCGGGCGAACGCGTCGCCGAAGCGGTCGCGATAGCCCCACGTCCCCTGACTCGTCGCCATAGCGACCTGGAGGGCCGCGACAGGTAAACGGTCGTCGTCTCAGGAGCACGCAGGATCCGCAGTCGCGGCCGAATACCACCGACGGGTCAGACGTCGCCGGACAGCGACTCGAAGAGCCGATCGGCGAGTGCGTTCCGGCTCACCACCTCGCCGCTGACCGTCCGAATCACCCCCTCGTGCAGGGACAACTGACCGCCACCCATCCGCGCGTGTCCGCCGCCGCTAGCGTCCTTGAGCGTCGCCAGTGCGGCCTCCAGCGTCCGGCCCATATGGACGCGATCGTCGCGTGAACGCCCGGAGAGGTGGATCGTTCCCTCGCGCTCGCCGAGGACGACGACCGCCGTGACGCCCTCCAGTTGAATGAGTTCGTCGGCGGCCTGCGGGATCGCGTCGGCGTTCGAGACACGACCGACGTCGCTGACAGCGAAGGGACCGCGGACGTCGCGACCGGCGATGGCGCGCGCCTTCAGCTCCAGCACCTCGGTCGAGACCTCGGGGTTGGCGATCCGGTCGAGGCGGTCCTCGTCGACGCCGGGGTACAGGAACCCCGCCGCATTGAAGTCGGCGGCTGAACAGCCGGACGTCAGCCGTTTCGTATCCGTGAGAATGCCGTAGAGCAGCCCCGTGGCGACGAGCGAGGGGACGGTGTAGGTGGCGTCGACCTCGCTCTTGTGTTTCGCCGGCGGGACCGGCGTCGCGTTCAGGTCGTCGAAGTACTCGGCGATGATGCTCGAGGCCGCGCCGTAGTCGGTTCGGACGTCGGTGAACGCCTCGCCGGTCCCGTCGCCGGGGTGGTGGTCGACGACCGCGAAGGGGAGGACGCTGTCGGCGCCGGCGAACCCCCGCGGGCGGTTGTGATCGACGAGGACGACGTGTTCGGCGGCGAGGTCGCTGACGTGGTCGATCTGATCGATGTCGAGGTCGAGGACGGTCTGGAACGCGCGGTTCTCCTGGTGTCGTACCTGGCCGGCGTACTGGACGCTGGCGTCGGTGTCGACCTGATCTGCGAGGCTCGCGACGGCGATCCCGGTCGCCATCGCGTCCGGGTCGGGGTTCGGGTGCAACAGCACCGCGACCTCCTCGAGTTGTTTGAGTTCGTCGAGGAGTCGCGCGCCACGCGGCCGCGTGAATCGACGGAGGAGATACAGGCCCGCAACGAGGGCGAGGAGCCCGATGATGACGGCGGCCATCATCGTGGGGTTCTCCATAGCGAAGGCCATCGTTCGGTCGAGCAGTTCCGCCCCGCGCTCGACCAACCCGGTGCGTGCGGAGCCCATACGCCCCCAGAGCGGATGCACCCTCAAGAAGATTCCCACGAGGTGCGTGATCGAGACGGACCGAGAGGGCTGAAATCGGCCGTTCAGACGTCTGATGCGGGCGTTCCGTCGCGGTACGCATCGATCGCCGCCCGGTATCCCTCGCGGAACGTCGGATACGCGAACTCGTAGCCGAGGTCGCGGAGCCGACTGTTGTCACAGCGCTTGCTCGTCTGGAGGCGACGCGTGGCTGCCTCCGAGAGGTCCGAGTCGGCGAGGCGCGCTTCGATCGTGCGCTTCGACGGGGCCTCGACCCCACACTCGGCCGCCAGCCAGTCCGCGAACGTCCACTTGTCTGCGGGTTCGTCGTCGGCGACGAGGACGACCGAATCGCGGGCGAGCTCGGATTCGAGGAGGAACGCGATCGCACCCGCGGCGTCGTCGCGGTGGACCATATTCAGGTATCCCTCGGTGACGGGCCCCTCGATGTAGCGGTCGAGTCGGTATCTGTTCGGGCCGTAGAGGCCTGCGAACCGCGCGACAGTCCCGTCGATGCCGGCCGCGGCGGCGTCCTCGCGGGCAATGCGCTCGGCCTCGGCCAGGATCGCCGTCTTCTCGGTCGTGGGGTCGATCGGCGTCTCCTCGTCGACGAACGCGCCGTCGTGGTCGCCGTAGACGCCCGTGGAGGAGGTGTAGACGAGTCGGTCCGGCGTGGCGTCGCGCGCGGCGTAGGCGTCGATGACGTTCCGCAGTCCCTCGACGTAGACCTCGCGAGCAGCCTCGGCACCGCGGCCGCCGGAGCTGGCCGCGAAGACGACCCAGTCGGCGTCCGGGAGCGCCGCGAGCGAGTCCGGATCGGTCGCGTCCGCGCGCTGGGTATCCAGTCCGGCCGCAGCGACCGCGTCGAGCCCGGCGTCCGAGCGCCGGACGCCCGTCACTGCGTGGCCGGCCGCCCGAAGCTGTCGGCCGAGTTCGAGCCCGACGTAGCCGCACCCGACGATGACGACCCGGGCCATCACCGATCGTTCCGGCTGGCGAGGAACCGTTGAATCGCCGCCAACTGTTCGAGCGTCATCGCCGACCGCCCCTCGACGGCCTGCTGGACCTCCTGGCCGGAGAGGTCGAGGTCGACGTTCGAGGCGATCGTGTCGACGTCGACGACACCGGTGGTCATCGCCATCAGGAGGTGATCCCGGAGTTCGAGTACGATCGTTTCGGCGTCAGGGCGGTCGTCGTCGAGCGCGAGCAACGCCGCGGCATCGGTCACCCTGAGATCCGGCACTGGCCCGTCGGCGACGGCCGTCACGGTGTCGCGATCGAGGCCGGAGTCGGCCGCGGCCGTCTCGACGCCGACGTCGTCGACGACCGTTCTGAGTTGGTTCTCGTACGCTTCACGGAGCGCCGCCGGTGAGAGCGACGCCGGCTCCGAGGCCGCGTCGTAGAGCATACGAGTAGTCGCCACTGCGGCGGCAAAACGGTTTCCCGAAATATGCGGGCCTGTGCCGGCGGCCGCGCATCCGGGCTTCGGTCCAGGCCCCGGGGATCCGGTGACGATTCCGGCGGTGCGGCCGCGACGCGGTCGATTCAGCCGAGGGGAACCGCTTAAGTCCGTCAGCACTAACAGATTCCGTATGCACCGATCGTGGCGCTCGAACCCGGAGGTGGCCGCGTGAGCGTCGGCCATCGGGTGAGCTCCGACCACCAACTCGCCCGACTGCTCCAGATCGGTATCGTCCTCGAGGAAGTCGTCGAGGCCCGATCGTATCACCACTACCAGTCGCTCGACGACGCGCCGGCGCTCGATCCCGAGATCGAGTCACTGCTGGAACACGCCGCCGCGGAGTCCGCAGCGCACCGCGAGCGCCTCGAGGAGCTCGTCGACGAACTCGACGCCGAGAGCATCCCGTTCGAAGAGATCGAGGCGCTCGTCCAGGCACAGTACGGTGGAACCGATCCGGACGACTTCGACGACATCCTCTACGATCAGCTCGCCAACGAGGAGACGGCCTACAAGTTCTACGACGACCTCGTCGGCGCGCTGCGAGCGTCGGAGGCGACGTTCGGCATCGACCGCGACCACCTCATCGACGTCCTCGTGGAGATCCGCGAGGAGGAAGCCGACGGCGTCGAGGAGGTCACGAAAGTGATGAACGATCGCTCATGAGACGACACACGACGCACGACTGGGAGCAACGATGAACACGGCCGATCAGTACGTCAAGGCGATCTATCTGCTCCAGGAGATGGAGAACGGACCGGCGTCGACTGGCGCGCTCGCGGACCGACTGGGTGTCAGCCCCGCGAGTGCGAACGAGATGATCGGGAAACTCGAATCGCGCGGACTCGCCGAACACGAGAAGTACAAAGGCGTGACGCTGACCGACGAGGGGATCGTCCGCGCCCGCGACGCGCTGCAGACGTACTGCATCATCGAGCGGTTCCTCGCGAACGTCCTCTCGGTGGACGAGTTCCGTGCGGAGGCGGGCGACCTCGAACCGGTGATCGACGATCTGGTCGCAGAGCGACTGGATACGATCATCGACCGGAACGCGGAGTGTCCCGACTGTTTCGACCCCGAGACGGACGCCTGCTGTCACCTCGACGTCCCCGCCGAACCGGTCGAAACCGAAGAGCAGCGGGCTGACTGACAGCGCTGAGCCCGGGTCGGACCGGTCGGAGTCGAATCCCACATTTTCAAGACCGTGTCGGCCGATCCACCGCGTATGGATGGGAAAGCGGCGATCGGCCGTCTCCTCACGCTCGCGGGTGTGGGACCCCGCGACTCGCCGAGAGAGACTGAGCAGTCGACGCCCTACGCGTGTCTCGGATGCGGCGCGACGTACGAGGTGCAGTACCACGTCTGCCCCGAGTGCGGCGGGTTTAGCGTCGAGTCGCAGACCGAACGTCGAGATACGCAAACTAACTGACGCCGACAGGGCGGTGCGGCCGGTCTCGACCCAGCGAGCGCAACCCGATGGGTTTTCAAACGCTGCGGCGTGAGTAATGCGTGCAGTCCCGTGGTGTAGCGGCCAATCATATGGGCCTTTGGAGCCCATGACGGCGGTTCGAATCCGCCCGGGACTACTTCTGCCGCGAGCAATACCGCGAGCGCCACATACGTCCAGCGGATTTGAGCCCAGGATGGACCCCCAAACGAATCCTCTCGTTCAAGATCCAGTTTACCGATTTCAACCGCTGTCAGTTTCATCGATGGAACCGCAGCCGTCCGTGTGACAGGGATCCGGTCGTGCCGGCCCACCACGACGTGGACATCGTGGCACGCAGCTTGTTCGTCTGTAGAGTGAGAATATCGGGACCGTCGATAGTCGTTCGACAGGTCTGTGTGGGCGTAAATCAACACGGGGTATGCACGAGGATCCGACGGCCTGAGCACGAGAGCGTTCGGGGGCGGCGGAGACGACTTGCGACGCCTGAGATGCGGTTGGCTCGGTACAGGTCAAGGCGGATCGCACCGCAGCTTCACGGCTCTAAAACAGGGTAGAAGTCTTCGACGGGAGACAGAGATCGGAACCGGTGTCAGCATCCGATCTCTCGCTGGAGTGCGTTTATGAGGACCTTGGTAGACCAGTGAAACCGCATTTGCCTGACGAGACCGATGCGTTCGTATGTGGCCAGACGCGAAAGCCGACTTCGATCCGGAGACGGACGCCAGGATGAAGGCGGTGATCAACAGTCGGTGGCTCGAAATCGGTTCCACCGATTCTGGTGTAGACAAAACGGATCGGTGGCGGGATACCAGCTGAGAAGTGATCAGCGATTCACCCGTCGGCGAAGCGATTGATTCCCGAGGCGTACACGTGACACGCATCCCGGATAGACGAGAACGAGAGGGCGTCGACTGCAAACTGAGGCCGGTGATGCCGCCCCAGAGTACGCGAATCCCGTAGACGGTTCGGTGCGGGCCCCGATCCTCCGCATTTTGCACACTGTCAGGGAGAGATCCAGCCCACCAGGTCGACTGAAGAGTCCCGAGGACAACCGTCGATCACAGAGTACCGGACCAAATATTGTTTTCTTACTATACAAATTGAATTAACACGTTTATCGCCGAAAAGAAGAATACTTATAGGATATCCTGGATCAGGCGAACGGGACGCAACAGCAGACGAATGCGCAATCGCAGGGACTCTCGTCGTCAGCCGATGTGTTGCCGAGTCCCGACCAGCGACGACCCGTTCTCTCGACGAGCCGACGCGGTAGCCGGCCGGTGGTGCCGACGCGCGGTCCGACAGGACGAGCCGATAGCGCGTGCGGCGGCTGCGACCCCACAATCTTTGTATGATAGGGTTCACGAGTCGGTTCCGAGCGGCGGCTTTCGTATTGGTACTCCTGATCAGCGTCTTCGGCGGAGTGGCGGGCTACGCCGGGACCGTCGTCGCTGATCCGGGGACGATCGCGTTCGACTCCGCAACGTACACCGACGGCGAGACAGCCACCGTCACTGTCGAGGACGGCGATCTGTCGACCGGCGAGTCGTACGTCGTCGACGTGGAGTCGGATACTGAATCGCAAAGAGACGTGATGGATGAAGACGTATCAGATGGGACAAATTCTATTACAACAGATCATTCGGTGATAGATCTAAATGGAGATAATAAAATTACGAATGATGACATCATATATACCAATAATGGGGATGGATCTGGAGTTATCTCGGGGGTTTCCCGTAATTCAAACGGGACGGTAAGTATAGTTCTAAACTCATATTCTGACGCTGATGACACAATCACGTACAAATCTGCTGAAACGGTTCTTCTTACTCACACTTCTGGATCACAATTTACTGGGGAAATTTTGTTGAGTACCAGTGATTCAGTCGGAACTCTTCATATATCAGATACAGATAACATAAACTCGACTTACTTCGATGAAAGTCAGAATTCGAATATAAAAGCATCAGCAACGGTGGATATAGTAAAAGAATCAAAAAATTCTGATCCAGAGCCACTTACACGCGGGCCAGCGACCGAATTCTCGATCGCCAGCCTGGGCGGAACGACGCTCACAGACAGTGAGAGCGTCATCGAAATCCCGTTCAGCGAAGGGCTCTCGAAGGCGGGCGGCGAAGCCGGCGGGCTGACGCGCAGCGACAACGTGACCGTCACCGTCGACGGGGAGGACGTGACCGATCGATACGCGCTCGACGCGGACGGCTCGGCCGACGGCCAAGTCGTACTCAGTGCTGCGACCCCGCTCGATCCGGGAGCGACCGTCTCGGTCACCATCGATGCGGTGAACGACTCGATCGACACCGAGACGATCAGACCGGGATCATTCGAGGTGCGCGCGACGGATTCGACCGTCGTCGAGGGCGACGGCGACGTCAACGCGTACGAGAATACGACGATCGCGTTCGTGACGGACGACGGTTCTGCGGACGTCGACCAGCCCTTCGAGGTGGAAGACGAGGACGGCGCGTTCGTCTTCGCCGGAGAGACCGGGACCGGGAGTCAGGTGTTCACCTTCGATACGGCGACACGGAACTGGAGCGGGGCGTACGCGATCGAAACGCAACTCGACGACGGGAGCCTCGACAGCCGAACGGGAGTCACGCTCCGAGCACTCGATCTGGCCGTCGCCGTCGAGGATCGATCGGTCGCGACTGATGGATCGATCGAGGGCACGATCGAGTCCAATACCGCCGATCGAGCGGTCGAAATTGGGCTTGCGGCCGACAACGGAGCGGTCGTCGCGGTGCGGAATCGCACGCTGGCGGGGAACGGGGAGACGGCGTTCCAGTTCGATGCGACCGAACTCACCGCCGCGGGGCCCGGCAACTACACCGTCAACGTGACCGACAGCGCGACGGGCGTTCGCGCCGTCTCCCGATCGGTCACCGTCGTTGACGCAGCGCGGAAAACCGCCGCTTTCGGATCGGCGGTGATGCACGATCACGCGGGCGACATCGCAGAGATCGTCGTCGACCTGCAGTACGCGGAGGCCGCGACGGTCACTATCGGCAGCGACGCGGCCGGGTTCCGAGCCAATGCGACGGTCGTCGACGAGAGCCACGACGGGACGGTTCGGCTGCGGTTCAACACCGAGGCCGTCGCCGGGACGACGACGCTACCCGCCGATGGCGGCGATGTCTTCGAAACCGGCCCGGGGGACGGTAACGTCTCTGACACCGTCGTCGCGGCCGACATCGATGATCGAAACGCACTGTCCGAGGTACCCGCCCCCGGTGAGTACCCCCTGTCGGCGCGCCCCGGGAGGGTAGCCGACGACGAGGCGACGGCCGTTGGGACGCTGCTACTCGCCGAACCCGAAGTAGCGGCAGTCACGAACTGGGTTGCACCCGCAGGGGTGCGGCTGACGACAGCCGACGACGTCGCGGCGGAGCGCGCGGCCGGGCGACTCACCCCGGCGACCGAGATTGCCGCGGGGGACGTCGTCGTCCACCGGATCGTGGCCTCTGGCCTCGCCGGGGCGTTCGCCCGCCAGCCCGGGAGCGCCACCGAAGCGTTCTTTGCACTGTCGGGCACCGAGGATGGCGATCGCTACGCACTCGACGTTTCTCAGCGCGACGAAACGATGAATCGCGAGGCTGCGCGGCTCCGGATCAACGAGAGCACTGCGCACGTCGTCGCCGATCCCGACAACGACACGTACCTCGTGTCGTATTCGTTGGGCGGTCCTCCGGAGGTTGCCCTGACGGGCGAGCGCGCGGTCCGGACGACGGACGGGTCCATCCCAGCGACCGGCGAGTCGTTCGTTGCGAACTTCACGACCCACGATCAGGGGTCGTTCGTGGGTATCGATTCGGTGGCGCGGACAGCCACTGCCGAGTACACGCTGGCCGACGGGACGGTCCAATCGCTCGGGACGCCGGTGGTGGTCGCGCCCGGGCCGAACCGCTCGGTCCGGGGGACGACGAACGCCGCGCCGGGAACAGCGCTGGACCTTCGGATTCGGTCCGCGAACGGGAGCGCTGCGACGTATCTACAGACTGCGACCGCCACCGTCGCCGCCGACGGGACCTGGCGGGCGCGCTTCGATTTCAGTGACCGGGAGGTCGGTGACGAATTCGTGCTCCGATCCCTCGTGGGCGTCGTTGCCGAGGCGGACGAACTGGCCGTCGGCGGGGAAGTCCGCGTGATCAGCACGACGGTGGCCGCACCGTCGACGACGACCTCGGGGCCGGGGCGAGCGGGTGGAGGCGGCAGCGGCGGTGGATCCGGCGGCAGCGGGAGCGCGCCCGGTGATCGCCGCGACCCCGTGACTACGCAATCGTCGACCGCGACGGCGACACCGGGACCCGACTCGGTCGTGGACTCGACCCGCGAGTTCGTCGGGGGCGTGCTCGGGCGCTTCGTCGACGACGCGAACGAGGAACCGCTCCACAGTCGACTCAGGGGCTTCGACGCGCTCGTCGCGATCGGCGGCCTGCTGCTCGTCGGCCTCTTCGTCGTCTCCCGACGGGGGTGACGATCGGATTCTATCGGGCGTCGTAACGCCTAAGAACCGAAGAACCGTTCTATTCAGTAATGAATCTGAACGCGGATGCGAACGTCGCGGGTCCACCCGGACCCAAACGGAGGTGGTTCCGTGGGCGTTGAAATCAAGGAATCGACAGTGGGCGACGAGGAGTTCGAGGAGATGAAGGGATTCGTTCGCGACTACCTCGCCGCCAGCGTCGAAAGCGAAGACGACGGCGGACGGATGCGGTGGTACCCCTGGCACAGCGCCGAGTACCGCTTCAATCACATCCTGAACGTCGTCCAACTCGCAACGCGGATCGCCGAACGCGAAGGCGCAGACACCGACGTCGTCCGGGTTGCCGCGCTGTTCCACGACATCTCGAAACTGGAAGCCGAACAGGAAGTCCACGCCGAGGAGGGCGCCCGCGTCGCCCGCGAGTACCTCCAGGCCCACGGCGACTTCCCGCAGTCGTTCGTCGAGCAGGTGTGCCAGGTCGTGGCCGACCACTCCTATCAGGGACCGCTGTCGGACGTCTCACTGGAAACCCAGAGCCTCATCGAGGCCGACATCCTCGATAAGGTCGGCGCGAACGGTTCGGCGCTGATGCTGCTACGGATGGGGTACGAGTCGCGGACGCACATGGACGCCGCCGAGATGATCGAGCGAGTGCTCGAGCGCGGCCGCGACGCGACCGAGCGGATCAACTCCGACGCCGCCGAGAGCATCGCGCACAAGCGGCTCAAGCGCGTCAAGTGGTTCCGCGAGTGGCTCGAGAGCGAAGTCGTACAGATGGACCACGAACCCGAAGAACCGGAACTGTAGCGCTCCGGATCGCGTCCGATCGTGACCAGTCGGTCCGGGAGTACCCGCTCGCGGCCCGATAGTGCGACCGACGCCGACGACACGTTTACCTACCCGCCGACAGACGTCCGTCGCGTGTCCGCCCCGCTCCCTCCGCAACTCTCGAAGAACGCACAGATCGGCATCGTCGTCGTCCTCCTCCTCACGCTGGCGTACAGCGTCGTCATCGCCGGACAGATCCTCCTGTGGTTCGTGCTCGTCGGGATCGCCGTTGGCATCTACGTCGCGTACCTGCTCGTTCTCGCCGTGTTCCGGATGGTCGACGCAGTCGAGCGACTCGCCGATGCGGTCGAGGCCCGGAACGAGGCCGGTCAGACGCAGCCGAGCGACGGCAGTTCGACGAGTGAGAAGTCTGACGACGCCGAGGCCGCTCCCGACGAGGTCGAAGCCGACGCAGATGAAGGAGACTCCGGCGCGAAAGACACCGACTCCGACTCGGATGATGCTAACTCCAGCACGGAAGACACCGAATCCGACACGGGCGGCGACGGAACCGAACCCACCGACCGCGGTCGCGAATCAGCCGAGCACCGAAGCGATACCGACACCTGATCGGGTCGAGAGCGACGCCCCGACCGGTGCTCGTTTGTACGCCGACGTCCTACGCCGGACAATGACCGACTCCGGCAGCTGGGTCAGCCTCTTCTCCGGCGGCAAAGACTCCTCGTGGGCACTCTACCGTGCGCTCGAGAAGGGACTGGACGTGTCGCGACTGCTCACCGTCCACCCCGGCGACGACTCGTATATGTATCACGTCCCCGAGACCCGGCTGGCCGGACTCGCAGCCGAGAGCATCGGCATCGACCTCGTCGAGGTCGAACCCGAGGACCTCGGTGCGGCCGACGCCGACGACGCGAGCAGACAGGGCGACCGGGAAGTCGAACCGCTAGAAGCGGCGCTGTCGGCGCTCCACGCCGACCTGCCGAACGGTCTCAGGGGCGTCACCGCCGGGGCCGTCGAGAGCGAATTCCAGACCTCGCGCATCCAGGCGATGTGCGACCGCCTCGGTATCGATCTGTTCGCGCCGCTGTGGCAGCGCGATCCGGTCGACCTCGGCCACGAGATGCTCGATGCCGGATTCGAGATCCGGATCGTCCAAGTCGCTGCGGGCGGCCTGGACGAATCGTGGCTCGGCCGGACGCTCGACGCCGACGCGCTCTCGGACTTACAGCGCCTCAACGAGGAGTACGGGGTCCACGTCCTCGGTGAAGGCGGGGAGTTCGAGACGCTCGTGACCGACGGACCGCATATGCGCCGACCGATCGAACTGGCGTACGAGACGGTCTGGGAAGGAACCCGCGGCCACATCCGCGTGACGGAGGCGGGGCTCGGCGACGCCTGAGCACCCACAGCGACTGGGCCAGCGTCTGGACGCGGGAGGACCGTTTACTGGGGAGACAAACGCACGGGCGCCTCTGCCGCCCCGAGCGATCTGCCGATGGACTTCTGTGGACTCGCTCCCACCAGTCCCTATGGGAACAGACGACGGCGGTCACAGAGCGCGAGCGATCGACGCGCTCGCTGGGCGCGAGTACGCGACGGCGGGAGACGAGTACACGCGGGCCGGGTGGCGGGTGCTGGCCGAGCCGCGGCCGAACCAGAGCCCGTTCGAGGCGGACGAGCGGGGCTGGGTCGGTGAGGGGCTCCGGTATCTGACCGCCTCGGCCGTCGCGTACCGGGTCGCTGGCGCGGACGCCCGCGCCACGCGCCGTGCGGTGGAGGGCGTCGCAATCGCCCGGGATCTGGAGACCGCGCTCGAATCCCCCGTACAGCGGGCGTGTTTGCAAGAGTTCGTCGCCGACTTCCGGGCCGTCGGCGACACCGGGGATGTCGATGCGGCGTACCGGGAGGCGATCGACGCCTACCAGTCGCTCGCGGACGTCGAGTCCGTCCGGCGCTGGGCGACGTCGCCGCTGTTCGAGGCGGCCGCCGCGACGATCCGACAGGTGGCCCGAACGCTGGCGAACGGCGAGATCGCCATCGACTGGGAGGACCTCCACGGGAGCGACGCGTCGAATCCCGGCGCGTTCCTGGCCGAGCGCGCCCGGTTCAAACGCCAGCGGTTCCGATCGCTCCTCGCCCGCGTGATCGAGGAGGGGTGGCTCGCTGCGTCGCGCGGAACGACGGAGTACGACAACGCCACCTATCGATGTCCGGCGTGCGAGTCGACCGACGTCAACTGGATCGCCGACCACGTCCTCTGTCTCCGGTGTTCGGCACCGATGACCGAGGCCTGACCGGGTTGCTCGGCCGGATCACGGCAAAATCGATGTTCGGACTCGATCGCGAGTGTGGCGCGGCAGCTATCCCAGCTGGGAGTGCGCGCCGACCAGCGCCGAAGACAGTTCGATGTTTTCGACGCGAGCGTGTTCGTCGACGATGGTGCTCCTGAGATCGGAGTCACGGATCACGGCGTCGCTGAAAACGACGCTCCGGTGCAGTTCCGAGTCGGTGACCTCCGCGCCGGCCATCACGTGGACGTTCTCCCCGAGATCGACGTTTTCGAGCGTCGCCTCGTCGTGCACGTACGTCTCGCCGTCGAGGTGCCACGACACCGCTTCGAGGTAACTCTCGGGCGTGCCGATGTCGTACCAGGCGCCGTCGAAAGTGAACGCGTTGACGTCGCCGCGATCCTGCAGCCACTGCATAAACCAGCCCGGCTCGTCGGGATTGTTGCCGCTCTCGAGGTACGTCTCGAAGTCCGGAAGCGTCTCGGCGGGGAACGCATAGCAGGCGATCGAGACGAGCGTGCTCTGCGGATCATCGGGTTTCTCCTGGAAGTCGACGACGCGGTCTCCGTCCAGTTGGACCAGCCCGTACGACTTCGCGCGCTCGCGCGATCCGACGTCGTAGGCGGCCAGCGAGGGGGTGCCCTTCGCATCGAAGAAGTCGACGAACTCCGAGACCTCGAACGAGAGCAGATTGTCGCCGGCGACGACGACGAGATCGTCCGCGACCTCCTCGCGGTCGATGAGTTGTGCAAGTGCGCCGACAACCCCGAACTTCTCGTCTTCTGCGACGGTCTCTTCGACGGAGACAGTCGGCTTCTCGTACGGGGAGTCGTCGAGGAACGCCTCGAAGTCGTCGGCGAAGGCCTCGTTGGTACTGACGTAGACTTCCTCGATCCGGTCGTCGTCCTCGAGTTCCTCGAAGATGATATCGATGACTGTCCCGTCGCCGATTGGCAGGAGCATCTTCGGCCGGTCCTTCGTGATCGGCCACATTCGCGTCGCGTACCCGCCTGCGAGGACAACAGCTTTCATACCTCTCACCTGCCACCGGAGTTTCAAGACTGTTTCCCTAACCGCGGTGCACCGCCGAATCCACACCGGGAGAGAAGGAGCTATGATCCTCGGGGCCGGCGTACCGGTATGGCAGATTCGGGCGACGACGCGACGGCGAGACAGCGGATCGCGGACGCGCTCCGGTCGGAACCCCACGACGCGTCGGCGCTCTCGGCGGTCGTCGGCGTTCCGCGGTCGACGGTGTACCGACACGTCGAACACGTGGCACAGAGCCTCGAGAGCGCCGACGACGAGCAGTTCCTCGTCGCACCGCCGGAGTGTCGCGAGTGCGGCTTCGATCGCTTCGACGACCCGCTGAATAACCCCTCACGGTGCCCGGAGTGTCGCTCCGAGCGGATCGCCGAACCGACGTTCCTGATCGAATAGCCCGATCGGAGCGCCGCGCGTCCGGTGAGAAAACACGCTCTGACCTCACTCCTCGTCGAGGAGGTGGCAGACCGCGGTGTGCTGCTGGCGATCATCGCCACCGACCGGATGCGTTGCGGGGGCTTCCGACGCACAGACCGTACCGAACTCGTCCGCGAGGAGCCGCGCCGCCGCCTCACGTTCGCCCGCGGCGAGACGAGCCAGTGCGCGGTCGAGGACCGCCTCCGCGCCGTCGTCACCGAGTTCCGACGGGAGGTCGAACTCCCGTCTGAGCGCCGTCTGTACGGCGTGGGTCGGAACGTCGGCGGGAGCAGTCTCGGGTGCGGAGTCCGACGCAGCGTACGCTCGGATTGCGTCGAGGTCGACGCTCGGTCCTCGTTCGAGCCGCGAGTGGAACCGATGCACTCGCCGCCAGGCGACGCCGTCCAGGTCGTACGTCTCGGGGGGAATCACCGCAGGACAGCGCGTGTGGAACCGACACCCCGAGGGCGGATCCGCCGCGCTCGGCACCTCGCCGACGAGATCGACGTCCCGCCGCTCGACGGTGGGATCCGGGACCGGGATCGACGCCAGGAGCGCCTCCGTGTAGGGGTGTCCCGGACTCTCGAACACCGACTCGACCGGGCCGGACTCGACGATCTCGCCGAGGTACATCACCGCCACCCGGTCGCACACCTCGCGGACCACGGCGAGGTCGTGACTGACGAGGACGATCCCGAGGTCCAGTTCTCGCCGGAGTCGGTTCAGGAGTGCGAGTACGTCCGCCGTGACCGAGGCGTCGAGCGCCGAGACGGGTTCGTCGGCGACGAGGAGGTCGGGATCGAGAATCAGTGCTCGGGCCAGCGCGGCCCGCTGTTTCTCCCCGCCGGAGAGTTCGTGGGGGTAGCGGTCGGCGTCGCTGGGGTCGAGTCCGACCCGGGAGAGCGTCGACGTCACGAGGCGACGGCGCCGCGCTCTGTCGGTCATCCCGTGGATCGCGAGCGGTTCCGCAACGGAATCGCCGATCGAGCGTCGCGGATCAAAACTCCCCGTCGGGTCCTGAAAGAGCAACTGTGCGCGGCGACGGAAGCGCTTCAGTCGCGACCGATCGTCGCTCGTGACGGGGTCGCCGTCCAGCCTGATCGTTCCGCCGGTCGGTTCTTCCACCCGGAGCATCGTCCGGGCCGCCGTCGACTTCCCGCACCCGGACTCGCCGACTAGGCCGACAGCCTCCCCGCGCTCGACGGTGAGGTCGATCCCGTCGACGGCCCGGACCTGCCCCGTCTCGCGGTTCAGCAGCCCCGTTCGCACGGGGTAGTGTTTCGTCAGATCGCGGACCTCGAAGAGCGGCGACGCGTCGGTCATCGGCGGTCACCGCCGGCTGATTCGTCAGCAGACGCCCCGGAGTCAGCCGATTTCGCCGAATCGACGACGACGTCCGGGTCGCCGTCGGGCCCGAAGTGGACGCAGGCGGCGACGTGTGCCCGCGCCCCATCGGGGGCTGAGGTCGTCGCGTCGGGGGTCGGATGGAGCGGCGGCTGGTCCCCCTCTCGACAGGCGTCGACGGCGTGTGGACAGCGCGAGCGGAACCGACAGCCCGTGGTCGAGTCGGTCGCACTGGAGGGGTCGCGATCCGCAACGTCTCGCGCTGCGGTGGGTGTCAGATCGACATCGCGGCCAGGGATCGCATCCAGGAGCGCTCGGGTGTAGGGGTGCGACGGCCGCTCGAAGACGTCGTGGACGCTCCCGCGTTCCATCACCGTCCCGTCGTACATCACGACGACGCGGTCAGCGACTTCGGCGACCACGCCGAGATCGTGCGTCACGAGCAGCAGGCCGAGGCCCGACGCCGACTGGATCGATTCGAGCAGCCGGAGCACCTGCGATTGGATTGTCACGTCGAGTGCGGTCGTGGGCTCGTCGGCGACGAGCAGATCCGGTTCCCCCGCGAGGGCCATCGCAATGGCGACGCGCTGTTGCATTCCACCGGAGAGTTCGTGGGGGTAGTCGTCGATCCGAGTCGCCGGGTCGGGGATGCCGACGCGGTCTAAGAGGTCGATGGCGCGGGCTCGCGCGTCGGCCTTCGAAACGTCGTCGTGGAGCTGGATCGCCTCCAGCAACTGCCAGCCGACGGAGTAAACCGGATTGAGCGCGCGCTGTGGGTTCTGGAACACGTGAGCGATCCGGTCGCCGCGGACCGCTCGCAGTTCCGCCTCAGAGGCAGTCGCCAGGTCACGACCGTCGAAGCGAACCGTCCCGCTGACGATCTCGCCCGGAGGATCGTCGATCAACCGAGTGAGCGACTCGGCTGCGACGGTCTTGCCGCTCCCGGATTCACCCACGAGACAGACGGTCTCCCCGTCGTCGAGATCGAACGAGATCCCGTCGACAGCGGTGACGGTGCCGGCGTCGGTGTGAAAGCGAGTCCGCAGGTCTTCGACGTGGAGGAGTGAATCGCGGGGAGCTGCGGGTGGATCGGTCATCGGCCCACCTCCTGCCGCGGATCGAGGGCGTCTCTGAGCGCGTCGCCGAGGAAGTTGAACGCCAGGATCGTCGCGAACAGGAACAGACCCGGGACGGTGGAGACCCACCACGCGGTCGCGAGGTCACCCCGGCCGGCGGCGATCGTCTGCCCCCAGGAAGGTAGCGTCACGTTCCCGAGGCCGATGAACGACAGCGCGGCCTCCGAGAGGATCAACACCGGGATGTTGAGCGTCGCGGCGGTGACGATCGAGTTCGAGACGTTCGGCACGACGTGTCGCCAGACGACGAACGGACCGGACGCGCCGGCGCTGCGTGCGGCCGCGACGTACGTCTCTTCGCTGCGCTGGAGCGCCTCGCTGCGGACGATCCGCGCGATCCCGCCCCAGCCCGTGACGCCGAAGATGACGATCAGGACGAACAGGCTCCCGCCGTAGAGGTACGCCAAGAAGAGGAACAGGAAGAACGTCGGGAAGGTCTGCTGGATGTCGACGTAGCGCATCAGCGCCTCGTCGATCCATCCGCCGGCGTACGCTGCGGTGGCCCCGACGGCCGTCGCGATCGTGATCGAGATCAGGGTCGCGATCAGGCCCACCTGCATACTGACCCGCATTCCGAAGATCGCCAGCGCGAGCAGGCCCTTTCCGTCGGCGGTAGTCCCGAGCGGGTAGCGCCACGTCCCCTGGCAGCGGCCCTCGACTACCGGGCCGACGCACTCAGTCGGAATCGAGGCGTCGACACTCAGGAAGACGGGGGGTTGGTACGCGGCGGCGACGTCCAGCGCCGGCGGGTCGAGAAAGAGCGTCCCGACCGTCCCCAGGAGGAAGATGACGAGGAGGTACGCGAGACTGAGCACCGCGGGCCGGTGTCGGCGAAAGCGGCGCCAGTAGTACGCGACGAGGCGGCGGTTCCGCGCCAGCGGAACGAGCGCGAACACGAGCACGGACAGCGTCGCGACGAACAGCCAGTCGACGGCGGTCGCGTCCCAGACGAACGCGACGCCCCCGAACGCGACGTCGATCGTCGGATCGCCGCCGGCGACGAGGCGATCGGAGGCCACCGCGAGACCGTAGCTGCCAGCAGCGACGAGCGCGGCGAGTCGGAGCGGCGAGCGACCCCCACCGTCGGCGTCGATCGACGCCCAGTCGACGTCCTCGAACCGCTCGGAGGGTGGCTCGCCCCCGTCGGCTGGCTGCGAGTCGTCCGTCCCCGTTCCGGGAGAGTCCTCGGCACCGATCATCACCGATCACCGTAGTCGATGCGGGGGTCCAAAAGCGCGTAGGCGAGGTCCTGCAGGAGGTTCCCGAGCACCGCCACGAGCACCGGAACGAGCGTCGTGCCGAGCACCAGCGCGGTGTCCTGCCGACGGATGGCTTCGAGGCTGAGCCGGCCCAGTCCGGGAATCCCGAAGACGACTTCGACGAGATAAGACGCCGAGAGGATGATCCCGAGGAGGTCCCCGACGAGGATCGTCGAGAGCGGGACAAGCGTCGGGCGGAGCACGTGTCGGGTGAGGATGCGCCACTCGCTCGCGCCCTTCGCCCGGGCGGCCTTCACGAACGCCGCGCGGACATACTCCAGCGCCTCGGCCCGGGCGTAGCGCATCGTGCTCGCGATCGCGCTCGTCCCCAGGACGAAGACGGGCAGAACGAGCTGTCGGGCGTTGGCGAGCGAGAGCGGCCGGGTCCGGGCCAGTTCGGCGTCGAACAGCACCGGGACCCAGCCGAGTTGGACGGCGAAGAGCAAGAGCAGGACGATCCCGAACCAGAAGTTCGGGATGCTGACGCCGAAGAAGGCGACGAACGTCGCCGCGTAGTCGGTCGTGGTGTACTGATTGAACGCCGAGTAGAGTCCGATTGCGATCCCCAGAACGGTCGAGAGCGCCACTGCGGGCACGGTGTACATAAGCGAGTACGGGAGCGCCGTCAGAATCGCCGTCAGGACGGGCTGTGAACGCGTGTCCGACCAGCCCCAGTCGCCCGTCGCGAGGTTCCCGAGGTACTCCAGGTACCGCTCCCAGAGCGGCCCTGTGAGTCCCCGGCGCTCCGCGTAAGCCTCGGCCGCGGTTTCGGCGTCGGCACCGGTCGCGGCCGCTCGGAACTGGATTCGCGCCAGCTCCGGATCGGGCGCGTAGTCGAGGAGGACGAACGTGACCGTCAGGATGACGAAGGCGGCGACGCCAGCCCACGCGACCCGGCGTGCCGTGTACCATTTCAGCCCCATCGTGAGTGCGGATCTGAGTGCGTCGATCGCGTTGGCGGTCGGTCCGCTCCGCGGCAGTTAATTGTATCGTCGCGTCGGCCGTCTCGTCGGAGTTGCATTCGGCGTCCCCGTCGGAATCGCATTCGGTATCCTCGTCGACGTCGCATTCGCCCCCCGCTCGGTCCGATGCGGCCGAGGCGGCGAGTCACGCCCCATCGAGCCGCCAGGTGTTTCGGTCCCACGAATAGCCGAAGGTCTCCTCGGGACCCCGGATCGCGCTGTCGTACCCCACGATCTCGACGCCCATATGCAGGAAGTTGAACGGTTGTTCGACCGAGAGTGCGCCGAAGACCTCAGCGAGCGCGGCCCGCCGTTCGGCCTCGTCGACGGTGCTGGAGGCGGTCTCGAACAGCGATGCGAAGTCGGTCTCGGGGTGATACCCGTAGAAGTTGGTCCCGCCGCGGCGGACCGAAAACCCGCGGATCGAGGTCGGCGTTCGGGGATAGGTGTTGAACGTGATCCCGAGGATCAGATCCCAGGGTCGCGAACTCACCGACTGATCGCGCGGCCCGCCGTTGTAGGGGCCCGCGTCCCACGGCGGGTCGCCATCGCCCTGCCAACTGTTGTAGAGGTGCTGTTCGACGATGCTCCCGTACTGCTTGCCGGTCAGCTCGACGTCGATGCCGACCGCGTCGTACTCCTGGGCGACCAGTTCGGCGATCGTCTGAATCGGCTGTGAGCCCTGGGCGAACACGAGATCCAGCGTGACCGGCTCGTCCGCGTCGTCGACGACGCGGTCGCCCTCGTAGCGGTACGGCGTTCCATCGAGATTGTCCCGCAGGAGTTCGCGAGCGCGCTCGTGACTGTAGGTCTCTCCGACGCCGAGTTCGCGGACCGCTTCGTCGGCGTACCACTTCGAGAACGTCGGCTGGAAGGTGTGCGCGACGGTGGCATAGCCGCGGCGGACGTCCTCGACGATCTGCCGTTTGTCCACCGCGTGCGCCAGCGCGCGTCTGACGGCTGGCTTCCGAAGCGCCTCGTAGAAGGACCCGTTGGCGCGCTGATTGTAGATGAGCGATGTCATATACGCCTGCGGGAACACCTTCACCGCGACGTCGTCGAGTCCCTCGAACTGCTCGACCCGCGACGCGGGGAGGTCCGTAGCCGTGAGTTCGCCAGAGCGGAGCGCCGACAGGCGCGTGCTCTCTTCGGGCACGACGCGATAGGTGTACGAGTCGAAATACGGAGCGTTCTGCCACTCGTCGGGCACGTCGTCCACCTCGCGGAGGTAGTACTCCTCGTTCCGGGTGGCGACGAACGAGGAGCCGCGCTCCCAGCGCTCGAACGTGTAGGGGCCGAGGTTTCCGGCGTACGCGAGCGTCTGAACCGCCTCGTCCTGCGCCAGCCCTTCCTGGTCCTCGGCCGGTCGATACTGTTCGATGAGGCCCTTGGGCATACAGAACGCGCCCCACAACACCGGGCGGAGGGGGAAGGCGGGATCGGGCTCGGGGAGGCGGACCTCGAACGTCCGTCGGCCAGTCTTCTCCACGGGAATCGGCTCGCCGGCCCGCTGCCACTCCCCGGGAGTGGGGTAGTTCGCCCAGTTCGAGTCGGCCTGGAACACCTCGGTGATCATATACACCCAGTCTTCGGCCGTCATCGACCCGTAGTCCGCACCCCACTCGAGGCCGTCTCTGAGTTCGACCGTGTAGACCCGACCTTCGTCGGTCGAGATGTCGGCCCACAGCGGGAAGATCTCCTGCTCGGGCGTGATCGCGTACGCGCCGTCGAGTACCAGTTGGATGCGGTTCGCGGAGGGGGTGTCGTTGACGCTGAGGAAGTTCAGGGTCTGTGTGCCCGTCGACGTACCGTCGACGTAGTGGGTCTCGTCGCTGGTGCCGTCGCCCTGCGAGGAACTGCACCCCGCGACTGCGGTCGCCCCACTGAGACCGAGAAGATGGAGAAATGATCGCCGGGACCGAGACGCGAGCGCGCTCGGTCCGGCATCGCCCGAACGGTCACCGGGTAGCATACCGACACGGTTCGGCTATCCGGTAAAATAGCCATCGATGGCCCGCATCCGACGAGGGTGGTCACTCGGGCCTCGAACGCGGCCGCTGCGGTGGGCGGTGCGGCGCCGGATCAGTCGTCGCCGGACTCGTCGACGATGACGACCTCGCCGTCCTCGACGCGGACGTTGATGAGCGTCTTGACGTGGTGGTCGCTGTCGTCCAGTTCGTTCGAACCGGCCTTCTTGATCACGGCGACCGTGTCGACGACGTCTGCGCCGATGCTGTCGAGGGCGTCGAGCACCGCCCGCATCGTCCCGCCGGTCGAGAGCACGTCGTCGAGGACGAGCACCCGGTCGCCCGGGTCGACGTCGTTGATGTACATCTCGTTCTCCGAGTACCCCGTCTGCTGACTCAGGGGCTCTTCGCCGTCGAGGCCGTACTGGCGCTTTCGAATGACGACGAGCGGGATGTCTGTCATCAGCGAGACCGCCGTGGAGATGTGAATTCCCATCGCCGCGGGGGTGACGATCTTGTCGACGTTGTCGATCTCGGCCTTGCGGATGATCTTGATGACGATCTCCCGCAGCAGCTCCGGTCGGAGCATCGGGACGCCGTCGCTGATCGGGTGGACGAAGTACTCGTACTCTCCTTTCTCGATGATTGGGGCTTCAAGGAGCGACTGCCGCAGTTGGTCCATGTCGAAGCGATGCCGGGTCGAAAATAAAAACTGGCGGTTCGTCTGCTCGCCGCGAGTGAGCGCCGCGGTTCGTGTCAGCGGCTATCGCGGCAGCAACACACGTGGAGAGCCGGCGGGCGCGCCGAACCCGTGCGGGGGAGACGTTCCCCGTCAACTGGGGAAACTGGACGTATGACCACTTGTCCGCGGTGCTACCGCTCGACAGAGCGGAAGACGTATTTGACACCCTTAGTAACGGTACCGTAACGTATGAGCCGAGCGACCGACCGGAACGGAGCGGCACCGACCTGGGCTGGTGGTGGCAGGTGAGTGCCGAGAGTTCCCGCATCCTCGTTCCCGTGGGTGAGTCCTCCACCATCCGCAACACGGTGGCGTACGCGATCCGGGAGGCGCGTGCGGGTGCGGAAGCGACTGACGAGACACCCGCAGACGCGGACGGGGCCGACGAGACACCCGCAGACGCGGACGGGACCGACGAGACCCCTGCGGTCCACTTCGTGTTCCCGGCCAGGGGGCGCGCCGTCGACGCCGAAAGCCTAGACGACTCTGCACAGGCCGAACGTCTCCTCGAACGCGTGATGGTCTGGGCGCGTGAGGACCTGGGTTACGACGACAGCGAGGAGGCCGAACTCGACATCGAGATCGAAACCGCGGTCGTCGGGACCGACCGCTACCTCTTCAGCCCCGGCGACTTCGCGGCCGTCATCACTGAGTATGCGGCGGTGGCGGGGCTCAGTCGCATCATCGTCGATCCGGAGTTCCAGCCCGGCGGCAGCGCGCCGATGCTCCGGCCCTTCGAGGTGGAACTCACGCGGTCCGACTTCGCCGTCGAGGAGGCGCCGGTCGAACGACAGACGTCGCGGACTCGGCTGGTCTCGCGGACGACGATCGGCAAGGGGATCGCGACGTTCGGTGCGACCTACGCGTTCTACCTCCTGATCGCCGGGTCACTCAGCCTGTTCAACCTCGCCACCGGCGGACTGACGGCGCTACTGGCGACGATCGGCTTCGCGAACATCACGTTCGTCTCGTCGCCGTCGCCGCGCCGGACCGCGCTCCGGATCGCGCGGCTGGGCCTGTTCGTGCCGTATCTGGTGTGGGAGATCACGAAGGCGAACCTCTCGATCGCCTACATCATCCTCCATCCCGATCTGCCGATCGACCCCGAGATGCGTCGGTTCCGCGCGGCAGTCTGGGGCGGCATCCCCGTGACGACACTCGCCAACAGCATCACGCTCACGCCGGGGACCCTGACCGTCGACGTCGGCCGAGACGGTCTCGACATTCACACGCTGACCGGCCCGGCTCGCGACGACCTCGCCGCAGGGGGGTTAGAGCGGGCGGTCCGATTCGTCTACTACGGCCGAGCCGGCGCCCGGATCCCGACACCGACAGAGCGCGAGAGCCTGTCGCTCGTGACCGCGGAGTCGACGCCCTCGGGCGCGGCGTCCGGCGCCGAGACGGAGACCGGCGCCGATTCGACGGGCGAGGTGACCGAAGCCGGGGGTGAGACGTGATGGCGGTCTCGGGACTCCTCGGAACGGTCCTGCTCGCGGCGGCCGGCGCGTTCGTCGTCTTCGCCATCGTGTTGGTCTACCGGATCGTCGCGGGGCCGACGATGCAGGACCGCGTCATCGCGGTCAACGGAATCGGGACGAACGTGGTCGTCGTACTCGCCCTTCTGGCAGCGGCGCTGGAGCGCCCCGGCTACCTCGACATCGCGCTCGTCTACGGGATGCTGAACTTCCTGATGAGCATCGCCATCTCGAAGTTCACCGTCGAGCGGGGCGGGGTGATCTGAGATGGCGGTCACCGAGTGGCTGGCTATCGCGCTCGTCGTCGCGGGGACGTTCTTCGGGTTCGTCGCGGTCGTCGGTATCGTCCGCCTCCCGGACCTGTACACCCGCGCACACGCCACCTCGAAGAGTGACACGCTCGGGATCATCCTGACGCTCAGCGGGGCAGCGCTGGTGTTCGGCGCGGACCTCGCGGTCGCGAAGACGGCGGTCCTGGGGCTGTTCCTGTTCGTGACGAATCCCACGGCGGCGCACGCGATCACGCG
This sequence comes from Halobellus clavatus, assembly GCF_900107195.1. Lineage (GTDB taxonomy): Archaea > Halobacteriota > Halobacteria > Halobacteriales > Haloferacaceae > Haloquadratum > Haloquadratum clavatum. Next base: position 184,694 of record NZ_FNPB01000001.1, read on the forward strand.
GGCCGCGTACGATCAGGGAATCGCGCCCTGGACCACGGAGGGAGACGAATGACGGCGATCACGGCCGAACTGACCGTTGTGCTCACCTTCGCACTCCTCACAGCTGTCGCGGCGACTTTCCTGCGAGACGTTCTCAACGCCATCATCGCATTCGCGGCGTTCAGCTTCGGGATCGCCGTCGCGTGGCTGCTCCTCGCCGCCCCGGACGTGGCGCTGACCGAGGCCGCCGTCGGGGCGGGGATCACCACGGTCTTCTTCCTGGTGACGATCGCGAAGACCGTCAGGCCGGGCGGCGAGCGACTCTTCGAGCCGATCGCGTGGCGCTCGGTCGCGGTGGTCGCCGTCCTGGTCGGGGCGCTGCTCACCACCGTCCGGTCGCTGCCGGCGGTGGGCGCGATGAACTCGCCGGTCGCGACCTCCCGGATCACGGAATACTACCTCGGAAACGCCTACGATCAGACCGGCGTCGAAAACGCCGTGACCGCCGTGTTGGCCGCCTACCGTGGCTTCGACACGCTGGGCGAGGCGACGGTCGTCATTGCCGCCGGACTGGCGGTGCTTCTCGTGCTACGACAGGAGGCCTACGTATGAGCAGTGCAGACCAGAACCGAACCTACGTCGAGAGTACGATCATTATGACGACGGTCCGCGTCGTCGCCCCGTTCGCGTTCACCTTCGGGCTGTTCGTGATGTTCCACGGCGCGGAGTCGGCGGGTGGCGGCTTCCAGGGCGGCGTCATCGTCGCTGCAGCCGTCCTGTTGCTCGCGTTCGCGTTCGGAATCGAATCGACGCGTGCGTGGCTCGAAGGACCGCTCGCGCGTGCCGCGATCGCGGCCGGCGGGGCGGCGTTCACCGTCATCGGTCTCGGTGCGGTGGCGGCGAACGGAGCGTTCCTCGAGTACGAGGCCTACAACCTCGAAAAGACGGGCGTCAAATACGGTATCGAACTCGTCGAACTCGGGATCGGTGCGATCGTCTCGGGCGTCCTCGTGGGGCTGTTTTTCAGCCTGGCTCGGGGAGACTTCGAGTCCATCAACGGCAGCGACGCCGACGGGCAGGGAGGTGAGCAGCCGTGATCGATCTGCTCGCGACCCACTACAACTACCTGATGTTCGTGGCGCTCGTCGGACTCGGCCTCTACGGCGTCACCGCGAGTTCGAATCTCGTGAAGAAGATCATCGGCCTGAACATCTTCCAGGTCGGGATCTTCCTGTTCATCGTCACGAGCGGGTACATCGACGGCGGGTCGCCGCCGGTCGTCCACGGCCACGGCGCCGAGACGTACGTCAGCCCGCTGCCGCACGTGCTGATCCTGACGGCGATCGTCGTCGGCGTGAGCCTGACCGCGGTAGCACTCGCGCTCGTCGTCCGAATCTACGAGGCCTACGGGACGCTTGATGAGGACACCATTCGGGAGGTGCGCCTGAATGACTGACGCGATCGCACTCTTGGTCGCCGTCCCGATCGTCTTCGCGCTGTTCCCCATCGCGTTCGGCGGCCGGTGGGAGCATATGGGCTGGGGGACCGCCGCGCTCGGAGCGCTCGTCCACCTCGGGCTGTCGCTCACCGTCGCGGCGACGGTGCTCTCGGGCGGCCGGTTCACGTACGCCGTCGGCGGCTATACGCCCCCGTTCGGCATCGAACTGGTCGGCGACGGCGTGAGCGCGGTGCTCGTCGTGTTGACGTCGCTGGTGACCGTCGCGGTGGTCGCCTACGCGCGGCGGGCGGGTCCGCACTCGAACACGTTCTACAGCGAACTACTGGTGCTCACCGCCGGCATCTCCGGGGTGTTCGTCACCGGCGACGTGTTCAATCTGTACGTGTTCATCGAGATCACGGGGTTAGCGACGTACGCGCTGGTCGCGACCGGCCGCGGGCCAGCCGCGGCGCTTGCGAGCCTGAAGTACCTGCTCGTCGGAACGGTCGGCGCCTCGCTGTATCTGCTCGGCGTCGGCTACCTCTACGTCGCGACGGGGACGCTGAACATGGCGGATCTGGCCAGCCAACTCTCCTCGGTGGGGTACGGCTCGCCGCTCGTACTGACGGGCTTCGGGCTCATCGTCGTCGGTCTCGCGGTCAAGGCGGCGCTCTTTCCCCTCCACACCTGGCAGCCCGGCGCGTACGCCGAGTCGCCAGACAGCGTCACCGCGTACATCTCGGCGCTCGTCTCCACCGCGGCCGCGTACGCACTGTTCCGGATCATATACGCGGTGTTCACTCCCGCCTTCGACGCCGCGGTCCCGTTCGCGCTCGACGCGCTGGTGATACTGGCGTCGGTGAGCGTCGTCGTCGGCTCCGTCCTGGCCGTCCTCCAGTCGGACCTCAAGCGGATGCTGGCGTACTCCTCGGTCGCACAGTTCGGCCTGATCGTCGCCGGGTTCGCCATCGCTAACGCGACGGCCGTGACCGGCGGGTTGGTCCACCTGATCGGTCACGCAGTGATGAAGGCGGGACTGTTCGTCGGCGTCGGGGCACTCGCCGGCGTCGCGGGTGGGCGGACCGTGGACGACTTCGCCGGCCTCGCCGAGCGCGCACCGCTCGTGAGCGCCGCCTTCGCCGTCCTCGCGTTCGCGCTGGTCGGCGTGCCGCCAGCGATCGGCTTCGCCGGCAAGTGGCACATCGTGCTCGGAGCGGTCGAGGGCGGCCGGTGGGGGGTCGCACTCGTCGCAGTCGTGAGCACGCTCCTGACGCTGGCGTACTTCGCGCGCGTCGTCGAGCGGATGTACTTCCGCGACGCGCCCGCGCCGGCTGAGGAATCCGTCGCTGCGGCCGCTGACGGTGGCGACGCGGAACTGGCGTCCGACGGCGGGAGCGACGGCGACGGTGACGCGTCCGGGGCGGCCTCGGACGCGGGAGCCGAACCCGAGACGATCTCGATGACCGCCCGGATCATCGTCGTCGGCGCGGCCGTCGCGGCGGTCGGCGTGGGTCTGGTCGCCACGGACCTGATTGCGGTCTTCGAACCGGTCCTGGAGGTGTACTTCTAGATGTCCGAAATAGCGTCTCTGAGGCCGCTTGCGGCGGTACTACTCCCCGCACTCGGCATTCTGGCGATCGTCGCATCGCAGCGTCGACCGAACATCCGAGAGGGATTCACCATCCTCACCGCGCTCGCAACCTTCGGGACGGTCGCGAGCCTCGTGCCGTCGGCGCTGTCCGGCGCGACGCACGTGTCCCGGCTGGGGACGTTCGTACCCGGCATCGAACTCACGTTGCGCGCCGATCCGCTCGGGATGATCTTCGCGCTCCTCGCGAGCGCGCTGTGGCTCGTCACGAGCTTCTACAGCATCGGATATATGCGCGGCCTCGACGAGCACTCGCAGACCAGGTACTTCGCGGCGTTCGCGGGCAGCGTCGGCGCGGCACTCGGCGTCGCGTTCGCGTCGAACCTCGTCGCGCTGTATATCTTCTACGAACTGCTGACGGTCGCGACCTACCCGCTCGTCGCCCACGACGAGAGCGAGAAGGCGCGGGCCGCAGGTCGGAAGTACCTCACCTACACCTTCGGGGGCGGCGTCGCCGTCCTCGCGGGGACCGTCCTACTCTTCTGGACCACCGGAACGGTCGCGTTCACGCCCGGCGGCATCGCGGCCCTGGCGACGGCCGATCCGGTCATCGCGCGGGCGGCCTTCGCGCTCCTGGCCGGCGGCTTCGGCGTGAAAGCGGCGCTCATCCCCGTCCACTCGTGGCTGCCGGACGCGATGGTCGCGCCGACGCCGGTCTCGGGGCTGCTGCACGCGGTGGCGGTCGTCAAGAGCGGCGTGTTCGGGATCGCGCGGGTCGTCCTCGACGTGTTCGGGCCCGAGACGGTCGCCGACCTCGGCGTCGGTCTCCCGCTGGCGGCGGTCGCGGCGGTGACGATCCTCGTATCGAGCGTCATCGCGCTCCGACAGGACAACCTCAAACGCCGACTGGCGTACTCGACGATCAGCCAGTTGTCGTACATCGTGCTCGGACTCGGACTGCTCTCGCCGGCCGCGCTGATCGGCGGCCTGCTGCACATCCCCGCACACGCGTTTATGAAGCTCACCCTGTTCTTCTGTGCGGGTGCGATCCACGTCGAGACCCACACCGACGACATCAGCGAGATGGCCGGGATCGGAAAGCGGATGCCGCTCACGATGGCCGCCTTCGGCGTCGCGAGCGTCGGGATGGCCGGACTGCCGCTCGTCGCGGGGTTCGTGAGCAAGTGGTACCTCCTGATCGGCAGCCTCGACAACGGGACGGCGATCTTCGCCCTCGTCTTGCTCACGTCGGGCCTCCTGAACATCGGCTACTTCTGGCCGATCGTCTATCAGGCGTTCTTCCAGACGGCCGAGGACTCGGACGCCAAACCGCTCGTCGAGTTCCCGATCGGCGGAGCCCGTGTCCGCACAGACGGCGGCGAGCGAGCGGAGGACCGAGATGACGACGCCGAGGAGGCGGCCGGCGAACCGGAGGCCGCCGAGGCCGCGGCCGGGGCGGGAGACGTCCCCATCGATACCGCCGAACCGGTCGACCCGGAGATCGATCCGGACGTCACGCCCTCCGAGGAAGAGGGCGACGTCGAGATCGACGCCCGAATCGAGAGCGAAGGCCAGTACGCCGTCGACCGGAACCCCAGTGATCACCTCCAAGAGGACGCGCCTGGTGCCGTCGACGGCGAGAGCGACGGCGAACGCGACGACGAGGACGAGGCCTCGCTGAGCGATGCCGGGAGCGACGGACACGCCGACGTCCACGGTGGCCCGTCCGGCTGGGAGCGCCGCGGCTTCGGCGAAGAGAGCACGTGGTTTATGCTCGGACCGATCAGCGTGGCGGCGGCCGGCGCCGTGGCGCTCGGGATCGCGCCGCAGGCGATGGTGTTCCTCGCGCTCGTCTATGAGGTCGTCGCGAACGCGACGGGGGTGGTGTTCTGATGAGCGCCGCTGTCGCCCCGTTCGTGGCCGGCCTCGCCGCCAGAGCGACCGTCCTCGCCTCGGAGCCGTCGGTGTCGCTGCCGACGGCCGACGTCCCGACTGTCGTCCCGCCGGCGGCCGCGATCCTCGCAGTCGCGATCGTGCTGCCGGTCCTCTCGCGGAAACTCGGACACGCGCTCGGCGTCCTCGCGACCGGCGGCGTGTCCCTGTGGTCGCTCTTGGCTCCCGCCGGAGCGTACCTCGACGTGACGTTCCTCGGCTTCGACGCGCTGCTGTTCAACGTCGACGCGTTCTCGCGGCTGATGGGCGTCATCTTCGGGCTGATCGGAGCGGCCGCCGTGCTGTACTCGTACTCGTCCGACGCGAGCAACCGCCAGACCGCGTTCGCGCTCGGCTACGTCGGAACGAGCGTCGGCGCCGTCTTCGCCGGCGACTGGCTGACGATGATCTTCTTCTGGGAGCTGATGGCGGTCACGAGCACGCTCTTGGTCTGGGATTACGGCGGGGAGGCCGTCCGCGCCGGCTTCCGCTACGCCGTCTATCACGGCCTCGGCGGAAGCCTGCTGATGGCGGCGATCGTGTGGCACTACACCGAAGTCGGCTCGTTCCTGTTCAGCGCCAGCGACGGGATCGTCGCGGGCATCCCGGCCGCGTTGGCCGCGGTCGGGATCGGCGTCAACGTCGGGTTCGTGGGGCTGCACACCTGGCTGCCCGACACGTATCCGCGTCCGCACGTCGCCGCGAGCGTCTTCCTCTCGGTGTACACGACAAAGACGGGCGTGTACGGACTCGCGCGGGCCTTCCCCGACGGCAACCTCGCGGTCGCGTATATGGGGGCCGCGATGGCGCTCGTCGGCGTCGTCTACGCCCTGCTGCAGAACGATATGCGCCGCCTGCTCTCGTATCACATCCAGTCGCAGGTCGGTTATATGGTCGCGGGGGTGGGCGTCGGGACGGCGCTCGCGACCGCCGGTGCCTTCGCGCACGTGTTCAATCACATCCTCTACAAGGCGCTGCTCTTCATGACCGCGGGCGTCGTCATCTCACGAACGGGCAAGCAGAGCCTGAAGTACCTCGGCGGACTGGGTCGGGCGCTGCCGGTGACGGCGCTGGCTTTCACCGCCGCGGCGCTGTCGATCAGCGGCTTCCCCGGCTTCAACGGCTTCGTCAGCAAGGGGATGATCACGGCCGCGGCGCACAAAGAGCACCTCGACGGGATCTTCTACATCCTGCTCGCGGCGGGCGTGGGGACGTTTATGTCCTTCATCAAGTTCGGCTACTACGCCTTCCTCCGCGAGAGCGACAGCACCTGGGCGATCCAGCGGTCGGTCACCGGCCAGCGGGTCGCGATGCTGGGAGTCGCCACGCTGTGTGTGCTGCTCGGCCTCTACCCCGACGCGCTGTTTGCACTCCTCCCCGGCAGCACGGCCGACGCGCACCCGTTCACGCTGAGTCACCTCGGCGAGGGATTCCTGCTCGCGGCGCTGGGCGTCGTCGGCTTCGCCCTGCTGAAGACGCCGCTCTCGAAGATCGGCAACGGCATCGACGTCGACGTCGTGATCGAACCGGCGACCTTCTACGGGATGCGCGGTCTCGTCCGCGGGACCACGGAACTGTTCGCGGCCGTCGATCGGGCAGTCGTGGCCGCCGCTTCGACGGCGCTGGCGGCCGCCGGCGACCCCTACGGCGCGATCCGCGGTCCGGCGGTCGCGCTACTGGGCAGTGAGGGCGAGTCGCTGCAGGACGGCGGCCTGCGTGCGACCATCGCGACGAGCGTCCTCCTCGTGGTCGTCGTCCTGGCGGCGACGCTGGTCGGCCTGCTGTAGCGCCCGACCAGCGACCCCGATTGCGAACAGCGACGACGGTTTCTACAGACCCGTCGTAGTAGCGGTATGCGTACGCTCACACCCAAAGAACTCCTCGCCGGCATATGGGTCGCCTCCGGGCTGGCACTGCGGGGTGGCGGCGGGGAATTCGTCGGGAGCGTCCTCGCGGCGGCGTTCATCGCGAGTGGGTTCGAGATCGGCCTCGGGGGACTCGTCGGCTTGGTCTACAAGGTCGCCGCGGATGCGAATCGGCAGGATTCCTGACCGCAGCCCGTGCTGTGCCCGCCGCATACGCTCAACGACGGCTGCACAGCGCGATTCCGTTACTCGACGACGCCGGCTGCGAGTCGCTCCGCCACCGCCGCGCCGAGTTCGCGCTTCGACCCGGAGAACTCGGAGACGGCCTCCTCGTCGACGAACAGCGTCCGCGTCGCGTCCGACCCCATCACGGAGGCGTCGTTGGCCACGACGAACGCCAGTCCCACGCGGTCCAGGATGCTGCGCGCGGCCTCAGTCATCGCCCCGTCGTCGCCGGACGTCTCGGCTTTGAACCCGACAATCGGGAGGTCGGGGTGGGCTTCGCGCACGTCGTCGAGCAACTTCGGCGTCGGTTCGAGTTCGAGCGTCCGCCGTTCCCCCGAGCGGAGTTTCTCGCTCGCGGCCTCGACGGTGTAATCGGAAATCGCCGCCGCAGAGACGACAGCGTCGGTGTCGCGGTCGGTGTGTGCGACCACCGCGTCGCGCATCTCCGCGGCGGACTCGACCGTGACGGTCTCGGCGTAGTGGACGTCGCCGCCGGGGTGGACGAGCGTCACGTCGGCCCCGCGGCAGTGACACGCCCTGGCGACCGCCCGTCCCGTCTTGCCGGATGCGCGGTTCGTGAGAATTCGGACGGGATCGATCGCCTCCGCGGTCGCGCCGGCCGTGACGACGACGTGGCTGTCGGCGAGCGTCTGTTCGGTCGTCGCCCGCGCGGTCGCGGTGACGATGGCCTCCTCGGTCGCGATCTTGGCTTTGCCCTCGTCGATTCGGGGATCGACGAAGTCGACGCCCCACGACTCGACGCGGTCGATCGCGTCGAGTACGCCCGGATGGTCGTACATCGGTTCGTGCATCGCGGGGGCGATCACGACGGGAACGTCCGCGCCGAGCGCGGTCGTCGCACAGGTCGTCACGGGCGTGTCGTCGACCGCACCGGCGATCTTTCCGACCGTGTTGGCCGTCGCGGGAGCGAGCAGGAGCACGTCGGCCCAGCCCTCGCGGCCGCAGAGTTCGACGTGTTCGACACGGCCCGTGATCTCGGTCACGACCTCGTTCTCGGTCGCGAACTCGACCGCCCACGGGTGGATGATCCCCTGTGCGCTCTCGGTCATCACGCCGCGGACCGTCGCCCCCTGCCGACGCAGCTCGTGAGCGAGTTCGACCACCTTCACGGCGGCGATGCTCCCCGAGATCCCGAGCGCGACGTTAACCCCGTCCAACATCGGTCGATGGTTCGGGTGCGGCAGGTAAAACTCCACGTCTTTCGGCGACGGCGCGAGCCCGGGGCAGCGCGACGGACGTCAGCGATCGCGGTCGCGAGTGGGCACGGCCGGCATCCGTCGTTTGTGTGCGGTCGCCTCGTGCCGATCGAGGAGATCGGTGACAGTCGTCACGTCCACGCCGACGCGGGCCGCGACGGCGTCCGGCTCGAGCCCGGCGTCGACTCCGAGTTCGAGTATCGGGTCGATGACGTCGTAGGGTGCCCCGAGGTCGTCGGCGTCCACCTGGCCGGGACGGATCCCGGGGGTCGGTTCCTTGTCGAGGACGAAGTCCGGGACGTCGAGAGCCTCGGCCAGCTCTCGAACTTCGGTCTTGTACAGGTGGCCGATCGGAAGGAGGTCGGCCGCCCCGTCGCCGTGCTTCGTGAAGTACCCGAGGAGCCGCTCACTCCGGTTGGTCGTGCCACAGACCAGGCGGTCCGTCGCGTTGGCCGCAAAATACGCGAGCATCATACGGAACCGGGCGATCGCGTTGCCGGCCGGGACAGGTTCGTCGTGGAACCCGAAACTGTCGGGGACGACCGAGCCGAAACGGGCGAACAGCGGCTGGAGGTGGACCGTGTCGTGATCGATGCCGAGTGCGTCGGCGAGCGCCTCCGCGTCGCGCGCGGCGGTGGCACCGAGTTTGGTGCACGGGAGGATCAGCCCGTAGACCCGTTCGGGTCCCAGCGCATCCACCGCGAGAGCCGCGGTGACTGTCGAATCCAGCCCGCCACTCATATTGACCACGACGCCGCGGGCGTCGGCGTCCTCGACCGTCTCACGAACGACAGTCTCGATCCGCTGCCGGGCCACCTCGGGATCGACGATGGATGGAACCGCTGCCTGCTCTCCGTCGAGCGACCCGTCGGTGGTCGAGAGACTGTCGGTGGACTCGGCGTCGGCCGCCCGCGACTCCGACGCAGTCGAAGAGTCGGTCATCGCTCGCGGCCCCTCCGCGCACCCGCGGAGCGATCGAACCACGGTGCCTGCGTCCGGCGGTCGATGCCAGCGTCGACACGAGCAAACATCACTGGTGGCGGTCAGCGGGCACGGTGTAAATACGCTTTGTACTGTTTGTTTAAGGAATACCCGAGAGACACAAGCCATACGCATAGTATTCGGTTTTGATAACAATATGTACGGTCTCTCGGTCGTATTTTCATACGAACCTCAATTACGCCCAAAACAGCGTTTGGAATCATATAATGTAAGGTATTTCCGCACTATAGACGAAGTATTTCGTTTTTCTCGGTTTTTGTTTTCTGTTTAAGGGATATAACGCCATTATATCCAAACATTTATCAAAATAGTTTCCTCACCATATACTATGGCGATACCCGAGTTGACGTCGAGTCAGAAGCGGATTCTCCGGTCGCTGGTCGACTTATCGAGTGAAAGCGAACGCGCGGTCCGAGGCGAACTGATCGCCGAGGACATCGACCGCAATCCCGGAACGATCCGTAACCAGATGCAGAGCCTCCGGGCGCTCCAGTTAGTCGAAGGGATTCCGGGGCCGAAAGGCGGGTACAAACCGACCGCGAACGCGTACGAAGCGCTCGACATCGAGGAGATGGACGAGGCCGCTCAGGTTCCGGTCGAGCGCAACGGCGGCGCGGTCGATGGCGTCAACGTCGAGGAGATCGACCTCGCGACCGTTCACCACCCCGACCTGTGCCGCGCGGCGGTAACGTTCCGTGGATCGGTTCGACGGTTCTCCGAGAGCGACCGCGTGACGGTCGGGCCGACGCCCTCGACTGGCCTCCGCCTGTCGGGGACCGTCGACGCCGTGAAAGCCGACGAGAGCACGCTGATCCTCAGCGTCGGGCAGATGAACACGGCCGCAGAGCAGTCGGCGGGCTAACGTCCCCCGCGAACTGCTGTGGGCCGAGCCGCGGGCGTTTAGTCGTTCGCTCGCGTACGCGGCGGCGATGACCGCACAACGCTGGTGGGTCCGACTGGCCGCTCGGTGGCTGGCCCGCGTCGACGGTGTCTCCGGGATGGTCAGACTGGCGATGCTGGGGATGACCGGGCTCTCGACCGCCACGATCACGCTCAGACAGTACGGACACGGCGAGTACGCCTGGCCCCTGATCGGGGTGACGCTCGGCGGCACGCTCGTGTTCACTTACTTCTACACCGAAGGCGGCGTCTGGAACCAGATGTCGCGCGACCGTCAGGACCTCTCGAGTAACTTCGCGAACCCGTCGATGCGGATGAACAACGAACTCCTGGCGCGCGCGGTGCTGGCCGCGCAAGAGCAGCGAGAGCTCACCGAGTCCGAGCGGGCGGCTATCAAGGCGGAACTCGACGACGCGTTCGAGGAGTACCGCGACGGGATCGAACTGGACGACGACCGGTGAGTCGGGCCGCGAGCGCTTACTCGTCCAGCCGACCCAGGTCGTCGGCGACGAGACTCGGGTGCGTCCGTTGCGGTTCGGGATGTGGTCCGTCGAAGGACCGCTGCAGTCGCTCGCGCGCCGCCGCACGCCGGCGCGCACGCTCGTCAGCGTCGATCTCCTCACAGCCCGGGGGGACGTCCCGACCGCGGTCGGTGAAGTAGCCCTCCGGGGTCACCCAGTCGTGGTAGTACGCTACCTCCGAGTCGTGGACGACTGTCAGACCGACTTCCGCGCCGTGACCGGCGGCGACGACTGCTTGGTGGTATTTCTCGGTGAGCCGCCCGGCGGCGTAGAGGCCCTCGACGGCCGTCCGGCCGAGTTCGTCGACGTCGACGTACTGCTTCGATCCCGCGCTGCGGATCTCGACATCGAGGCCGTCGAGATACGAGACGTCGGCCCACGACGCCGCGATAACAGCGTCGGCTCCGGCGGACCACTCGTCGACCGCGGCGTCGTCGGCGGCCGCGACGGTGACGTCGAAGCCGTCGCCGCTGATCGCGACGTCGGTGACGCGGCCCGACCGTCGGTGGACGTCGTTCTCGTCGGCCTGTTCGCGGAGCAGGTCCAGGAATCGGCGGGCGTCGATGCCGCCGGGGAAGCCGGGCATATTCTCGAGGTGCGCGTTGCGTGCGAGGATGCTTTCGGGCGCATCGACGACGAGCGTCCGAAGGCCGGCCCGAGCGGTGTAGGTCGCCGCGGTCAGCTCGGCGACGCCGCCGCCGACCACGACGACGGCTGCCCCGTCGTCGTGGGTCGGTCCGCCGGTCCGTGCGTCAGTATCCGAGGGTGACATACACGCCGAGACGCCGTCGGACCGAATGAGTGTCACGGTCGGCACCGCACAGACGCGGGTGCCGATCGGTCTCAACGGTCGGTGTTGCGGTCGTAGAGCCGTCGGTCGTTGCGAGCGTCGAGCGACGCCAGGCCCCCGGGCACCCGGTCCGGCTCGATACGGAGCTGCCAGGTGTGGTCGTCCAGTGGCGTCGCGTCGGCGAGGCGGAACGGCGTGGTCGGGAGCTGCCGGGCGAGAGCGATCGAGACGGGGAGCGTCGGCAGCCGTCCGGTTCGCTCTGCGAGCGCGTACCCGTCGAGTCTGATCCGCCACCCCGCCTCGTCCGCGGCCGACTCGACCGCGTGGGCGTCGAGAAAGCCGACCGCTTCGAGGTGATCGAGCGCCGCCTCCAGTCCCGCTGCCGGCCGTCCTGTGGTGTCGACGTCGTGACACCGGAGGGCCGACGCGGCGGATGCGACGACGGCGGTCTGCTCGCGACGGCCCGTGAGTCGAGCCAGTTCGCTCGTCACGCTCCACAACAGCGTGAGACAGAAGTCGTCGGGATCGGTGACGACTTCGGCGAGGGTCAGATACGTCTCCATCGCGGCCGATTCGACATCGCGGAGGCCGGCCGCCGAGAGGGCCTCGAACGTCGCGCCGGCGACGTCGTGACAGAAGGAGAGATAGCGCACCCGCTCGTCCGTGCGGTCCTCGATCACGTCCCCGCGCGGGGCGTCTTCCACGTCGTGGACTAGCGGTTCATAGAAGAGGACTTGCGGGTCGTACTGCCGGAGCGTCGCGCGGTACTCGCTGGCGGCGTCGGCTGCCTCGGCGGCCGTGTCGCGGTCGTCGAACCGCAGTCCGGTGACGGGCGAGGGCTCACAGCCCGTCCGTCCGCAGACCACGGCGTACGGACCGCGGGGCGTGGCCAGCGCGTCGACGTGACGGCGGATGTCGAGGAGGGTCGACCCGACCATCGACTTCGAAATGAATGCTCGATAACAAGTGCGTTCCGATGCGCGGCGAGTGGCCGTGGTGCCAGGTGTGACCGCCCGCAACGCTTTCGACGCCCCGGCCCCAGCGTCCGGCGTGGACGAACTCGTCGTCACCACTGTCGTCTACCTCCCCCCGGAGGAGACCTACGACTTTCTCATCGACTTCCCACGGTACGCGAAGTATTCCGAGCACCTCCGGACCGTCTCGCGGCGCAGCGGCGACGGCGGCGCGGGGACCCGGTACGCGCTGCGGTTCGCCTGGTGGAAGCTCACGTACACCGTCGAGTCCGAGGTGACCGAAGTCGAAAAACCGGAGACGATCGACTGGCGGATCGTCCGGAACCTCGACGCCAGCGGCCGCTGGGTCATCGAACCACTCGACGAAGTCCCGTCGGACGCCCCAGACGACGTGGACGCCGCGTCCCGGGTCTCGTTCGAGGTGGCCTACGATCCGGGATCCGCGAACGAGGGCGGACTCGACCTGCCACGCTTCGTTTCGTTCGGCTGGGTGCTCGACCGCCTCAAGCCCGCGATCGCAACCGAGGCCGAGCGCATCGTCGAGCGCGTCGTCGAGGACCTCGAGGGGACGCACAGACCCATCGATCTCACCGTCGAACGACGGTCCTGAGTTCGTCGTCGTCGAAGCCGCCGGGGGCGGTCGGATCGATGCCGAAAGATGGATACGCCCACGCGGGACACATCGGGACGAATGATTTCGGGTGATCGGCAGTGCGCGTAGTCATCATCGGTGCGGGCCAGGTCGGATCGAGTATCGCCGCCGACCTCGCCAGCGCGCACGAGGTAATCGTCGTCGACTGCGACGAGGAACGGACGGAGGAGCTGAACTACTCTCTCGACGTCCTGGGTGTAACTGGCGACGGGACCTCCGTGTCGACTCTCGAGGAGGCCGGCATCGGAGAGGCCGATATGGTGATCGCCTCCACCGACGACGACGAGACGAACATCGTCGTCTGCTCGACGGTGAAGGCCATCTCCGACGCGTTCACGATCGCTCGAGTGAAGAACACCGAGTATCTCCGGACGTGGGAGCGTTCCGAGCGCGCCTTCGGTGTCGACTTTATGGTCTGCACGAACCTGCTCGCCGCGGAGTCGATCGTCCGGATGATCGGCCTGCCGGCCGCCCGCGACGTCGATCCCTTCGCGGGCGGAAAGGTGCAGATGGCCGAATTCGAGGTCGACGAGGAGAGTCCAGTGGCGAATCAGACTGTCGCGGAGGCCGACCGCTTCGACTCGCTGACGTTCGTCGCCATTCTCAAGAACGGCTGCGTCGAGATCGCTCGTGGCGAGACGCTGATCGAGGTGGGCGACCGAGTCGTCGTCATCGGCTCGCCGGAGAGCGTCCGAGAGTTCGCCGGATCGGTCGCTCCCGAGGAATCTCAGGGGACCGCCGAGGAGGTCGTCATCGTCGGCGGCTCGGAGATCGGCTATCACGCCGCGCGGTTGCTGGAGTCTCGGGGCTTCAAACCGCGTCTGGTCGAACAGGACACCGATCGCGCGCGAGACCTCGCAGAGCGGCTCCCACAGACCGTCGTGATGGAGTCCGATGCGACGGACATCGAGTTCCTCGAGCGTGAGCACATCGGCGATGCCGACATCGTGATCGCCGCGCTGGACTCCGACGAGAAGAACCTCCTCGTGTCGCTGCTCGGTCGTCGGATGGGCGTCGAGCGGACGATCGCGATCATCGACACCAACGACTACGTCGAACTCTTCGAGACCGTCGGCGTCGACGTCGGCGTGAGCCCGCGCAGCGTCGTCGCCGAGGAGATCTCGCGGTTCACCCGCGAGGGAGAGGCCGAGAACGTCGCACTGATCGAGTCCGACAAGGCCGAAGTTCTCGAGATCGAGGTCGACGCCGAGAGCATTCTGGCCGACCGTCCGATTCACGAGTCGGTCGCCGATCTGCCCGACGGCGTCGTCATCGGTGCGATCACCCGCGATGCGGAGTTCATCACGCCCCGCGGCGACACCGTCGTCGAGGTGGGCGATCACGTCGTCGTCTTCGCCGACATCGACGTCGGAGAGGAAGTCGCCACCCGGCTGTAGCCGACCGGAGCGAGCAGACCTCGGACCGAAACATCTTCCCCCCGTGAGAGTATCCCTCCGCTCGTATCTCTGATGAAACTCCGCGTCGACGCCCGCGCCAGTCTCAGCCTCGTCGGGTCCGTGCTGAAGTACCTCGCGGTCCCGCTGTGTCTCCCGCTCGTCGTCGCGCTCTACTACGGGGATCCGGTCGCTCCGTTCGTCGCGACGATCGCACTGACCGTCGTCGCGGGGGTGGGCCTCGAACGGCTCGACCCCGACCCCGAGATCAGGCCCCGCGAGGGCTTTCTGATGGTGGCGGCGACGTGGCTCGCGGTCGCAATCGTGGCGGCGGTCCCGTACCTGATCGAGGCGCACGGCATCCCGATGGTAACGCAACCGATCAACCCCGAATCGACGCTCGGGAACCCCGCAAACGCCCTCTTCGAGGCGATGAGCGGCTTCACGACGACTGGGGCGACCGTGCTCGGCGAGATCTCGTTCGATGCGCACACGCGGTCGATTATGCTGTGGCGACAGCTCACCCAGTGGCTCGGCGGGATGGGGATCGTCGTGCTGGCGGTCGCGATCCTCCCCGAGCTGTCGGTCGGCGGTGCGCAGTTGATGGACGCCGAAGCGCCCGGCCCGGGCATCGAGAAGCTCACGCCGCGGATCGCCGAGACCGCACGCGCGCTGTGGGGGGCGTACCTCGGGCTGACCGTGTTGGAGATCGTCCTGCTCTACTCGCTCAACGTCGCCGGGGTCGATCAGGCGATGACGCTCTACAACGCCGTCGCGCACGGGCTGACGACGATGCCGACGGGCGGGTTCTCGCCGGAGGCGCGGAGTATCGAGGCGTTCAGCGCGACGGCGCAGTGGATCATCATCCCCTTCATGGTCGCCGCCGGGACGAACTTCGCCCTGTTCTGGCACGTCCTGACCGGCGATCCGCGGCGGCTGTTCGGCGACTCCGAGTTCAAGTTCTACGTCGGAGCGATGGGGACGCTCACCGCGGTCATCGCCGGGATCCTGTTCGCCGGCGGACTAGTGGGTGCCGCGCCGGCCGGCGAGACGTTCGACGCCGCGTACCTGGAGACTGTCCGGGCGCAAATCGTCGGCCAGGTGGAGCCGTCGCTTCGGTACGCCGCGTTCCAGGCCGTCTCGATCGTGACCACGACGGGGTACGCGAATATGGACTTCAACGCGTGGGGCCCGCCCGCACAGTATCTGCTGCTCTTCGCGATGTTCATCGGCGGATCAGCCGGGTCGACCGGTGGCGCGGTGAAGATCGTCCGCTGGTACGTCATCCTCAAATCGATCCGCCGCGAGCTGTTCACGACTGCCCACCCTGAGGCGATCCGCCCGGTTCGCCTCGGTGGCCGGACGATCGACGAGAACGCCGTTCGGGGTATCTACAGCTTTACGCTCCTGTATATCGTGATCTTCTTCGTGGGTGCGGGGCTGTTGTTCCTCGATTCGCTCCGGATCGGCCCGACGCTGTCGGTCCTCGAGGTCCTCTCGGCGACGGCGGCGACGCTCGGGAACGTCGGTCCGGGATTCGGCATCGTCGGACCGATGGGGAGTTATCTCGCGTTCTCGGACGCGTCGAAGTACTTTATGGTGGGGCTGATGTGGATCGGGCGGCTGGAGATCATCCCCGTCTTGGTGCTGCTGACGTCCGAGTACTGGACGCGATGATCGATCGAGGGTCCGGGGTAGGCCCGAGAGGTCGTCTCGGTCGACCGCCGTGCCCTACGGATCGAGTCCGTAGAGCAGCGACCGAGCGAAGACGAGGATCGGGATGATCTCCAATCGACCGACCCACATATTCAGGAGGAACATCGCCTCGGCGACCGGATGCATCGTCGGACCAGTGATCCCCGCCGAGAGGCCGACGTTCCCCTGTGCCGACGCCACCTCGAAGAGCGCGTCGGCGTAGGTGAAGTCCGGACCGGCGAGGTTGACGAGGACGATGCTGGAGGCGAGCAGCACCACGAGCCACAGCAAGGTGACGATGGCCGCTTCGGAGAACTCCCGCTCCATTCCTTCCCGGTCGAGCCGCCGACCGTTGAGTTGAGTCCCGACGACTGCGCTGGCGGGGAGAAACACGCGTCGGAACTGCCACCGGATACCGCGGCCGATGACGTAGCCGCGAATGATCTTGATCCCGCCGACCGTCGAGCCGGCGGCTCCGCCGAGCGTCATCGCGCCGGCGATCAGCACTTTCGCGCCGGCGGTCCACCGACCGATCGGCGCGGACTGGAACCCGGTGCACGTGAGCGCGCTGATCCACTGGAACGTCGAATCGCGGACGGCATCCGCGACGATCGGATCGACCGCACCGCCGACGTCGAGTGTGCCCGTCGCGACGAACGCTCCTTCGACGGACGGAATCGAGACGAGGTTCTGGACGGACAGCGCCAGCACGCCGAGACCGAGAAGCAAGAAGAGCCACCGGGTCTGGAGGTCCGAGACGAGTTCCCCGAGATCGCGCTCGGAGAGGATCGTGTAGTGGACTGGAAACGCGATCGCGCCGAGCGCCATCACCGGGAGGAGAACGGTCTCGATGAGCGGTGAGTCGTAGGTCGCGATCGAGTTGTCCGTGACGGAGAACCCGCCGGTCGAGAGGCCGGTCATCGCGTGATTGAGTGCCTGCCAGGCGGCCTCCCACAGCGGGAGTTGCGAGCCGAAGGGGGAGAGTCTGATCGCGACGAACAGCACGAGAATCGAGACCGCAGTGTAGCCGAGAAAGAGCTTCCAGACGGTTCGGACCGTCGAGACGATGCTGGGGTGGATCTTCTCTTCGCGCGTCTCCGAACGGTAGAGCGCGTAGCTCCCGCTCCCGGGGCGGGCGAGGATCGAGACCGTGAGGACGATCACGCCGACGCCGCCGACCCACTGGATGAGCGATCGCCACCACTGGATCGTCCGCGGCAGCGACGGCTCGTGGACGGCCATCGTGAGCCCGCTGCCCGTCCACCCGCTCATACTCTCGAAGAACGCGTGCAGCGGGTTCGCGAAGTACGCGAGACTCGACTGACCGTAGGACGCCCCCGCCGGGACGTACGACGCGGCGACCTCTGCGGGGACGAACACCGCCGCGAGAAAGAAGGGGAGCGACCCGAAGGCAGCAGTCATCAGCCAGCCGCTCGCGGCGATGATCATCCCGTGTTTCATCCGGGGATCGGGCGCGTCGGCGAACGCGCGGCGTGCGCCCAGTCCGACGACGGCCGTGACCCCGCCCGCGAGGGCGAACGCCAGCGCGACGTACCACTCGCCGAAGAGGGCCGCGACCACGGTACTGAGGGTCATCAACGTGGCTTCCATCGTGAGCAGCGACCCGACGTCGTGGGCGATCGTCGCCAGGTCTGTCGGCCAGCCGCTGACGGTTCGAGATCGCGGCCGCGGCATCAGTGATCCTCGAAGTGGCCGAAGACGTCCGTGACGTCCGGCGTCGCGCCCTCGGCCGAGTAAACCGTCAGGAGGTCACCACTTTCGATTACGGTCGAACCGCGCGGGGTGATCGGGTTGCCGGTCCCGTCGCGCTCGATCGCGACGACGAGCATATCGCTCCGGAGGTGGTCCGCCTCGGCGGCCTCCCGGATCGACATCCCCGCGATCGGCGCGCCGTCGTCGACGCGGATCTCGAAGACCTCCGCCTCGTCGCCGATGCGCATATAATCGACGATGGACGGCCGCTTGACGGCGCGGTAGAGGTACTCCGCGATCAGTCGCTGCGGGTTCTCCATCGTGTTCACGCCGATCTGACGGTAGAGACTCATATGCTCGGGGTTGTGAACGACCGAGACGATGTTCGGAATGTCGAGTTCCTTCGAGAGCAGGCACACCATCACGTTCGTCGCGTCCTGATCCGTCGTCGAGATGAGCGCGTCTGCCCGGTCGGCCCCGGCGTCGACAAGCGTTTCCTTTGCGGTCGCGTCGTCATGCAAGACGAGACAGTCGAACGCGGACGCCGCGGCCTCTGCCTTGGTCTCATCGTTCTCGATGACGACGACCTCGTTCCCGCCCTCGGCCGCGATCTCGATGAGCGGCGTGCCGATGTTCCCGGCACCGACGACGATGATGTACATTCGAACTCAGTCAACGATCCAGCGGGCAGCGTTGAAAACGTACCGCTACGCCCCCGGGCGACTCACCGGCAGCGGTCAGTCTTCGGCTGCCGAGGCGGCCCGGACGATCGCTTCCTCGCCGAACTTCGGGCCGATCAACTGGAGGCCGACCGGGAGGCCGTCGGCCTCGCCAGCGGGCACCGAGATGGCGGGGAGGTTCGCGAGGTTCACCGGGACCGTGTTGGCGTCCATCAGATACAGTTGCAGCGGGTCGTCGAGGCTCTCGCCCAGCGCCGGCGGCAACACGGGCATCGTCGGCGTCGCCAGCACGTCCGCGTGCTCGAAGGCCTCGTCGAAGTCGCGTTTCACCCACGCGCGGGCGTCCTGCGCCTTCTTGTAGTACTTGTCGTGGTAGCCCGCCGAGAGGGCGTAGGTGCCGAGCAGGATCCGGCGCTTGACCTCCTCGCCGAAGCCCTCCTCGCGGGCGCGGGCGAAGGCGTCGTTCCAGTTGCCCTCGTAGCCGCCCGACTGGCCGTACCTCACGCCGTCGAAGCGTGCGAGGTTCGAGGAGGCCTCCGACATCGCGATCACGTAGTACGCCTGGACCGCGTGCTCCAGCGAGTCGAGCGACACCTCGACCGTCTCAGCGCCCTGCGCACGGAGGTCGTCGAGAGACGCCTCGAACGTCTCGACGACGCGGTCGTCTGCGCCCTCGAGAAGGTCGGTGATCACGCCGATCGTGGTCCCGTCGACGTCGCCGTCGGCCGCGGCCGCGTAGTCGGCGTCCGTCGCGGGATGATCGGCGTCGGACTCCGCGGCCGAATCGTCGGGGCCGCCACCGCTCGCGTTGAAGCGGGTCGTCGCATCGTGCGGGTCGGGTCCCGAGATCACGTCCAGGAGCGCCGCGGCGTCCGCGACCGTGTTGGCGATCGGCCCGATCTGCTCTAAGGAGTTGGCGTAGGCGACGAGGCCGTACCGGGAGACGAGTCCGTAGGTCGGCTTGATGCCGACGACGCCGCAGAACGCGGCGGGGTTGCGGACCGAGCCCCCGGTGTCCGAACCGAGCGCGAGGTCCGCCTCGCCGGCGGCGACGGCGGCCGCCGACCCGCCCGAGGATCCGCCCGGAACGTGGTCCTCGTTGACGGGGTTCTTGACCGCGCCGAAAGCAGACGTCTCGGTGGTGCCGCCCATCCCGAACTCGTCCATATTTGCCTTGCCGACGATGGTCGCCCCGGCGTCCTTCAGCCGCTCGACGACGGTCGCGTCGTACGGCGGGACGTAGGAGTCCAGCATCGCCGACCCGCACGTCGTCCGGACGCCCTCGGTGCTGATGTTGTCTTTGACCGCGACGGTCTGACCCGAGAGCGGGCCGTCGGCGTCGGGGTCGATCTCCGCTTCGGTGATGAACGCGTTCAGGCTCATCTACGACACCCGCGGTCCCTTGAAGAAGCCGTCCTCGGTCTCCTCGGCGTTCTGCAGCGCCTCTGCCTGATCGAGGCCGTCGGTAACCTCGTCGGGGCGCATCACGTTCACCAGGTCCGCCTCACTCTCGACTTCGGGCACTTCGTCCAGCGCCTCGAAGTACTCGAGGATCTCCGCGAACTGCGTCGTGAACGCGTCGACTTCGTCGTCAGCGAGGTCGACGCGCGCCAGTTCGGCGACGTGTTCGACCTCCTCGGCGTCGACGGGCGTCTCGCTCATACCCGTGAGGAACCGTGGACTGGGAGTAAGCGTTTCGGTGCGGGCCGAACCCGGACGCACCGCCCGGTCGCACGGTGTGGTTATCACGGCTGATCTTCGGGGTAGAAGTGTTATTACGCGTGCGTGAGAGGAAATCGTATGGATTCACTCGTCGACGGCCCAACGATCGGTACGGGTACTTCTGCAGAGCAGCTTGCCGCCGAGATCGGACTGACCAGCGAGGAGATCGCGTGGCGGAAGGAGTTTATCGACTTCTCCGCGGAAGACGAACGCCGCGTGGCCGATCTCGACGACCTCGTCGAGTCGAATATGGACGCCCTGGTCGAGTCGTTCGTCGGCCCCGTCTTCGGGCACGACCGAACGAAAGAGATTGTGGACCGCTCGCCGCGAACCGAGTCGGATCTCGAGGCGATCGTCGAGGGGTATATGCGGATGGTCACCGGCGGGCAGTACGACACCGAGTACTTCACCCACCGGACGCGGATCGGTCGCCTCCACGACCGTCTGGAGATGCCGCTTCACTACTTCGGGGGGATGTTCGCGAACCTCCTCAGCACGTTCTTCGAGACGCTGCAGCAGCGAACGATCGACGCCGCGACAGCGGAACTGGACGCCGACGACGCGGCGACAGTCGAGGAAGCCATCACGGACGGCTTCCGCGACTCGATGGCGGTGACGCGGATCCTCAACCTCGATATGCAGGTCGTCAACGACACGTACCTTCACTCGTACTCCGCGGACCTCCGAGAGGAGATCGAGCGCTCGCGCGAACTCCGCGCGGAGATCGGCGATTCGGTCGCGACGCTGCGGACCGAGGCCAACGGCGCGGCGCAGAGCGCCGATCGGATCGACTCGCTGGCCGAGGAGCAGTCCGAGCACACCGAAGACATCGCGGGCAAGGTGTCGACGCTCTCGGCGACGATCGAGGAGATCGCCTCGACCGCCGATCAAGTCTCCTCGCGGAGCGGAGAGGCCGAGACCCTCGCGACTGACGGGCTGGAGGCGGCCGCGGTGGCCGAAGACGAGATGCAGGAACTCGACGACGAGCGGGCGGAGATCATGGACGAGGTCGACGAACTGGTCGACGCCGTCGACGAGATCGACGAGATCGTCGAAGTGATCAACGACATCGCAGACCAGACGAACCTGCTCGCGCTCAACGCCTCGATCGAGGCCGCGCGCGCCGGCGAAGCGGGCTCGGGGTTCGCCGTCGTCGCCGACGAGGTGAAATCGCTGGCCAACGAGTCGAAAGCGCAGGCCGAACGCGTCGAGGAGATGATCGACACCGTCACCGCGCGGATCGACCGAACGGCGACCGGCCTCGACGAGGTCGGCGAGAGCATCGACGGCGCGCTCGAGAGCGTTGACGAATCGGTCGATACGCTCGAGGGAATCGTCGACGCGGTCGAAGAGACGTCCGACGGCATCGACGAGGTCGCCCGGGCGGCCGACGAACAGGCCGAGGCCAGTTCCGACATCGCCCGCGTCGTCGACGAGGCGGCCGAACACGCCACCGAAGTCGCCGCCGAGGTCGACGTCATCGCGGACAACATCCGGTCACAGTCCGAGACCGCCGACGAGGTCGACGCCGCGCTCTCAGAGTTGCAGTCCGGCACGTCCCGCATCGAGGACAGCGGCGATCAGGTCCGATCGGCGACCGACGGCGGGCTGCAGGTCGACGGAGCCGACAGCGATGACGGACTCGATCCCTTCACCAACGCCGACCCCGTCAGCGACGGCGAGGCCGACAGCGGTCGTCGCGAGCACGACGGGGCGGGGGACACGCGAGCGACCGCGACCGCGAACGATCACATCGGCGGGATGAGCGACGCGGAACTCCGCGCGGCGCTGCCCGACGGGATTCCCGAGGCCATCCGGTCACAACTCTCGCGGGAGAAGATGGAGTCGATCGTTCGACAGAGCCGCGGCGCCGGCAGTCGGTGAACTCGCAGCGCGGATAGTAAGAGACACCACGACGCCGCCGCAGGGACGGATATGGAGACGACGCGGCATTTCACGGCCACGGTCTACATCGTCGAGAGCGGCGCGGTCGCGCTGCACCGCCACGACGGACTCGGAATCCGGATCCCCCCTGGCGGCCACGTCGACCGCGACGAAGTCCCCCACGAGGCCGGCCTGCGGGAGGTCTACGAGGAGACCGGTCTCGACGCGGAACTGCTCGATCACGCCGAACCGGTCGACGCGCCGGCGGGCGAACACCTCCCGCAGCCCCGCCACCAGATGCTCTACGACATCAACGTTCACGACGGCGGACACGTCGGTCACCAGCACATCGACCACATCTACTACGCCCGTGTCGCGTCACGGGAGATCGACCCTGCGGGCGACGACGAGGCCGGCCCCGAGGCCTGGGCGTGGTACGACGAGACGGCGCTCAGGGAGTCCGACCTCGACGCCGACACCGTCCAGTTCGCGCTGGAGGCGATCGAAGCCGCGGCCGACGCTGAGTAAGCGGACGCACAGCATAACGCGACCTCGCACGACCGGATCCCGCTTCGCGTCAGACGTCTGCGACCAGCGACTCGACGTACCGCTCGACGTGGTTGTCCATCCGGCGCTTGAAGCCGGCCTGCCGAGCCAGTCGGTCCAGTTCGCGGGAGACGTAGGTGCCGTACTGGACCGCCTTCTTGTCGGCCGTCCGGACCGTGTCGGGGACGAGTCCGCGCGCCGCCTCCCGGAGTGCGACCTTCCGCGTCTCGCCGTCGACGAGCAGCGATTCCGGGAGCCGCAGCGCCGCCGCGACGACGTCGTCGTGCAGCAGCGGCGTGACGGGCTCGACGCCGCCCAACCGAATCGCCAGCACGTCGCGTTCGGCCTGCTCGGGGATCGTCCCGAGGAGTTCTCGCCGAGCGCCCCTGACGGAGTCGGCGTCGACGCGGGGGTCCTCGGGGGCCTTCTGCACCTTCGCGTAGCCCCCGAACAGTTCGTCGGCCCCCTGGCCGAGCGCGAGGCGGTCGTAGCCGTCGGCGGCGACGCGCTCGGCGACCAAGAACAGCGGCAGCGCGATCGAGAGGTCCATCGGATTCGTCCGGCCGAAGGCGTCGACGAGCCGTGGGACCGCCTCGCGAAGAGCCGCGTGGTCGAGTTCGACGACGCGGAGGTCGCGGTCCATCGCCGTGGCCGCGTCGCGAGCGGCGGCGACGTCGTGACACCCCTCGAATCCGGCCACGTAGCAGGGCGCGTCGGGGACGCCGGCCGCGACGAGGCCGGAGTCGACGCCGCCCGAGAAGGCGACCGCGACGTCGTCGTTTCCGGCCCCGGCGGCCCCGTCCTCACCGTCCGCTCCGACGGCCCGCGTCCGTTCGCGCACTGCGTCGCGGACGGCAGCGAGCGCGGCCTCGCGGTCGGCCGCGGGCGATGGGTCGGGGAGCGTCCACTGCGCATCGACGCTCTCGGGGGCGGTCCCGACCCGTGCGACGGTTCCCGCCGGGACCGAGACGGGATCGTCGAGACTGGTCGGCACGAAGGACCACCGGGCGGGATCCGCCGCGTCGACGAAGAGGGGGCGACGGCCGAGCACGTCGCGGACGAGGTACTCGTCCACCTCACCCGCAAACCCGGCGGTCCCGAGAAGCGGCGCTCCGGTGTCGAGTGCGTCGCGGACGAGTGCCGGCGACGCACCGTCGAGCCGTGACGCGGCTCCCGGGGCGGAATCGGAAACGTGAGGCATTACACGAGGTCCGAGACGGTGCGCTTGATTCGGCGCTTGACACCGCCGCCGAACTGGCGGAAGGAGATCCGCCAGGGCGTGCGGCGGCCGACGACGCTGGTCTGTCCGTCGACGATGGCGTCGAGGATCCCGCCGACGGAGCGGTCGTCGGTGCCGACTTCGGTGACGGCCTGCCCGACCATCTCCCCGATGTGGGCGTCGCTGCCGGCGGTCATCGGCAGCCCTCGGGCGGTCGCGAAGCGCTCGGCCTTCCGGTTGGCCCAACCGGTGAACAGCCGGGAGTTGTACACCTCGACGGCGTCGGCGGCCGCGAGTTGGTCGCGACTGACGTGCGCCGCGACGCCGTGTCGCGAGGACTGAAACGGGTGCGGAACGACGGCGATCCCCCCCTGGTCGTGGATGCGGTCGAGCGTCTCGTCGTAGGAGAGGCCCGCCGGGACGAGTTCCTCGATCCCGAACGCGAGGACGTGGCCAGCCGCCGACGTGACTTCCATCGCCGGGATGCCGACGAGTCCGTATTCGGCGGCCTTCTCGGCCGCTTCGAGGCTCGCGTCGATCTCGTCGTGATCGGTGATCGCGAGCGCGTCGAGGCCGACCGCCTCTGCCTGCGCTAAGAGCAGGTCGACCGGATCGCGGCCGTCGTACGACAGCGACGAGTGCGCGTGCAACTCGACCGATAGCACGGGTGGGGGTAGTGACCGGGATTAAAAAAGCGACCCGGTCCGCGTCCGCGGGAAACGGCCGTGTGCGAACCGCCACCGACGACAGATCCTCGCGACGATACACGTCCGTGCACACAGAAAAGCATTAATCGAACCTTCTTGAACAGGGAAGTGAATGAGCCTGCCGGACTCCGACCGCGAACTCGTCACGGCCGAACTCGGGCGCGACCCCACCCCGACGGAGGCCGCACTCTTCGAGAACCTCTGGAGCGAACACTGCGCGTATCGCTCGTCGCGGCCCCTCCTCTCGGCGTTCTCCTCGGAGGGCGACCAGGTCGTCGTCGGCCCCGGCGACGACGCCGCCGTCGTGCGCCTCCCCGACAACGACGGCGACAGCGACGCGGAGACGTACGTCACGATGGGGATCGAGAGCCACAACCACCCGTCCTACGTCGATCCCTACGACGGCGCGGCGACGGGCGTCGGCGGGATCGTTCGGGACACGCTCTCGATGGGGGCCTACCCGATCGCGCTCGCAGACAGTCTCTACTTCGGCGACTTCGACCGCGAACACACCCGCTATCTGCTCGAGGGCGTCGTCGAGGGCATCTCCGATTACGGCAACGCGATCGGCGTCCCGACAGTCGGGGGCAGCGTCGAGTTCCACGACGACTATGAGGGCAATCCGCTCGTCAACGTGGCCTGCGTCGGACTCGTCGACGAGGAGCGCCTCGTCACCGCCGAGGCACAGGAGGCCGGCAACAAACTCGTCCTCCTGGGCAACGCCACCGGCCGGGACGGTCTCGGGGGCGCGTCGTTCGCGAGCGAGGATCTCGCCGAGGACGCCGAGACCGAGGATCGCCCCGCAGTCCAGGTGGGCGACCCCTACTCGGAGAAGTTGCTCATCGAAGCGAACGAAGAACTCGTCGACGACGGCCTCGTCCAGGCCGCACGGGACCTCGGCGCGGCCGGTCTCGGCGGCGCCTCCTCCGAACTCGTCGCGAAAGGCGGACTCGGCGCTGACATCGAACTCGAACGGGTCCACCAGCGCGAGCCGAATATGAACGCACTGGAGATCGTGCTCGCCGAGTCCCAAGAGCGGATGTGCTATGAGGTCCGTCCCGAGGACGTCGAGGCGGTGGAAGCGATCGCCGCGAAGTACGATCTCGGCTATTCGATCATCGGCGAGGTGACCGCGGGCAACTACGTCTGTACGTTCGAGGGCGAGACTGTCGTCGACGTACCGGCGGAGTTCCTCGCCGACGGCGCGCCGATGAACGATCTCGCAACGGTCGAACCGAGCCAGCCGAGTCGCGATCGGCCCGACGTGGATCTCCAGTCCGCGTTCGAGGCGGTCGTCGGCGCGCCAAACACCGCGTCGAAGCGCTGGGTCTACCGCCAGTACGACCACGAGGTCGGGGCGCGGACCGCCCGCAAGCCCGGCGACGACGCGGCGCTGCTCGCCGTCCGCGAGGCCGGGACCGGCGTCGCGCTCTCGTCTGGCGCGGTGCCAGCCTGGACCGACTGTGCGCCCTACGACGGCGCGCGGGCGGTTGCACTGGAGAACGCGACCAACCTCGCGGCGAAGGGCGCGACGCCGCTGGCCGCAGTCGATTGCCTCAACGGTGGAAACCCCGAGAAACCGGAGGTGTACGGGCGCTTCAGCGCGATCGTCGATGGCCTCGCGGATATGTGCCGCGAGCTATCGATTCCGGTGGTCGGCGGCAACGTCTCGCTGTACAACGACTCCGTCGCCGGACCGATTCCGCCGACCCCGACGCTCGCGGTGCTCGGGGCGAAGGCCGGCTACGACGCCCCCCCGACAGCGCTCGACGGGAGCGGGACCCTGCTGCTCGTGGGCCGCGGCAGCGACGCGCTCGGCGGCTCCGAGCTACTCGCTCAGGAGGGAGGCTCCGACACGTTCCCGACCCTCCCCGAAAACGCGGGCGACGTCGTCGCAGCGCTCGCGGCCGTCGCGAACGACGACGCGACGCTCGCGGTCCACGACGTGAGCAACGGTGGGCTGGCCGTCACGCTGGCCGAGATGATCACGTCGGCGGCGGGCGCGGACGTCGCCGTCGACGACGCGGTCGCGCTGTTCGAGGAGACGCCCGGCCGCGCAGTCGTCGAGACCGCCGATCCGGCGGCGGTCGAGGCGGCCTTCGACGGCATCGCACCGGTCACGACGCTGGGCGAGGCGACCGACGACGGGACGCTCCGGCTGTCGGTCGGCGACGAGAACCTGGCCGTCGACGCCGAGGCGATCGCGTCGCTACGGGACGTGCTCGCGTCGGAGTTGGACTGAGAACGGCGTTCAGAGGAGGAGCGGGACGCCGAAGGCGACAGCCAGGCCGACGACGAGGACGAGGAGACCCGTCGTGACCTGACTCATTCCGAAGTCCTGCATCGGCGAGGTGACGCGGCCGTCGTCGTCTCCGTGGCCGTGGCCACCGTGGTCGTGGCCGTCCCCGTGATCGTGCGCTTCGTCGCTGTGGCCGCCGTGGTCCTCGTGGTCGCTCATATTCGAGCGGTCGCGTGCCGACTACTAAAACGCTCTTGAATCGTCGAGTCCGGAGACACGGGGGCGAACAGGCGACACCGTCGAGCGAGCCCGGGGGACTCCGCCCGCGACGCGTGGTGTCGCACACCCGCTGGCGCGTCGCGGCCGCGTTCAGCGCACGCGGCGTCTGGCCCCGTCATCGCACAAAAACCATCGCCTCGGGAGTTATGACCGACCGAACAGATCGCTGTCTGTCGGTTTGGTCTGGCGTTTCTGCCGGAGGTAATACAGGAAGAATCCCGAGATGCCCGCCGTGTATGGCGTTACGATGGCGACGCGAGCGACGGCATCGGCCGGCAGCCAGAGCGTGAATCCCGTTACGCCGCCGAGCAGGGTGAGAATCGAGAGGACGATCACGACCGCAAAGATCACTTCGCCGACCCGCATCAGGCGGGGCCTGTACCCCTCGGGCTGGTAACTGCAGACTGGACACCGGGTCGCGTCGGCCGGAATCGACATCCCGCAACGGTCGCAGGGGGCGGTCTCCTCGGTGTCGTCGACGTCGTCCGCCATAGGTGATACACGCCGTTCGACGGAGTTGAGTCGTTCGCCGCGTCCGCCGCTCGAGACCGCCCTTCCGACACCTTTTGATGGCGGGCGTCGTATCCGGACGTATCGTATGACTCTGACGAAGCGGATCATCCCGTGTATCGACGTCGACCTCGACGACGACGGGAATCCGGCGGTCTACACCGGTGTCAACTTCGAGGACCTGAAGTACACCGGCGATCCGGTGGAGATGGCCAAGTTGTACAACGAGGCCGGGGCCGACGAGTTCGTCTTCCTCGACATCACGGCCTCCGCGGCCGGCCGGGAGACGATGCTCGATACCGTCTCCCGGGTCGCCGACGAAGTGTTCATCCCGCTGACGGTTGGGGGTGGCATCCGCACGCGTGAAGACATCAAAGAGACGTTGCGGGCCGGCGCGGACAAAGTCTCGATCAACACCGCGGCGCTCGAACGCCCAGAACTGATCGACGAGGGCGCGCGGGCGTTCGGTTCGCAGTGTATCGTCATCTCCGTCGACGCCAAGCGGCGCTACGACGAGGAGGGCGAATACTACGCCGAGATCGACGGGGAGTCCTGCTGGTTCGAGTGCACGGTGAAAGGCGGCCGCGAGGGGACCGGCGTCGACGTCGTCGAGTGGGCCACCGAGGCCGAATCCCGCGGAGCGGGCGAACTGTTCGTCAACTCCATCGACGCCGACGGGACGAAAGAGGGGTACGATATCCCGTTGACGAAGGCGGTCTGTGACGCCGTCTCGACGCCCGTCATCGCCTCCTCGGGTTGTGGCGGGCCCGAAGATATGTACGACGTGTTCACCGAAGCGGGCGCCGATGCGGGGTTGGCGGCGTCGATCTTCCACTTCGACGAGTACAGTATCGAAGAGACGAAGCAGTACCTCGACGAGCACGGCGTGCCGGTCCGACTGTAGCGCGAGCGCGGATCGGGCCCCGAACCGACGCTACTGTGCGGCCTCGAAGGCCGCGGAGAAGTCCTCGACCGTCGTCTGCACGTGCTGAGACGCGTCGCCGAGTGCGTCGAGCGGATCGACGCCCGACTCGGTCTTGATCGAGAGGATCGGTTCGGTCTGTCCGCCCGACTGCTCGGGGTTCACGTCGTAGGTCGCGGCGGCGACGCCTTCAGTTTCTAAGAGCGCGCCCTTGATCACGTTCATAAAGGTGTGATCCTCGCCGGCGACCTCGATGCGGAGTTCCTCGTCGGTCTTGTCGATGACCCGCAGTTCCATACCGTCTTCTTTCCGGCGACGGCGTTTCAGTATTTCGTATTCGGGAACAGGGCGTCGACGTCGGGATCGGTGTCGACCAGTCGGTACTCGAAGTCCTCGCGTTCGACCGCCCCGACGCGTTCGAGGTGATCTAAGTGGGCGTACGCCTCACCCGGTCCGTGGAGAATGTGGATGTGCTCAAGTTCTCCGAAGAGGTGCGCACTGACCGTCCAGGCGTCGGCGGGGCCGTGTTCCTGGAGGGTCTCGACGACGCGGCGGGTGCGGTCGTAGTGGTGATCGCGGATGACCTCGATTCGCGCCGCGGGATCCTCGATCGGATCGCGGTGGCCCGGCCACGCGGTCTCGAGGTCGTGACTCGCCAGGCGGTCGAGGCTCTCGAGGTACGTCGCCAGGGGTTCGTCGACGCGGAGGTCCGCGCCGCCGATGTTCGGCGTGTACTCCGGCAGGATGACGTCCCCGACGAACGCCGAGTGGCCGCCGTCTTCGGTCTCGAATGCGAACGCGATGTGGCCCGCGGCGTGTCCGGGGAGGTGACGAACCGTCAGTTCGCCGTCGCCCGCACGGATCTGATCACCGTCGGCGAGCGTCTGCACGTCGACGGGGTCGCCGGCGACGCCCTGGAAATCCGACTGGACGCCTAAGAGGACCTCGCGCTTGTCCGGCGGGATCCCCCACTCGCTGAACCGGCGATCCCGGAGTTCGTCGAGCGCCTCGGCGGTCTCGTCGTCGCCGGCGATCAGCGAGGCGTCCATCTCGTGAGCGAAGACGTCCGCGCCCGACTCCGCCTGGAGTTCACCCGCGAGGCCACAGTGATCTGAGTGCCAGTGGGTCAGCAGGATGCGATCGATGTCGGTCACCGCCACGCCGGCCGAGTTGAGACCGGCTTCTAAGTCGCTGCGGACGGACTCCGTCGACGCGCCGACGTCGACGAGCGTCGTCAGGTCGCCCTCGAGGAGGTAGGCGTTGTTCTCGCCCTCGAACACGGAGTTGCCGAGCGCGATGCGTGTGAAATCCATACACAGAGGACCCGGGCGAACGACTATGAGGGTTACCATCCCGGCGAGAGGGAGCGGGCCGCGACGCCCGTCGGTACATTCAATTCGGTCGGTGTCAAACTCCGCCCGAAGAGGATGGACGACTTCTACGAACTGCTCGGCGTCTCGGAAGACGCCTCTGCCGAGGAGATCGACCGAGCGTGGCGAGAGCGCGTCCGCCGGTATCATCCGGACGTCAACGACGACGCGCGAGCCACCGCGCAGTTCAAGACGCTCAAAGCGGCCCACGAGGTCCTCAGTGCGGAGGAAAAGCGGGCGGCGTACGACCGTATGGGCCACGCGAAGTACGTCCGCAAGCGCCTCGACGGCCTGCCGACGGCCGGACAGCCGGGGCCGGACGCAGCGGACGACGAGACGGACGGAGAGGAGTCGACCCGGAGCGGCGACCGATCGTCGACCGATCGGCGGAGTGCGACAGGGACCGGGCGGAGCCGAAGCGGACGTTCGTCGAGCAGTCGATCGGGCTCCACGCGTCGTTCCGACTCGACGGGATCCGCGACGAGCGATCGAACGCGGTCGTCGTCACGAACGAGCGCGAACGGCCAGAGCACGTCGCGGACCCGACAGACCGAGTCACAGAGCCGATCGAGTCGGCGCACGCGAAACACCCAGCGCACCGAGCGCAATCGGCGCGCGCAGTCGACGACCGACAGCGGGGACTCTGCGGCCGACGCCGGAGCGAGTCGCGAAACAGCAGCGACGGCGCGGCGCGGGCTCTCTCGACTCCAGTACGCCTGGATCAGCGTGGTGTTGGCCGGGGCGATCTACCTGGCCGGGCTCTGGCAGTATCTCGCCGCGAACGCGGGAGCGCTCGGGACGCTCCGTCCGGCGGTCGTCTCCGACCCGGTCAGTGCGTTGGCCGCCACCGGGGCCCTGACGCCGCCCGGGACGTTCGCCCTCCGGGCCGTATCGGGTATGGCAACGACGACGCTGTTGTTTCCGATCGGATCGGTCGTCCTCGCTATCGCGTTCGTCGCCGTCGTCGTCGCCGTCGGCCGGGGGTCAGCGTATCTCTACGCAGTGGCCGGATTGGCGCCGCTGGCCGGGCTGGCTGTCGGCCCGGTGGCCCTGCTTCCGACTGGGGCCGTCCTGGCGCTCGTCGTCGTGCTCCCGGTCGGCGGGACGGTCCTGTTTGCACTCGACGTGGGACGCTACGTGACGTGACTGACAGAAGACCGACGCGGTCGTCGGGGTGCTCGCTCGAAAGGAAGGGGACCGCAGTGTGCGGTCCGTGACTGACCAAGCCACTGCGAAGAGCACCAGTCTCGCAGGTCCTTACCTGACGCGCCCGGTATCGACCACGCGCGTCATTTTTGATTTCCGCGTTTGTAGTGAAAAGCTCTGTGATTGGACCAATATCGGCCGTCCTTCACCAAACGACTACGTGAATTAGAATACTTCTCGGTGTATTGGTTCAATAAATGAAAAATTTGTTTCTCTGCGGCGCAGCGGTGTACGTTCTCGATATGTCTCGGTCAATTGTTGCAAAATGAACAAAAAATGCTGTAGAATCGGTTCTCCCGGTGACTCAGCGCGAAATCACCGGACGAGGTAGGGATCGTTCCCGGCACCGAAGCGCCCGAGATCGGCCTCGCGCCGGTAGTCAGTCGACGTGAGCGTCTCGAGACCGTCGACGAGACGGCCGGGATGTGTCTCGTCCCACGTCGCGGGCTCTGCGATCGGGACGACGAGGAAGCCGCTGCCCCGGATCTCCGTCCCGTGGAGCGCGTCCATATCGACGGTCGTCTTCCGCGCCTGTGCGGTGTAGGTTTCGAGCACGTGTCTCGTCGCCCGCTCGCCGACCGGGAGGAGGACGTGCGCGGCGATCGCCCGGAGTTCGGCGTCGAAGAACCGTTCGAGGTCGTCGTACGACGACTGCGAGGGCTCACCGTCGCCGGCGCACAGGTGCAGATACGAGAGAAACGTCTGTTTCGGGTTCGGACGGTCGCCCACGGACTCTAAGAGACCGGCTTCGGCCAGGGCCGCCTGGAGCCGACGGCCCGCGTCGTTGGTGAACGGAACGCCGGTGTCGAGGCCGCCGTGGCGTTCCGGGCGGTCACCGACGACGTGAAAATCCGCGTTCGCGTCGCCGTACCCGGGGACGAATCGCTCACAGGGGGGCCGCATATCGAAGGGGTTGCTCGTCCGGTCTGTGACGTTCTTCACGGGTGAACCCTCACAGCGAGTCGGAGAAAACTGAACCGATTCGACGCCCGAATCGTGGTCACGGCTCGACGCGTACCCCCGCCGTCACAGTTCGACGCCGGAGGGGATCAGGCTGTGCGATCGAAGGAGATTGCCGTCGGCGTCGTACACCAGGAACGTCTGTTTCTCGTAGGTGACGACCTCATCGCCGTCCATCGTGACCTCGACGCGGTAGCGCCCGTCGTTCACCTCGGCGTCGTGACCGTACTCGCGAGCGGCGCGGATGAACGTGAGTACGTCGTCTGCGTCCTCGTTGAGTTCGAGGACGAAGTCGCCAGTGATGCGATTCGTGACACTGACGACGCCCGTCGCGTCCGGTTCGTCCAGTGAGTTCTGCAGCCTGAACGCGACGTCTGTCTCGCTCGCGTCGAGATATGTTCCACTGGGATCTGAGAGCCGGCGGTCCAGTTCCTCGCTCGGTCCGTGGAAGGCGATCCGGACCAAGGGCTTGCTCGGGTCGCCGTCGTCGTCGACCCAGGAGATGTTTTCTACGTCCAACTCGAAGTAATCCCGCCTCATTCCGTACGTTCTGCTTGGACGTCATCGGGTATGAACGTAACGCCCGCGTCAGACAGTAGTCGGGTCGTTCGATCGAATTTCTGCGGGTCCGACCGGCGTCACCAAGCTGGGCCGTCACGCGGGGGCCGCTGACTCCGATAGGATATTTTGCCACGACTCCTTCGAATCCGGTATGGTCGAGCGATCGATCGCCGTTGTCGGCGGTGCAGTTGCGGGACTCGCTGCTGCGGACCGGCTCGCGTCGGCGGCCGACGTAACGCTCTTCGAGCGGCAATCGTACGACGACAAGCGCGTCAACTGCGGGGAAGCGATCAACGATACGTCGTTGATCCCGCTGGCGAAGACGCCCGAGAACGGGTTTCTGAACGACGTCGACGGCTTCGAGTTGCGCGTGTTCGAGGGGCGAGAACACGGACCGAACGCGCCGCCGCTCGGGACCTCGCTGATCCGGTGCCCGCCGGGATACATCACCGACCGGGACGTCGTCGAACGGACGTGGGCCGAGAAGGTCGCCGCCGACGGCGTGGACGTCAAAGAGAACGCGGCCGTCGGGCCGGACCGGTTCCGCGAACTGTGTCGGTCACACGACTACGTGATCGATGCCACCGGACAACCGGCGCTGTCGATGCGAGCGTTCGGCGATCTGGACGCGTACACGGGTGAGATCGTCGCCGTGAACGCCGACGTGGATGGCGACTTCGGCTCGATCGCGTCGTCTCCACAGATTTTCTTCGAGGGATACGTCGGGTACGCGTGGCTCTTTCCGAAGTCCGAGACGCGGGCGAACGTCGGCATCGGCTGGGCGGGCGAGGAGCGTCCAGACGAGTACTACGCCGCGCTCGAAGGGGCGTGCCGCCGGAACGGCCTCCCCGTTCCCGATCGCTCGGAGACGAACATCTACACCATCCCGCGCGGGCCGAGTCTGGATCCGGCGGCGACCTACCGCGCGGGCAAGAACGTCGTCCTCGTCGGCGACGCGGCCGGGATCGCCAATCGGTATCAGGGTGAGGGGATCTGCCAGGCGATCCGTTCGTCGTCCCTCGCCGCCGAAGCGATCCTCGAGGACCGCCCCGAGACCTATCCCGACCGCCTCTACGAGCTGATGCAGTCGGAGTACCGACTGGCCCACCTGATGCGGGGGGCCTGGGTCGAACATGGCGATCCGCGACTCCTCGCCAGGGTGGCCGAGGCACTCGACGGCCTGACCGTCGACGACATCACGCGCTCGCCGGGACGCGTCGCCGC
Source organism: Halobellus clavatus (assembly GCF_900107195.1). Lineage (GTDB taxonomy): Archaea > Halobacteriota > Halobacteria > Halobacteriales > Haloferacaceae > Haloquadratum > Haloquadratum clavatum. The sequence continues at coordinate 218,608 of NZ_FNPB01000001.1, forward strand.
CCGCCTCGCCCGACACCCGGTGACGGCGTCTCGGCTGTTAGCCGACGCCGGAATGCGCCAGCGACTCGTGGACGCCTATACCGACTCCTGGGAGTACACTCGGGGACCGCACCCCGCGGATTGACCGTTCGATATCGCTGTATACGATTTATTTCGGTGAGACGCAGTGCGGTCTCGAACGATGGAACTCGCACAGAAACCGTCGTCAGCGACTCACGAAGCGTGATTCCGAACGGACTCGAAGTCGCCGGCCGCGACGCTGTCGTTGACGCTTTCGACGTCGACGTCCGGGAGGTTTCGCGGGTACTTTCGATTGAAGTACGAGAGGAGGTTCTCGACGTCGCGATCTAAGAGTTCGCGGGCGTTCTCGTGATCGGTCGGGACCGACTGCGGCCAGTCGAAGACCGTCACCCCGGACTCGCTGATCGCGACGTTGTACTCGCTCATGTCGGCGTGGACGTAGCCGATGTCGTACGCGGTCGCGATCTCCTGGAGGATGAGATCGAGGACGCCAGTGACCTGTTCGTCCGGGAGTTTCGCGCGGTCCAGTTCGACGCCGTCGAACTTCGCCATCACGATTGCGTGCCGATTGTGATCGATCGGACGGGGCACCGAGACGTCCGGATAGAGGGATTCGAGGGCCTCGTGTTCACGCTCTGCGGCCTTCCGAGCGGTGTAGAGCCACGAGACGTGTTGGTTGTCCGATGTGTAATCCCGCTCGCGCATCACCTCGCGAAAGTTCGTGTAGCCCTCGCGGTGGAACTTCAGCGCCAGCGGTTGGTACGACTGCACCTCGAACACGTCGCTCTCCTTGCCGACGCCCAGCGGTGCACCGACGCCTTCGATGGTGTCTCGCTCGGAGAACGTCCGGAGCGCGAGGGCGTCGTAGCCCTCAGCCGTCAGGGTGTAGCCCTCGTACTGGATGGTCTTCCGTTCGATCAGGCCCCGTGTCGCACAGCGGTCCAGTCGGTAGTCGACCTCCTCTGCGGTGAGATTCGAGAGGTCCGGGAGCTTCCCGCGGTTCACCCACTCGGAGAACCGCATCCCCTGCTCGACGCCGGAGAGGAGATAGAAGTCCTCGGGTTCGAGTTCTGCCATCACGCCGGCGACGTTCCGCACCATACCGGAGGGAGGAAAGCGACGTGTAAAAGGCTCGCGAGTCGGTTCGTCCGCTGATATAGTGTATGATGCGATATGAAATTGGAACACGGGCGACGCAACGACGAAACCGCTTTGCCGCGGCAGGCGTAGCCTGCGGTATGAGCGACAACGACGGCGGGCCCCTCGCTGACGCGGAGTGGCGACTCATCAGGGAGGAGGCTCGCGACGGGCCGATGCAGATGGCACTCGACGAGGTGGCCGCCGAAACTGCTGCCGACGGCGGCCCGCGGACGGTCCGCGTCTATCGGTGGGATCCCAGTACGCTCTCGCTCGGATACGGACAGGACCCCGACACGGTCGACTGGGACCGCTGTGCGGCCGAGGGGGTGTCGGTGACCCGGCGGCAGACCGGCGGCGGCGGCATCTACCACGACGTCGATGGCGACGTCTCCTACTCGATCGTCGCGCCGAAGCGCGAACTGCCCGGCGACCTCCTCGACGCCTACCACCTCCTGTGCGAACCGATCCTGGCGGCGTTCCGGGCGGTCGGGATCGACGCGGACTACGTCTCAGAGTCAGTCGAAGCGATCTGGTCGCCCGCGTGCTACCTCCGGGAACTCCACCCGGCCCACGACATCGTCGCCGAGGGTCGGAAGATCAGCGGCAACGCCCAGTACCGGCAGCAGGATGCGGTCGTTCAGCACGGATCGCTCACGTACACGGTGAAGGCGGCCGAGCACCTCGCGACGTTCGCCGGCCACGACGTCGACCCGGACCGGTTTCGGGACCGGGTCGTCGGCGTCGACGAACTGACAGACGTGTCCCGCGCCGAACTCGTCGAGGCGGTCGAGGACGCCCTGGCGACGTGGGCGGACGCCGCCGACGGATCGTGGACCGACGACGAACTCGCGCGTGCCCGTGAGCGCGCGGAAGAGAAGTACAGAAGCGAGGGGTGGATTCGCCGGCGAACCGAGTGACGTCGTTCGGCGGGAGGGCGGGACGGACCCGCTCGGAGTGCCGGTCCCCGACCGCCGCCGCGACCCGAAGTCGCTTTACTCCCGGCGTGCCAGCGGCCAGTATGCGCGTAGGAGCACACGAGTCGATCGCCGGGGGCGTCGCGAACGCCGTCGATCGACAGCTCGACGACGGTGGCAACTGCGGACAGATTTTCACGCACTCGCCGCAGGTCTGGCAGAACCCCGACATCGCTGACGACGACGCGGCGGCCTTCCGCGAGCGGTCGACAGACCACGACGTCGGCCCGTGGGTCATCCACTCGTCGTATCTCGTGAACCTCTGCACGCCGAAAGACGACCTCCGTGCGAAGTCGATCGATTCGATGCAGCGCGAGGTCGACGCGGCCGCCAAACTCGACATTCCGTACGTGAACGTCCACCTGGGGGCACACACCGGCGCGGGCGAGCAGCAGGGTCTCGACAACGCCGTCTCGGCGCTGAACGAACTCGACGTTCCCGATGGCGTCACCGTGCTCGTCGAATCCGACGCCGGGTCCGGAACGAAGTTGGGCGACGACTTCGCCCACCTCGGCTACGTCCTCGAAGAGAGTACCCAGGACCTCGAAGTCTGTCTCGACACGGCCCACGCCTTCGCGGCGGGCTACGACCTCTCGAGCGCCGAGGGGGTCGACGAGACGATCGAGGCGCTCGATGCCGAGGTCGGCGTCGAGAACCTCGCGTGCGTCCACCTCAACGACTCGAAGCACGAGTGCGGGACCAACAAAGACGAGCACGCCCACATCGGTGAGGGGCTGATCGGCGAGGCGGGGATGACCGCGTTCGTGAACCACGAGGCGATCCGCGACGCCCCGCTCGTGCTGGAGACGCCGAACGAAGACGGCAAGGGGTTCGCCTGGAACATCGACCGCGTCCACGAGCTCCGTGAGTCGTAAGCGGCGCGTTCTTCAGCGGCCGGCCGATAGCGGTCCCTAACAGTGGACAAGCGTGATTTCTCACCTCGGGCGCGGCCGTCGCGCCGGGCTGTCGTGCGCGGAAGCGCCAGCGTGCTCGGAACGCTCGGCGCTGGGGCATCGCTTCGTGGTGTCGAGACGGCGGCCGCGACAGCGACGCCCGAGCGCGATGCCGACGGGACGGCGCTCACGACGACGGTCGCTACGCAGAACCTCGGGCTGGGCGCGGACTTCCTCTCGATCGCGAGAGACGACAGCGACGCGCCGATCCCCGAGCGGGTTGGCGACCTCTACGACACCGTCCGCGCGAGCGATCCGCGCGCGCGGATGACCGCCATCGCGGACGAACTCGCAGGCCTCTCGCCGACCGTGCTCGGTGTGCAAGAGGCCGCAGTCGTCCGCCGCGGGCCACGCTCCGGTGGGGATCCGACCGACCCCGACGCCGGGACCGTTGTCTTCGACTTCCTCGCGATCCTCCGCGACGCGCTGGCCGACCGGGACGTCCCGTACCGCCTGGTCGCAGCGACGACGAACACGGATCTGGAGCTCCCGGCTCGGGTCGACGGCGAGCGGATCGACGTCAGGCTCACCGACCGCGACGCCGTGCTCGTCCGGGCCGACGCCGACGTCGCGGTCGAATCGACGGCGGGCGCGACCTACGACGCCTCGCTGACGCTGCCGGTCGGCGGCGACCGGACGGTCGAGATCGAGCGCGGGTACGCGCGAGCGGACCTCCGCATCGAGGGCGCGTCGGCGACGATCCTGAACACGCACCTGGCGTCCGGTCTCGCGGACGTCCGGACGGCACAGGCGCGGGAACTCGCCGCGACAGTCGAGTCGCTGTCCGGGCCGCTGGTCGTTCTGGGCGACCTCAACGACGAGCCGAGCCGGACCGGAGAAACGCCGACGCCTGACGGAAGTGACAGCGCCGACGCGGGGGCATACGGACTTCTGACCGAGGGGCTCACCGACGCCCCCCGAGCGGCGGGGGCCACAGGCGGTACGTGTTGTCGGCCTTCGGCGCTCCGCCCGCCAGACGAGGACGGCCTCTCTCAGCGCATCGACCACGTCCTCGTCCGCGGGCTCCGAGCGCCGAGCGCCGAGCGGTTCGCCGTCGATCCGATCGAGGGAGCGAGCGACGGGTCGGGGCTGTTCCCCTCCGATCACGCCGGGGTGCGGGTCGGCCTGACGTCGGCGCCGGCGACGCCCTCGACGTCGACGACGGACACGCCCGATCCGCGGACGACCGACGACGCGACGACTGACGCGGAGCCGGAGGCGTCGACCACCGCGACCAGCACGCCCGGCTTCGGTCCGCTGTCCGCGCTGGTGGCCGTCGTCAGCCTCGGTGTCGCGTCGATCCGCCGACTGGGTGGCGACTGAGGGAGAGGGAGAAGAGGCGCGGAATCGACCTGCTTTTGAGCGCGCCCGAAGAACGCTCGTCCGTGCGACGATTCTCGCCGGAGTACCTGCGTCGGACCCGCGAGGGGATGTGGGCGGACTCCCGCGCGGCGCTCGCGCCGCTCTCGCTCGACGGCCGGGAGCGGATTCTCGACGCGGGGGCGGGCACCGGCGAACTCGCTCGCGTCCTGACCGCCGAGTCGCCGGCGGAGGTGGTGTGTCTCGACGCCGACCCCGGGCTGTTGTCGGTTGCACGCGAAGAGACCGACCTCGACGTGGTCGCCGGCGACGCGGTCCGGCCGCCGTTTCCCGACGACGCCTTCGATCTGGTGGTCTGTCAGGCGCTCTTGGTCAATCTTCCCGACCCGACGGCGGCGCTCCGGGCCTTCGGATCGCTCTCGCGTGACGCCGTGGCCGCCATCGAACCCGACAACGCCGACGTGGGGGTCGATTCGACCGTCGAGGCGGAAGTCACCCTCGAGCGGCAGGTCCGCGAGGCCTACATCGAGGGCGTCGAGACCGATGTCGCGATGGGCGACCGTCTCGTGTCGGCGTTCCGCACGGTGGGGCTGGAGTCGATCGAGACGCGGCGGTACTACCACCGGAAGGTCGTCGAACCCCCCTACGAGGAGGCGTCGCTGTCGGCCGCCGCACGGAAGGCCAGCGGGGCGGGACTGGCGGATCACGAGACCGAACTCCGCCGCGTGCTCTCCGCCGAGGAGTACGACGCCCTCCGGCGGGAGTGGCGCGAGATGGGCCGAGCCGTCGTCGAAGCGATGCAGGAAGAGACGTATCGGCGCGCCGAGGTGGTGCCGTTCGACGTCGTCGTGGGTCGCGTCCCGGGCTGACCGGCGGAGTCCCCCTCAGACGACGTCGCCGCGGACGGTGCGTCCCGACTGCGACGCCCGGTACGCTCTGATGGCGTCGGCGGCCTCGGCGGCGGTGTCGTCGTCGAGGCCGAGCATCGACAGCGACTCCGGGAGCGTCGGGAAGACGAGTTCACCGTCGCGCAGTTTCTGGAGCGCCGACTCCGAGCGCTGCTCCTCGGCGTAGAGGCAGACGCCGCGGGGGTCGAGGATCTGCTCGTAGGCGTCGCGGTCGATCGCGCTCTTCAGACGCTGTCGGACGTTGTCCTCGAACGACGCGTTGCAGACTTCGAGGTGGATGGGTTCGTCGCCGTCGAGCAGATGCGCCGCGAGGCACTTCTCGGGCGCTGCGTGCCCGCTGGCGTTGGTCCGGATGCGGTCGGGATACGCTTCGGCCCACGCCGCAGAGACGCTGCGACCGATCCCCTTCACCCCGTGTTCGGTCTCGAAGCGCGCTGCGGCGTCGGCGTCGCCCCGGAGCAGGAGGTCCTTCGTGACGTAGACGTCGAGCCGCTCGATCGGGTCGAGGCCGAGCGCGACGTCGCCGTAAACCCAGACCTCTCGAACGGGGACCGGCATCGGGTCGTTCTCCACGGCGTCGAGAACGGCTTCGATCCGGGCCAGCGCGCGATCTCGTTCCATACACGGGATGGGAGGAGGACGACCGAATGTGTTTCGACGACGACACGGCACCTGTCAGTCGATGCTGAAGCTCCCACGCGGCAGCGACCCGTGAGAGAACCCACCGCACTTCCGGAGGAATTTTGAATGCGGTCGTTCTACCACCGAATGGCACCTCTGGGGTGTCGATCGATCGGTCATCGTACGGTGACCACTCGGGGTAACGCTACCCTAGGGTGCCGTTCCCCCCATCCCCCCTCTCCCTTCGACACGCGTACCCCGTTTGTGACGGTGGCGCTCGCCGAGCACCGCGGCCGTGTGCGACACCCTGAGACGAAACCCGTATCCTCTCCCGCCGCCAACGGCGGACCGATGGAGTGCGACAAGTGCGGCCGCGACGCCGTAATGCACGCGGGTTACTCCGGAGCGCATCTGTGCGAAGAGCACTTCTGTGCCTCCGTCGAGAAGCGCGTTCGTCGCCGGATCCGCCGCGACAGCCTCGTCCCGCGAGATGCCTCGCCGGACGACCCCGAGCGCTGGGTCGTCGGACTCTCCGGCGGGAAAGACAGCGTCGTGCTCACGCATATCCTCGACGAGACGTTCGGCCGCGATCCCCGGATCGAGATCCTCGCGCTGACGATCCACGAGGGCATCGAGGGGTACCGCGACGAGAGCGTCGACGCCTGCGTCGAACTCGCCGCCGACCTCGACCTCCGCCACGAACTCGTCTCGTACGAAGACGAATTCGGCGTCCGGATGGACGACGTCGTCGAGGACGACCCCGAGGGGATGGCCGCCTGCGCGTACTGCGGGGTGTTTCGGCGCGATCTCCTCGAGTCGTACGCCGCGGAGTTCGATGCGGACATTATGCTCACCGGTCACAACCTCGACGACGAGGCCCAGACCGCGCTGATGAACATCCTCGAAGGCGACGTCGAGCAGATGGCCAAACACTTCGACGCGAGTCTCGGCCCGTTCGACGAGCGTCACGACTCCGAGCAGTTCGTCCCCCGGGCGAAGCCGCTCCGCGACGTCCCCGAGAAGGAGGTGGCGCTGTACGCGCACCTGAAAGAGTTGCCGGCGCACATCACCGAGTGTCCGCACTCCTCGGAGGCGTTCCGCGGCGAGATCCAGGACCTCTTGCTCTCGCTCGAAGAGGCCCACCCGGGAACGAGGCATTCGATCATCTCGGGGTACGAGGAACTGGCGTCGATGGCAGCCGAGCGCTACCGCGGGGCGTCCACACCGGACCTCGCCGAGTGCGAGCGCTGCGGGTCGCAGACGACGAGAGACGTCTGTCGGAAGTGCCGGCTGTTGGAGTCACTGGAAGCGGCGTAGTCTCGCCGGCGGTGGCGACGGTGCCTGCCCGGCTCTGTGAGCGATCGTGCCAGGGAGTGAGCCAGAGCGGGCGCTACGGGAGCAGGCGACAACCGAAAACCGTGGACGAAACGCGAATGACTGGAGACTGCGGGAGACGCACCGGCGGTCAACACGGTGCGGTCGGGTCTGTCTGAGGCGCGACTATCGAATGACGTCGACGCCGTGCTGTGTTTCGCGCTGTTCTTTGCCGCCATCGGACTGCCAGGAACCGCCGGTCGCAGTCGATCCGGAGGAGGTTCCCCCCTGCGCGAACTCGGCGTTCTCACTCGCGTCGAACTCCGAAGCTTCCAGGCTCTCTCTTGAGCGATCGGCCTGCTTCTGCGTCGACGGGCCGAGCACCTGTGCGGACTGGACGCCGGTCATAATCGCCATCACGCGGACTTTCCCCTTGTACTCGTCACGGATGCGAGCGCCCCAGATGACGTTCGCGCGCGCCTCGAGGCGCTCGGTGATGTTGTTGGCGATGCCCTCGGCCTCTTTCAGTGTGAGGTCGGGGCCGCCAGTGATGTGAACCAGGCCGCCGGAGGCGCCGCGGTAATCGACGTCCAGCAGCGGGTGGTTCATCGCGTCGTTGACGACTTCCTGCGTCTTGTTCTTGTCCTGGGTCTGACCGACGAGCATCACCGCGACGCCGCCCTGGTCCATAATCGTGGACATGTCCGCGTAGTCCAGGTTGATGAGCGAGGGCTGGGTGATGGTCTCGGAGATTCCCTTTACCGTCTCGGCGATGATCTGATCCATCACCGAGAACGCCTTCCCGATCGGGAGGTTGGGGACGTAATCGAGCAGGCGGTTGTTGTCGAGGACGATGATCGAGTCGGCTTCGTTGCGAAGCTTCTCGAGTCCTTCCTCGGCTTTGACCGTCCGCGCGCGCTCGACGTTGAACGGCGTCGAGACCATCCCGACGACGATCGCGCCCTGTTCTTTCGCGATCTTCGAGACGACGGGGGCCGCACCGGTGCCGGTGCCGCCGCCCATCCCCGCGGTGACGAAGACCAGGTCGGCCTCGCCGAGGACTTCCTTGATCGTCCCCTGGGCCATCTCGGTCGCCCGCTCACCCATCGAGGGATCGCCGCCGGCACCGAGTCCCTGCGTCAGCGATTTGCCGACGAGGATCTTCGTGTCCGCCTCGACCATCTTGAGGTGCTGCTTGTCGGTGTTGATCGCCACCGTGTCAGCGCCCTCGACGCCGATGTTGTAGAGACGATTGACGGTGTTGTTTCCGGCGCCACCGCAACCGACGATGACGATGCGGGGACTCCCGAACTCGTCGCCGTCTGGGCTGTCGGCGGCGTCGCGTTCCTCCTCGTCGCGTTCCATCGCCTCTCTGACAATGTCCTGCATCGTTTACACCTTGGCCCAGTGCTTGGTCGGTGAGTCGCGGTTCTCCGGCTGCTGTTCGTTGAGCATCTCGCGGACGGCCGAGCGAATGGCTTCGGACCGGTTCGGGAACTCCCCGGTCTCGACCATCTGTTCGACCTCCTCGATCTGCTGCTTCGGAATTCGTAGTGTCACACGCTCCATTGTTGCATTCCCCCGGTAAGACGGCGCGCACACCCTGTGCGAACGTCTTACATCCACGAAAACGGAAGCCAGAGGGCATCTCGCCCGCTTCCGTCGGTTCTGTAAGACGACCGTCTTACGCGAGAGTTACCACAGACTGATACGTTATAAATGTACCGACGGTCGTAAGACAAAGCCGTGAAACGAACGTATACAGGCGTTTCAGCGCGTTTACGTTCGTTCGAGCACGTCGGCCGCAGAGGTTCGCCGGCCGCAGCTGGGGCAGAACGCCCAGTCGGAGCGGAGTTCGTCGCCGCATTCGCAGAACACGCGGTGGGAGGCCTTTTCACCGCAGTTCGGGCAGTAAACGTGGTCAGAGCCCACGTTTTCGCCACATTTGTCACACGTCTTCTCGTGTCCCTCGCGCGCGTCCACGTCGAGCTCGTCGCGTGTCTTACGCTCAGCCGAGTCGACCCCACGGGCTTCAACGCCGTCGTTTTCGACCGTTTCGGATGTTTGCGCGCCGTCTACAGTGACGTTGACGTTCAGGTCGCGCGCAGGACGCGGACGCTCACGTCCGACGAGTTCGTCGAGTCGTTCGGTTACGAGTTCGTCCACGCGTTCACGGATGACGTCGTCGACGGTGTCAGACGTGGTCGGGGCGTCCGCAGACACCTCACGGTCCGCGCCGTCGAGGTACGTGCGCAGCGCGTCGCGCATCGCCTCGCTCTTGGAGGTCTCCAGCGCCTCCAACCGCTCGACGAGATCGTCGTCGGCACGGAACGTGATCTTACTCATCGGTTCAACATATGTGACACAGTATTTGAATCTTCCTTCGTGTCTGACGGCTGTCTGTCGCTCCGCGGACGCCGGCAAATTCAAGTCGACTTTCGTCGATGCACTCGTCGTGGCAGTTACGTTCGATCTCTTCGGCACGCTGGTGGCGATCGATCGCCCCGGGGACCCCGCAGCGACGGTTGCGACCGCCCTCCGCGATCGCGGCGTCACCGTCCCCGACGGCTGGAGCGAGCGGTACACCGAGCAACACGTCGAGGCTCCCGCAGGGGCGGAGATCCCGCTTCCGGCACACGTCGCCGCGGCGCTCCGGGCGGGGGGCGTCGACGCGTCCGCGAGCACCGTCCGACGTGCTGTCGTCGCCGCGTTCGATCCCGACGTGCGCACCCGCCCGGGTGCCGACGACGCCCTGTCGGCCGCCGCGGCGCGCGGCCCCGTGGGGCTGCTCTCGAACTGTTCGGTGCCCGAACTCGTCCCGCGGACGCTGATCCGCTCGGCGCTGGATCGAGAGACGTTCGACGCGATCGTGACGAGTGTCGGGTGCGGGTGGCGCAAACCTCACTCGCGGGCGTTCGAGACCGTCGCCGGGGAGGTCGGCGTCGGTGCCGACGCGCTGGTGCACGTCGGCGACGACGAGGCGTCCGATGGCGGCGTCGAAGCAGTCGGTGGGACGTTCCTCGACGTTGCCGACATCGGACTGGAGACGATCGCCGATCGGCTCCGCGCCGGTGACCAGCCCGCGTCGCTGGCGGAGGCGTCGCCGTGCCGGTGAGCGCGGCGACCGCCGTCCTCGTCGCCGTCGGTCTGGATGCCGCCTTCGGCGAGCCCCCGGCGCGCGTGCACCCGGTCGCGCTGTTCGGACGGCTCGTGGGTCGAATCGAGCGCGCGATCAGCAGTGGATCCGTCGACCGGCCGGGTCGCGCACGGCTCGCCGGCGCGCTCGTCGCACTCGTGCTCCCGCTCGGGTTCGCGGGCGTCGCCGCCGGCGTCGTCGGCGTCGGGACTCGAATCGACCCCTGGATCGGAGCCGCACTGGCTGGCCTCGCGCTCTTCTCGACGACGAGTCTCCGACTGTTGATCACGAGCGCCCGGGGCGTGATCGACGCGACCGAGACGGACCTCGACCGGGCGCGCCACGACCTCCGGGCGCTCGCCGGCCGCGACGCGACCGAACTCGACGCGGCGCACGTCCGCTCGGCCGCGGTGGAGAGCCTCGCGGAGAACCTCGCGGACGGGCTGGTGGCCCCGCTCACGGCCTTCGCACTCGTCGCGGGCGGTGCGGGACTCCTCACCGGTAGCGGAGCCGTTCCTGCTGGAACCAGCGCCGTCGCAGCATCGACTTCGCTCCCGGCGGCCGCCGGAGCAGCCGCGTGGGTGAAGGGCGTCAACACGCTCGACTCGATGCTGGGGTACCACTCGAAGCCGGTCGGCTGGGCGTCGGCCCGCCTCGACGACCTCGTGATGTGGCTGCCGGCGCGGGCGACGGCGCTGCTGCTCGCGATCGCCGGCGGGTCGCCGCGGCTCCCGTTTCACGCGGAGACGAGGGCGCTCGCACGGCGTCCGGCATCCCCCAACTCCGGCTGGCCGATGGCGACGATGGCGGCGGTGCTGTCGGTGCGGTTGCGGAAGCCCGACGCGTACGACCTCGATCCCGAAACTGCCGTGTCGTCAGACGCGTCCGACAGTGCGAAGACGGGAGACGGCGACGGGGAAGGGGCTCCGCTTCCGGACGTTGCGGCGGCGACGCGAGGGATCCGTGTGACGCGGCGGGCCGGCCTGCTCGCGGTCGCGGTCGCGGGGGTGGCCGCGTGGTGGTGAGCGCGCTCCGCGGCGCACTGGGCTTCCTCACGCGACTCCCCGTCGGCGGCGACGAGGCCGCCTGGGAGGCGTTCCGCCGCACGCCGGTCGCGATCACGCTCGTCGGCTACGTCGTCGGCGCTGTCGCCGCGCTGCCGCTCCTCGTTCCGCTCCCCGTGCCGAGCGCGGCCGCGCTGTATCTCATCACGATCGTCCTCCTCACGGGCGTCACACACGCCGATGGGTTGGCCGACCTCGGCGACGCAGCGGCGGTCCACGGCGGCGTCGACACCGCGCGTCGGCGCGAGGTGCTGAAGGACTCACAGACCGGTGTCGGGGGCGCGCTCGCCGTCGCGCTCGCGCTCGTCACGCTCGGGCTGGGCGCGCTCGGGATGGCCGGGACCCGGCCGCAGATCGCGTTCGGCGTAGCGCTCGCGGTCGAGGTGGGCGCCAAGAGCGGGATGGCCCTGCTGGTCTGTACGGGCGATGCGATCCACGAGGGGCTCGGCTCAGCGCTCAGTGAGCACGCGACGCCGACCGCGTTGCTGCCGGTAGCGATCGCAACGCTCCCCGCGCTCGTGCTCGGAAACGCGATGGGGTCGGGGTATGCGGGCCCGGTTGCCGCACTGTTGTCTCCGATCGCCGTCGCGTGGCTCGTCGGCCAGTGGGCGGCGGGCGCGCTGGGCGGGATCAGTGGCGACGTCCTCGGCGCGGCGAACGAACTCGGCCGCATCGCGGGGGTGCACGCGGGGGTGATCGTGTGGACGCTCTGGTGATGTGCGGCGGCCGCGGGACCCGGCTCCGGGAGGTCGACGGCACGAACGACGCCGACGCGATCCCGCCGGACCGTGAGAAGCCGCTCGTCGAGATCTGCGGGCGATCGATGCTGGCCCGCGTCGTCGACGCGCTGAGAGCGAGCGGCCTCGACGGCACGATCCACGCAGTCGTCTCACCGCAGACGCCCGCGACGGCCGACCGGGCCGCCGACCTCTCGGTATCGGTCGTCGAAACGCCGGGAGCGGGGTACGTCTCCGATCTCGGGGCGGCGCTGGCGTCGGTCGGTCGCCCGGCGCTCACGGTCCCCGCCGACCTGCCGCTCCTGGCTCCGGAACACGTCGACGACGCACGTTCGCGGGCGCGTGTCGCGGACGGCCGCTCCGACGCAAGCACCGACGCCGAGACCGTCACGTCGCTCACCGTCTGCGTCCCGGCGGTACTGAAGCAGCGCCTGGGGGCGTCCGTCGGGACGACCTTCGAATCGGCGGGGCGCGCGGTCGCGCCGACGGGACTGAACGTCGCCGCCGGCGACGACGACACCGTGGCGTTGACGTACGACGCCCGCCTGGCGGTCAACGTGAACCGACCCGGAGATGTCGCGCTCGCAGAGGTGCTGTGCGAGTGACTCGAGCGACCGAACCGCCGCGGGTGATCCTCGTCGCGGGGACGACCCGCACGGCCGAGATCGAGGGGATCAGCGCCGCTGGCGCGTCCCGGGACGCCCTCCTGCACACGCCCGGTGCGGACGCCGAACTTCTGACGTACGGCGACGTCGTTCGCGCGCCTGCCCTCCCGGTGAGTCCGACCGGCTGTCCGACGCCCGCGCTCGTGACGCGGGCCGTCCGCGACCTGGTGGGATTCGACGTGACCGTCGTCGACGGCGGACTCGCGCGCCCGACCGGCGCGCCGACCGTGACCGTCGGCGCGAGGCCCGGCGACGACATCCGCGAACCCGATCCGGTCCAGACCGCCCCCGGCGCGTTCACCGCGGCGCGAGCGTTCGGCCGCGGACTGCCGGACGAGCGAATCGTCGTCGGCGAGACCATCCCCGGCGGAACGACCACCGCGATGGCGGTCCGCCGAGCGCTCGGCGAGTCGCGGATCGAGCCGTCGTCGTCGCTACCGGAGAATCCGATCGAGTTGAAGCGGCGGGTCGTCGACGAGGCGTTCGAGACCGCACCTCTCGAACCCGGACAGGCGGCCCACACTCCCGAGCGCGCGGTCCGATCCGTCGGCGATCCCGTGCTGGCGGTCGCCGCGGGCCTCGTCGCCGGCGCGCTCGAATCGGGAACCGAGGTGATGCTCGGTGGGGGGACGCAGCTGCTCGCGGTCGCCGCCTTGGTCCGCCACGCCGGCGTCCCGCGACCGGCGACGCTCGCGACGACGCGATACCTGGCAGACGACGTCTCGGGCCTCCGCGAGGCCGCCGCTGCGTTCGACCTCGACGTCGTGGTCTCCGATCCCGGCTTCGACGCCGACGGGGCTGGACCGCTCGCAGCCTTCGCCGACGGCGTCGCCAAGGAGGGCGCAGCGATGGGTGGCGCGCTTCGGCTCGCGGACGAGGCCGGGCGGCTCGACGACGTGACCGAGACGACGCTCGGGGTGCTCGATCGGGTGAGGAGCAGTCGCGACGAGCGTGCGGGCCGCGGCGGGATCGACGGCCGGGGTGACGGCGACGGCCGGCGCGGCGGGCCGGGCGGCGACGGGGGAGGCGACCGTGGACCCTGACGCCGTCGCGGACGTCGGTCGCGTGCCCCACGGCGGCAGCGACGATCCCGATCTGCTCGACTTCAGCGCGAACACGAACCCCGTGCGACCCGCGGGCGTCGCCGACGCCTACGAGGCCGCGCTCGACGCGTCGACGCGGTACGCCGACGACCGCCCGCGGTTCCGCGCCGCCGCGGCCGACTACGTCGGGTGCGACCCGGCGACCGTCGTCCCGACTCCCGGGGGCCTCGCCGCGCTCCGGTTGGCGTTCGGCGTCACCGTCGGCCCGGACGACCGCGTGGCGGTCCCGGAGCCGAGTTTCGGCGAGTACGCCCGCGAGATCCGTCTGCAGGGCGGCGAGCCGGTCGGCGTCGCCCACGACGCGATCCTCGACATCGATCCGGAGGACTACGCCGCAGTAGTCGTCTGCACGCCGAACAACCCGACGGGTGAACGGCCCGAACTGGGGCGACTCAGGGACGCGCTCGCGGACTGCCGCGCGGCCGGCACGCCGCTCGTCGTGGACGAGGCGTTTCTGGACTTCACCGACGCGCCCGGTCTCGCGGGCGAGCGAGGCGCGATTGTCGCCCGCTCGCTGACCAAGATGTTCGGGCTGCCCGGGATTCGCGCCGGGTTCGCCGTCGCGACCGGTGACCTGGGCGAGCGGATCCGCGCGGCCCGTCCGGCGTGGTCCCTCTCGACGCCGGCCGCGGCGGTCGGGCGGCACTGCCTCGAGCAGACCGAGTTCGTCGAGCGGACGCGCGAGCGGGTCGCGAGCGAGCGTGAACGGCTGCGTGCGGCGCTGGCGGGACCGTACGACGTGTTCCCCTCGGACGCGCCGTTCCTCCTCTTGGACGTCGGCGAGGCGTCAGTCGACGGCGTGCTCCGCCGCGCTCGCGACGCTGGGATCGCACTCCGGGACGCACGGACGTTCGCGCGACTGGATTCGCACGTGCGCGTGGCCGTTCGCCGACCGCACGAGAACGATCGGCTGCTCGCGGCGCTACTTGACGACCGATGAGCGGATCCGAGCCTGATCGGGAGTTCGACGCCGAGACCGAACCGGTGTTCGACGCGACGGTCGCCGAGGAGGTCTGTCGACTGCGTCGACCGGGGACGCGGTGGCTCTCGACGGGCTACGACGGCGGCGACTCCCGCGCGGACGCCGCGTATCTCTGCTCGGTGCCGGAGGGGTGGGACGACGTGGACATCGAACGCTACGTCGAGCGCCGTCGTCGGGACGCCGGGTTCGACGACACCGATCCCGGCCCCGCCCTGCTGACCGGCGTGTCGATGGGTCACGCTCACCGCGCCCGCCTCGGCCCAGTCGAGGCCGTCGCGACGGCCGGCCTGAGCAACCCCGCGGCGCTCCCGATCCCAGACGAGGGGCGAGTTGGTGACGGCAAGAACGCAGTGGGGAGCGGCGACGGCGGCGGCGAGAAGGCAGTGGGGACCGGCGACGACTCGAATCGGATCGGCACCGTCAACGTCGTCGTGGGCACGACGAGATCACTCGCACCGGGCGCGCTCGCGAATCTCGTCGCCGTCGCGGCCGAGGCGAAGGCGGCGACGCTCCTGGCCCGGACCGGGTTCCCCGGCACGACCTCAGACGCCGTGGTGGCCGCCTGCGATCCCGCCGGCGAACGCGCCGCGTTCTCCGGGAGTGCGACCGCCGTCGGCGCCGCGGCGCGCGCCTGTGTCCGCGACGCGCTGCTGGCGGCACTCCGTTCGCGGTATGATACCGAACGCCCGCCGGCGTCGGTCGCAGACGCGGCCTACGGCGTCGTGACCGATGCCCGGGCGACGGTCTCGAATATCAACATCGATATCTCGAACAGATGATTTATTCCCGACTGCGACAGAGGAGGGGCAATGCCGACTGAATCGGTTCCGTCGGACCTCCCCGGGGTCGTCGTCGCGGGGACGTCCTCGGGCGTTGGCAAGACCATCGCGACGCTGGCTGTCTGTCGTGCGCTCGAACGCGCGGGGAAGACGCCGGTGGCGGCCAAAGCCGGCCCCGACTTCATCGATCCGAGCCATCACGCCGCTGCGCTCGGCCGCCCTTCCCGAACCCTCGATCCGTGGCTCTCGGGAGATCGGGGGCTCCGCCAGGCGTACGCTCGCGGGGCCGACGACGGCGACGTCTGTGTCGTCGAGGGGATGATGGGCCTCTACGACGGCGACGTGAGCACCGCCGCCGTGGCGTCGGCGCTCGACCTCCCGGTGATTCTGGTCGTCGACGCCAGCGGGGGGATGGAGAGCGTCGCCGCGACCGGACTCGGGTTCCAGCGGTACGCCGCGCACGTCGATCACGACGTCGACGTCGTCGGCCTCCTCGCGTCGCGTGCGCACAGCGGCCGTCACGAGCGTGGGATTCGTAACGCCATCGCGGAACTCAGGTACGTGGGTCGGATCCCGCCGCTTGACGGCCTCGAGATCCCCGACCGCCACCTCGGCCTCCACGCGGGCGACGAAGCCCCCGTGAGCGACGACGCGCTCGACGCCGCAGCGCGACAGATCGAGACGGAGCGCCTGCTCGACATCGCGCGGCCGCCGGCGTTCGACACGACGCCCTCGCTCCGCGCCGCTGACGAAACGGGCGTTCGCGTCGCGGTCGCGACCGACGATGCCTTCCGGTTTATGTATCCGAGCACCGCGGACCGCCTGCGCGACCGCGCCGTCGTCGAACAGTTCTCGCCAGTCGCCGGCGATCCCGTCCCCGAGTGCGACGCCGTCTATCTCCCGGGCGGCTACCCCGAACGGCACGCGGCGGCGCTCGCGGCGTCACCGACGCTCGACGAACTGGGGGACCTCGCTGCCAGGGACGTGCCGATCTTCGGCGAGTGCGGCGGGATGATGATCCTCGGCGAGTCGCTCGCGACCGAGGAGGGCGATCACGAGATGGCAGGCATCCTGCCAGTTCAGACGCGGATGACGGACGCCCCCGCCGGCCTCGACCACGTCGGCGTTCGGGCCACCCGAGATACGCTCGTCGCGCCCGTGGGCGAAACACGCCGCGGGCACGAGTTCCACTACTCGTCGGCGGCGCCCGCATCCGACGCGCGCTACGCCTTCGAGATGGTCCGGGGGGCGGGGATCGACGGCGCGAACGACGGCCTCGTGGAGTACCGGACGCTGGGGACCTACACGCACTTTCATCCCGGATCGGGCGTGTTCGACTACCTGCTCGAAACGGTGTGAGCGGGTGAGCGAGCGGGGCCGTCCGACGGCACCGCCCGTGCCAGCCGCGGCGACTGCGTCTCGCAGGGTTTATGCCGCCGCCCGGGGTAGAACGCGGTACTATGGCCGACAATAAGGCGCGAACGACCGGCAGCGCCGGTCGCTTCGGAGCGCGATACGGGCGGGTCGCCCGTCGACGCGTGAAGGAGATCGAAGCGGAGATGCGGAACGCGACGGTCGACGAGGACGACGTCACCCGTCTGGAGCCCGGAATCTGGAAGAACGAGGAGACCGGCGAGGTCTTCACCGGCGGGACGTACCGCCCGCAGACCCCGGGCGGCACGCAGGTCCGCCGCTCCATCCGCGCCGCACTCTCCGGCGACGAAGAGTAACGTACGCATCAGCCAACAGCCCCGACTACTATACAGATGAGCTACAAGTGTTCCCGGTGTAAGCGCGACGTCGAACTGGACGAGTACGGCGGCGTGCGCTGTCCCTATTGCGGACACCGCGTCCTCCTGAAGGAGCGCGCACCGGACGTCAAGGAAGTCCCGGTCGAGTAACGCTGGCTGCGTCCGCCGCCGATGACAGCGCCAGAGTCACCCGCAGACGGCGACGACGTCGTTCACGCGGCAGCAATCGATTTTACCTACCCGACCCAGCGGCGCGCTCGCATCGTCGCCGAGAGCGCGGGCGTCGAAGTCGGCGAGATCGACGACGATCGCTCGGGAGCCGAGCTCGTACACGAGGACGACCGCGTCAGCCTCGACGTCGAGGCGACCGACCTCGTCGCAGTGCGCGCGGGGCTGAACACGTGGCTACGACTCGTCGACGTCGCGGAGGCGGTCGCAGACGACGCCGCATCGCGAGGTCCCGAGAGCGTGCCAGCCGGCGACGACGCGTGCGGGGACGCACCGTCGAGTGAGAGCGCGACTCACGGAGACGAGGGGTAGCGGACGTGACGCGGTCGCCGCGTCCGCGAGCGGAGAATACGGGCCTTTTTCAGTCCGCATCCCGTCGCCACGGATATGCAGGGTAATCTGCCGCCGGAAGCGCAAGAGAAACTCGAAGAGCTGCAGGACCTCCAGGACACCGCCCAGAAGGTGGCCGCCCAGAAGGAGCAGGCCGAGTCCACGCTCACCGAGTCGAAGACAGCGCTGGAAGCCCTCGAAGAGATCGACGAGGGGACCACGATGTACCGCGAGGTCGGCGAGCTGCTCGTCGAGACCGAGTACGACGAGGCACACGAGGAACTCGACGACAAAGTCGACAGTCTCGAGATCCGCGTCGAACAGCTGACGAAGCAGGAAGAGCGCGTCGAAGAGCAGTTCGAGAGCCTCCAGCAGGAGCTCCAGCAGATGCTCCAGGGTGGCGCGGGCGGCGGCCCGATGGGCCCCGGCGGCGCCGGCGGCGCGTAAGTCGATGCCGAGTGACGAAACGGTCGTCCAGACGGCCGCCGAGGCCGCAGAGGGCGTGATTCTCGCCCACTACAAGCAGTCGGAACTCACCGACTTCGACGTGACTGTGACGTTCGAAGAGGGCGTTCTCGACGTCGACGTCTACGTCAACGCCCCCGACGACGCCGACGAGGACGAGCAAGCCGTCGCCGACGAGGCCGCGCGCACGGCGCGCGACGCCGTCGACGAACTGTTCGAAGACGACGGCTGACACCGGCACCCGGCCGGCCCGATTCGAACTCGCGCGTTACGCGAACAGGAATATCAAGATACTGACAGCCACGGCCGCGAGGATCACCGAGACGGCGAACGCGCCGCCCAGCGCGACGACGGCGTTGGCGTGGCTGGCGAGCGTCTCGGTGCGGTCGTTCCCGAAGACAGTCACCGCCGCGCGCTCGACAGCCACCCCGGCCTCGACCGGCTCGCAGTCCGCACGGGCCTCGGCGACGAGGTCGCTGACCAGGCGTTCGAGCTCCGCCGAATCGAGGGCCGCACCGACCTGATTGTCCGCCTCGACGCTGTTGACGATGTGGGTGTCGGTCGTCATCACCTCCGCCTCGTCGAGGGGCCCCTCGGCGACGACCGCGTCGTGGAGTTCGCCGCGAAGCCCGGGCTCCATATTGTTGCCGTCGATCAGCACGTACGCTGTCTCCTGCCCGTCCACGACCGTGACAGCGACGCGAATCCCGAGCGGGCCGATCCCGTCGGCTGGCTCCCACGGGGTCTCGTCCCAGGCGACGCCGAGTTCGATGTCGCTGCGGTCGGCCGTCGAGAGCCGCTGACCGGTGATGCCGGCCGCCCCGATCATATCGAACGCGCGCTGTGAGCCGGGCGTGACGTGGCCCAGATCCGGGCCGTTCAGGCCGTCGTTGGAGTTGTGGGCATCGACGAGGACGACGTTGTCGAGGCCGCTTGTGCGTGCTTCTGCGGCCGCAGAGAGCCCGACACCGTACTCCACGTCGTCGGCAAAGCCGGGCGCGTAGGTCGACACCAGGAGGGCATCGTCGCCGAAGGCCTGCCCCAGCATCGAGTTCTCGCCCGATTGGACGCGGACACTCTGCGTCGCTGCCGTGTCGTAGGAGATCCGGTCGGCCGCCGTTCGCGCGGCGTCGAGGATCGTGTCGACCTCCCGTTCGGTCACGAGATTGAAGTCGTGGCCGGCGGTGGCGTGCGGCGGGAAGACGAGCGCCGAGCAGTCTCGTGCGACCCGCTCGGGGAAGTTACCGCCGCCGATCTCGCCCATCGGGCCCGGGTGGATCATCGGGAGGACGAACCGGGCCTTTTCGCCCTCCGGAGTGCGGAAGGAGAGAACCGAGACGGGCACCAGCGCTTCCTCGCCCAGTTGCTGGAAGAACTCCTCGAGTTCGCGGGACCCCTCGGCGACGTGGCCGACGAAGCCGCGGAGGAAGTCGAGCATCGAGACCCCGAGGCTCCGCCGCCACGGCCGATCGACGGCGACGATGAACGCGTAGACCGCCAGCGCGTAGAGTCCGCAGGTGACCCCGAGAAGGACGAAGTGCTGCGCGGAGATCGCAGACAACTCCGCCGGCGCGTCCGCCGAGCGCGCCAGGTAGGGCATCAGGTAGACGTCGAGGAGCGACCCGCCGACTTCCAAGAGGCGGAGCGTGCCGCTGTAGATGAACAGCAGAGCGGCGGCGGCGGCGGTCTGGAGGCTCGCCGGAATCGACGCGATCAGGAGTGACGAGCGCGAGACCGCCATCACGACGAGCAGGCGGAAGGCGAACACCGACGCGAGCGCGATGACCAGCGCGTCGAAGACGAACCGCTGTCCGAGGCCGGTGAATACCGAGACGATCGCCGCACCCGTGACGATCGCGACGACGATGACCTCCGAGATCAGCGCCAGGAGCGACGAACGGTTGTGCGTGAGTTTGCCGCCGACGAGACGGTCGAGGCCGGTCGTGCCGAACGCCGCGACGACTGTCGGGATCCCGATGAAGAAGATCCCCTCCCACGCGTCGCGACCAAAGAAGAACAGGCCGCGCCACGAGCGGGCGTAGACACCGGAGTCGAACGCAGCGACTCCGGCGACGGCGGCGATGAGGAGGGCGAACGCGAGACTGGTGTACCACCTCGGTGCACGGAAGATGAACCGAGACAGGCCGGCAAGATCGCTTTGTGTGGATGTCATAAGAGAATCTGATCGGCGGAGCGGTCGCAGCGTCCGGATTACTCGCAGATGTCGATGAAGTTGCGGAAGACCTCCTCGCCGCGCTCAGTGTGGGCGACCTCCGGGTGCCACTGCACGCCGTAGCGGTCGCGGTCGGGATCGCTCATCGCCTCGACGTCGCAGACGTCGGACGTCGCCGTGTGCGAGAAGCCCTCGGGGACCTCTTTGACCTCGTCGGCGTGACTCGCCCACACGCGGGTCCTCGGCGCGAGCGAGCCGACGAGCGGGTCGTCACCGTCGAGGATGTCGACGTCGACGTCCGCGTAGCCGCCGTAGTCACCGGAGTCGACTCTCCCCCCGAGTTCGTCCGCGAGGATCTGCATCCCGAGACAGATCCCGAAGACGGGGATTTCGAGGTCGAGGTACGCGGGGCAGTTGCCGATGTCGTCGATGTCCGGCCCGCCCGAAAGGACGAGTCCGTCGGCGTCGATCTCCTCGGGCGGCGTGTCGTTGTCGACGAGTTCGACGTCGACGCCGAGGTCCCGGAGCGCGCGTCGCTCGAGGTGCGTGAACTGACCGTGGTTGTCGATGACGACGATGCGGGTCATCAGTTGGGGACAGTACACCGAACAAGGCCAAAAAGCGCCCGGTCTGCGTGCGTACGGCGTGCCCGGTCCTGCGCGGCCGACGCCGCGAGAGGTGCCCGGTCTCCGCAGGCGACGGGCCCCGCCGACGTGACAGCCGATTCTCACGAGCGGAGAACGGTGTCAGGAGCTAACACTATTGCGTCCCTACCCCCGCGTATGCACCTGCTACTGCCATTCGACATCGTTCCCGTAGAGAGCCGGGTGCCACAGAGCGCCTTCGGGGTATCGCCGACGAGCGAACGGGCGGTCCGGTACGCGTTCGAGGTGTTCGGCCGTCACGACGACCTCAGCGTGACGGCGGTCGAACTCTCCGCTGAGACGATCAGCCTCGAGGAGAATCTGGGCGTGGCCGACATCCGGTCGCTAGCGAACGAACGGGACGTCGACGCGGACATCCGCCAGCACTCGGTGACCGACGTCGACTCGATGGCGTCCCTCCGGGAGGAGATCCTCGACATCGTCGAGACCGAGGACGTCGACGCGGTGGTGATGGGCTACGAGGAAGCGTCGTTCGACGACGCGGCGTTCGCCGGAAGCACCGTCGAACAGGTCTTAGCGGAGCGAGGCGTCCCCGTCGTCTTGGTCCCCTGAATCGGTGATCGAGTCCCCGGAGCGATACGGGTGAACGCGGGCATCGCCGGCGGCCGCGACGGTCACCGCTCGGAATCGGCGTCGTCGTCGGTCGCGACCGTCACCCCTCGGAATCGCCGTCGCGGCGCTCCCGCGCGGAGGTGAAACCGAACTCCGACTGTTCTTTCGCGCGGCGTTCCTCGCGGGCCGCGAACGCGTCCGGGTCGGGTTCGGCGTCGTCGTCGATCCGGGCGAACGACTCGTGGATCTTCGCGTGACACCACCGGCACAGCGCGACCGTGATCTCGTGCGTCGGGTCCCCGTCCTCCCCCTGACCGCTCGCGCTCCCGTACGAGAGGTGGTGTTCCTCCAGGAGGGGCCGCGAGTCGTCGTGAGCCATCCGAACCGACTCCAACCCGCAGCGGACGCACGCACGGCCGTCCGTCGTCGAACGGTAGTGCGGACAGTCGCGGAACTCCCGGTCGTCGTCGGCCGCCACGCAGTCGTAGTCGGCGCGGCGGCGGGCGGCGGCGAACTCCGGATCGTCGCCGGCGCGGGTCAGCGCGAATCGACACCGCCCGTCGTCGGTGAGGTGATCACAGACCCCGGCGTGGTCGTAGGGGTCGTCGACGCCGACCGGCGTGCCTGTTGGCGTCTCCCGCATAGGCGACGGCTCCGGCTTCCGGGGAGTTGAATCCGCCGGTGCGCCCGGAGTCGAACGCGCGGGGAACCGCCACACCCCAGCCGAGCGATTTATCCGCCCGGCCGCAGACCGGGGCCTGTGCGACTCGAACACCGCAGCGGGGGCGATCGTCGGACACTCGCGGCCGACGTCGAGGTGGCGGATACGTTTCTCTCACGGGCGCGCGGTCTGATGTTTCGGCGGTCGATTCCCGACGACTACGCGATGGTGTTCCAGTTCGACGATGCCGAGCGCCGCGACCTCCATATGGTCTTCGTCCCGTTCGACCTCGACGCGCTGTGGCTCGTCGGCAGCGAAGTGGTCGCGAAAAAACGGCTGCGGGCGTGGCGCGGCATCGGGGCCGCGACGGCCGATACGGTGGTCGAACTCCCGGCGGGCGCCGCAGACGGCGTCGAACCCGGAGACACCGTCCACGTCGTCGATTGAGCGGGGCGAGTGAGACACCGTGCCGAGAAGCGTCAGTTTAAGTAGCTGCGTGAACACAGTCCGTGTGAGTACATGACTCGTGGTCGATTTATTCGGGGGTAACCCCGACAACCCCCTCGCATCCACCGTGGATTCTGACGACTCTGTACAGCTGCTGGACACGACGCTCCGAGACGGCGAACAGGCCCCGGGTGTCTCGCTCACGCCGGACGAGAAGGCCGACATCGCGCGGTCGCTCGACCGCGCCGGAATCGAGTTCATCGAGGCCGGGAGCGCCTGCACCGGTGAGGGCGAGCGCGAGACCATCCGCCAGGTGACCGCGCTCGACCTCGACGCGACCGTGACGAGTTTCGCCCGCGGCGTCCGGAACGACATCGACCTCGCGCTCGACTGCGGCGTCGACGGCGTGACGATCGTCGTTCCTGCGAGCGACAAGCACGTCGAGCGAAAGGTCGGCACGACCCACGACGAGGTGGTCGAGAACACCGGTGACCTCGTCGCGTACGCCAAGGACCACGACCTCTGGGTCGAGGTCATCGGCGAGGACGGCTCTCGCGCCGACCTGGACTTCCTCGAACGCCTGATGCGCGAGGCGCTCGAGGCCGGTGCGGACCGGTCGTGTTACGCCGATACCGTCGGGCACGCTACCCCGGAGACGACCTACGAGTACGTCTCCCGGCTGGCCGACCTCGGGCCGGTATCGACCCACACCCACGACGACCTCGGGTTGGGGATGACGAACGTCTGGGCCAGCCTCGCGGCCGGCGCGGACCTCGTGCACGGCACGATCAACGGCATCGGCGAGCGCGCCGGCAACGTCGCCCTCGAGGAGGTCGCGATCGCGCTGGCGCACGGATACGGCGTCGAGACGATGGACCTCGAACAGGTGTACGACCTCGCCCAGCAGGTCTCTCACGCGACGGGCGTCCCGCTGCCGCCGAACAAGGCGGTCGTCGGCGAGAACGCGTTCACCCACGAGAGCGGCATCCACACCGACGGCACCCTGAAAGACGACACGATGTACGAGCCGTATCCACCGGAGATGGTGGGTCGAGAGCGCCGGCTCGTCCTCGGAAAGCACGCCGGCCGCGCCGGCGTCCGTGCCGCGCTCGAAGAGCACGACGTCGACGTGGACGAAGAAGAACTCGCGGCCATCGTCGAGCGCGTCAAGCGCCTCGGCGACCGCGACAAGCGCGTCACCGACGCCGACCTGCTCGCAATCGCCGAGGACGTCCAGGGTCGCGAGCGAGACCGTCACGTCGAGCTCTTAGATCTCACCGCCGCCTCGGGCGGCGGAACGCCGACAGCCTCGGTCCGCCTGCGCGTCGGCGACGACGAGCGCGTCGCGTCCGGGACCGGCAGCGGCCCCGTCGACGCCGCCGTCGAGGCCGTCCGGGCCGCACTCGGCTCCGAGGCCGACGCCCAACTGGAGTCCTACCACGTCGACGCGATCACCGGCGGCACCGACGCCGTCGTCACCGTCGAGGTGGAGATGTCGAAGGGCGACCGGACGGTGACCGTCGCCACCTCGGACTCCGACATCACCCGCTGCAGCGTCGACGCGATGGTCGAAGCGCTCGACCGTCTCCTGTCGACCGACGCGCCGAGCACCGAAAGCGGCCCCGAGGAAACGCTGGCGGACGACTGACACCGCCGGCGTGCCCGCTGTTCGATACGGGGCGGGACCGCACGATGAAGTAACCGCGTCCCGTAGCCGCCGGTGTGAGCGAGTACGTCGTCGACGTGAAGCCGTCGGCGCGACGGACGAACGCCGCGGCCGGGAATCTGGTCCAGCGGTCGGGGAGTCGCCACCGCTTCGACAGCCGTGCGGACGCCGAAACGTGGGCCGCGGGACTGACCGCGCAGGGCGGGTCGACGGTGTGGGTTCGGACGGCCAATCCCGACGATCGATCCGACGCCGACGCGTATCTGATCGGTCGGCGGACGCGGCATCACGGGAGCGAGGCCGCGGACGCGGCGGGCGGTCGGACGTCGGACACCGGCGAGCAGGCAGGGCTCGACGGCGACCCCGTCGCCGAGTCGTGAGCGACCCCGCCGGGAATGCAGCGGTGCAGCGGCTCGGCGCTACCGCTCTTCGACGAGGTACGTCCAGCCGCCGCGCCGTTCGAAGCGAACGGACTCACAGGTCGCCGCGTACGCCGCGACCTGCGCCGTCTCGACGTCAGTGACGTCGATCCGTCGCGTCTCGCTTTTGCGTTCCGCCGTCGGGTCGTCGATGGCCGTTGCGTGCATATCTCCACTATCGGCGGGAATCGGTATGTAAGTCAGCCTAGCGGAGTGAAAGTGAAATCGGGAGACAGCGGTGGGTGACGCTACAGATTGCGATCGAGCACAGCGGGGCACTTGTGACGCTTCGAGCGAGGGCGTCGCTCGGGGATCGCGCTGCTGCGATCGGTACGGCCCGCGGCGCGACGAGCGCGCCGCTCCGGGGGTGAGTCGTACAGAAGCGCCGAGGGTGAGATTTGAACCTCAGTCGCGGTACTCGCGCCGCTCGCGACGCTCCCTGTTTCAAATCTTCCGTGCTGCACCATCACGACTACCGCGTCCAGCGGCGCGACGAGCGCGCCGCTCCGGGGGTGAGTCGTACAGAAGCGCCGAGGGTGAGATTTGAACTCACGTGTCCGAATGGACAGTAGATTTCGAATCTACCGCCTTGGCCAGGCTAGGCTACCTCGGCTGCAGTCGATAGTGGTCGGTGACGCGTTTAATCGGTTTCGATTTCGGCGGAGTCCCGGCGTTCGACGGTCGTCCGATGCGACGATATAAGCCCGCGCCGGAACAGACGACGGTATGGACCTCGACGACGCGACCGCCGCCTGCGAGTCCGTCCGCGCCGAAGTGTCGACGGCTGTCATCGCCGACGAGCGCTTCCTCGAACGCGTCCTCCTCGGCGTCCTCGCTCGCGGCCACGTCCTCCTCGAAGACGTCCCTGGCACCGGCAAGACCCTCACCGCCCGCAGCGTCGCGCGGGCGCTGGGCCTCTCCTTCTCGCGCGTCCAGTTCACGCCCGACCTGCTCCCCGCGGACGTGACGGGGACGAACGTGTTCGACGAGCGCGAGCGGACCTTCGAGTTCAGTGAGGGACCGATCTTCGCGAACGTCGTTCTCGCCGACGAGATCAACCGCGCGCCGCCGAAGACACAGGCAGCGCTCTTAGAGGCGATGGAGGAGCGACAGGTGACCGTCGACGGCGAGACCCACCAGCTCCCGGACCCGTTCTTCGTGATCGCGACCCAGAACCCCGTCGAGAGCGAGGGGACGTTCCCGCTGCCGGAGGCGCAGGTCGACCGCTTCGTCGTGCAGACCGCGATCGGCTACCCCGACGAAGCGGGCGAGATCGAACTGCTCCGCCGACGCGTCGATCGCGAGGCGCGCTCACCGAGTGTCGGGGCAGTGCTCGATCGCGAGGCCGTTCGCGAACTCCGCCGCGCACCGGAGTCCGTGCGAGTCGACGACGACGTCCTCGAGTACGTCGCCAGGGTGGCGCGCGCCACCCGCGAGCATCGACACGTCGAGGTTGGCGTCTCGCCGCGGGGAACCCAGCGCCTGCTCGAGGCGGTCCGCGCGCAGGCGATCCTCGAGGGGCGCTCGTTCGTCACGCCCGACGACGTGAAGCGCGTCGCCGATCCGGTGCTCGCACACCGCGTCGTCCTGACGCCCGACGCGCGGGTCGACGACGTCGCGGCCGCCGACGTCGTCGCCGACGTACTCGACCGCGTCGACGTGCCGACTGTCGAGGCCGACGGCCCGGCGTGAGGCCCGGGCGGAGTCGCGGCCGCGACGTGTGCGCCCCGCGGATCAGCGACGGAGCACGGCGACGAGAATGACGACGCCGACGAGGAGCGACGCGACGGCGGACGCGGGCTGACCGCCCTGGGTACCGAGGAAGACGCCGTAGAGCACGCCCGCGCCGACGACCCCGACGAGGAGGCCGGACGCGGCGTGGACGATGGTCAGTCGCGCAGTGTCGGCCTCGCGCCCGAGTTGCTCGCCGACGCCGACCGCGAACGCTCCGAGGTCCCACGCGAGGACGGCCCCGAGCGCGGCGAGCAGGAGTGGCTCCGCCGCCGCACCGCGAGCGCCGGCCACGAGAATCCCGAGGAGGAAGGCACCGCCCGCGAACGCCACGACGCGTCGAGAGGCGGCGTACAGTCCCCCTGCCAGCAGGACGGCCCCTGCCGTCCCCGCTGCGAGCGCGCCGAACGACCCGACTGCGAGCGCGAGCACCGAGGCAAAGCCGGCGAGCAGCGCCAGCGACGCCGCGAACGTCGGCGGCCGCGCTGTCACCCGCTGTCGGGTCATCCCGACCACCGCCGTTCGGCGCGGGCGACGCGTGCGCCGAGCGGTTCGGCGCCCCAGTCGACGACGCGGAGCCCCGCGCGCCGCAAGCGGGTCAGACGGTTCCGACGTTCGAGTCGCGCCAGGCGGCGACCCACCGTGTCGGTCGCCGTCGCGTCCGGCGAGACGACGGTGACCGGATGCCCGCGCGCGTCGAGTCCGCGGGCGACCTCGACGGCCCGCTCGTCGATCAGCGGCGAGAAGAACAGCACCTGTGCGTCCGCGGGGAGACGCCGGCGGAGTCGCCTGATCGCCGACGACGACAGGTAGGACTGCTCCGGCGGCGTCGGCGCGAGCGCCGGGTGCGAGGCGAGCAACTCACGCCCCCGGTTCCGGTGATCCCGCCCGGCCCCCGGCGCGAGCCAGCACTCCCGCGGCGACAGCGCGGCGATGCCGACGCGGTCGCCCGCGTCGAGTAGCGACGCGAACGCCTGTGCGGCCGCGTCGACGCTCCGCTCGACGGCGTTTCGGTGTTCCCGGTCCGGGGCGACGTAAGCCGTCTCGCGGGCGTCGACGAGGAGGACGACCGCGGCGGCGCGCTCCTGGCGGAACTCGACTGTCGAGAGTTCGCCCGTTCGAGCGTAGCGGTTCCAGTCGATCCGCGAGAGCGGGTCCCCGCGACGGTACTCGCGCGTGGAGGAGAACTCCAGCCCCGAGCCGGTGACGTCGGTCGAGACGCGGCCCGCGTACGGCGTCGTCAGTCCGCGAAGCGGCAGCGTCTCGATCGCCTCCAGCGTCGGGGTGCACGACAGCGAGGTCGGTTCCGCCGCCTCGACGTCGACCGACTGCTCTCGGCTCCCGCTGGGAGACCGCGTGATCGCGGTGAGCGGTTCCCACTCGTGCGCGCCGCGCACGGCCTCGACGGTGTAGGAGAACGTCGTCCCGGCCCCGGGACGGAGTGCGGTGCCGTGGCGCGGCGAGCCGTCAGTCACGGCGAGGGCCGGCGGCACGCCGTCGACGAGTCGGAGGTCGGTCAGCGTTCGTGAACCGACGTTTCGGACCTCGACTGTCACGTCGACCTCGGCCTCGGGATCGGGGTCCGCGTTGCCGACCCGTCGCTCGACCGCGAGCTGGGGCTCCGGCGCGTCGCCGAACCACGCGTAGGCCGTGTACACGACACCGAGGGCGGCCACGAGCAGGAGCGCGGGGCGCTGAAAGAGCACGCCGGCCGCGCCGGCCACCAGCGCCGCACCGTCGATGCCGACCCAGCGGTTGGTGTCGATGCGGCGCATCAGGTCCGTCCCTCCGCGACCGAGTTGGCCCCGTCGGCTTCGGCATCGGCGTCGCCGTCGGCTCTGTCAGCCGTGCCACCCGATCCTATCGCCGCACGTTCGGCCGATTCGTTCCGGAGTGCCTCCAGCGCGTCGAGCGCTCTGGCGGCCTGTGCTTGTCGCGGACTGCGGGCGAGGAGCCGCCGGACCCGAGTCGAAAGCGACAGCGGGACGTCGGCCCCGAGATACCGCGCCGCGATCGGGTCGTCCGTCCAGGTCCCCGCCTCGATGCGGCGCTCGGCTTCCGCGGCGGAGCAGTGCTCGCGGAGCCGAATCGTCTCGACCGTCGCCGCTTCGATCCGTCGCCGGAGGGTCCGCGGGACGCGTCCTCGACGCCGCCGACCCGACCCCGACCGTCGTCTCCCGGCGCGTCCCCGTCCACTTCGGTAGCCGTCGTGGCCGCGGATCTCGTCGCCCGGAACCGGGACCTGATACCGCCGCTCCGGATCGCCGGGGTCGGTCGCGGCGTAATCGAGGCCCGAGCGGCGGATGAGGTACCTCGCGCCCTGCACGCCGGCGAGGACGCCGACCAGCGCGACGAAGACGAACGAGGCGTTCAGCCCCGGGATGAGGACCCCCGCGAAGCCGGCGATGCCGAGAAGCACGCCCAGTCCGCCGAGGGCGGTCAGCACGTCCGACTCGTTCACGACTCCTCACCGGCGTACGCCGATTCGATGCGCCTGAGCGCCGCGACGGCCCGTTCGGCGCGGGCGTCGGTGACGCCCTCGTCACCGTAGCGGACCGCCTCGAACAGGTGGGTGAGTTCGTCGACGTCGTCGGGATCCATTCCGGCGTCGACCGCCGCGGCGGCGAACTCGCCGGGCGTGCTCGAAGCCGGCCGCTCGACGTCGAGGTGGGCGGTCATCTCCACCCACGCGCGGTACACCTCGTTGCCGACGTCGGCGTCGCCCTCGAGGCGGTCGGCTGCCGCCCCCGCGGCCCGCCCCACTTCGCGAACGTCCGCCGGCGGTGTCGACTCTGACTCCTCGGTCTCGTCGTCCTGCGTGATGGCGTCCCCGGTCGACGCCACTAAGAGGACGACGGCAGCGACGAGCGCGACGAACAGAGCGAGGCCGAAGACCGCCGTCGGCGTGGCGACCGTGCCACCGTCGCTCCCCCCGAGACCGAAGGCACCGCCACCGGATGGGAACAGAGCCCCACCGTCGGAACCGAAGAAGCCGAACCGGAAGATCGGCCCGGACTCGAGCTGGCAGGCCACGAGCAGCCCCCACAACAGCGCCAACGGGAGGCCGACACCCACAGCAGTGGCGGCGACGGCACCGAGCGACTCCGTCTCGCGGTAGACGAGATAGTGGCCGACGAGGGCGACGGCCACGAGTCCGGCGACGACGGGCGGCCGGGCGAGAAACGGGACGCAGATCACGACGGCGCGGAAGGCGCTCTGGCTCACCGGGACGCCGATCACGGGTTCGGGGCTGTCACCGACGCTACCGCTCGAGCCGAACCCGAAGCCCCCACCGGCCCCGCCCGTTACGGTCGTCTCGATCGTCGCAGCCGCCGCTGCGAGTGCGACGACGGCCAGGAGGGCGACGGCGACCCGACGGGCGGTCGTTCTGTCCACTGGTTGCTGTCACATCGGGCGCACCGTGCTAAAACTGTTCGCCGCAGGGCCGAGGCCGGGGTCACTCCGTCGCCGATCCCGGGAGCTGGATGACGGCCACGGTACGCAACGACCGCGGGGTGTCGAGCGATCGACCATCGTCGCCCGCGCCACTCGCCGGTGAGATATCGTCGTCGCTGGACACCTCCTCGTCGTCGAAGCGGAGCGAGCCGCCGTTCTCGATCACGCACCAGTACGCGAGCCAGAGCCCGAGCCCCTCAGCGTGCTGGAGCGGCGTCTCCGATCCGGCGTCGAGCGCCTCCCGGTCGACGGCGGGGATGTCCGGGCCGTTGGATTCGATCCGAACGGTGACCGTCCCCGTCGGACTGTCACTGGTGACGCTGATCGACAACGCGAGATCTTCACGGGCCACCTCGGCTTCCGCGACGAGCAGGTCGGTCAGTTCCTCGATCGCCGTTGTGATCGCCGTCGCGTCCGTGAGTTCGGCTCTCGCGTGCTCCTGGCCCCGACACGTGAAGCCGACAGCCGGGTACGCACGGCGGGCGCTGCGGACGGTGCTCGCGACGATCTCACTCACGTCGTGCGTGGCGGGACTCTGCGTGTGGGTGTCGTTGAGCTGTGATACTTTCCGGGCCTTGTCGCTGACCGTGAGGAGGTCGTCGGTCCGATCGAGGATCGACGCTGCGGCCTGCTCGACGTCGTCGGCAGAGCCACCCGCTACGACGTCGGCGTACCCCCGGACCACGTTCATATCGTTCCGGAGGTTGTGCCGGAGGATCCGGTTGGCGACTTCGAGCCGCTGTTCGTAGCGGTGCCGGCCCGTGACGTCGCGGAGCGCCAGCGCGTATCCGACCTCGTCGCCGCGGGTGTCGGTCAGATCCGAGACACGGACGTCGTACGCGAGGTTGTTGGCATCGGTGACAGTGGTCTCGTGTAACTGTTCGAATCCCTGTTCCGGGAAGAGTTCGCTGACGGGGGTCCCCGCCTCGGGTGGCGGATCGAGAACTCGGCTGGCCGTCTCGTCGGCGTCGACGACGACGCGGTCGGAATCCAACACGATCAGTCCGTCGCCCATCGCCTCGAAGGCACGGCGGCGAGCGACCGGCATCCGTTCGAGCAGGTCGTAGTGATAGAGCCCGGCCACCAGGAGCGCCCCGGTGATCGTGAACGCGAACACGGTCAGGTTGACGCCCGGAACGGGACTCACGCCGAGGAGGAATGCCATATGCGAGACGAACGGCGGGAGCGGGGCGATCGCCAGCACCGCGACCTGCTTCCAGTAGAGCAGCGACATCCGGATACCGACGAGGATGATGAGTCCCATCCCGACGACGACGGCAGTGTAGGCGACCACGATGTGCGCGTAGTAGAGCGGGCCGAACGACACAGGGAGCGCCCCGTTAGCCGCGACCGATTCGGCCGGAACGCGCCAGACGAGGTGGGTGAAGCCGTTCGTCAACGTCGCGAGGATGACCACGACGGGTTCCAGCGCCAGGAGCGCCGCGCGGGTCCGCGTCAGCCACTGCGAGCGGCTCACGTACTGGACCACGAGAAGCAGCCACAGCATCGGCACCGCGCTGGACAGCGCGAACGTGAGTTGCCACCACTGCCGCTGGGCCGCGACCGAATCGAACCCTAAGAGCACCGAGTACGAGAGGGCCGACAGCCCCACCACGAAGTGCAGTGCGGCGATTTCGATACCGCACCGCGAGTCACGGTACCGCCAGCCGACGACGACGAGTACCGCGTGGACGCCGGCAGCGACAAATCCCAGCGCAGAGAGGGTAGTGAGTTCCCACGGCATACGAGGTGAGGGTCACATAAGCCCCAGGAGACCCTGCTACATCAAACCACCAGTCGTTCGAGAGGTCCCGAATCGAGGTACTTCCCGGGGGGAAGTTCCAGTGTACCGACATTCTTATTGGAAATTTGACTCTATCTCTGCCGGTCACGATCGGAGCGCGTGCAGATCAGGAGACGACGCGCACGACGAACACAGCCGTCGAGGACTCGGTCGGCGAGACGATGCGAACGCGGACGACTGCGGCGATTGGTGTCGTCCGACCGGCCCGCTCCTGGACGACGAGACCGTCGATCGCGCGGCACGGCCCGAACGTGCGACCGGGGCCAGCGGGACAGTCGGCCCGCGCAAACCGGATCGCTCCGGCACCGTCGAATGCGACCGACAGCGACCGCCCGCGCTCGGCGTGGACGCGTTCGATTCGTTCGACATCGGCGGACAGAGACGCACGGATCCGGGTCACGACCGCACGTCGGTCCCGCCACGCGATGGTGTCGGTTCCCGCAGTCGCGTCCTGCGCGGCGGCGCGGACCGCGGCGGTCAGGCTGCGGTCGATCGTCGAGAGCGAGGCGACGTCGACGTCGCTCGCACTCGCGCGATCGCCGTCGTAGCCGAGTTGGGCGAACGCGACCGTCATCGCGAGGAGCGCGACAGCGACGACCGCGGCGGCGACGAGGACGATCTGCCCGCGGTCGTCGGGGCGTCGAATCACGGGACCCACACCCGGAGCGAGAGGACGCACCGCCCGGTCGAACGCGTCGCCGTCCCGGCGGACACGGCGGCCGGTGGGGCTGGACCGACGGCCCCGTACGGCGTCTCGAGCCGTCCGAACGCCGCAGCCGGCAGCACCGCATCGAGGCGGGCGGCGAGTTCGGTCCGCTCCGTCGCGAACGCGGCGGGAGACCGACACGCTGCGGACAGCCGGCTGCGACCGGTCCCCGCCGGCGGTTCCGCGTCGAGCACGGCGAGCGCGTCCGCCGCGTGCCGGTCGAGCCTCGCGTCGGGAGCGTCTCCGACGGGCACCCACAGGAACCCGGCCACGACCGAGAGGAGCAGGAGTGCGCCCACCGTCGCCTCGACGAGCGACGTCGCGAGCTGGCCGCGATCGGTCCGCTCAGCCACCGACGACCACCACCAGCGACGCGGTCCGCGCGGTCGGTTCCGTCCAGGTGACAGTCGCAGTCGCCCCGACGACGACGGGCCGTCCGCGGGTGACGAACACGAGGTCGAGCGGGCGCGTCTGCGGGACCGACACGACGTACCGGCCCGCCAGGCCGTCGGGATCGTGGAGGACGATGCGGTCGCCCGCCCGAAGCGTCGCGATCGACTGCCCCGGAGCGGGGTCGACCACTACCACCACGGGACCGGCGTGGTCTCGGAGTGTGACCGCGCGTCGGTCGGCGAGATCGATCCGTGTCGACCGTTCGACGGCCCGTTCGATCCGGACGCGTCGGGTGACCCGAGCGCCCCGTCGATCGGCGGAGCCACCGGCGACGGCTGCGGAGGGGTGGCCCCGTACGACGACCGTCTCGGTGCCGAGCGAGACGCGGAACGAGCGGTTCCGGAGCGGCGGGACCGCCGCGTCGAGCGCGGCGGGTGTGAGGTTTGCCGTGGCTCTCGATCGGAGGACGTTGGGGCCACGGGTGTGGGCGGCGTCCGCGGCGACGAGGTGGTCCGCCAGGCGTTCGGCCGCGTGCGTCGCGAGCGGCCGCCGGTCGGCGTCGGCGACGGCGTCGTTCGCGAGTGCGACCCCGACGACGGCGACCGTGGTGACGACGATCACCGCCACGGCGAAACCGATCAGGTTCGCCTGTGCGCGGTCCGTTGGAGCGCGCAGTTGCGAGGCGCTCACGGTGAGCCTCCCGGACTTGGCGTCGGTACCGGTGTCGCCGTGGAAGCGTCGGTGCCGAGGCCGCCGCCATCGACGAGCCGAACGGCGAACGACTCCTCGGTCACGGAGACCGTCGCCCACGACGGCGACGAACTCGTCCACGAGCCGCTGATCGACGCCCGCCGCGGGATCGCGAGGCGGAGCCGACCCCCGATCGACGGATGCGGGTGGACGAGTCGGAGGGTCGGATCGCCCGCGTCGTCTGCGGCGACGATTCGGTACGCGTCGCCCCGAATCGTCTCCGGGAGGGGGACGGTCACGCGACGATCGATGCGATCGAATCGCTCGCTCGGGGCGGCCGTCTCCAGTCGGTCCCCGGCGGCGACGAGCGCTCGGTCGCCGAGTTCCGCGCCGACAGTGGCGCGGTAGTCCGGGACGAGGCCGCCGAAGAACGTCGCTGTCAGAAGGGCGACGAACAGGACGCCGATCCCGAGTTCGAGCGTCTTGCCCACGACCGGGGAGAGCCCTCGATCGGTGCCGGAGTCGCCGGTGAGAGCCCGACAGACGCGGGTGAGCAGGGTCACCGTCCCACCTCGACAGCGAGACGGACGTCGCGGACGACAAGATGTGCCGTCCGCCGACCGGGGAACGACGCGACGACAGCGGTGGTGCCGTCGCCGTCGATGTCGCGTCGGGTCGTCGTCGCGCCGCGCTCGCGCAGGTGGCGTTCCCACGCCGCCGGCGTTTCGGTCTCGACCGCGACGCGGTACGTCGATCGCGGGAGATCAATTCGTTCGGTTCGTGCGACGGTGTGAAGCGTCACACTGAGCCGGTG
This sequence comes from Halobellus clavatus, assembly GCF_900107195.1. Taxonomy (GTDB): domain Archaea; phylum Halobacteriota; class Halobacteria; order Halobacteriales; family Haloferacaceae; genus Haloquadratum; species Haloquadratum clavatum. The sequence goes on from NZ_FNPB01000001.1 coordinate 253,276, forward strand.
TCCGCCGGTCGCAACGCCGTCAGCGCCGCTGGCGTTCAGCACCGGAACGCCGAGATAGAGCGTCCCGTTCGCCGGGGCGATCCGGCTCGGCGCGACGACGCGGTCCCCGCGGTCGTCGGTTCGGACGACGGCACCGGCGAACCCCGTGACGCGGTGGCCGTCGTCGTCGTAGACGATCGCGCCCGCGTGCCCGGCCCAGACGACGCCGTCGGCGTCGAGCACCCACACCGATCGGTTGACGACGCGGACGGACCCCGACGCCAGGTCGATGGTCGTGGCTCGCGGTCCCGGGTTCGGTCCGAGTGCGGTCTCGAAATCGGTGGCCACGCGGGTCGCCGCCGCGGTGGCTGCGCCGTCCTCGACGACGGATCCGGTCGTGGCGGTCAGCCCGCCGACCGCGAGGACGGTGAGCCCGAGCAGGATCGCGACGCCGACGACGGCGGTCTGTGCGCGCTCACCGGAAGCAGCCCCCGGGCTCGACGCGCCCGTCACACCAACCCCATCCCGGTGAAGACGACGTGACAGAGCGCGACCAGACAGCCCGAGTGGAGCAGCGCTTCGTAGCGCCCCCGGCTGGCGACGCCCGCGAACCAGCCGGCGGCGATCATCGTCGCTTGCGTGGTCACGTAGAGGCGGAACTGATCGCGAGCGAGGTCGACCGCGGCGGGGTCGACCGCGAGCCCGGAGAGCGCTGACATCGTCGACAACCGATCGAAGCCCGTGAAGACGGTGACGCCCGTGGCGACGCTGATCCCCACGATCAGGAGCGCGGTCGTCCAGCCGACGGCCACGTACACGAGCATCGCGGCGCGGAGGGCACGCTTCTCGTGATAGAGCCGGCCGACTTCGCCCTGTAGGGTCTCGAAGACGACGCCCGTGTCGCTGCCGGCGTCGAGTGCGCCGATCACCAGGCCGACCGTCTGCTCGGCCATCGGCGTGCCGACCCGGTCGACGAACCGGTCGAGCGCGGCTGTCCGCAGGTCCGTCTCGGCAGCGTCGAGCGGCGTCGTGAGTCGGAGGTTCATCGCGAGATCGGCGACGTCGCCGTTCAGCGGCCCGAGGTCGACGTCGCGGGCGACGTGTTCGACCGCCTCCGAGAACGGGCGGCCGAGCGACACGTGCCCCGAGACGGCGTGCACGAAGTCCTTGAGTTCGTGGTCCTTGCCGTCGTCGAGCCGCGATCGCCGGACAGCGACGAGTCCGACCGGGATGGCGAAGCCGACGTATCCGACCAGTAGCGAGACGATGACGCCGACGCCGAGCAACAGCGAGGCGACGCACGCCGCGATCCCGATCGGTGCGAAGGCGACAGTCGCACTCGCTGGATTCCTCGTCGCCGAGCGAAGCGCCTCGATCGCCCCCGCTGGCTGTGGATAGTCGACGCTCTGGTCAGGTGGCCTGAGCCGCGTGACGAGCACGGCGGTTCCGGCGCCGACGAGTAACACGAACGCGGCGCTCCCGTAGACCGCCAGGGCCCGAAGCGAGACCGCTCCGAGCGGCGTCTCGACGGTCGCCGCGAGGGCTGGCGAGACGATGCTCATCACGGTGAGTACGATCACGAGGAGCGCCGGGAGAACGAGGAGGACGACGAACAGTTCCGCGAGGAGTTCCAGAAACCCCTGCGCTTGACTGCGGTCCCGATCCTGCTGGTGGCGGAGCATCCGACTCTCCATCGCCAGGTACTCTGCGAGTGCGTCGGGGCCTTGATCGGCGTGCTCGCGGAACTTCAGGAGAAACGGCGCGAGCGTGTCCTGAGCCGGGGTGTCCCGGGCGATTCGCCGGAGCCCCTCGTCGACGTTGCCCGTCATCGCCGCGGTGTTGAGCGCCTGCCGAAGCGCGACGGCCGTTTCGCCGTACGCGTCGGTGGCGGCGACCCGTCCGAGCATCGCCCGCCGGCCGTCGCTGCCCGAGGCGAGAACGTTCAGATATCGAACCGCGCTGGGGAGCGTCCGCGTGATGTCGGCGCGGCGGGCGGCCGCGAGCCACCGGAGGTACCGGCCGCCGGTGTAGACGACGGCGAGATGGACGCCCCCGGCGGTGAGGAGTCCGGCGGCGCCCGCAAGCACCAGCGGCGTCCGGCTCGTGGCCTGAATCGCCCCGGGGAGCGCGGTCGCCAGTCCGCCGTTGCCGATGCGGCTCAGACGGGTCAGTAGTGCGGTGCCGGTCGATTCGATCGCGGCCGGCGAGAGCGCGAGCACGGTCGCGGCGGCGGCTCCAGCGAGTCCAATCCCGAGGAGCCACGAGAGGGCGTAGACGCGTGCGAGGTACACGTCGAACGCCACGGTCAGGTTGGTCCCGCGATACGCGCGTCGGTCGCGCTCGTGGCGTCGCGTGTCGGCCCGGCCAGCGAAGAGCGCGTACGCCGCGCGGTCGAACGCGCCGAGAGACGCGTCGCGGGCGACGCCCGCACCGCGCGGACGGTCGTCGTCGCTCGTGGTCGCCGCGGTCTGCAGGCCGGTGTCGTCGTCCGCACCGGTCCCGTCTGACCGGGCGTCTGCGACCCGTCCGATCACGGCCCGTCCCCGCGGCGGTCGGCGGCGGCGTCCACCGTACGAGCGGGGTCGGCGTCGCCGTCAGTCCTGGATCCGCTCACGCCGTCTGATTCGTGCGCCCGCTGTCGCCGGACGCGCTCGACGGTCGCGGCCTCGTCGGTCCGCAGGTCCGAGAGGAAGCCGAACAGGTCGTCGACGTCGGTCACGCGCTCTCGCCGGAGGTACTCGACGTACCCCTGTTTGCGCCGGAACTCGCGTTCGACGTCCGCGACGTCGCGGTCGGTCGCGGCGGCGAGTCGGTGAAAGAGCCTGAGGGCGCGACGGTGGGTCTCCCCGTCGGTCGCGGCATCGTCGCCGCCGAGCGTGGGGTGGTCGTAGGCCATCCCGAACGAGCCGTCGGTCTCGCGCCACAGCAGCGTGTTGTAGTGCAGCGTGATCCCGTCCTTCTCGACGACCCCCGTCCGCGCTGACGCCGGCAGCGATTCGGCCGCGTCGGCGGAGAGCAGTTCGACCACCGAGCCGACGTAGCGCTCGCCGTCGACCCGCCGGGGGAAGACGACGACGTCGAGTTCGCGGAGGAGATAGCCCGGGAGCCCCTGTTCGATCACCCGGTTGACGAGCGTCTCGATGTCTTCGGCGTGAGTCGTACCGACGACGCCGTGCCCCGTGTTCAACACTTCAGCGAACGTCTCGAACGATTCCGGGGTGTTGACTTCGGCGATGACCTCGACGTCGGGGTTGAGGTAGTTGGCTTCGGTCATCAGGTCGGCCATCGAGACGCGTTTGTACGCGTTCTCGTGGTCGCGCGTGGTCAGCGAGACGCCGGTCTCGTGCGGGAGATACACCTCGCGGGAGCCTTCGTCGATGCTGATCGGACGGTGATCGTACGGGATAAAGGGCATATGGGCGTTCATCAGAGTAGTCTTGCCCGCGCCCGTCGGCCCCGAGAAGAGCACGACCCGGTGGTGCTCATAGCAGAGCCACAGGAGCGTCACCAGTTCGGTCGGAATCGAGCCGAAGCCGACGAGTTCGATCGGCGTTAGCGGCGACGCCGCCTGCTTCCGGATCGAGACGTGGGGGCCGTCCTCGGAGATGACCGGGAGCGCGACGGCACAGCGGATCGTCTCGCCGTGCCCCGTCGCGTCGGGCGCGACGCCGGCGGGGCGGAGGTTCACCTTCGCCGATGGCTGACTCGCGCTGAGTTCGACCCCGTCGGCGGCGGCCAACTGGGTGACTACGTTGACGAACGTGTTCTCGTCCTCGAACGAGAGGTTGGTGGGCACGCGCTCGCCGGCGCGGACGACGTCCGCGCGCGGGACGACCTTCACCCGCTCGCCGACGCGGTTGGCCTCGACGTCCTCGAGGTGCGGATCGCGGATCGGGATGGTGAGGACGCCCTCGCCGACGTAGTCGCGTAGGACGTAGTAGACCAGGTCGTCGAGGCGGTCCTGAGCGTACCGGCGGTCGACGGGCGGGACCCCGAACCCATACGCGGCGAGGGCGCTCCGGGCGCGGTAACGCGTCGCTGCGAGCCACGCGCGGGTGTTGCGAGCGGTGAGCCGCCGCGAGAGGAACTGCCGGGCGCGCTCGCGGATGAACGCCGTGCGCTCCTCGACGATTTCCTCGACGTTGGCCTCCCAGATTCGCTCTTTGCACTCGGCGATCAGTGCCTCGTCGCCCGGAAGTAAATCGGGTTCGAGGACGGCGTACTTCGCCTCGAAGCGATCGTCGCCGAGGAGCCGGTCGCGGTGGACCACGACCTCGACGTCGAAGCCGGCGAAGGAGACGGTGTAGCGGCGGAGCCGCTGGCCGGCGACGCGGCTGGCGAAGGGCGCGTCCGCGCGGAAGTCGGTCGCGGCGGGCGCGTAGTCCTCGGTGTGGACGACGAGCGCCCCGTCGGTCTCGCCGTCGAGGTCGACGACGTCGACGCGGTCGTCGAGCGCGATGGGCGTGAGTGCCCCGAGCAACCGGAGTTCGCAGATTGCGTGGTAGTCGATTCGACGGCGCGCGGCCGGCGACACGTCGAGCAGTCGGTCCAGCACCCGGCGGTACTTCGGCGGAAGCCCCGCGGCCGCGCGCTCGGCGGTTCCCTGTCGAGTGAGCGGCCGGCGACCCTCCACGCCGGAGAAGTACTCGCGGATCTCCTCGAGCGCGCGTTCGGACTCCGCGCGCAGTGACGGTTCCCGGAGGTGGTACGTGAAACCGACGCCGTCGGGGGCGTCACGGATGGTCGTGACGACGCCGGGGGCGACCTCGTACTGCGATCGGACGTCGCGCGCGTACCACGCGGCGCGACTGCCCGGCGGCTCGGGGGCCGGGACCGTCGGTCTCTCGGTGCCGGAGGCGACCGAGCTGTCTGCCGGAGTCATTCCCTCACCGCGGCAGTATGCCTACAATGCATACGGCGGATCTTTCGGCATCGTATATAAATTCACGCGACACTCATCGGAAGAAAACCGGGCCGGCGTGTGCGGACGAACCGATTGGACCTGTCGGCAACCGTGACTGTCGGTCTGGGGCGCCCGTCGACGTCGACGGTTCACACGGGCTTTATTTCGGTGACTCGAAACTGGGACGTATGCGCTTCGGCATCATCGGAACCGCAGACATCGCGCGAACGGCACTCCTCCCGGCCCTCCGGGAGACCGAGCACTCCGCGGCTGCCATCGCCTCCAGGGACGAGTCCCGGGCCGTCCAGGTGGCCGAGGAGTTCGGCATCCCGCGGACGTACGGCTCCTACGAGGAACTGCTGTCTGACCCGGAGATCGACGCGGTCTACAACCCGCTGCCCAACGGACTCCACGCCGAGTGGACGAAGCGCGCGGCCGACGAGGGCCTCGACGTCCTCTGTGAGAAACCGCTCGCGGCCGACGCGCAGGAGGCAGAATCGGTAGTTCAGTACTGCCGGGACGCGGGCGTGACCCTGATGGAGGCGTTTATGTACCGGTACCACCCGCGGACCGAGCGCGCCGTCGAACTGGTGCGCGAAGAACTGGACAACGTGCACTCGCTGAACGCCTCGTTCAAATTCCGGCTCGAAGGCACCCCCGACGACGTCCGCCTCGATCCCGACCTCGCCGGCGGGGCGCTGATGGACGTCGGGTGTTACGCCGTCTCGGCCGCGCGGTTGTTCCTGGGTGAGCCGGACCGCGTCTACGCGTACCAGAACGACACCCGCGACGCCGGCGTCGACACCACGCTGATGGGGATCCTGGAGTACGAGGACGGACGGATGGCGCACGTCGACGGCGCGTTCGACGCACCCGAGGTCCAGCGATGCCGCGTCGAGGGCGAGAACGGCTGGCTGGAGCTTGACCCGGCGTTCAACGTCTCTACCGACGAACCGGCGGCGCTGGAGTACGAGATCGACGGCCGACACGGTCACGAGCGGTTCGAGCCGCTCGATCAGTACCGTGCCGAGGTCGAGGCGTTCATCGACGCTGTCGAGTCGGGGGCGGAACCACGGACCGGCGGTGCGGAGGCGATCGCGAATATGCGCGTCATCGACGCGCTGTACGAGAGCGCGAGCCGCGGTGAACCAGTCGACGTCGAGTGAGCATCGAGTGGCGCGGGTGGGTCGATCGGCGGTGACGCTTTCCGAAGTGTTAGGCAACTGCGATCGCGATATCTGACTATGGAGACGCGACCACTCGGCGGGACGGGCGCTGAGGTCACCGAAATCGGACTGGGCACGTGGGAACTGGGCGGCGACTGGGGCGACGTCGCGGAGGCGGAGGCACGCGAGGCGATCAACGCCGCGCTCGACGCCGGCGTCAACTTCCTCGACACGGCCGACGTGTACGGCAGCGGCCGCAGCGAACGCCTCATCCGAGACGTGCTGGCGGAGCGCGACGAGGACCCGTTCGTCGCGACGAAAGCCGGACGGATGCTCGACCCGCACACCGCCGACGGGTACGACGAGGCCCACCTTCGGGAGTTCGTCGACGACTCCCGCGAGCGACTCGGCGTCGAATCGCTCGACCTCGTCCAACTGCACTGTCCACCGACGGACGTCTACTATCAGCCGTCGACCTTCGAGGCGCTCGAAACGCTCCGTGAGGAGGGGCGGATCGACGACTACGGCGTCAGTGTCGAGCGCGTCGAACAGGGGCTGAAGGCCATCGAGTACCCCGGCGTCGAGACGGTACAGATCATCTTCAACCCCTTCCGCCAGCGCCCGCGAGAGTTGTTCCTCCGAGAGGCCGCGAACAGGAACGTCGGCGTCATCGTCCGCGTGCCGCTGGCCTCCGGGCTCCTGACCGGCGCGCTCTCGCCGGAGACGGAGTTCCCGGACAACGACCACCGGAACTTCAACCGCGAGGGCGACGCCTTCGACGTCGGCGAGACGTTCGCCGGCGTCCCGTTCGAGCGGGGGCTGGAGGCCGTCGACGCGATCGAGCCCGTCGTCCCCGAGGGGCAGTCGATGGCGCAGTTCGCGCTCCGCTGGATCCTCGATCACGACGCCGTGACCACTGTCATTCCCGGCTCCTCGAGCCCGGCACACATCCGTGACAACGTCGCCGCCGCGGACCTGCCTCGGCTGTCGGCGGAGCGCCACGCGGCCGTTCGCAGCGTCTACGACGAGTACATCCGCGAGCACGTCCACCAGCGCTGGTGACCGAGTCCCCGGGCGACGCCGGGAACGGCGAGCGGGACCGACACCGTTTTGCGGACCGACCTGGGTAACTGAGACGTGTCCCGAACGACCGACAGCCGCCCGAATACCCTTGTTTCCGGCCGACGCCGGGTGAACTGAGGTGTTTCTCGAGGCACTCCGCTACCCGGTTGCGGACCGGTCGCGGCTGGACGGCACCGCCAAGTGCCTGCTGGCTCTCCTGCTGGCCGCGGCACTGCTCCGGGCCGCCGCGCGATTGTGGCCCGACTGGGCCGCGTTGGCGCCGCTCGCACTCGTCATCATACCGGTCTTCGGGTTTCTCGGGTTCATCAGCGGCGTGCTCTCCGGCGAGGGGTTCCCCCACCTGCCGACAGGCGAGACGGTTCGACGCGCGGCCCGGCTGTTCGGCGTCGCCGTCGGCTACCTGTTCGTGCCCGCGCTGACGATCGTCGCCGTCGGGTACGTCACCGGCAGCGGTGCCATCCCGGCAGTCATCGGGGGCATAACGACGGCGACGCTGGCGACGGTGGCGCTGCTCATCACCGTCGTTTGCGCGTACCTGCTCCCGGCAGCGGCCGTCAGGGGCGTCGAAGACGGACTCCGTGCCGGCCTGCAGCGCGAGGCGCTCCGCGGGACGGCCTCCAGCGCGTACTTCCTTTCGTGGGTCGGAGCGACGGTCCTCGTCGTGCTCTCCTGGAGCGTCCTGGCGACGACGGCGACGCGGAGCCTCGCGGCGCTCGCGGCGCTCGTCTGGTTCGCGTACGCACACGTCGCCGCCGCCGCACTCGTCGCTGAGGGCGTCGAGCGGGGGCGCTACTGGGAGCGGTAATAAAAAGCGCGCGGCGAGTCAGTCGAGTTCGACCGCTTCGATGTCGTCCTCCAGCGAGCGGTTGTGGAGGGCCTCGCCCGTCGCTCGATCGAAGAGGTGGATCGCCTCTTCGGGGATTCGGGCGACGACCGTATCGTCCTCGGTGACGCGAGTGAAGCCGTCTGTCGTCGCGACGAGCGTGTCGTCGTCCTCGCCCGCGGCAGCGGCGAACTGGAGGTAGACCGTGTTCTCGTCGCCCATCGGTTCGACGACGTCGACGACCGTCTCGAAGTCGTGCGCATCGTTCGCGCGCTCGGTGAGTTCGATGTCTTCGGGACGGATCCCGAAGACGAGATCGGTCGTGCCGCCGAGGTCCGCCTCCGTCTCGGCGTCGATGGGGTACTCGAAGGCCTCACCGCGCAGGACGCCGTTCTCCAGCGTCACGTCGAAGAAGTTCATCGACGGTTCGCCGAGGAAATCGGCGACGAACTGATTCGCCGGTTCGTGATAGCACTCCAGCGGCGTGCTGATCTGTTGCAACTTGCCGTCGTTGAGGATGACGATACGGTCGCCCATCGTCATCGCCTCCGTCTGGTCGTGCGTCACGTAGACCGTCGTCACGCCCAGATCGTCCTGGAGCCGCTGGAGTTCGGTCCGCATCTGTGCGCGGAGCTTCGCGTCGAGGTTCGACAGCGGCTCGTCCATCAGGAACACCTCGGGGTCGCGCACGATGGCGCGGCCGAGCGCGACGCGCTGTTGCTGGCCGCCGGAGAGTTCAGTCGGTTTCCGGTCGAGCAGGTTCGAGATCCCGAGCAACTCTCCCGTCTCTGAGACCATCTCTTGGATCTGGTCGTCCGGGAGGTCGGTCGACTCCTCCAGCCCGAACGACATATTCTCGCGGACGCTCATATGCGGGTACAGCGCGTAGGACTGGAACACCATCGCGATGTCTCTGTCCTGTGATTTCACGTCGTTGATGACGCGGTCGGCCAGCGAGATAGTCCCCGAGGTGATCGTCTCGAGTCCCGCGATCATCCGTAGCATCGTCGACTTCCCGCAGCCCGAGGGGCCGACGACGACGATGAACTCCCCGTCGTCGATCGACGCCGAGACGCCGTCGACGGCGCGGATTTCGTCGTTGCCGTCCTGGAAGACCTTCGTTACCGAATCGAGTTCAAGCGTTGCCATATCTGTGAGTTGTGATGGGGTAGTCGTTCAGGTGCCACGCAACTATCTCTTTCGCGGGGGGAATCGCGCCGCGGCCGGGTCGCAGGGGACGGCTCACGCCGCCACCCCCTCGGCGAACTCGTCGCCGAAGAAGATGTAGACCGCCAGCGTCGGGAGCGCCGCGAAGAACGCTCCGGCCATCCGGAGCGCGAAGTCTTGGCCCTCCATCGACGTTCCGAGGCCGGCGAGGATCAACACGACCGGCGCGGCCGGACTCGATTCCGTCGAGACCAGCACCAGCGTGAAGAGGAGGTCGTTCCAGATCTGCGTGAACTGATAGATGAGAACGACCGCGAACATCGGTCCCGACAGCGGGAGGACGATGCGCTGATAGACCCGACGGAGCGACGCCCCGTCGAGGCGTGCCGATTCGATCATCTCCTCGCTCAGGTTCTTGTAGTACGTCCGGAAGAGGAGCGTACAGATGGGGATCCCGTAGGCCACGTGGGTGATGACCAGTTCGATGATGCCGGCGTAGTCGTCGGGGACGCCGAGCGCCCACACGAACGAGAGGTGCTGGACGAGTTGGACCCACTGCGACCAGAACTGTGTCAGCGGCACCAACACGGCCTGATAGGGGATGAAGATCCCCGAGATGATGATCGCGAGCAGCGGTGCTTTGTACGAGACCTTCCAGTCTGGGATGGTCAGCCCGTACGCCGTCAGGCTGCCGACGGCCGCGGAGATGACCGTGGCGGGCACCGCGTACAGCAGGCTGTTACCCATCCCGCGCACGAGTGCATCGATAGCCGTCTGCCACTTCTCCAGCGTGAATCCCGCCGATCCCGGCGGTGCGAATGGCGCTGTCTCGAGGATCGCGGTGCCGGTCTTGATCGACGTGACCAGCCCCGACTCGATGGGGACGAGATAGAACCCCGCCATCAGGAGCAACGCGACGTACAGGCCGACATCTTCGAGCGTCAGCCCTTCGACGTTCCGTCGCAGCCGTCCAGTCACCGTCGCGCCGCTGCCGTCAGTTCGTATCTTGCGATCGCTCATAGGTTGTTCCTCCGGTACTCGTAGACGAGATACGGGCCGATGACCGAGAGTGCCATCGCGAAGAGGACGATGGCGATGGCCGCCCCGTAAGCCCAGTTGAGATTCGCGTACGCTTCACGCACCATCTTCGTGGCCAGGATGTCCGCCCCGTTCGGCGGTCGGTAGCCACCGACCAGCGAGTAGAGGAAGTCGAAGGCCTTCATCGCGAACACCATCAGGACGACTGCGGCACTGATCGTCGCGCCCTTCAACTGGGGGATGATGACCCGCCAGTACATCTTCAGGGTCGACGCACCGTCGACCTGCGCCGCCTCGTAGTGCTCAGTCGGAATCGCGCGGAGGCCGGCGAGGTACACGACCATCGCGTACCCCGAAAACTGCCACATCAGCGCGAAGATGATGGCCCAGAGGACGATCCCCTGATTGCCCAGCCAGCTGACTGGACCCACACCGAACACCCCGATGATTCGGTTGACGATGCCGTTGTTGAAGTTGTACATCCACAGCCAGAACTGGGCAGTGACCACGAACGAGAGGCTCATCGGCAGGAGGTAGATCGTCCGGAACGTGTTCTCGAACCGGATCCCCCTGTCGACGAGGATGGCCAGCACGAGCCCGACTGCGAGCGTCGCCACGGTGAACGCGATGAGCAGGATGAACGTGTTGACCGCAGCGTCGATGAATCCCGGATCCGCGAGCGCGCGGGCGTAGTTGTCGAGGTCGAGATTCGAGTAGTCGGGGGCGTTGGCGAAGCCCTGATAGTCGGTCAGCGAGATCAGGAGGTTCCAGATGATCGCCCCGTAGACGAACAGCGCCATCAGCAGGAACGGCGGGAGCCAGAACGGCGTCGACTCGATGAAGTCGCTCCCGAACCGCCGGTCCGCCGCCGAGCTGAGCCGTTCGATGGGCCCCGGTTCAGACGCCGACGAGTCCGTGACCGAGCCGTCGCTCACGACGCCGCCGTCGGGGCGTGCCGTCTCTTCGTCCCGCGACGACCGGCTGAGCGCGTGGTACAACCGACGATAAAAATCCAGCATACGGCGGGGTTCAGTTCGAGACGGCGTCCAGGAAGCCCTGCGTCGCTGCGTCGACGTTGTAGGGCCCGGTGAACTCCGAGGAGATGACCTCGTTGAGCTGGGTCATCTTCTGGGAGGAGACGCCGAGTCCGTGCTGGAGGTTCGGCGGCCGGAACTCCGCGTCCGCGAAGTCCTCGGCGGTCTCCTGCAGGTACGGCCCGAAGGCGTCCATACTCACGTCGGTTCGCGTCGGGATCGAGCCCTTGTACTGATTGAACGCGATCTGCGCTTCGGGGCTTCCGACGAACGCTTCCCAGGTCTTCGAGGCCTCGGGGGTCGGGTTGTTCGCCGGGTAGAGGAACGAGTCGAAGTGGAGGGTGTACATCCCTTCCGTGCCGGGGAACGTCTTGAAGCCCCAGTCCTCGTCGTACGCGAAGTCCTCGGTGTTACGGTAGGCACCCGCCGCCCAGTTACCCTGGTGGATGAACGCCGCGTTCCCGTTGATGATGTTCTGGTTCGACGCCGTCAGGTTCAGCGACGCCGCGTCGTCAGAGATGTAGTTTTCGAGCATCTCCGCGGTCGTCTCGAACGCCGCGCGGACGTCGCTCTCGGAGCCGTCGCCCGCGAGGAAGTCCATATAGGACTCATAGCCGTTGACGCCGAGCATCACGGCGGCCCACAGCTGCGTCGTCGTCCACGTCCCGCCCATCGCGTGGGTCATCGGGACCGCGTCGGTCTCGCTGGCGACCGTCTCGAAGGCGTCGATGAGTGCGGAGGGACTGTTCAGCGACTCGACGTCGATGCCCGCATCCTCGACGACCGAGACGTTGTAGAACAGGCAGTTCAGGCGGTGCGATCCGAGCGGGACGGCGCGGTAGCTCCCGTTCTGCTGGTGGAGCTCGATGGCCTCATCGACCATCACCTCCTCGAAGTTGTTCTCCTCCCAGACGTCGTCGACGCTGCCGAGGACGCCCTCGTAGCGGAGGAGGTTCGGGCCGGGCCAGTTAGCGAACGCACCGGGCGGATCGTTGCTCTGCAGTCGGTTCGCGACGACCGCGTCGAGGTTCTGGTTCCCGCCACCGCCGATGGGGTTCATATCGAGGCCGACGTCGGGGTGTGCTTCCTCGAACGCGGCGGTGAGCGCCTCGGCCGCACGGGCACCGTCGCCGCCGGTCCATCCGTGGAGAACTTCGACGGGACCGCTGCTCCCGCCTCCGCCACCGCTCTCTGTTTCGGTTGCAGTGCTCTCGGCGGTGTCGTCGCCGCCACCGCTGCCACCATTGCCGCTACAACCCGCGATACCTGCAAGCGCTGCGATCCCGGTTGCGTGAATAAACCGTCGCCGTGACCGCGAACGACCGTTGTCACTGTTCGAAGACATCACTCATAATTTTTTACGACCCATATAATAAATTTTTATGTTGTCTTACCACACAGGAGTAATCCCGGCTAATACGGACGGATACCCGGACCTCCATAGTTTTCACCCCGAGAGTAACGCGGCGTCCCGGGGAGCCGGTCGTCGGTTCTTTATTGTCGATACCCCACCGCTTAGGTAGGACGACTGTGAGAGCGGACGTACGGTGGCGCTGAGAGAACCCGCGGCGAGCGTGGTCGAGTCCGTCGACGACGACCGGGCCGTCACGCTACTGGAATCGATCTACGAGCACGACCTCCCTCCGGCAGTGCAGGATCTGGTCTCGGAGTATCAGAACTTCGAAGAAGCGCGATCGACGTTCCTGTGGAAGTGGATACACCACCTCGCGCCGAAGAACGTGATGCCGTTCGTCGACGAGTCCTACCGCGAGGCCATCGCGGTCGACAACACGATCCTCGTCATCTTCGTGACGGTCCTGGACGATCTGATCGAGAAGCACCGTGATTTCAGGACGTTCGACGCCATAACGGGCCTCATCCGCCTCAACGGCTGGAACGACAGTGCGGCCCTCGGTCGGTCGCTCGAACTGGCCGACGGCAGCGGGCGAGGGCCGCCCCGCGTCGACGAACCGTACGCCGCATTCGCCGTGCGTGTCTGGGAGACGCTCCTCGATAGACTGGAGCGCGCCCCAAAGTTCGACGAGTACGCCCCGCTCTTCCGGTTCGACGTCGGGCAAGTCGTCACGTCGATCGAGTACAGTAGACTGGCCATCGATCGACCGGAGCTGGCGACCGTCGACGACCTCGGCCGGTATGAGTCCCACAATATGGGGATGCACAGTTTCCTCGATATCGATCTCATGCACACCGCTCCCGAGTACCGGAATCATCTCTCAGTCTTGCGGGAGGCTGTCGAAATCGCCCAACAGATGGCCCGGATCGGCAACTGGCTCAGCACCTGGGAACGGGAGGTCTACGAGGGCGACGTGAGCTCGGGCGTCGTCGTCTCGGCGGTCGAGCGTGACATCGTCGGCGTCGAGGAGCTCCCCGACCCGGCGGACCCGGACCCCGAGACGGCGAGCGAGGTGATCGAGCGGATCAACGAGCACGACCTCGAAACCGAGTTCCTCTCGCGATGGAACGACAAGTACCGCCGGCTCGTCGCACTCGACCGTACCGTCGACGAGATCGACATCGGCCCGTTCATCGACGGCACCGAGGAAGTCCTCCGATACCACCTCGCGAGTCAGTGGTTCAATTAGCGCTCGACGGACGATCGCCGCCGAAGCGCTCGCGCTCGCGGCGGCATACGCGCACCCAGAGCGCGAGCAGGGAACTGTCGAGTCCGTACCGCGCGTCGGTGTCTCGCACCCACTCGTCGTCGGTGAAGAGCAGGTACTGAAACCGCCTGACCGTCGGGTCGAGATCCTCCAGCGCGAGGTCGCCGACGTAGTAGCCGACCGTCTGAGAGCGGGTCTCGGCGATCAACTCCGGCGGGACGCCGATGCCGCACTCGCCGGCGACGTAGTCGAACCACTCCAGGTGGAGGATCGCGTCCGCGAAGGCGAACCGATCGGCGAAGCCGGACACCGACTCGATGGCGGGACGACCGTGGGAGATGACGTCCTTCGGCCGACTGAACCGCGGGACTGAGAGGTGATCGATCGTTCGCGCGTACTGGTCAGCGACGCGCCTGAGCCGCCAGTCAGCGTAGGCGACCGGGGCGGTCAGCGGGAGTTCGTACCAGACGGGCGTCCACTCCAAAAACGGCAGGCCGAAGGCGGCGTCGGCATAGAGGTCTGCGGCGACGAGTCGGTTCACCGCCGGCGCGACGTCTTCGCCGGTCCGACCGGCGCGCATCGCGGTCTCGGCCTCGTCGATGAACCCGGCGAGATCGCCGGTGTGGAACCCCATCCCGTCGGCGACCCGCAGGAGGTACTCGCCCCCGGGTCGGAACCAGTCGGCGAAATCCGCAGGCGTCCGCGCACGTAGTAATGAGAAGACGCTCACGGAAGACAGTACGGCGTCCGAACCTATATACCGTCGGTTCCGGGTTGATCCGCCGTCGATTCTGTGCCTGTCTGCCGTCGATTCCAAGCCGCCCTGCCGTCGATTCTATGCCGACCGATCGCCGGCAGGGGGCCGATCAGTGACCTTCTTCGGAGTCGTCGAGTTGCCCCGTCAGTCCCCACTCGGCAGCACGCGAGCGGGCCTCAGCACGAGCCTCCTCGCGGATGGCTTCGATGCCCTCCGTATCGGCCAGAAAGGCTTCGACCGCGCTCGGCGCGTCCTCCTCAGAGACTCGTTCGTCCGGGGCAGCGGCGCGCGTGCGCTCGACGAGGGCGTCGTCCCCGGCGAGTCGTCGCGCCGGCGCGGTCGGGGCGACCCGGAACTCGTCGACGCGGTGGGCCGCCGCCAGCGCCGAGGCGGGGAGTTCGTACAGTTCGGCGTGGAACAGTTCGCCCGTGAGCGCGTCGAGCGCGGCCGCGCCGCCGGCGTCGCTCCCGGGGTGGTACGCCAAGACCGGCACGCCCGCCTCGAAGGTGACGACGGCCCGTTCGTCGTCGCCGAGGAGGATCGATCCCTGCGGCTCGAAGACGACGTAGCCAGTGAGTTCGCGCGCCAGCACGTCGGCGAGGGTCGCGCCGACGTCCGCGTCGGTCCGGGACCGGCAGAGGTCGCCCTCGGGGATGTGGCCGTCGGCGAGCATCCTCACGGACGGTCCGGCACGACGGCGCTCCGGAACCGATCGGCGACGCCCGCGGCATCACCGGCGCGCACGTCGAGCGCCGCCGCCGCCTCGTGGAATGCATCGGCGGCGGGGTCGCCCGGTGCGTGCGCGAGCAGCGGTTCCCCGGCGCGACGGGCCGCGCGCACGGCGTCGCTCTCGGGGACGCTCGCCAGCGTCGTGCCGCCGAAGTAGCGGGCGGCCTGGTCGGCGACGGCGTCGACGTCCTCGTCGGGGCGCGCGCGGTTGAACAGCACGCCGGCCGTCTCGGTGCCGTACGAACGGGCGTACTCCTGCACCTTCAGGCCGTCCGACAGCGAGGGCACCGTCGGCTGGAGCACGACGACGATCCGATCGGCCAGGACGATCGGAAGCACGGCGCTCTTCGAGCCGAGTGCTGCCGGCGAGTCCAGGAGGAGGACGTCGGTGTCGGCCGCCAGTTCGGCGACCACGTCGCGGAGGAGCCCCGGATCCGCCGATTCGAACGCCGTGAGGCTCGTCCCGCAGGGCACCACAGACATCCCGAAGCGATCGTACACGGCCGCGGAGACCGGGACGTCGCGCTCGGCGAGCAGCAGGTCGTGCAGTGTGACGTCGGCGTCGTCGAGGCCGGTGTGAAAGAGGAGGTTCGCCATCCCGGTGTCGGCGTCGATGACCGTCACGTCGTATCGCTCTGCGAGCGCCATCCCGAGCGCCAGCGTGCTCGTCGTCTTTCCGGTGCCGCCCTTGCCGCTGGCGACCGCGAACGCTTCGACCATACCTGACGCACGCGACACCCCCTCAAAAGTCTTCGAGTCCGAGGCGCAACGGCGGTGTTCGGCGCTACTCCCCCGGAACCGACGCGAGCAGGGCCGCAAGTGAAACAGCGCCGACGAGGTCGGCAGCGCGCTCGAACGGGTCGGCACCGCGCGTTTCCCCGTGCAGTCGCTCGGGCGGGCGCTGGGGGCCCGCGTGCGCGAAGACGCTGTTCACGAACGCCGCGCGCGCCGCCTCGTTCTCGAAGAGTCCGTGGAGGTAGGTCCCGAGCGTCTCGCCCGCGGCCGCGCCGAGCGTGAGCGGGTCCCGCCCCGCGGCCGTGAACGGGGTCGCGACCGGTCCCGCGCTGTCCGCCGCGTCGGCGGGCCGGGTCTCCCCGGCGTGGATCTCGTAGCCGGCGACGGTGCCGGACGCGCCGGCCAGCGGCCCGGTCCCCTCGAGCTCCCACTCGACGGGCGCGACACGCTTTCGGGCGGAGAACTCGGTCTCGACGGGGAGCAGGCCGATCCCCTCGCGCGTCGCGTCCGCACCGACGCCTTCGACATCGGCGGCGACGAGGCGCTCGCCCAGGAGTTGATAGCCGCCGCAGAGGCCGACGATCGGGCCCTCGAAAGCCTGCAGTCGCTCGGAGAACCCGGCCTCGCGGAGCGCCTGCAGGTCGTCGGCGGTGTTCTTCGTCCCGGTGATGACGACGGCGTCGGCGCCGTCCAGCGAGGCATCGAGCGGAACGAACGCGACTCGGACGCCCGGTTCGGACGCGAGCGGGTCCAGATCGGCCGTGTTCGACGCGCGGGGAAGTCGCGGGACTGCGACGGTGACGCTCCGGGCATCGGAGACGCCGTCGTCGTCGCCGCGGGTCTCGCGCTCGTCGGGGGCCGGCAGCGAGACGCTGTCCTCCTCGGGAAGCCCGGGGTCGTCGTACGGGAGCACAGCCAAGACCGGCACGCCCGTGCGGGCCTCGATTTCGTCGATGCCCGGTTCCAGGAGGGAGCGGTCGCCCCGAAATTTCGTGATCGCGACGCCGGCGACCCGCTCGCGGACGTCGTCGGGGAGGAGTTCGAGCGTCCCGAGGATCGACGCGAACACGCCACCGCGCTCGATGTCTGCGACGAGCAGGATCGACGCGTCCGAGAAGCGGGCGGTCTCGACGTTGGCGAGGTCGCGGTCGTGGAAGTTTATCTCGGCGATGGAGCCCGCGCCCTCGGCGACGACGACGTCGTGCTCGGCCGCGAGCCGAGCGTGTGCCGCTTCGGCCGCCGCTCGGGCCCGCTCCCAGTGCGCGTCGTAGTACTCGCCGGCCGCATAGTGGCCGACGGCGACGCCGTCGACGACGACCTGTGACTCGCCCTCGCCGCGCGGCTTCAGGAGGACGGGATTGTGGTCGGTCGTCGGCTGGACCCTCGCCGCGCGCGCCTGGACGAACTGTGAGACGCCGATTTCGCCGAACGCCGGATCGTCGCGTTCGGCGGTGGCCGCCCCCTTGCTCGCTCGGACCGCGCCCGGGCGCACGACTGCGCGGGCTTCGTTACTCATATTCTGTGCCTTGAACGGCGCGACGTCGACGCCGGCGTCGGCGAGGCGGCGACAGAGGCCGGCGGCGACCGTGCTCTTACCCACGTGGCTCGCCGTGCCCGCGACGAGGATCGTCTCTGCCGCGTCCGCGGTCGGCGCAGCGGCGTCGCCGTCGACCCCCGCGGGCATCAGTACTCCGTGCCCTTCCGCGCCCGAATCCCCGCGTCGAAGGGGTGCTTCAGCTTCCGCACCTCAGTCACCAAATCGGCGTCGTCGAGGAGGTAGGTCGGCTCCGTGTGGCTCCCGGTCAGGACGAGTTCTAGGTTCTCGGGCGTGGCGTCGAGGAGGTCGAGCACGTCCGACTCGTCGAGGAGCCCCTGCTCGACGGCGTAGAGGATCTCGTCGAGGACGAGCAGGTGAACGCCGTCTTCGGGGTCGGCGTCGGGGGCGAGCGGTTCGGTCAAGTCGGCGTCGGCTGCGCCGGCGACGATCTCTTCGGCCCGAGCGAGCGCGCCGCGAGCCTTCGCGTGGTGCTCGTCGTCGTCGGAGCCGTCGAGCAGGCCGTGCCACCCGTAGTGGCCGGTGTTCTCATAGGAGATGCCCGGAACCGACGCGATGGCGTTGTACTCGCCGCGGACGCCCTCGACCGAATCAGCGCCGCCCTTCAGGAACTGGAGGACGTGCACGCGGTAGCCGTGCCCGGCGGCGCGGAACGCCATCCCGAGCGACGCCGTGGTCTTGCCCTTGCCGTCGCCCCACCACGCCTGCACGAGACCGAACTCCGCAGGGGCCGCGGGCTCGATCTCGTCCGCTGTCGGTCGAACGCCGCCGCCGGGCGTCTCGCGGCGCGTCGATTCGGGCGTGGGATCCTCGGGCGTCGATGACGAGTCTGCGTCTGTCATACCGTTCGGGACGGGCGGCGTGGTCAAGAAAGCGACGCGTTGTGCAGATGTCGCGCCGCGGCC
Organism: Halobellus clavatus; assembly: GCF_900107195.1. Classification (GTDB taxonomy): domain Archaea; phylum Halobacteriota; class Halobacteria; order Halobacteriales; family Haloferacaceae; genus Haloquadratum; species Haloquadratum clavatum. The sequence goes on from NZ_FNPB01000001.1 coordinate 271,771, forward strand.
AGCAGAGGCGATCGATGCTCGAACCGCGGCGATGCGACAGGCAGCAGAACCGACCGACGCGTCGGGCGAACGGCCCGTTCAGTCGTCGGCGAGCGCTGCGTCGCCGCTGAGTTCCGCGGGCAGGTCGGCCGGCAGTCGGTCGCGGTTGTGCGGCGCGGAGAAGTCGATGGTGGGACCGGTCGGTACGATCCGCTTGGGGTTCAGATCCTCGTGACTCGAGTAGTAGTGTCGGGTGATGTGATCGATGTTCACCGTCTCGGCGATCTCGCCCAGCTGGTAGACTTCCTTCGTGTAGTTCCAGAGATTGGGGTACTCGTGGATCGCCTGTTGGTTGCACTTGAAGTGCGTGTGATAGACGTGGTCGAAGCGGACCAGGGTCGCGAACATCGCGACGTCGGCCTCGGTGAAGGTTTCGCCCGCGACGAAGCGCTGGTCTTCGAGGACCTCCTCCCAGTGGTCGAGTGCGTCGAAGAGGTCTTCGACCGCCGCGTCGTACGCTTCTTGGGTGTCGGCGAAGCCGGCACGGTAGACGCCGTTGTTGATCGACTCGTAGACGTCGTCGATGATGGTGTCGATCTCGTCTTCACGGCCCTCGGGAAGGAGTTCGACGCCGTTCTCGTCGCCGAACGCGGTGACGAGCATCCGCATAATCTCGCGGGACTCATTGTTCACGATGGTCTCTTGCGCTGTGTCCCACAGGACGGGAACGGTCACGCGTCCGGTGAACTCGTGATCGGCGCGGGTGTAGATGTCCCGGAGGTATTCCTCACCGTAGAGCGGGTCGGGGTACTCCTCGGAGAACTCCCACCCGTCGTCGTAGCGCTCGGGTTCGACGATCGACAACGAGATGTCGTCGGTGAGACCGAGGAGTCGGCGGGTCATCGCCACGCGGTGTGCCCACGGGCAGGCCCGTGAGATGTAGACGTGGTAGCGACCGGACTCGGCCGGGTACTCGGCGTCGGGATCGTCCTGGATCCAGTCGCGGAACGTGGTCTCCTGCCGGTCGAATTCGCCGTCCTCGTTGGTCGTCTCGTATGCGTCTGTCCGCCACTCGCCGTCGACGAGCATGTTCATCGAACGACCCCTCCGGCGGCCACTCGATCGGTTGCCGTCGATCTGGCGATGGATATCGCTTCGGAATTCATCACTTGGATAATGGACTTCTGTGTGTGTAAGTCGTTTGGCTGTTGGTGCGCGCTGTACACGACCGTTCGGTGGCTGCTGTGTGACGTCGTCGAGGTGGTGCCTCTCACCCAACGTTGTCGGGGGAGTGCCTCCCACACGATGTCGTCGCCGCGATGCCTCCCGCGCGGTGTCGTCGGTGCGCTGGCTTCGACTCACTGGGTACGGACGCCGAGGGCGACGTGGCGGCGAGCGGGCGGCACGGGGACGATAGTACCGACGGCACGGCGAGACCCGTCAGTCGCCGAGCAGCGTCTTGACCGCAGTCACGACCGCTTCAGCGTCGGGCCCCAGCACGTAGGTGATCGGTTCGATGCCGTAACCGCCGGTCTGATAGCACACGAACGTCGAGGAGAGGTCCTCGCGGTCCGCGAGCGCCTCGCGGATGGGATCCGTCGGGGCGTCGGCGTCGAACTCGACGGCGTCGTAGCCCGCGGCCTCGAGGCCGGCGACGACCTCCGGGTCGTAGCGGACGTTGATCGCGGCGTGGACGTCGCGGCCGGCGTCGCGAGCCGACAGCAGCACGCTTGCGACGTGCTCGCTGACACCGAATTCGGGGTCGCCGGGGATCGTCGCGCGGCCCTTGACGTCGAAGATGCGTCCGGGGACGCCGGCCACGTCGTCGACGGTCGCGGCCTCCGGAAGGCTCTCGACGAGGTTCGAGCCGACGTTCGGAATCAGCCCGGCGAAGCCGCTCGCGTTCGTGAGTCGGCGGAGGGCCCGCCGGACCGACGACCGGACCTGTTCGCTCGTCCGCAGGCCGCTGTCGGGGTCGTGGATGCGCTCGTAGCCCTCGTGGTCGGCGAGTTCGGGCATCGCCTCCTCGTGGAGTCGCGCGAGGAGGTCACCCGCCTCCAGCCGGCGGACGAGCACCTCGGCCTCGACGAGCGCCTGGACGCGGCTCATATCGCCGGTCGCGAGCCCCTCGCCGACGCGTTCGACGAGGTCTGCGACGCGCTCGTCTTCGAGCACTTCCTCGCGCCGGTTCACATCCCCGTGAGCGTACTTCGAGACGGCGCTCTGGCTGATGCCGAGCGCCTCGGCCACCTCGTGCTGTGTGAGGCCTCGGTCGCGGAGGTCCTCGGCGAGCATCGAGCGGAACGTCGGGAGAAACTCGTCGACGACGACTTCCTCGATGAACTTCATCTTACGTCGACTCGGCGCCCCCGTCGGTCCCGCGCGTCTCCTCGAACTCGGGGTCGGCGCCGATTCGGGAGGCCTGGGGGCCCTCCTGCCCCTGGTACTTCGAGCCGCGGTCCGCGCCGTACGGGCGCGCGGCGGGCTGTGTGAGCTCCGTGAAGACGAGCTGGGAGACGCGCATCCCCGGCGTGAGTGCGACCGGAGCCGTGCCGAGATTCGACAGTTCGAGCGTGATCTGGCCCTCGTATCCGGGGTCGACGATGCCGGCCGTCGCGTGGATGACGACCGCCAGCCGACCCAGCGAGGAGCGCCCCTCGACCGTCGCCAGGAGGTCGGGCGGGATCTCGACGCGCTCTTTGGTCGTGCCGAGGACGAAGTCGCCGGGGTGGAGGATGAACTCCTCGCCCTCGGGGACCCGCGTCTCGGTCACGTAGTCGGAGACCTCCGACTCGCGGTTCGGGTGGATACAGGAGATGTTCGTCCGCTGGAACTCCAAGAACTCCTCGCCGAGGCGCAGATCGAGGCTCGCCGGCTGGACCTGCATATCGAGGTCGTCGATCGGTTCGACGACGAGGTCGCCGGCCTCTAGTCGCGCGAGGATGTCGTCGTCCGAGAGTATCATCGTGCGAGACACCGGGAGCGAGCGACGTAAAGGCACACGCTTTCCCGCGACCCGCGTGACAGGCAACGCCGGGGCGCGACCCCCAAAGCGAGGACATATACCGGCTCGCGGGCCATTCGCGCCTATGAAGCAGGCAATCGTCGCCCGGACCGACCTCGGAATGGGTCGCGGCAAGCTCGCTGCGCAGGTGGCCCACGCGTCGCTGTCGGCCTACGAGGACACGGGCCGGCGGACGAGAACGGAGTGGAAAGGTGGCGGGCAGAAGAAGGTCGTCCTCAAGGCCGACGGCGAAGACGCGCTGTTCCGCCTCGCCGACGAGGCCGAGCGGCTGGGTCTCCCGAACGCTATCGTCCGGGACGCGGGACACACACAGGTCGATCCGGGAACGGTGACGTGTCTGGCCGTCGGCCCCGGCTCCGACGAGGAAGTCGATCGGGTGACTGGCGACCTCTCGTTGTACTGAGCGACCGTATCGGTCCGCGGCCGCGAAACCCAACGGCCAAACGACTTACCACCCCTCGCGACGCAGAACAGATAGATGAACGAATTCGCGGGGGTTGATCCGGACGACGCGTTCGCCCGGATCGCGGAGGACCTCGGCGACGCGGTACTCGTACACGACGCGGCGAGCGGCGATCTCGTCGCCGTCGCCGGCGGGATCGAGGCGGTGTTCGGATACGATCGCGAGTCGTTTCGGACCCTCGACCCGGGCGCGTACGTCGTCGACACGGATGCGGAGTCCGAGGTCCGATCCGAGGCAGTAGAGGAAGCGGAACGCGGCGAGCACGGAACGTACCGCTGGCGGGCGCGCCGCGCCGACGGAACGACGTTTCGGGCGGAGTCGACCGTCTCGAAGACGACCCTCGACGGGCGAGAGTGCCTCGTGAGCGTCGTCAGAGACGTGACGAAGCGGAGCGAGCGCGAACTCGAACGGTTCGCGGAGACGCTGACACACGATCTCCGGAACCCACTCAACGCGGCCCAGGCGCAGGTCACCATCCTGCGCGAGGAAGCCGAAGGCGGCGAGGAGTTCCTCGATCGGCTGGACCGCGTCCACGGTCGGATGGCCGACATCGTCGACGACGTCCGCGCGCTGGTCAGCGACGGACACCGCATCGACGACGGCGAGCGGGTCGACCTCGCGGAGGTCGTCACCGACGCGTGGGACGCGATCTGTGAGTACCGAGGAGAGAACGACAGCGGACCGTGCGAGCCGTCGAGTGAGGAGGGGGCGACCTGCATCATCGAGGGCGACCTGGGAACGGTCGTCGGAGACGAGCGGCGCATCGGCCGCCTGTTCGAGAACCTCTTCGAGAACGCGCTCCGGCACGCGGACGACGGCGAGGTCACCGTTCGGGTCTCGCCGCTGCCCGAGGCCGGGGGCGTCGCCGTCTCGGACGACGGTCCGGGGATCCCGCCAGCCGAGCGCGAACGGATCTTCGAGTACGGCTACACCACCGCCGACAGCGGGACGGGATTCGGGCTGAACATCGTCGTCTCCGCAGCGGCCGCCCACGGGTGGGACGTCACGGTCCGCGAGTCGGCCGCGGGCGGCGCGCGGTTCGAGATCACTGGGATGGACGACGGACCCGGCAGTCCCGAGTAGCCGCGACCGACGGGAACCGGAGCGACCTTACTTGTCGAGCGGCATTCGAAGAACCGAATGCGCGAGGCCCACCCGCTGGAACGTCGCGTCGGGATCGAATATTACTGCAGCGACGCCGACGGGACCGGCGGTCGGCTGCGCGACCGGCCCGAGGACTTCCGGGTCCGCGAGATCGAGGCGGTCGAGCCCGAACCCCTCGACGCAGATCCGGGCGATTTCCCGCACCTTCTCGTCCGGGCGACGCTCCGCGAGTGGGACACGAACGACTTCGCCAACCGGCTCTCGAACGCGCTCGGAATCAGCCGTGAACGGGTCTCCTGGGCGGGGACGAAAGACAAACACGCCGTCACGACGCAGCTGTTCACGCTCGCAGACGTCGATGCCGAGCGGCTCCCGGAGATCGCGGGGGCCGACGTCGACGCTCTCGGACGGGTGGGCCGGGCGCTCCACTTCGGCGACCTGGCGGGCAACGCCTTCGAGGTCCGCGTCCGCGACGCCGACACCGACCCCGTGCAGTCGATCACCGAGGCGTTGCACGGCGTCCGTTCGGGCGGCGAGGACGCTGCAGTCGCTGCGTCCGGAGCTCCCGTCGAGGTGGCCGTCCCGAACTACTTCGGCCACCAGCGGTTCGGCAGCCGCCGGCCCGTCACCCACGAGGTTGGCCTGGCGATCGCCCGCGGGGCGTGGCGCGAAGCGGTGTTGACGTACGTCGGCAACCCCTACGAGGCGGAGCCCAGCGCGACCCGCGCGGCCCGCGAATTCGTCGACGAGCAGGCCGCGACAGCCGAGCCAGACTGGGCGGCCGCGCTCGAACGGATGCCCGGCGCGCTCCGGTTCGAGCGGTCGATGCTCCACCGGCTTCGCGAGGACGGGAGCGAGAACCCCGCGGACTGGCGGCACGCGCTGGAAGCAGTGCCCTCGAACCTCCAGCGGCTGTTCGTCAACGCCGCGCAGTCGTACGCGTTCAACCGCATCATCAGCGAGCGGCTGAGTCGTGGGCTGCCGTTGACCCACCCCGTCGAGGGCGACGTGGTGTGCTTCGCCGATAGCGACGCGCCAGCGGAGTTGTCCCGTCCGGATACCGACCGCACGAACGTCGCCACCGACGGCCGGGTCGACGTGATGCGTCGCCACTGCGAGCGGGGGCGCGCCTTCGTGACCGCACCGCTCGTCGGCACCGAGACCGACCTCGCGGCGGGCGAACCGGGCGATGTCGAGCGAGCGGTACTGTCCGATCTCGACCTCGCACCCGAGGACTTCGACCGGCCGGGCGAGTTCCACTCGACGGGAACGCGCCGGGCGGTCCTGCTACGGACGGCCGTCGAGACCGACGTCGATCCCGACGCCGATTCATACGAACTCTCGTTTTCGCTCCCGTCGGGGTCCTACGCGACGGTCCTGTTCAGAGAGTACCTGAAGACGAGCCCCCGAGACCTCTGACGGCGACCGTCGGAGTCGATCGTCCCACGGGGCCCGAGACAGGTGACACGGAGGGCTCGGGAACGGACAGCACGGGAAAACCACAGATGGATGGCGCAGGGAACTCACAGGTGGATGGCACACCGGGCTCCGAGATCGGTGGCACCGAACAGTTCGCTCTCGGGGCAGTCAGAGCGGTGCAGAATCCGGACTGGGCGCAGCCACCGATAGCCGTGCTTTTATTTTTCCGTCGTCTCCGTTCGGTATGGACTGCCGGCGGTGCGGCACGCCGCTCGAACGCCCGGGCGATTACTGCCTGGTCTGTAACACGGCCAACTGCGACGCCGTGGTCGTCGTCTTCGAGCGCGACCGCGCGGAACTGACGATGCTCGACGACGAGGAGATCGTCGGCCGGACCGCGCTGACGACGATGCCGGAGGACGATCCCGAGGCGGCGGTCGTCGAACTCCGGAACTTCGCGGGCCGCGTCGCCGACGACATCCGCCGGAAGCGCCCCGAGACGGTCTTCGCGTCCGGCGATCGCGACGTCTTGCGCGAGGCGCGGGCACAACTGCACCACGAATTCTATCGGATCGCCGCCGACGACCCCGTCGAGCGCGTCCTCGAACGCCGCGGCGAGCGCTCGCTGGAAGTCGTCGAGACGGCGCCGAAAGAGAAACTCGGCGGCTCGCACTCGACGCTCATCGGCGGGCGCAAAGGCCGGCGCGCGATCGGCGTCGTGGCCGACCACCCGCACGTGAAGAAGATCGTCCCCGGGCCGATCGACGCCGGCGGTACGGGATCGAGGACTGGCCTCCGCGCGAAGGTGACCCGCGCCGACGACAACGGCAACGTCCGGCTGCTGCTGCGCGACGGATCGAGCGTGCAGGAGAACCGGATCGTCACGACCGCAATGGACCGCGAGACCGGAGAGTTCGTGCGCGGCGATCTCAACGAGGCGCTCGTCGAAGCCGAGTTGCAGGAGACGTGAAAGGCCACCTCGCGGCCGACTGAGACCCGTCGAGCCGGGCGCTCGGGGTCCCGTTATTCCAGGTCGCCAGAGCGGATGGTCCCCTCGGCGGCGTCGAGGGCCGCTTCCGGGTCGAACGATCGAACGATCGCCTCCAGGTCATCGGTGGCGGCGGACTCCAGTTCCTGTGCGTGCTCGGTGATGTTCGGGACGGCTCGGAGGATGTTGTCGACGATCGGAACGGCGGCGGTTTTGGCCGACCGCGAGAGGGGATTCAGGTCGATCACGATCTCGCTCTTGCCCATCACCGAGAGCGCCTCCGCGCGGTCGCCGTCCTCGAGCGGTACGAGCACCACGTCCGCCGACCCGATACCGCCGGCGTCGACCTTCGAGCGCTCGTGGTCGAGACCGGGGAGCCGCGCGTCGGCGGTCAGTCCCTTGATCGGGACCCCGGCTTCCTCAGCGCCGTGGTCACGGAGGTGCGCGGCGATCGTGCGCATCCGCTCGTCGGTCCGGTTGAACAGGTTCACCTCGATAGCGGCGTCCACGGCCGCCGCGAGGTCGATCATCTCCCCCGGGACGAGTGCGGCCACGTTGCCGTTGACCGAGAGGACCGGGCGCTCGGCGAGGTGCAGGAGTGCGGCGGCGGCGCGAGCGGCCTCGTCGGCGGACGGGAGCGTCTCCTCGCCGAGGAGGTAATCGAACGCCTCGCCGCGACCCTCGGCGATGAGGCCCTGACGGCTGGTGATTCCCTTGTCGACTCCTTCCTCGATCCGGTGTCGCGTGAGCAGCGACTGGTACCGCGGGTGGCTCTCCGGCACGTCGATCTCGCTCATACGACAGGGATCGGGCGGCCGAGAGAAAAGCGGGCCGATTCCGGGAGCGTCAGTCGACGGGAGCGCCTCGGGAACTCACTCCGCCGATCGGAGCGTCGCGCCCGCGGCGTGGACCGAGCAGACCGCGGGATCGTAGCCGGCCGCGGAGAGACTGTCACCGAACGCGAAGACGGTATCGCCGAGCATCGCCATCGCGGCATCGCCGCCGGCGTCTCGGACGTCGGTGATGGCGTCGCCGACGCGCTCGGTGAGGAGATCGGCCTCGCGAGCGAATCGCCGCGAGAGGGCGAGGAATCGCGACGGCGTCGGCTCCGCCCGGAGGTCCGAGAGCGCTCGCTCGCCAGCGGCGGTCAGCGCGCGCGTGTCGCCCGAGAGAATCTGCTCCGTCGAAACCGAGCCGAACGTAACGTACTCGACGCGGGGGCTGGCGGGGATACCATCGAGGCGGCCGTGAGCCGGGCCGCCGGGGTCCAGGCGGATCGGAAGGCCGCCACGGGCCTGCGCCACGACGTCGCCGAGGCCCGTTCCCGCGTCGACTTCCGCGCGGTGTGCGATCCCGACGAGGTCGTTCTCGGTCCGCCGGGTGTCGGCGATCGCGTTGATGGCGTAGGCCGTCCCGAGCGCGAGCGCCCCGGAGACGCCGAAGCCGGCCCCGAGCGGGAGTGGCGTCTCCGCGGTCACGACGACGTCGCCCGCGTCCAGGGCCTCGAGCACGGCGTCGACGGCATCGACGTCGATCGGATCGCCGTTGAGTCTGAGCGAGGGGCCGCTCTCGCGGTGGACGCGGACGTCGACGCCGTGCGACAGCGTGATCCCGGCACCCCGAGAACCCGCCGCCGACGGGTCGTCGTCGGGGTGGGCGCTGAAGAAGCCCGTGATGTGGCCGGGGACGAACGCCGTCGCCTCGTCTGTCATCGCGTGTCGGTTGCAGGGGCCGCGTTAAATCGGACGCGGTTTGGTGAGGCGCTGCGCTTGGTCCGGCGGGCTCAGGTGCTCGCAGTCGCGTCGTCGCCTACGGCGACAGACGCTGGCGGTCGCGCGGGAACAACACGGCCTCCCGAATGTTCTCCAGTCCGAGCATCGTCATCACGAGGCGCTCGCCGCCGAGTCCCCAGCCGGCGTGTGGCGGCATCCCGTATTTGAACATCTTCGTGTAGTACTCGAACTGGTCGGGGTCGAGTCCCTGCTGCTCGAAGCCGGCCACGAGGTGCTCATAGCGGTGTTCACGCTGGCCGCCGGAGACGAGTTCCATCCGCGGGTGCATCATATCGAAGCCCGTCGAGAGTTGCTCGTCGTCGTCGTGGTCCTTGATGTAGAACGGCTTGATCTCCGAGGGCCAGTCGGTGATGAAGTAGTGCGAGCCGACGTCGTCGCCGAGCGCGCGCTCGCCCTCGGTGGGGAGGTCGTCGCCCCAGACGAGTTGCTCGTCGAGTTCGCCCGTCGCGTTGATCCGCTCGATGGCCTCCTCGTAGGTGAGACGCGGGAGCTCGCCGTCGGGAACCTCGAACTCCTCGGTGAGACCCAGCGTCTCCAGTGCGGACTCGCAGTTCGCCGCGACGCCCTCGTAGGCGCTCTTGACGACGTGCTCGCAGGCGTCCATCGCCTCGGTGTGGTCGACGAAGGCCGACTCGAAGTCGATCGACGTCGCCTCGTTGAGGTGCCGCGGCGTGTTGTGCTCCTCAGCGCGGAAGATCGGACCGATCTCGAAGACGCGTTCGAGGCCGGAGCCGACCATCAGCTGCTTGAACAGCTGCGGCGATTGGTTCATAAACGCCTCCTCGCCGAAGTACGTGATCGGGAACAGCTCGGTGCCGCCCTCGGTCCCGGTGGCGACGATCTTCGGGGTGTTGATCTCCGTGCAGCCGAGGTCGCGGAAGGCCGCGCGGACGGAGCGGAGGATCTCCGAGCGGATCTCGAAGACCGCCTTCACCTCCCCCTTTCGGAGGTCGAGCGTCCGGTTGTCGAGCCGCGTCGACAGTTCGGCGTCGACTTTCCCGGAGGGATCGAGCGGGAGTTCGGTGTCGGACTCGGCCAGCACCTCGATCGATTCGGGGAGGATCTCGACGTCGGTCGGCGCACGCGGCTCCTCTTTCACCGAGCCGCTGACGCTGATGACGCTCTCGCGGGCCACGTCGAGGCCGGTCTCGACGAGTTCGTCGTCCATCGAATCCTCCTCGAGTTTGATCTGAATCTTCCCCGATTTGTCCCGAACAATGAGGAAAGCGATCCCGCCGAGGTCACGGACCTCGTGGACCCAGCCGGCGACGGTAACCTCGTCGCCGGGCGCGGCGTCAGCCGTGAAAGTTCTGTTCTGCATAGTCGGATGTACCGGCCCGCCGGTCTTAAAAACGGGCGATTCACATCCACCTTTTTCCACGGAGGGGTCCTGTAGACCGTGGACCCCTCCGCGCAAAAACCTGGAGGGAAAAATGCCGCCGGACTCGCGGCCTGCGCCCGCTCGTCGGCGTGAACCGCTCGCTTCGCTCGCGGATGCTCAGTACGGGATATATATCTCTCGGTAGGGGTCATAGTAATCACTTTCTGCGCACGAATGAGATCATCGGCCAGAGCGTGAAACTCGGATTCGTTTTTGTCCAAACGCGGGGAGAAGCCAAACGTCCGCCGAGTTCGCCCGGCAAGAGCGGAAGCGGCGGGGACTTGGAAACTGGGGGTGGAATTCTCACAGGAGGACCAATCCCGCAGACGAAATCTACCCTGAGGTTGTCGAGGTAATGCGGGAGATCGGTGTTGAGCGTTCTGAACAAGAGTTCCAAGAAGTCTCGACGGCGGAGTTGGACGAATGCGGTGTTGTGGCCACAGTGGGCTGCTCAACGTTTGAATCAGAGGCCGACGTAGAAATCCGTGGTTGGGTCTTGAAAGACCCCCATACACAGGAGAGCAAGAAGGTCTGTGAGATCCGTGACGAACGTGAGCAACTCGTTACAAATCCCTTCGACGAGTATATCGGCAAGAGGCGAGCGGAAGATTCGCAGGCAATGCGACCGGCTGGTTCAGAGGATGGAACGTCAACAGGCTGAGGCGGCAGGACCGCTTGACGCATTCCGGCAGTTCTTCGCTTTGCAGCGGGACGTACTGGTGCTCTCGCTGGCGATGTTCGCATTCAGCCTTGGCTTCCAGATGACTAGCCGGTACCTGCCCGAGTATATTGTCGCACTCGGTGCATCCGGCTTCGTTGTCGGACTATTCGGGACAGTTGGAAACATCATTTCAGCGGTCTACCCGTACCCTGGCGGCGCGGTGTCCGACCGTCTCGGCTCGCGCTACGCGCTCACTGTCTTCGGCTTGCTCTCGACTGTGGGCTTCGGGGTCTGGCTGGTCGCACCCGCTATCGGGACAGTAGAACTCGCAAGTGTTGCTATTCAGCCCTGGATCTGGATCTTCGTTGGATTGTTTCTGGCACAGGCGTGGAAGTCATTCGGCCTGGGTGCGACGTTCGCGGTCGTCAAACAAGCGACCGACCCCTCGCGGCTGGCGGCGGGCTTCGCCAGCACTGAAACGTTCCGCCGGACCGCGTTCCTGATCGGTCCGGTGCTGGCGGCTGTTCTCATCGGCTTTCACCCTGAGTTCACCGTCAGTTTCCAGTACGTTCTTGCGACCGCGGTCGTCTTTGGGGCCGTCGGCACCATCGTCCAGCACTTCCGCTACGACGCCAGTTCGGATACCATTGGGGACTCCTTCGAGGGGCTTGAGCAAGTCCGACGGGATTTCCGGGATATGCCCGAAGAACTCCGGCCGTTGCTGGTCGGCGACACGCTCGTCCGCTTCGCCAACGGTATGGTCTACGTGTTCTTTGTCCTCGTTGTCACGCGTTTCCTCAGCGTTGGTCTAGAAACGACGATCGCTGCTGGCGGGTTTTCGTATGCCCTTGACCTGTCGCCGGAGGCCTTCTTCGGATATCTGCTCGGGGTCGAGATGCTGATCGCACTGCTCGTAATGGCCCCCGCTGCCAAGGCCGCCGAGCACGTCGGACTCAAACCTGTCGTTGCACTCGGGTTCGCCGTCTATGCCACGTTTCCGATCGTGCTCATCAACACTCCAGAGAGTACACTTGCGTTGATCCTCGTGTTCGCGTTCTCGGGGCTGCGTTTCGCGGGCCTGCCTTCCCATAAGGCACTGATTGTCGGGCCTGCCGAGCAGGACACTGGTGGCCGCGTCACGGGCACGTACTACCTGCTCCGGAACACGGTGGTCATCCCGAGCGCGGCGGTCGGCGGCTACCTATGGGACTCCGTCAGTCCCGAGATCGCCTTCACAGTCGCCTCTGTCGTCGGTCTCGTCGGTACTGGTTACTTCCTGCTCTTTGGCAGGGAATTCGACGCGTACCGCTGACCCATTCTGAACCGGGGTGCAAGATACGCAGTCAGGACCTGAGCGCTGATTCGTCCGAATCGACCTGAATTATAGTAGCGTTTGCAAGTCTTCACTCACACGATCGCACGATGGCGTGCGATCGGCTGAGCAATCAGTTGCAAACGCTACTATAGATACCGCACACGCTGTCCGATTTCGATCGGAGAGGGAACCGGACTGGACCGAACGCGACTGGACTGGATCGAACGCGACTGGACTGAACCGAACGCGACTGGACTGAACCGAACGTGACTGGACCGAACGCGACTGGACTGAACCGAACGCGACTGGACTGGACCGAACGCGACCGATCGGATCGTGTGCTACTCGAGGACCGCTTCGGCGTGGGCGTCGGTCACGCCTTCAACAGTCTCGCGGATGGCGTCGACACCCTCGTCGTGCAGCAGGTCACCGACGACGATCGTGTCGGCGTGCTGTCCCATCTCGTAGGCGCTGTCGTAATCGCCGATCCCGCCGCCGTAGAACAGCGTCGACTCCTCGAGAGCGTCGCGAGCGGCGGCGACCTTCTCGGGGTCGCCGAACGTGCCCGAGTACTCGATGTAGACGATCTCCTGTCCGAACATCTTCTCTGCGACGGCCGCGAAGGACGCGACGTCGGCGGCGGTCTGGTCGGTGTCGGCGTCGGTAAGTTCGGCGACCGAGGCGTCGGGGTTGAGAACGATGTACGCCTCCGTCGTCGTACGGTCCCAATCGAGCGGGCCGTCGATGCGGACCCACTCTTTGTGCGCGCCGGTCACCCAGAACGAGGAGTCGGCGTTGAATACGGTCGGGACGAGATACCCGTCGAGAGCGTCGGATTCGATGACGACGCCCGGATTCGAGGGCTCCTGATAGAGCGGCACGTCGTAGCGCGCGCAGGCGTCGACAACGTTCTGCATCTTCTCGGTCGTGATGTCGAGTGTCCCCCCGATCTCGATGGCGTCGGTGCCGGTCCGGCAGACGTCCTCGAACGTCTCTCCGTCCACGAGGTCTTTATCCGGGTCCACTTTCAGCACGTGGTCCCAGTCGGTCCAAGGCCCGGTCATTGGCGGTACGTCGCCGTGAGGCGTTAAAAATGACGCGAAAACACCGGTCGGACGAAACGGTCTGGGCGCTCGGCGGCCGCGTCAGGCCGACTCGTCGGAGTCGGTCGGGTCGGTGTCCGTCGACGTGTGGTCGTCGTCCTCGTCGCTCGGGTCCTCGTCGACGGTGATGCTGACGGGACCGCCGTCGCTCTCTTCGGTCGCTCCCCCGAGCCGGCTGTCGAGGTTGAAGACGGTGTTCAGTTCGGATTGGACCTGTTCGGCGACCCCCCGGACCAGATCGCTCGGGGCGATCGCGGTGTACTCGTAGGGATTGTTCCCCGCCCCCGCGTTCTCGCGCTTGCGGCGCGAGACGGTCTCTTCCTCGTGGAGGTCCGCGAGCGCCTCCCGGACGGTACTGGGGTAGAGGCCGGTTCCGTCCGCGACTTCCTCGCTGGTGGAGTGGGGGTTCTTTCGGAGGTAGACGTAGATGCGAGCGCGCGTCTCCGTGTCGAGGAGCCACGCGAGCAGGTCGACGATCCCCTCGTCGAACTCCGAGACCGCGCGATCGGCTTCGGCTTCGAGGCGAGCGCGGGCACTCGCGCCTCCTTCGTCCTCCTCGTAGGTGTCGTCCGCGGCCGCTTCGACCGTGCCGTCTGCGTCCGCGACGTCGATTTCGATCCCGTCCTGCTCGTGGGTGTCGTCTCCACCCGCTGGTGATTCATCGCTCCCCGCTTCGTGCTCGTCGTGCTCGTCGTGTGGATCCTCGGAGGACATCGTGTTCTATCAAGAAGGTCAGATCTCGCCGGCTAAAAGCTTTTCTCGCCGCGGGCGTCCCTCAATCGAGGCAGATCGCCTCGCACAGCGCGTCCATTCCCGCCTCGTCGCGGAGGCGACGCTGCCACGCCGCCCCGCTCTCGGTGTCGAAGCGCCGGCGGAGCGCGTCCGTCGGCAGTCGGTCGGATTCGGCGGCGACGAACTCCGCGAGCGTCACAGTGTCTTCGGCATCGCGAGTGATGAACTCGGCGTCGTAGCCGTACCGCATCGCGTGCCACTTGTTCGCGTCGAGGAGTTCGCGGCGGATCTCGTGCCCTGACTCGCCGGCCTCATAGCGGTCCGCGAGGTCGCGGACCAGCGCGTAGACGTACTCCACGAAGTCGACCGTCGCGGCCGGGTTGCTCTGGGCGTCCGGCGTGCGTACTTCGACGGTGCCGTGACCGGTGTGCGGGCGGACGTCGTACCAGAGTTCGCCGCGGTCCTCGATCGAGCCGAGTTCGACCATCCGCCGCTCGAACTCGAGATACGACTCGAAGTCCTCGAACCGGGTCGGCATCCCCGTGTTCGGCAGCGCCTCGAAGATCTTCGCGCGGGCCGACGAGAGTCCCGTATCCAGTCCGCACCAGAACGGTGAGTTGACCGACAGCGCGAGTACCGGCGGCAGATACCACCGGAGTTCGTTCGCGATCCAGGTAGCCTTCTCGGCGTCGTCGACGCCGACGTGGATGTGCAGTCCCGCAGTGGTGTTGCGATGCTGTGGATACTGGATGCGGTCGAGTTGGGACTGATACCGCGGCTTCGTCGCGTGATCGAGTTCGCGCCAGTCCGCGGCCGGGTGGAGCCCCGCGGCCGCGATGCGGTAGCCGTGATCCGCCGCGTGCTCGATGAGCGCCTCGCGGACTTCGCGGACGACCGAGCCGACCGAGTCGATGTCCTCGATCAGCGGCGTCTGCGTTTCGATCGTGAACTGGAACAACTCGTGATCGATGCGGTCTTCGAGAATCCCCGTCGGGGGGTGGTCGTAGACGAGATCAGAGATACCTGACGTCGGACGGCCGCGCTCGTCGACGATGTAGAACTCCTCTTCGACGCCGAGCGTGCCCATCCGGTCGAAGGCGTCAGCCGACCCTAGGTCCATCAGCACGTGGTTTGCGGGGCCTGATTAAATAGGTCGCGGGCCGCGGCGAAGCCTTCGCCAAACCGTGCTCCCCGGGGCGGTCCCCGTACGTCTCGCGCAGCGGGCGGGTCGCTCACTTCGGCGTGGCGACCACCGCGAGGTGGTCGTCGTGATACCGATCGAGCCGCTGCGTGTCGAGGATCTCGTACTCGGTTCGAAGATCCGCGAGGACGTCCGGGAAGACGTCCGCTGGATCCGAGAGCACGTCTTCGCTCCGCGCTTTGATCGCCGCCAACAGCCGGCCGTCGGGGGCCAGGAATCGGTTGTTCCGCAGCGCGACGGTCCCCTGCCCGCGCGTCGCGACGTCCTGCACGATGCAGTCGAGGCCGGATTCGACGACGTGCGCGTACGTTTCGGGCTTGCGGGCGTCCTTCAGGAGCGGGAAGAGGTTCTCGCGGGACGCGGCGACGTCGAGGAGGTCCCGGGCGGGGCGCGGGGCGAACTCGACGGCGTAGGTCGGGCCGGCGAAGTCGGCGACGTGGGAGACGGTCGTCCCCGCGGCCGCACCGAGATAGAGGACGCGCTCGCCGCCGTCGAGACCGAGGTCCAGACCGAGTTCGAGCATCGCGCCGAGTTTCGAGCGGCCGGCGTCCCACGGCCGCCAGCCGTCGTCGTCCTGCGGTTCGCCGTACACCGGCTCCCCTCGCGTCGCGAGTCGCTCGCGGCCGTCGAACGACCGTCGCTCGACGCCGTCCGGCAGCGAGGGGCTCACTCGCCCGCCTCCCGCGACCGAATGGTCGCCATCCGGTCGTCGAGGTCGTCGTGGACCGACTGCTTGTACGCGCCAGAGTAGTGATCGATCCGGGCCGCGATCGCGAGTTTCCCTGCGAAGGCTCGTGCGGCCGACCCGCGGTTTTCGGTGGGCGTCCCGCGGACGTACTCGTGCGTGAAGATGACGCCGTGTTTCGGCGACGAGGCGTGCCCACGGAGGTGTGCGAAGAGCGCGTCCTCCGCGCCCAACACCTGTACCGTCCCCGCGGGTTTCTTCGCCAGCGACTCCAGCCCGCCGGCGAGGGCGATCAGCCGCGCCGCGAGCACGGGGCCAGCCATCGCCGCGAGGTTCGGCGCCACTTCGGGGGCGTGTGACTCCACGAACGAGCGGAGGTCGGCCCGTTCGGCATCGAGGTCGACGACACGTTCTGCCAGCGAGACGACGCGCTCCTGCACGGGCGTCTCCGGCGACCACGACGCCACCGCGCGGGCCCCCTCGATCCCCGTCGGAACGTCGCGTTCGAGCGAACCCGCCCACTCCGCGAGGCGTTCTGCGAGTTCGTTCGCGGTGCGCTCGGCGTCGTCCATCGCGCTAACTGCGTGTGTCAACTGCTGGTCGTCGGCGCGCTCGCGCTCGGTGACGGCCTCGCGGGTCGCACGGCGCGTTGCCTCGTGAAGCACGCTGTAGTACTCGTCCTCGTCGCCGGCGAACCCCGACTGGACGGCTTGCTCCGGCCAGTTTTGCGGCTCGCCGGTTTCCCCTTCGGAGATTGCAGTCGCTGCTGCTTCGACATCCCCCGGATCGAGGCCTGTGAACCATCCCGCGTGCTCGGGATTTGAACCGCTCATAGGCTACGTTGAATGTGGACTCGTATATGTATTCGCGAAGTCGGGCTGTGAGGTCCAGAACCCATCTCCGGTTCGCTCGGCGCAGACGAGTATGGTCCGAGCGGAGTTGCATCTCGCCGTCGGTCCATCTGGCGGAGTGCCGAACTGTCGTTTCCATCGGTGACGTGGACGGCAACTTCGATACAGATGTCGCGTCGATCGTCACTTACCAGTCGCTACGGTTTTGTGACTCGGTCGTGTTGGCGAACGTATGTCCGATACGGCCCTCCAGGACACGCCGTCGAGTGGTTCGGCTGATTCGACCGACCTCGACCTCGGGTGGCTCACACTCGAGGACGACGAGTCGGTGCTGTGGGCGAGTACGCCCCACAAGTACAGCATCGTCCCCGCGTTCGTCGTTGGGATCCCGCTCTCGTTGGTCCTCGTCGGGATTCCCATCGTCGTCGGTTCGTACCTCCAGTACACGAACACGAACTACGTCGTCACGGACCGCGGACTCTACAGCAAGCGCGGGATCCTCTCGCGGGACGTCCAGCAGATCGGATTCGACAAGGTGCAGAACATCTCCTACTCGCAGTCGGCCCTCGGTTCGTCGTTCGGATATGGCTCCGTCGAGGTCAGTACGGCCGGCGGATCCGGCGTCGAACTCGAGTTCCGGAGCATCCCGGATCCGGCGTCGGTGCAGGAACTGATTGCGAAGGAGGTCGACGACCGGCAACAGAACACGTCGGAGGCGGGAGCCGACGCCGACGACGTGCTGGAGGAAATCCTCACCGAACTGCGGGAAATCCGCCACGCAGTGACTGATGACGAGGCCGACGACCACGCTGGCGGGGCGCACCACACCGACAACACGGCAGCCGAGCAGCCCTCGGTCGACGAGCGATGAGCGACGGCTGGTGGTTCCAACAGGGCGACGAGCGCGTCGTCTGGCAGGGGCGACCGCGGCTTTCGGCGGCCCTGGGGAGCGTCAGTATCGGGGTCGTGATCTGTGGTCTTGCGGTCGCCGCGGCGGCGATCGTCGACCCGAGACTGGTCGCGGGGAGCGTCCTCGGCGTCGGGATCGCAGCCTGGGCCGTCCTCCGGGTTCGACGGACTGAGTACCTGCTCACGACGCGGGCGCTCTGGCTCAAACGCGGCGTGGCCGGACGGACGGTCCGACGGGTCGGCCTCCAGAAGGTACAGAACACGGCTTACAATCAGTCGATCACCGGTTCGGCGTTCGGGTACGGAACGGTCACCATCGAAGTCGCGGGCGGTCGCGACCTGCGGTTTCGGCGGATCGACGACCCCGAAACCGTCCAGACGGCGATCGTCGACCGTGTCGGCAGCGGCGACGAGGAGATCCCGGGATCGACGGCCCAGTGGCGGTCAGTGCTCCGGCTGGTCCGTGAGATCCGGACCGCAGTCGAGTAGCGGTCTCGGGCAAGAGCAGCAAGAGTATCTGGAGCGTCTCAGGTGTGGAATGGACTCCCCGTCCGCGTGTACATCGCCGCTCGACGGGTGACACGGTCCGCCGGGTTCAAACCCGGTTCCACAGTCGACGGATCGTTCCGACGGGGTCGGTCCCGAATGCACGCATCCCGGGGACGATGTCGTCTCTGATGCTCCTGAGCAGGAGAATGCCTAACCCAAAGGCCAGCAGCGGTCCCGCGAAAAACAGCGCGACGAACGTGAGCGCTCCATCGATGCCGAGGGGGATGGCTCCGTACGGGATCGGAATCAGCGACACCCCGGGGAGAGCCAACAGGGCCCCGGCTTTGAGCGCCAGTTCCGACCGACGCTTCCAGTCGTCCGGCTCGTACTCGGCTTCGAGTTCGGCGGTGACCGCTCGCCGGATTTCGTCCTCCGTCCGAAACGCGAGTTCGGAGACGGAGCGATCGCGACACTCCGCCGTCTGCGCACGGGTTCGGGCCCGGCGCAGTACCTCGTCGTGCTCGACGCCGTGCAACAGGCGGATTCGCTCGGAAGCGACTCGCATATCGGCGAGCGCTCGCACGAGGTGTTCGTCGTCGGAGGACTCGAACGCGGCTTCGAGCTGTTCGTCCGGGTACTCGACCAAGTGGGCGAAATCGTCGACGCCAGCGGCGACTCGTCTGCGGATCCGCTGCTGGTCGCGACGGCGCTTGGCACCGTCGACCGACTGGAAATCGTTGTCCACCCGGTCCCGCTGCGTCTTCGTGAGCAGCGCTGCCGGCTTGTCGGACATATGTGGAATACGTGACAACACGCAATTAAACGTATCACACAGTCGATCGTCGTGCGGAGCCGTGACTCCCCCGTGACTGGCGGTCCGCAGCAGCGTGGGCCTTCTCAACTGTTTGTCCGCAGCAGCGTGGGCCTCCGCAACTGTTTGTCCGCAGCAGCGTGGGACCGGTGGGTGGCCTCGGGGTCGTGCCACGTGTACGGGCGTACACAACTCTCGAATCGTTCGTGTACGGGCGTATCAGGCCCTAAAACCGATCAAAACGTCACAGCGATTCAAGATGACACGGGCCGATCGATCGGGTGAATGGTTTCGAACACGCCCCGCTACGCGCCCTCGCTTTCGGCGAGTCGCGCGAGCCCTGATCGGTGTATCGAGACACGACAACAGCTCCCGCGTGATACCGTTCGTGCGGACGCTCGTTCCGGAGAGGGCGGTGTTGGATCCGTATGAGCGTCTTCGCCGAGCGCAGCCCGGTCGTTCCGGGGATGGCGACGTCGAGAGCGGTGGCAACGGCGCTCGCACTGGCGGTCGGCGGTGGGCTGGTATCGTTCGCAGGCGTCATACTCTTTCGACTAGCCGGCGGCGCACTGGGGATTGCAGACACCGACGCATACGCGGTGGCTGACATCGGCGTCCAGCTCGGGTTCGCCGTGGTCGCCGTGGGCTATCTGCTCACCGCAGACGACCGGTCGCGGTACGTGAAATTCAGCCGGCCGACCGTCGAGGACGTCGCCTGGATCGTCGCGCTGCCGGGGGTTGCTGTTGCGATGACGCCCGTTCTCACGACGATCCTCCCGGTACTCGGGGTCGCGGTCCCGAGCCACAGCCACAGCAGCGTCGGAACCGCCGAGTTACTGCTCCAGCAGCCAGTGCTCTGGGCGGTCGCCGTCCCCGCGCTGTACGTGTTTGCGGCACCGGCCGAGGAACTGCTGTACCGTGGCATCGTCCAGGGGCGGCTCCGGCCCCATCTCGGGACCGCGGGAATCGTCCTCGTGAGTGGCGTCGCGTTCGGGCTGATGCACGCCCTGACGTACCTGTTCGCGTCCGGTCCCCTCGTCTACACGGCGATTTCGACAGGGGCGTTCGGCCTCGTCTGGGCGTTCGTCTACGAGCGGACCGAGAACCTGGCGGTGACCGCGGTCAGTCACGCGTTGTTCTGGACCGTGCCGTTCTCGACGCTCCTTCCGATTCACTGATCCGCTCACGGCCGCCCGACAGCACCCGCGGCGACTCGGCCGAGCGAGCCGAGGAATCCGGCATCGATCGCCACTCGACTCCAAGAGACGGGGACCGGTACTTCCCGAATTCCGTCAATCGAGGCGAAACAGCGGTGTGTTCACGTGAATTGGCCGGTGGGAACCGTCCTGCAGCTCCCTCGTCAAACGATGCCGAGTCCGCCACCCACCAGACGAAATCCGACGGCAGTGAGGAGCGAGAGGACGACAAGTCTGCGGGAACGCTCGCTGGCGGCGGCCCGAAGGCGCTTCCCGACGGCGACCCCGACGATTGCCGGAAGCGCAGCACCGACGGACGCCAGCAGGAGTATGCGGGTCGGATACAGTCCGAGTAGCCCCGCCACGGCGACGCGGATGCCGTTGAGCCCCAGGAACACGAGAGCGACGACGCCGACGAACAATCCGTGAGAGAGGTCGAAGCTCCGGAGATACGCGATGAGCTGTACCCCGACGTTCGTCCCGCCGAACAACAGTCCCGAGATGCCGCCGACACCGAGCATCCCGATTCGCGTCTGACTGGCCGCCCCGGCCCGACCCGCAGACCAGTCCGGGAGAGGAATCCGTTCCTGAGCGGTCGCGACGAAGCCGAGAGTCAACAGTCCGAGTCCGACACGCAGGGGCGCAGTCGGGAGACTGCTGAGGACGGCCATCCCGACGACCGTTCCGATCAGGGCTGCACCGATGAGCGGTCCGAACCGCCGACTGCAGGTCCGAAGCTCGTCGAGCGAAAGGTCGCGTACCAGCGAGAGGTTCACCGCGAGAATCGGGACGATCATAAAGACGACCGCCGTTGCCGGATCGATCACCGTGGCGAGCGCCATCGTTCCGACGAGCGCGAACCCGAAGCCGGCAAGTCCGTTCGTCGTTCCAGCGAGCAGGATGACGAGCGTCAGCAGTGCGACTGTCGTCCACCCAATTGCCGAGATCATCCCGCAGCGCTCGTGGGTTGTGCGTAGAGGCCCGGGAGCGCTCCGTAGCTGATGGCGTTCCGAATCAGGGCCTCGGTCGTGGTGTACTCGTCAGTGCCGCGTGCCGTCTGGGTGCCGAAGCCGAACTCGACTGGGGGGATTCCGTCGTGTCGAAGGACCTTGGCGTCGCCGCCACCGGCCGCACTCCGCCGGTAGACCGGGTCGTCGACGACGTGGGGAAGGGTGTCGGTGTTCATACTCGGCCCGGGTTCACTGCCTCCACAGCCACGCTTCGAGCGTGAACCGGCCGTCCGCCGCGGCGCTTACCAGTTCGACCATCGCCCGTCCACGTGGTCGCTACTCACAGTCCAGTTCACAGTTGTACGTCCGGCTGTAGATCCAGTAGCCATCCGCGGTGGGTGGCATCGGTGCGGCGTGATCAAGCGACAGTTTGGGGTCGTTGTCGCGGTCCAGCGTCTCGACGAAGTACCAGGCTCCCTCGGGTTCGGAGACGTTGACACGGTACTGCCACACGTGGACCCGCGCGTCGGTCACGTACACCGCGTACGACTCCGGGATGACGCCGGTCCGGTCGGGAGTCTGCTCGGGGTGACTGGTGTCGGTCGCCATATGAGGAGATTGCCACCCACGACATAGATCCTATCGCTGATCGCGGGTGGCTACGCACGCCGGCGGAAGTTTTATGTCCGACTTCCGTCGCCGACACCCGCGTACGCGACGCCGGTCAGTTCGGCGACGTCCTTCTTCCAGGTCGTCAGATCGCGACGCTCGAATTCCGAGAGGCTGTCGTGGCCGCACGCCCGGGCCATCACTTTCATCAGTTTCACCGTCGCCGCGAAGTAGTTCTGCAGCCCGTCGGCGGCGGCGTCGACGACGATCCGGCTCCGGAGATCCTCGCGCTGCGTCGCGATCCCCACGGGGCAGTTGTTGGAATCGCAGGCCCGCATTCCCAGACACCCGATGGCCTGCATCGCGGCGTTCGCGACCGCGACGCCGTCGGCCCCGAGCGCCAGCGCCTTGATGAAATCCGACTCCGTCCGGAGCCCGCCGGTCGCGATGAGGGTCACGTCCGACCGCCCACGGGCGTCGAGGTGGCGGCGGGCACGGGCGAGCGCCGCCATCGTGGGCACGGAAATGTTGTCCTTGAATACGTCGGGCGCGGCGCCCGTCCCGCCGCCGCGACCGTCGAGGATGACGTAGTCCGCGCCGGCTTCGAGCGCGAAGTCGATGTCGTCCTCAACGTGCTGGGCTGAGAGTTTGAATCCGACGGGGATGCCGCCGCCGACCTCACGGACCCGGTCGGCGAGAGCGGCGAAGTCCTCGGGACGCTCCAGGTCCTCGAACCGGGCGGGACTTACCGCGTCGGTTCCGGGTTCGAGGTCGCGGACCTCCGCGATCCGGCCCTGGACCTTCTCGCCGGGGAGGTGGCCACCGGTCCCGGTTTTCGCACCCTGACCGGCCTTGAAGTGAAACGCCTGGACTTGTCGGACCTTCTCGATGTCCCATCCGAACTTCCCGGTGGCGTACTCGTAGAAGTACCGGGAGTTCGCTTCCTGCTCTTCGGGGAGCATCCCACCCTCGCCGGAGCAGATCCCCGTGCCGGCCAGCTCTGCCCCCTTCGAGATCGCGACCTTCGCCTCCTCGCTCAGAGCGCCGAAGCTCATATCGCTCACGAAGATCGGGATGTCGAGGGTGAGCGGGTTCTCGGCACTGGGGCCGATCACGAGTTCGGTGTCCACCGGCGCCTCGTCGTCGAGTGGGCGACGGGCGAGCTGTGCGGTCAGGATCTGGAGGTCGTCCCAGCTCGGAAGTTCGGAGCGTGGGACGCCCATCGCCGACACGCTCCCGTGCTCGCCGATCCCCGCTGGTCCCTGCTGGGCGAGGTGCTGGATGTAGTCGGAGTGTGGCTCCGCTTCGTCGTCGTACTCGCCGTAGAACTCGGGGGAGACCGCGCCGCCCTCGACGCCATCGGTGGCGGCCTGCATCGCCCCGTCGGTTGCCCCGGCGTCGTCGGGGTCCGCGTAGAGCTGGGGGTTGTCCGCGGCCCACGCTTTCACCTCCGCGGCGTCGACGTAGACGGCGTCGTCGGCCTCCTCGACCCACGCGGTGAACGTCTCGAGGACTTCGGAGTTGTCGTACTCGCTGATCCCGGTGTCGACCTGGTAGTCCCACCCGTGGACGCCGCAGATGAGGTTGTGGCCGTCGACGTGGCCGTCACCCAGAAGCACGCCGCGGTGGAGACACCGCCCGTACAGCACTGACACCTCGCCGTCGTATCTGACGACCACCAGGTCGACGCCCTCGATCCGGGTGTGCTGCGGCTCGCGGTCCGGGAGGTCGCTCCAGGTCGCGACCCGTTCGGGAGCCTCGGCGTCAGTCCGACTCATCGATACCTCCACGCGTGTGTGCGATCTGAGCCCGGATGCTGCGCTCGGTTCGTCAGTCGCGTCCGATACCGCCGTCCGCAGATCGTGTCGTCGTGCATAGATACTCGTCGCATTGTTTGGGTCGGGGCGTAGCCGGTCTGTTCACCGGACTGAGGTGTCGCCAGGAGTCGAACGAGGGTCCCCGCGTGCCCCTCGACGCCCGTCTGTACGGACATCCAGCACCTGGGGATATAGAACGACCACGCGACCGTGTAATCCGCTCCCACGCCCGGTGTGGTACCTTATATCAGCCTCCCGTCAGTAGAGGTATGGCAACGGAATACCCGAGTCGTCTGCCCCTCGAGGAGATCGAGTCGACCGTCGGATCGATCAAGAAGATGCTGATGGTGGGTGCGATCTTCGCCGCCGTCGGCTACCTGTTGATCGGTGCGGCGCTCGTTTTCGAACTCACCCAGTTCCACCCGCTGTTGGAGAACTACTTCACGCAGTTCCCCGACACCAGTCTGGCCGGCGGAAGCGGCGGGACGCGTGGTGCGGCGGTCAACGGCGCCCTGGCAGCGATCCACCAGTGGCCCTCGACGCTGCTGTGGCTCAAGCTCGGTGGCGTCGGCCACATCTTGGTGGGGATCTTCTTCGCGCTGGCGGGGATCGTCCGTGCGCTGAGCATTATGCCCCACCGGCTGGGCTACGAGATGGAGCGAGCACAGGAGTAATCAGGCACCGACGGACCGAGCGAGAGCGATCCGCGATACTTCCCAGGTGTTGTTCGAACACACGACGGAAATCGATCGTCGTGACGCCAGCGGCGCCGCGCTCGTCGGCGGCTTCCCGGTCGTGATCGGCGCGCTATACGCGCCGAACCCAACAGTGGCGGTCGACGCCGCCACTGCAGGGCCCAGAGCGGCAGCCTCCCTCGTCGTCCTTCCGGTACTGGGCGTGGCTACCGGGATCTACGCGGCCGCCAGCGGCCCCTACAGCGGCGTGCCCGTGTTCTGCCTCGGGAGCTACCTCGGGGTGTTCGGGATCAGCCTGGCGTTCGGGGCGCTGGCGGCCGGGGCGGTGCCGCCCGCGCTGCTGGCCGCCGGGGTCGTGCTCGTCGGCCTCGCAGTGGTCGCAATCACGTCGAGCCTCCTCCGGCTCGTCGAGTCGGCGACGGTCTACCTCCCCGAGCGCCCCCGGGGGTGACACCGCCAGCGGCGACCCGCCGACCCTCACGGAGACTCAGACTATGGGTGGTCCGCCCGTAATCGCTCCCGGTAAACGGCGCGGCGGACGCGGCGAGGCGGCTGACGGTGGTGACCGGGGACGCGCCGCTGCGAGGCGGCGGGCGACGGGTGGAGGTATCTCCGGCCCGATGTCGGCGATCACGAGAAGGGCGTTTCCCACCGCCGCCGCGACGTCGACCCCCCGAACTCTTACCAGCGTGCTGCTCTGATCACCGGCCGTTACGGCTCGCCCCGCGGGGAGCCGACGTGGGTGCCCACGAGGAGAGTCTCGTGGCGAGTCACTCCCCGTAAGTGTGGAAGTCGACCGCCTGTTCGAGGAGCGCGTCGGGGATGCCGGGAACCGCCGCCGAACGCACCGGGCCCTGCTCCTCGATCGCGTCGAGGTCTCGCGGGAAGTCCCGGAGCTGGAAGTGGACGTCGATGCCGGCCTTCGCTCCCTGGCCGAGCGCAACCGGAACCTGGTTGTGACCGGGCGTACAGTCGCCGACTGCGTAGACGTCGTCGACTGAAGTCCGGCCGTGATCGTCGACGTCGATCGACCCGTCCTCGTTGATGTCGCAGCCGAGTTCGCGGGCGAGCCCGTTGTTGTACGCCGCACCGTACATCGCGAAGCCGCCTTTGTACTCTCTGACTGTGTCGTCCTCGAACTCCAAGGCCTTGAGCCACCCGTCCTCGCCGTTCTGGACGCCAGTGACGTCCTCGCTGATCACGTCGATAGGATGATTCTCGAGCATCCGGTCGGTTTCCTCGCTCCACTCGGGGTCGGCCCCACGGGTGAGCAGGTCGACCTCGTCGGTGAAGTTCAGCATCAGCGCCGCGACGTGCGCGGCGCTCTCGGCGTGACCCATCACGTACACCGACTCGTCGACGAACATATACGCGTCACAGTGGAGGCAGTAGTGAAGTCCCCGACCCGTGCGGGGCAGCGGCGGGTCTGGGCGGATGTCGTTGAACCCCGTCGCCAGCACGGCCCGCTCGGCGGCGTACCTCCCGGAGTTGCCCGAGAGGTGGATCCGATCGTCAGCCCGCGAGCAGGTGGTGACCATATCACGGTGGATGTCACACCCGTACGCTTCGAGCTGTTCCTTGCCGAATTTGAGAAACTCTCCGCCGCTGGTCTCCTCACTCACCCCCAGGAGGTTGTGTACCTCCTGCATCATCGCTGCCCGGCCGCCGCCGCGGTTGACGACCGCGGTGTCGTGGCCGAGTCGGGTGCTGTACAGCGCCGCAGTCATCCCGGCGGGACCCCCGCCGACGACGACAACTTCGTACTCGTGACGCTCCGCGTCGTCGCTCATACTCCCAGCCGACGGCGCGCGATGATAAATCCGTTTGCCGGCTGTGCAGTTCGATTCACCGGCCGCGCCGTCGCTTACTACTGCTCTCCCGTCGCTTCGAACGGAACAATGGCAGCAGTTACCGCCGGTCTGGCAGGAGGGCTCGTGGCGACGATCGTGATGACGGCTGTGATGATGGTGATGGGCGACGGCGGCCCGCCCCCGACGGCGGGGCTCGTCGCGAAATTCGCCGGCGGCGACCCCGCGAACCACGCGATCCCCGGAATGGTGCTCCACCTCCTCTATGGCGTGGGGGCGGGTGCGGTCTTCGCGGTCGGCGTCCCGCTCCTGGGCCTCTCACTCGGCTCTTTCGGGGTCGCGATCGGGCTCGGCTTCGTGTACGGGATCGTGCTGATGATCGGCGGGATGGCCTTCTGGATGCGGGTCGTCATCGGGATGGAGCCCGACAGAGAGATGATGGTGACGTTCGGGACGGTCCACCTCGTCTACGGCGTCGTGTTAGGAGCGTTCCTCGGCGCGGGGCTGCTTGCCTGAGCACGCGTGAACGGAGTCGGTCTCGCCGTCTCAATAGCGGCGGTCCCGGGGACGATCGCCGCCGTATCCGGCGTGTTGCAGTCGCTCCCGCTGTCCGCGGGGGTGCCTGTCCGGAGTTCCTCGCCCACTGGTGGGTGTTCCCCGCGTCGGTCCTCTGCTCGCTGGTGGCATTGGCTGCCCGAACAGGTTCTCCAGAGAACGTAGCGAGGGGCGCGCGACGACGGCCGCGGCGTCGACCGCTCGCGTCCGTCCGACATCACAGCCCCGTGGCAGTAGTCGCTATTGGGAGGGAGAGACGAGCGGATGGTATCGGTCCGGCCGCAGTCGCAGAGACCGGGTGGAAGGCGAGAGCGGAAGCCGACGCGCGATCAGTCGTCGTCCGGGAACGAGTCCCAGAATATCTCCGGGAGTTCCCGGTCGGGATTCTCGTCGAGATACTCCTGTTTGGTGATGTTGGCCTCCTCGATGAGCGAGGCGGCTTCGCCGGCCCAGACGTAGAAACCGACCAGCGTCTCCCGGCGCATCCGTTCGAGGTCGACCGAGTGATAGACGTTGACGACGCCGCCGCCCTCCCGGTTGAGTTCCGACTGGCGGAGGAGGCCGAGATCGACCAGGGTGTTGAGGTACCGAGTGACCGTACTCCGGTCGTATCCGAGGGCGTCCGCCACCTCGTTTGCCGACAGCGGACCCTCGCCGATGACACACAGACAGATGTCCAATCCCGCCTTCGGGAGTCCAAACGCTTCGAGGAGTACCTGCTTGACGTCCGGCGGATTGACCGACATCTCGACGTCTCGGACCCGCTGCATCGGCTGATCGTGACAGGACATCGGGGGGTCATCACTGCCGACCGCGAGCACGACGTTGTTACAGTCCGGACACTCGAAGACGGCATACCGGCCCGAGTCGGGATCGTACTGTACCTCATCGGGCGCTTCGGACGTCGCATTACTTGCGTCGACCACCAGCGTTCCCTCCCATATGACACGCACTCACGCTGACAGGATATAAATCCGATCCGGTCAAGCGTCCGCATCGCCATCACGGCCCGTGAGATCGACGATTACCACCTCGCCGGCTTCAAGCGCGAGGAGTTCCTCCGCAGTGATGGTGGCTCTAACGCTGCCGTCAGCTTCGACGTGCGCGAGTTCACACGCCACCAGTGCGTCGATGTGATCCTCCAGCGACCGCTCGTCAACCCCGAGCGTCGATGCGAGCGCGTCGACGGTCGTCGTCTCCCGGCGCTCGGCGTCGGTTGCTTCGGCGAGCTGCCGCAGGACGGTTCGTCTCGTCACGCACATCGTCGGTGTGTTGGTGGGTATCGACGGGATGGAGGCCCGTGTTCAGAATTTCGGTGCGACGGTGGCGACAGACGTGTCTCTGCGTCGATCGCTGGTGGTCCGATGGCCCTCGGTGCCGTGGGGTCTGTGGCAGGGGCCGCCGGTGTCCGGGACCGCTCCGTGTCAATCCGGCCGATGTCGAGCGTGTTCGGTTCGGTCACTCCCCGTCCCGCATCACAGCGCAGAACTGGGTGTGGTGCCCCCGACCGATCGGGCCTGCTGTCGGTGCCGGCGCACGGAGTTACCCGCTCCGCCGTGTTATTGTG
Source organism: Halobellus clavatus (assembly GCF_900107195.1). Taxonomy (GTDB): domain Archaea; phylum Halobacteriota; class Halobacteria; order Halobacteriales; family Haloferacaceae; genus Haloquadratum; species Haloquadratum clavatum. The sequence goes on from NZ_FNPB01000001.1 coordinate 299,877, forward strand.
TCGGCGCGAGAGAGCGACGTGGCGGAGCGGCTCCGCTTGGCCCGGATCGACAGCCGGGGATCCGTCCCGTCTGGCAGCGTCGGTACGGGGACGCGGGGGGACGGTGGAAATCATTGCGCTACCCGTACTCGACACCATCAGGTATTACCAGTTCGGCGGCCGTGCAAGACGGTTACACCTTTCTGGAGCGGTTTGGTGCGATCCCGAACGGAGAGGCGGAGAAGCCGATGAGAGTGAAGCATACACCTTCGACGGTGTCGCTCTTCGAGGTGGGTTGATTCTGTACGGGACGACATATGATGCAAACTGAACGAGACTGAGCGGTAGTTGGCAGAGTCTTAGTGGACTCGTTGGTAATCAGCAGATACGAATGGCCAATCAGCAGGATACCTCTCTTCGCATTATGATTCTCGGGACGAATATCGCTCTACTGGGCCTTGGGCTCGCGCAGTTCGGTACGTTTGAATTTGGAGCTGCGACGCTGTTGCTTGGGTTTCTCATTACGGTGGCTGGATTCGTTCGGTGAAGTGACGAGACTACACGATCCCCGTAGCCTGCGATGTCTCCGCCGACATCCACTCCGACAGAATGCGAACTTCGTAGACATGCTTTCTCGTACATCGCTCTGACCGTCAGTTCCAGTCGCTGCGTCTGGACGCCAGCGGCCGGACAGTACCACCGACTCGACCGCGAGAGGCGGACAATCAGAGGCGTTTTGGTACTCCGAGCAGTACAGACTGGCGTGTCAGACGCCAACGTTCTACTCGTGGTGTTGGACTGTGTTCGGGCCCGCAACACCTCACTCCACGGGTATCGTCGCAAGACGACGCCGGTGCTCGAGGAGTTCGCCGAGAGCGCGACGACGTACACCCAGGCACGCTCGCCGGCCGGTTGGTCGCTGCCGTCCCACGCGAGTATCCTGACCGGCGTCTCGCCGGCGGAGCACCAGATGCAGATCACCGACCGGCTGGAGGCCGGGCACACCGTCTTCGAGGACCTGTCCGAGCAGGGGTACGAGACGGCGGTCTTCTCGGAGAACCCCTACCTGACCGTCCACGAGAGCAACCTCAGGACGGCGTTCGACGAGGTCGTGACCGAGACCGACAACGAGACACGGGGGGCGGACGGGGACGACGAATCCGTCACCGTGGACGGGTTCTGGTACGCCGACCGGTTCGCGGAGTGGCTCGGCGACCGGGAGGACTCCTGGGCGGCCTGTATCAACCTGATGGACGCCCACACGCCCTACGAGACGCGTGCGGAGTACGACGACTGGCGCGACGAGTTCGCCACGGCCATCCACGAACAGCTTCCGTTCAAGTGGCGCTGGGGCGTGTACGGTGGCTCGGTGCCTCCGACGGTGGTGTACCCGCTGCGCCGACTCTACGACGGCGCCGTCAAGCAGGCGGACGCGGCGTTCGGCCGCGTTCTGGAGGCGCTGGAGGCGGACGGCGCGCTCGACGAGACGCTCGTCGTGGTGACGGCGGACCACGGCGACGGCTTCGCCGAACCGACAGCAGTCGAGGGGGATCCGATCCCGCTGATGCACGGGATGGGGACGCACGAGGTGGTGTACCACGTGCCGCTCCTCGTCAAGGCACCGGGACAGACTGAGTCGATCAGGATCACGTCGCTCTCCGATCTGTCGAGGTTCCCGGCCGTCGTGGAGACCGCACAGTCGAGCGACGAGTCGGCCGATCCGGGCTGGTTCACCGCGGAGGACGGGCGCGTCGTCACCTACCAGGCCCCGCCGAACGCACAGGAGGCCGAGAAGGCACGGCGGTTCACCGACGACCCCGACCGGTTCTTACAGGAGATGAGCATCGTCTACACCGACGGCCCAGGCAACAGCGTCTACAAGCACGCGTCGTGGGGCGGCGCATCGTACGCCGCACAGGTGTCCGGGACCACAGCCGAGGCGGTCAGTCCCGACGCCGACGGCGTCTGCAGCACGCCGCCCCTCGAGGTGGCGCGGGGGGTCGCTGCGGCGGGAACCGCACAGATATCTGTCCCGCTGGAAGAAGGCGAAGACGAACTGGACAAATACGACAACGACGACGAGCTCGAAGACATCGACGTCACCCAGCGGCTCGAGGACCTCGGGTACCTGTGACGCCCTCGGTAGCCGGTCACTGAGAGGGCCGGGCGATCAGTGCGAGTCCGCAGACTCCCAGAAGTCGATCCTGAACCCGTCGTAGGAGTCGTCCACTGACACCTTGCGCCACGCAGCATCGTCCCACTCCGGGAAGCGGACGAGCCGGCGACACGATTCGTGGTCGATCGGATATTCGACGACGCTGATCACCATCCGGTCGTACTCGGGCAGGAAGGCCTCGTAGATCTCCCCGCCACCGAGCACGTACACCGTCTCGGCATCCATCTCCGCGGCCGTCGCCAGCGCGTCAGCAGGTGACCTGGCGATCGTCGCGGTCTCCGAATCGACGCTCTCGAACGAGCGGCTCAGAACGATGTGTCTGCGGCCCGGTGGCTCGGGCAGCATCGACTCGTAGGTCGTCCGTCCGAGAATGACGGGGTGCTCGGCGACTCGATTCTTGTACTGCGCGACATCGGCCGGATAGTCCCACGGAACGTCATCTTCGGTCGCGATGATCCGATCTTCTGTCATAGCGACAACCGCTACCAGTTCCATCGAACCACGATACGTCCCGGAGACAGATAGCCTCGTCTGTGTGTCAACGCGGCACGAACGGGGTCGACGCGTCGGGGACGGTCGAGCCCGCTGTGCGAGCGGTGCGCCGACCGACCGCGGCAGACCTAAAGCCGCGGGGACACCCAGTATGGACGAATGAACGAGCCGATCGAACCGCGGCCGTGGGAACGGCCGGTGACTGGGGGGCCGCTCAGGCTAGCGATCGTCGGCGTGGGAGCGTTCGCCAGAGAATACGTGCTCCCGGCGATCGACGCGTCGAATCACTGTGAGACGACGGTCCTCGTCTCCCCGGAGGTCGAATCGATCGAGACCGCGACGGGCGTCGAGCGACTCACCCCCGAGTCGTTTCACGATGGGGCCGCCGCAGCGGCGTACGACGCCGTCTACGTCGCCACCCCGAACCACCTCCACAGGCGGGTCGTCCAGACCGCGGCGTCGATGGGAAAGCCCATCCTCTGTGAGAAGCCGATCGCTCCGACGGCGGCCGGCGCGCGAGCGATTCGTGACATAGTCGAGGAAGCCGGAGTGCCGTGTCTGGTCGGCTACCGGGTGCAGTTCAAGCCCGTGATGCGATCACTCCGGACGGCGATTCGATCGGGGCTGATCGGAATCCCCGTGTCCGCACACTCCGACGTGGCATTCCGCGTCGACACGCAGGAGACCGGCGGGTGGCGACTCAATCCCGACCGGGGCGGTGGCGCGCTCCGGGACATCGGCATCTATCCGATAAACACGCTTCAGTTCCTGCTCGACCGGCCGCTCGAGGTGTCGTGGGGCGACCTCCGCCGGGAGCCCACCCTGGGAGACGTCGACGCACACGCTGCGTTCGCGCTCGCTGGTGAGGACGACTTCCGCGCGCTGTGTTCGGCGAGTTTCGCCGCGGAACCGACGAGTCACCTCCGCATCAACGGAACCGAGGGGCTGGTGCGGGTCGACGAGCCGTATCACCCGTCCGCACAGCCGACGGTGACGGTCGTCGAGCACGGAACCCAGCGGACGATCGCTCCCGACCCGTTCGACGAGTACGCCGCCCAGGTCGATTACTTCGCGCAGTGCGTGCTCCGTGACGAACCGCCGACGCCCGGGGCGGCGGAAGGGGTGAGAGACCTCGAACGCATCGAAGCGATCGAGGAAGCGAGCGCGGACCAGTAACGGGACGAGTCGGACAGAAGCGGTGGCTGGACGCGTGGTAGCGAGGGCTGGCTCCTCGGCTGATCAGACGGACACCGGTGCGAGACTCAGCGCTCGATCTCGAACCGGAGGGTCCCCGCGTCAGCGCCGTACTCTACGCCGGAGTCCTCGAGGACTGTCCCGTCGACGGTGACACGATCCGGCGGTGCGGGGACGTGCTCGACGATGACCGTACCGTCCGGGAGGGGGCCGGCCGTCGTGACCGCCACCGTGTCCCACGAGTCGTCGATCGTCACCTCGATTCGACCAGCGTCCGGGACCTGGGGGTGTCGAACGGTGAACTGCGCGTCGGTCGCCGTCTCGTGGGTCGGATACACCCGGTACCGGAGTTCCGATGGGACCTCCTCCGGCGGGGACGGCGACGGGCGCTCGGGGATGACGCTTCCCGCCCGGACGAACAGAGGGAGTTCGTCGATGTCGGCGGTGATCGTGCGGCGCGCCGGTCCGGTGTGATACTCGCCGCTCCAGTAGTCGATCCACTCGCCGGGCGGGAGGGTGACGGTCACCGTCCCGTCGTCGGACAGGACCGGGGCGACGAGGAACTCCTCGCCCACCATATGCTGGGTCGCAGCCGTCGACGTCGGGTGCGCTTCGAATTCGAGCAGCATCGGACGCGTCACTGGCACGCCGGTGGCGGCCGCCTCGCAGCCGTAACTGAGGTAGTACGGGAGCAAGCGGTAGCGGAGGCGAGCGAACGCACCGACGACCGCTGCGGCCCTGTCGCCGAACGCCCACGGCTCGCGGGGCGATTTGCCGTGGAACCGCGGGTGCGACAGCGCGAGCAGTCCCCACTGGGCCCACCGGATGTAGAGCGTCTCCGAGGGGGTGGGCTTGTACCCACCGAGGTCGCAGCTCCAGAACTGGAAGCCCGAGGCGAGCAGGCTCAGACCGCCGCGGACGCTCGCCCGGAATCCGTCGAACGTCGACTTCGTGTCGCCGCCCCAGTGGACCGGGTACTGCTGCGCGCCGGCCCACGCCGAGCGTGACCAGAGTACGGGCGGTTTGTCGGTGCCCGCGAACGCGCCCGCGACGGCGCGCTGGTACTCGAGCGGGTACGCGTTCTTCGCGGCCCGCCCGGTCCGCCGGTCGGCAGTCGTGGTCTGCGGGGGCAGGTACTCGCCGAAGTCGGTTTTGAACACGTCGGCACCGACGTCGATGAGGTCCCGGTGGATCTCCTGCCACCACTCGACCGCCTCGGGGTTCGAGAAGTCGACGATGCCGGCGCGGGCGGTGGGGTAACTGGGCCGTCTGAAGATGTACGTCCGGCCCTCGTGGTCGTGCACCAGATAGCCGTTTGCTGCGGCCGTTCGGAACAGGTCCGTCCCCGTTTGGACGTAGGGGTACTCCCACAGCGAGAGTTTGAATCCGTCTTCGTCGAGACGCGAAGCCATCGCTTCGGGGTCCGGGAACGAATCGGCGTCGAAGACCATCTCGGGGGCCTCCATCTCCATCCACTGCGGGTCGACGTGGATGACGTCACACGGCATCGAGCGGTCCCGGATCTCGTCGGCGACGTCGAGCACTTCCTCCTGGGATTCGTACGAGTTTCGGGACATCCAGACGCCGTAGGTCCACGCGGGAAGTTCGGGTGCGCGGCCCGTCAGGCCGGTGTACGCGGAGATGACCTCCTTCAGTGAGTCGCCGGCGAAGACGACGACCGAGAGGACCGGCGCGTCCACGTCGATCGCAGTCACGTCCGGCGTCTCGTGGCCGAAGTCGAACGTGACGTCCGCCGTCGTTTCGACGAGGACGCCGTATCCCCGGTCGGACAGGAAGAACGGCACCGGGGCGTAGGTGTCACTGGTGTTCGTGCCGTGGGCCTGGGCGACCGAGGTTTCCACGCGCTGGCCGCTCTTCTCGAACGTGGTGAACTGTTCACCCAGGCCGAAGATGGACTCGGACGGGTCCGACCGAGTCGAGAATCCCGTCCGGGTCACCTCAAGCGGATAGTTGTCGACGACGGTCTCCTCGTATCCCATCGGGGGGACGCCCACCTCGCCCCGGTTGTTCGCGACGTCGACGCCGGTGTCGAGCAGTCGGTCGCCGTCGTGGGAGACGGTGAACGCGGCCGTGTCGCGGTCGATCTCGAAGGAGAGGCTGTCAGTCGCGAGTGCGACAGTGTCGGGGCCCGAATCGACGTCGACGGACGGGTCCGCTGCGTACTCGTCGTATGGGAGATCGAGCGGAGAGCAGTCCGTCGAAGATGCTTCCGGGTTCGGACGGAAGAGCAGTCTGACCGCCCCGTCGGTGAGAAACTGGACAGTGAGCGGGAATCCGCGGTCGGGAGCCGGATGCGCCGCAGAGACGGGCGAGACGCCACAGTCGAAGGTGAACGTCTCGTCGAAATCCGTCGCCAGGACCTCCGAGAGTGCCAGCCACATTACCAGCACACACTCGCATAGCGAGTAAATATGTACTGGTGTCCACGAACGCCCTCGTGGGAGGCGTCACCGGTGGACCTGGCGGGTCAGGACGAACACGAACAACCCGACGATGAACGCCCCGACGAACCCCTCGAACGCGCTCAGCAGCCGGATGATCAGGGCGTCTGTCCCGGACGGTGAGCCCACGACGAAGGCGATGAAACTCTGGAAACTGAACAGGAAGTACGCGAGAATCGAGGGGTTCTCGACGCCCGCTAACGACTCGCCGCTACCGGCGTACGCGAGCGTGAAGAGGAGCACCATTCCGATCGAGAAGCCGAACACCCGGAGCGGTCGTTCACCGTATCCGGCACTCACCGCGAACAGCCAGTTTCTGACCCACTGAGTCCCTCGATAGAACTTCGCCGTCAGCGACTCGGCCCGGATCATATTGTCCCAGTGGCGTTTCCGGCGAAACGTCCGCTCCTTCTCGAAGAACCGTCCTGCGGTCACGCTGTCGCCGACGTTCGAGGCCCCGTTCTTGGCCCTGAGGTACGTGGTTTCCAGCGCGCTCAGGTTCGTCGGCAGTGCCGTCTCGTCTCCACCTGCGGAATCGACTTGCGCTTCAGCACGCTCCAGCGCCCGCTGTCGAGTGTGCCGTTCGATCCCGCGTTCCTCGATAAACGCGAAATCGACGGTGTTGTACTTGCCGCTCGAACCGAGCGGGTCGGCGTCGCCGAATACCGGATGCAGGTCCAGGGCGATGTCGTTCAACCGGGTGGCGAGTTGAATGTCCCGCGTGTATTCGTCCATCACCGTGTGGATGGTGTACTTCAGATCGTCGAAACTGACCTCGGCCAGTTTGCCGAATTTGAACCCGTCGAACTCCGTCCGGTAGAATCTGATGTAGGTGAGGAGGCTCTCCTCGAAGTCGCCGTGCAGGTCGACGTCGCCGACGACAGCGTCGGTGAAGTCGTAGATCACGTCTCCCTCCTGCGGCTGGATGTACTCGCCCGACGCGATCGTCGCGTCCCGATGCGACAGGTATCCGACACCGACGTCGTCGGCGGGTTCGACGACCGCCTCCTCCCGAACGACCGTGTCGGCCAGATCGACGATGTAGTGGAACGAGACGTCGCGCAACACGAACGAGCCGAATTCCGCACCCACGAAGGAGGCGATGCCGAGATCCGACTCCGAGACGTGCAGCGTGTCGATCTCGGCCTCGTCGAAGACGCTCCAGTCGAACGCCGCGCCCTCGGAGTCACGCTTGATCGTGAGTTTGTCGACGGTCACTCCCTCGAACGTCGCCGCGTCGGCGGAGACGCCCGCGAAGTGTGCGACCCGACCGTCGACGCCCCTGAATGCCAGATACGAGAAGGAGGCGTCGTTGAAGTAGCCGCCTTCGATGTCCGCGTTGATGAACGTGGCGACGTGGAACTCGGAGTTGAAGAATCCGGACTCGCCCAACTGCGCGTACAGGAAATTCGCCCACTTGATATCACATCGATGGTAGTTGACGTAGTCGATGTCGGTCCAATAGAATCGAATGCGTCTGATCTCGGTGTCCTGGAAGTACGCACGCTGAAGGTTCGCCTGGTCGAATTCGACCAGGTCCGCGGTGAGTTCTTGGGCGTAGAGTTGGTGCCAGTCCGATTCAGTCGCATTGAGACGGGTGATGTTGCTCCCTCTGATGTCGACGGGGTTCGTGAACTCGACTGATTCGAGGTGCAGCGCCGCCGCATCACAGCACCGGAGGTCGAGTATCAGATTGTCCGACGTGTTCAGATGCTCGAAGTTCAGGTCCATCTCGCCGAACTCCGCGCCGATGAACTGCTTTAGTTTCCGCCGCCGGTCGCGATCGGCCCCGGAGAGGTCCATCGTGACCAGCGAGGCGAAGTACTCACCGAGGTCGAGATCCGCAGGCCGCTCGTCGGGGTCGGTGTGGAAGACGCAGGTGTCGTGGTCGGCGTACTGGGCGTGTGGGCAGTGCCAGTATTCCTCCTCGTCGGGGACGATCCCGCCGACCTGTTCGGACATCGTCTCTTCACGCTGGCCGGTCGGAATCTCCGCCACGTGCTTGGTGTACGTACACCCGGGCCCTCGTTCGAAGTACGCCGCGACGTCCTCCGGGGGTCGCATACAGACCTCATACGACGAGACCACTATAGTAATTGTCCAACAGACAGGTTTCGCGAGGTCGACCACGACGCGCCGGACGGCGGCCTCACTCCCGAGGAACCGCAGCGGTACCCGCGCGATACGGAACGGTCGGGAGGACAGTGACGAAGCGGAGTGTGAGCGCTGCGGCCTTCGCTGTCGCTCTCTGGCTCAAATCGTCCTCATCACTACGGTGCCGAACTCACGGAGTACTCGGCGATAGAACGCCTCGAAGTGTGAGTTCGGCAAAACAGTAGCGGGAGATAGATTTGAACTACACGAACCGCGCTCCCGCTCGGTTCTCTCGTTCAAATCTACTGTGGCTATGAAACCGAACTCACGGAGTACTCGGCGATAGAACGCCTCGAAGTGTGAGTTCGGAAAATCATAGCGGGAGGTAGATTTGAACTACCGATCTCCGGGTTATGAGCCCGGCGGAATCTCCTGGCTATCCCATCCCGCTACTGGAACGAAGCCGTGGGCTACGGTTAAGGGTTGTGTTTCGCCCGCAGTGTGGCAATTTCCCTCGCAGTCACACGCCCCTCACGCACTGGTCACACGCCACGTGAGCAGGCTTTCGGCGACGTAGTTCAGGAGCACCGAAGCCCCGATCGCGATGGGGATCGGGATCAACTGCCAGAGGTCGACGCCGAACAGCGGCAGGGCGAGGTCGATCTGTCTGAACGCCCGGACGATCAGGAACTGCACGGCGAGGCCACCGCTCCGGACGACGTTCGAGCGGACGAACCGGCCCAGGGTCGGCACCGCGCCCGAATCGCCGAGTTCCGAGAAGGTCCAGCGCTCGTTGATCGCGAACATCACGATGATGGCGACTTCCGCACCGACGAGTTTGGCGTACTCGCCGAGGATACCGAAGCCGACGATGAGCGCCGTCGTCGTGGTGACGTCGAAGACCGCGCCGACCGCGCCGACGGAGACGAACTTCCCGAAGCGAACGCCCGACAGGAGGGCGTCGACGGACTCCCGGAGCATTCAGTCGGCCTCGACGGCCTCTGTGTCGGCCGCCGCGAGCCGATCGAGCAGCGACCGTTCGTTGCGGCCGGCGGCGAGCAGTTCGTGGAGACGGTCCTCGCGCAACAGTCGCGCCCGGTGTCGGGCGGTCACGAGCGCCCGACCCAGGCGGAGCGTCGTGCCGACCGTCTCGACGGTCGAGCCGGGCTGGTCCTCCCAGCGGACGGGAACCTCGACGATCCGGTGATCCAGTGCGCCCGTGACAGCGACGAGTTCGATGTCCCAGGCGAACCCCGGTTCGTAGAGGTGTTCGCGGACGTCGCGCCACGCCTCGGCAGTGAGGGCTTTTGCGCCGCACTGGTAGTCGTAGAGGCTCTCGTCGAGCATCCGCCGCGCGAGCCACGCGAATCCGTCGCCGAGCCGCCGCCGGGCCAGGGTCTGATGCGTTGCCACGTCGGCGTCGGGATGGCGCCGAGAGCCGACCGCGAGGTCGGCATCGCCGTCGGTGACCGTCGTGACGACGGTGGCGAAGGAGTCCGACGGTGTACTGCCGTCGGCGTCAGCGAACGCCACCACGTCGACGTCGTCGACGAGCGCTTCGAATCCCGCGGTGATCGCTGTGCCCTTTCCACGCCGACGGTCGGCGGTCGCGAGCTGGACGCAGTCGGGGAGAGACCCGAGTCGGTCACGGATGTCGGGACGGGGGGCGTCGAGTTCGACCCGGAGGACCGTCGGGTCGAGCCGAGCCGCGAGCGCGTCGAGATACGCGCTGAGACGCTCGGGATCCGGGCAGTAGGCGGGGACCACGATCCCGACGGAGCGAGTCATTACTCGCCGATACCGGCTTCTGCGTGAAAAGCGAACCGCTACGCGTCGCAGGGTGGTATTCACGAGCGCCATCACAAAGCGTATGTTCCGCCGTCTCGCTCCCTGAGACACGAAGAATGGAGTACGCGCTCGTCCTCCTGTGGGTCGCCCTCTACGCGGTGCTCTTCGCACTCGGCCTGCCGCTCGCTGCCAGGTTGCTCCCGGGCGCACAGGGCCGCGGCGCGGGGTTCGCCGTTCCCATCGCGCTCGTCGTCCTCAGCGTCCCCGCCTACTGGCTCGGCCACGTGTCGTGGGGCCCGCTCGCGCTCGCTGGCGGCGTCCTCGCCCTCCTCGTCGCGAGCGCGCTCGCAGGCCTCGATATCGACGGCCTCCGGAGCGGGACGCTCAGGCTCGCGGTCGACATCGATCGCGACGCCGCGACCGACGCGGCCGCCGTCTTCCTCCTCGGGTTCGCGCTCGTCGTCGCGATCCGGGCCCTCGATCCGGCGGTTCACCCCGGCGGAGGCGAGAAGTTCCTCGACTTCGGGCTCCTGAAGACGCTCGCCCAGTCGCCGACGCTCCCTCCCGAGGACTTCTGGTTCGCCAACGAGCCGGTCCAGTACTACTACGGCGGCCACCTGACGGCGACGCTGCTGTCGTGGCTCACCGGCACCCCGCCGCGGTTCGCGTACAACCTCGCCCTCGCGGGGTTCTACGCGGCGCTCGCGAGCGCCGCCTTCGAACTGGCGGGGGCGATCGGCGCCGACCGACTGCCCGGCGTCCCGGACTCGCTGTCGCCCCGGCGCGCGCGACGGCTGGCGGGAGGCATTGCCGTCTTCTTCGTCGGCATCGCGAGCAATCTCGTCACTGCCGGCCGGTTCGCGCTCCTCGCGCTCCCGGAACCGGTGCAGCGGCCCGTGGTGGCAGCCGTCGCGGCACAGAGCCGATACGCCGTCGAGGACATCCTCGCGGGCGCGGACTCGTTCAGTTACTGGAGCGCCTCTCGGGTCATTCCGGGCACGATCAACGAGTTCCCGCTGTTCGCGTGGGTGAACGGCGACCTCCACGCGCATATGATCGGAACACCGACGCTGCTGCTCGCCGCGGCCGTCGGGTACGCCTCTTACCGGACCCCCCAGTCGAACCGTCGCCGGAGGCGGGCGCTCGTCTTCGGCGTCCTGCCGGTCCTCGCGGCCTGGCAGGCGGTGCAGAACACCTGGAGCTTCCCCAGCGTGCTCGCGCTCGGGTGGTTGGCGGCGACGTTCGCGCCGGCCGACCCGGCGACGCTGCTCCCGGGCCCCATCGCAGTGCGGCTCCGCTCGGCCGTCAGGGGAGACGGCGCAGCGGCGTCGACGCCGTCACGGCTTCTCGACGAGTGCCGACGCCTCGGTGGAGCGACGCTCGCGGTGTCGATGGCCGCGGCGGTCGCCGTCCTCCTGGCGCTCCCGTTTCTGCTCGGGGCGGCGACGGGGGGCGGGGGCCGGTCGGTCGAGTTCGTAGAGCGGTCGATGCGGAGCGGCGTCGGCGGCCTGCTCTTGGTCCACGGAGCGTTCGTCGTCGGGTTCGCGGCGTATCTCCTCTCGCGAGTCCACCTCGAACGCCGCTGGGCGCTCGTCCTCGCAGTGCTGTGGGCCGGATACGTCGGCCAGCAGATCGGGTTCGCGGCGCTCGGCGTGTCGGTGCCGCTGCTCGTGCTCGCGTGGGTCGGGCTCCGGACCTCGCGATCGCTCGGCTACGAGACGGTCCTGATCGTCGCAGGCGCGGGCCTCGTCACGCTCGTCGAACTCCTCTACGTGAACGAGCAGGCGGGCCCCGGGCGGATGAACACCGTGTTCAAGACGTATATGCAGGTGTGGGTGTTCTGGGGGACCGCGATGGGCGTCGCAGTGCCCGGATTCGTCCTCGCGGTCGTAGAGCGTGACGCGACCGGGGCGGCGCGGCGCTCCATCGGCGGTCTCCCGTGGCGACGCGTCGGGGCCGTCGCGCTCGCCGTCGTCCTCGTCGTCTCGACGGGCGTCTACGGGGTGCTCGCGCTCGGGTCGCACGCGCAGTCGTCGCCGGCCGGTGGGCCGACGCTGGACGCGACGCAGTTCGTCGAGACGCAGCACCCGGGCTACGACCGGGCGATCGCGTGGGTCGACGAGCTGGGGGGGCAGCCGACAGTGCTGGAAGCGCCCGGGACGGGGTGGTACTCCGGCGGCACCGATGACCGTGGACGGGTGATGTACACGTGGCAGGCGAACCCGGTCTCGAGTCTGACCGGAGTGCCGACCGTCGCCGGGTGGCAACACGAGGTGGGCTATCGCGGCCAGGACTCGTATCGCGAGCGCGTCCGCGACGTGGACGCAATCTACACCGGGAGCGCGTCGGTCAGGGCAGACCAACTCGACGCGTACGGCGTCGAGTACGTCGTCGTGGGGCCGAACGAGCGGGCGCGCTACGGGTCGATTGCGTTCGAAGACGAGGCGTTCAGCGTCGTCCACCGATCGGGCGACGTTCGGATCTACGCCGTCGATCACGACGCGCTGCCGACGCGGTCCTGAGACGGCGACGCGCTGGTGAGAAGGGAGCCGGCGCCGGCGTTACGCGCCGCGCTCGACGATCACGTCGATCGCCTCGGCGTCGACGGCGACGACGTCGAGGAAGTGCGGGACGAACTCTCGTTTCTCGAAGGTCTCGCGTTCGTCTTCGCTGCCGACCGTGCACCACAGTTGCGGTCGGTCCGCGCCGTGGTAGTCGCTCTGTCGATCGATCGAGAAGCAGACGACCTCCTCGCCGTCGAGTTCGATGGTCGCGCCGCGACCGATGCCGGGATCCCCGCGGATGATGACCTTCTTCATACGACGACGTTGGCTCAGTCGGGGCTTAATCGCTTCGGAGACGGCTCGCCGGTGACACCCGGTCGAAACGGCGGTGGAGACAGCGAGCGCTGACGCACCCGAAACGGTAAGCCCAACTCGGGTGAATCGGGGGCCACGATGACAGCCGAGAACCGGATGACCGTGCTGGAGAAGCGCGACGCGGCCGAAGGAATGACGCTCTCGGACCGGCCGGTACCGACGCCGGGCGAGAAGGAGGTCCGAATCGCCGTCAAATCCGTCGGTATCGACGGCGGCGTCGAAGGGCCGCTGTACCGCTGGGAGGAGTCCTATCACCGCTACGAACCGCATCTCCCGCAGGTGTTCGGCCACGAGTTCGCGGGCGTGGTCGATGCCGTCGGGTCGCGCGTCGACGGGTGGAGGGGCGGCGAGCGCGTCGCCGTCGAGCCCCGGATCTCCTGCGGTCGGTGTCGGAACTGCCGCGACGGGCGATCGAACCTCTGCACCGAAGAGACCGGCTTCTCGCCCCACGGGCGAAAGTCGATCGGGATCGACACCGAGGTGCCAGGTGCGCTCGCGGAGTACGTCACCGTCCCCGCGCGGAACCTCTATGCGCTCCCCGAGGACGTCACGTTCGACGAGGGCGTGTTCCTCGAACTGCTCGCTATCGGCGTCCACGGCGTCGACGTCTCGTCCTTCGGAATCGGCGACCGCGTCGCGATCACGGGCCCGGGCTCGGCGGGGATGAGCGCGCTCCTCGCGGCGCGGGAGGCCAGCGCGAGCGAAATCGTGATGATCGGCGCCGACGCCGACGAGGCGACGCGGCTCCCGACCGCCCGCGAGATGGGGGCGACGTCGACGCGGACCGTCGGCGAGGGGCCGCTCGACGACCCGGTCGACGTCTTCCTCGAAGCGTCCGGTCACCAGTCCGCGCTCGAACTCGCGGAGGCGAGCATCCGTCCGGGCGGCGAACTCGTCCAGATCGGCGTCTACCACGGTGCGAATCGCGTGCCGGTCGATCTCAACGAGTTCGTGAACGAGGAGATCTCGGTCCGACCGATCAACGCCCGCCGTGAGTCCGACTGGCGGCGAACGCTGGCGATCGCGTCCTCGATCGACCTCTCGCCGGTCGTTGGGCCGGCCTTCGAGATGAGCGACTACGAGTCGGCGTTTGCCGCCGAGGCCGACCGAGCGGGGGTGAAGGTAGTGTTACGTCCCTGAGTGACGCCGCCGCCTCACGCGTTCTCCACGGTCGAAGACGGCCCAGTGCGCCCGCCGAGGGTGCGCGCAACGCGGCGGAGCCCGCATCCGAGGACGAACCCGGCGACGGCGATCGGCACGCCGAACGCGAACGCGAAGAGAACCGCCGTCCCGACCGCGTCGGGGAGCGAGACGACCCGCTGTCCCCAAGAGTACGTGACGGTCGTGGCGTACCGCGTCACCGCAGCGCCGAAGACCGGCGCACTCACGAGCAGTCCGGTGGGGAGTAGCCCCGAGTTGATGCCGGCGCTGATCGCACCGAGCGCGAGCAACCCGGCGACGGCGAGAAAGAGGGCTACTGCGGGATCGGTGCCGTACCAGGTCCCGCGGACCCAGGCGGTCAGCGTCTGGTATCCGACCTGTGAACCGACCCACGAGGCGGTGCCGAGCGCCAGCACCGGCGACACGAGGACCACGAGCACCGACACGTCCCGGCGCATACCGAAGAGGCCGACGCGAAGCGGCCCGTAGACGAACGCCGTCACGGGTCCGGAGAACACGTCGCCTGCCCGTCGGACGGCGGCTGCTCCCAGTGACCGGAGGGGGCTGAGAAGTCGGCGGAGTGCGTGCCACGCGAGCCGAGTCAGCGAGCGCGTCGCGCCGGCTGTTCGTCGGACGAGACGCGCCACGAACGCGACGGCGACGCTGGCCGCTGAGTGGAGGGAGGACCAATTCGGGCGCATACTTCATCGTACCGACGGATCGGACTTAATGATTCGGTGTGTGCCGCCGGCGGCCGTCCGTCAGGGAGAGTTAACGGCCGGAGCGTCCCCCGAACAGACCGTCGCTCCGAACCAAACGGGTTTTAACCGACGGTGTCGAAACGACGGCAAGGTCGATATCTATGGAGATGCCACGCCGATTCAATACGTACTGCCCGAACTGTGACGGGCACCACGAGCACGAGGTCGAGAAGGTCCGAACGGGCCGCTCGACCGGGATGAAGTGGAATGCACGACAGACTCGCCGCGGCAAGGCGGTCATCGGGAACGCCGGGAAGTTCTCGAAGGTGCCCGGTGGGGACAAGCCGACGAAGAAGACCCACCTGAAGTACATCTGCGCGGACTGCGGCAAGGCCCATATGCGTGAGGGCTGGCGCGCCGGGCGACTCACCTTCCAGGAGTAACGATGGCCGGGAACTTCTACCGCGTCCGGTGCCCGGACTGCGACAACGAACAGGTCACCTTCGGCAAAGCGTCGACCGCCGTCAACTGCGCCGTCTGCGGAACGACGCTCGCGACGCCGACCGGCGGCGACGCGGCGCTTCACGGCGAAGTCGTCGAGACAGTCGAACGCCGCGCCACCGAGGCGTAACGCTCCCTTCAGAGGTTTCAATATATGCAGTACAGCGGCTGGCCCGACGCAGGTGAACTCGTCGTCGGTGACGTCGACGAGATCACGGACTTCGGGGTCTTCGTCGACCTCGACGAGTACGAGAACAAGCGCGGCCTCTGCCACATCAGCGAGGTCGCGAGCGGCTGGATCAAGAACGTTCGCGACCACGTCGGTGAGGGACAGACGGTCGTCGCGAAAGTGCTGGAGGTCGACGAGGGGTCCCAACAGATCGATCTCTCGATCAAGGACGTCAACGAACACCAGCGCAAAGAGAAGATCCAGGAGTGGAAGAACCAGCAGAAGGCCGACAACTGGATGGAGATCGCCTTCGGCGACGACATCGACGACGAGCGCTACAGCGCCGTCGCGAACGCGATCCTCGCGGAGTTCGAGTCACTCTACGACGGCTTCGAGTCCGCGGCAATCCACGGCACCGACGCCCTCGAGGACGTCGAGCTCGACGACGAGGAGATCGAGGCGATCGTCGACACCGCCCGAAAGAACGTCTCCGTTCCCTACGTGAACGTCACGGGCTACGTCGACCTTCGGTGCCCCGTCGGCGACGGCGTCGACCGGATCAAAGAGGCGCTGCAGGCCGCCGAGGGCGACGACGTCCCCGAGGAGATCGACCTCGAAGTCACCTACGTGGGCGCCCCCGAATACCGGATCCGGGTCCAGGCACCCGATTACAAGACCGCCGAAAACGCGCTCGAGTCCGCTGCCGACCGCGCCAGCGAGTCGATCGTCGCCGACGGCGGCACGGCCGAGTACCACCGCGAGCGGAACGAGGACGAAGAGTAGCGATCCGCCGTTTTCGATAGATGAAATCCGACATTCGGGTCTGTTCGGTCTGGCGCGACGCCCACGACCGCCCGGTGTACACGCTTTCAGATACCTGTCCCGAGTGCGGAGCCGACGCCGAGAACTCCACGCCTGCCCCGTTCGATCCCGAAGACGCCTACGGGGAGTACCGACGCGCTCTTAAACGCCGCGGCCGCGAATGAGGGTATGGACGATATCGAGGTCGAGACGCTCGAAGAGCCCACGCTCCGGGATCCGGTCCTGATCGAGGGACTGCCGGGAGTCGGGCACGTCGGGAAGTTGGCCGCAGAGCATCTGCTGGAGGAGTTCGAATCCGAGACCGTCGCCCGGGTCTACTCGGACGAGTTCCCGCCACAGGTGGGCGTCGACGACGACGGCGTCACGTCGCTCGCCTGCGCGGAGTTCCACGCCGTCGAAACCGACGAGCGCGACCTTCTCGTTCTCACGGGCGACCACCAGGCGCAGTCGCACTCGGGTCACTACCACCTCACTGACGCGTTCCTCGATCTCGCGGCGTCGTTCGACGTCGGCGGCATCTACGCGCTCGGCGGCGTCCCGACGGGCGAACTCGTCGAGGAGCCCGACGTGCTGGGCGCGGTCAACGACGCCGACACGGTCGAGGAACTGACCGACGCCGGCGTGGAGTTCCGCGAGGGCGAACCGGCCGGCGGGATCGTCGGCGTCAGCGGTCTCCTCTTGGGACTCGGCGAACGGCGAGACCTCTCGGGCGCGTGTCTGATGGGCGAGACCAGCGGCTACCTCGTCGACCCCACGAGTGCACAGGCGGTGCTCGAAGTCCTGGAGACGGTGCTCGGCTTCGAGGTCGGCTACGACTCCCTCGAAGAGCGCGCCGAGGAGATGAAAGAGGTCGCCGAGAAGATCCAGGAGATGCAGAATCAACAGCAGGGGATGCCGACCGACGACGATCTGCGGTACATCGGCTGACTGCGTTCTTCAGGCCTCCAGAATGTCGTCGTCCTCGTCGTCAGGGACGGTGAGCGTGCCGTCGAAGGAGGTCACGCCGTGGCCCCCGACGCGGACCTCGGTCGTCGCTTCGACGCGGATCCGGCCCGGTCGATCCAGGAAGTGTCCCTGTTCGAAGCGCATCTCCGCCGGGAAGTCGTCGAACGCGCCGACCTCACGGAGGTACGCGCCGCAGGCGCCCGCGGCGGTCCCCGTGACCGGATCCTCAGTGATCCCGAGCGCCGGCGCGAACGCGCGGGCGTGGAGCGTGGCGTCGCCGCCGAGCGTGTCGAAGGTGAACGCGTAGACGCCCGCAGCGCCGTGCTCGTCGGCGAGGTCCTCGATCGCGCCGGCGTCCGGTGACGCCTGACTCAGGTTTTCGAGGAAGTTCACGGGGACGAGCACGAAGGGGAGTCCGGTCGAGGCGACCGCGATGGGGGCGTCGGCGCCGACGTCCCGGAGCGCCGCCGGGTCGATCCCCAACGCCGCGCCGAGGCGGTCGTAGTCGGGAGCGATGCGCTCGACGGTCGGGCGGTCCTGGTTCATCCAGACGGTGCCGTCGGCCTCGATTTCGACGTCGAGAACACCCACGTTCGTCTCGACGGTCCCCTCACCGGCGTCGATCGCCCCCGACTCGTGGAGAAACGCGTGCGCTGCGATCGTCGCGTGACCGCAGAGGTCCACCTCCTGAGTCGGCGAAAAGTATCGCAATCGCCGGTCGGCGGTCGCCGACGAGCGGACGAACGCAGTCTCGCTGACGGCCAGTTCGCGGGCGATCGCCTGCATCTGTGCGTCCGAGAGATCGTCCGCGTCGGGCACGACGCCCGCGGCGTTCCCGGCCAGCGGTTCGGCGGCGAAGGCGTCGACGAGCAGCGCACGGCGGGTGTCCATATCCGTTCGAGGCGGTGTCGGGTGAAAAATCCTGCCGGGTCACCCGGTGGGACCCCCGAGACGAACAGATTAAGTCGTCGGCCGGCCCGTTACCCGAACGGTGACAGAACGCTATGGGCGACCTGCCCGATCAGTTCAATTGCACGATCACTAACTGGGAGTACATCTACGGGCTCTGCCGCGACGTCAGCGACCAGGTCAAGACGGCCGACTTCGAACCGGACGTCGTCGTCGCTCTGGCCCGTGGTGGCTGGTTCGCGGGGCGGTGCATCTGTGACTTCCTCGGCCTCGACGACCTCACGAGTCTGAAGATGGAGCACTACGTCGGCACCGCCGAGAAGGCCGACGAACCGGAGGTTCGCTACCCGATGCCCGAAGGCAGCGTCAAAGACAAAGACGTCCTCATCATCGACGACATCGCCGACACCGGCGGGTCGATCGAGCGGGCCTACGAGTACGTGACCGACCGCGACGCGGGCGAGGTCCGAACGGCGACGCTCCAGTTGCTCCAGACGAGTGCGTTCGAGCCGGATTTCGTCGGTGAACGGCTGAGTGAGTGGACCTGGGTCGTCTACCCTTGGAACTTCATCGAGGATATGATCGACCTGATCTCCGGCGTGATGATGAAGGCCGACGAGGAGACCTTCACGATCGAGGGCATCCGGAACCTCCTCTCGGCGTTCCACTCGGTGGACCGGATGGAAATGGAGATCGCACAACCCGGCCGGATGGACGAGGTGATGGCCGAGATGGAGCGCCGCGGCGTCGCCGAGGCGGTCGGCGAGGAGCAGTGGCGACTCGCTGACGGCGAGGCGTAGCGGGGACCACCGCGACGCATCGCTGGACGGATCGGCCACGAGTGGATCGAAGCGTTTGAGTAGCGACTGGCGGTTGCTCCGCTGTGGTCTCTCTCGTCTCCGTCTTCGCGACAGCCATTCTCCCGATCGTCGTCGTCGGCGGTGTCGGCTACCTACTCGGCCGATTTCGAACCGTAGACACGGATGCGATCAACACGCTCTTGATCTACGTGCTCGTCCCGGCACTGATCTTCCACAGCCTCACGACCACGACGCTCGCGCAGTCGACACTCGCGCGGATCACGGTCGCGATTCTGCTCTTTCACGTGCTCGCGATCGCCGTCGCGGAGGCCGCCGGACGCCTCTTCGGCGCGTCGAAGACGGCGCTCGCGGCCGTCGTCCTGGTCACGGCGTTCCCGAACACGGGCAACTACGGCGTCCCCGTCTCGAACTTCGCGTTCGGGGCGACGGGGCGAGCGACGGCCGTCGTCTACCTCTCGGTACAGGCCGTTCTCATCTGGACCGTCGGCGTCTACATCGCCTCCCGCGGGAGCGCCGAGAGCCGCCTGGACGGACTCAAGCGCGTCTTCAGCGTCCCGCTCGTGTACGCCGTTGTGGCGGCACTCCTCGCTCGCGGCCTCGGCGTGGTGCCGCCGACCGGGTCGACCGCGATGTCGACGGTGCAACTCGTCGGTGACGCGTCGATCCCGGTGATGTTGCTCCTGCTGGGGATTCAACTCGCTCGGACGGACGTCGGGTCGACGCTCTCAGCCGTCGGCGGCGTCGTGGCCCTGAAGATGCTCATCGCGCCGCTGCTCGGGATCGGCGTCGCGCTCGTCGTCGGATTCACCGAGCCGGCGGTCGCGCGGACGTTCGTACTCGAATCCGCGATGCCCTCGGCGGTGACGACCGTGATTCTCGCTGCGGAGTTCTCGGAGGGAGAGGTGGCCGGCGTCCCCGTCACGGAGTTCGTCTCGACGGCTATCTTCGCGACCACGCTCGTCTCCGTGGTCACGCTGACGGCGCTCATCGCGCTCTTGCAGAGCGGCGTCGTCGTGTGAGAGCGTCACCGATCCCTCCCTGACCGGCAGTCGGCTGCGCGACGACAGCGGGCGCTGGAACTGGCGGACAGTCGGCACGATCAGATCGCGATCCGCACACCCGCGTCGCTGTGCCGAACAACCGCGTTCGACGCGGGGCCGTTGTCAACGCATAGCGCCTCTGGCCGCGTGATCGCTGATAAACGTTCGTCCGGACGTTCGTCACGGGCCAGGACCCACGGATTTTAGCGCCCGCGGCCGAACCGTCGCCTATGGCCATCGGATTCATCGGCGGGAGCGGGATCTACGACGCGCTCCCCCTGCAGGACACGCGCGAAGTCGACGTCGACACCCCGTTCGGGAACCCCTCGGCCCCGCTCACAGTCGGAGAGTTCGGCGATACCGGCCGCGAAGTCGCGTTCGTCCCCCGGCACGGCACCGACCACGAGTACTCGCCCACGACGCTGCCCTACCGGGCGAACGTATTCGCGCTGAAGGAACTCGGCGTCACGCACATCATCGCCTCGAACGCCGTCGGGAGCCTCCGAGAGGACCTCCCGCCCCAGACCCTCGTACTCCCCGATCAGATCTACGATCGGACCAAGCACCGGGACCTGACGTTCTTCGACAGGGACGTCGTCGTCCACCAGCAGTTCGCCGAACCGTACTGCGCCGAACTCAACGGGATCCTCGCCGACGCCGCCGAAGCAGCGAGCGACGCCGACGTCGTCCGCGGCGGCACCTACGTCTGCATCGAGGGGCCGCAGTTCTCGACGCGCGCCGAGAGCGAGTTCTACCGCTCACAGGGCTGGGACGTCATCGGGATGACGACGATTCCGGAAGCGAAACTCGCCCGTGAGGCCGAGATGGCCTACGCGACGATCACGGGCGTCACCGACTACGACGTCTGGAAGGAAGACAGCGAAGTCTCCTTAGAAGAGGTGCTCGAGAACGCCGCCGCGAACGAGACCGCGATCAAAGAGACCGTCGAGGCCGCCATCGAGTCGATCCCCGAAGACCACGAGTGCGACTGTCACACGGCGCTCGCGGGGACGATCAACACGCCCGACGAGGCGATCCCCGAGTCGACGAAAGCCGACCTGGAGCCGCTGCTCGGCACGTACGTCGAGTAGATCGACCGGTGACAGCGATCTGACACGCAGGCCGCGGTCATCGAGTCAGACGGTGACGATCGAGGGTGGGGGCTGCAACCGCCGGAGTCAGTCGTCGTCGGCGGCCGGAACGGGGGCCTCTGTGTTCGCCGCCGCGTCATCGTCTGCCACGGCTGCTTCGACGGTGTCGGGATCACGGATCCAGAGGTCGCCGAAGAGGTCGTCCTGCTGCAGGTGGAGTTCGCCGCGGTGCGAGAGAAAGAGCAGGGCGAGATACGTCGTCACCGGCGTCGCCGCGGCATCATCGATCTCCGCGAAGAGGACTTCCTCGCGGCCGTTGTCGTAGTGAACGGTGACTGCCGCACGGACCGATTCGATCGACGTTTCGATGTCTTCGCTGTGGGCCGTCTCGGTCACGTCGGCGGCCGTCGGTTCGTCCGCGCCCCGGAACTCGTCGGCCGAGCGGTAGTCCAGCGTCTGCGTTCCGCCGCGGTCGCTGCGCGACGTACTGGAGGTGTCGTACTCGCGGCGGCGCTTCCACCACGACTCCCGCTCGGCCTCGCGGAGTTCGCGGACCAGTTCGTCCAGCGTCTCCGGCGAACCGCGCGCCTGCTTCCGTTCGAGGCGACGGTCCATCTCGGCTTCGAGCGCGTCGACGGGGTCGAATCCCGGCCCGGCAGCCCCGTCGTCGCCGCCGGCGATGGGGGCGCTCCCGCCGCGTTCGAGCGCCTCTTCCCACGGTTCGAGTTCGTCGTCCTCCTCGTCGTCGGATTCGAGCAGGGCGTCGCTCTTCATCCGCAGGAGGACCGCGGCGTAGAACAGCGCCCGCCCCGACGTGCGGAGATCGGTCTCGTCGAGTCGGTCGAGGAACGCGTCGGTCGCCTCGACGAGGTCGACGTCCCAGGGGTCGATCTCGCCCTCTTCGGCCAACTGGACGAGCAGTTCGACGGGCTCGACCTCGTCGTCGTCGACGTCGCCGTTCCCGCCGGGGGGATCGCCCGGTCCGCCCGAGAAGCCGTCGGGGTCGGAGTCGCCACTGAGTCCGCGAGCCAGTCCGTTCGTTCCGGGCGGCGCGGAGCCGGTCGAGCCGGCGGAGTCAGTCATCGGCGGGCACCTCCGGCTCCTCGCGTTCGCCCAGTTGGATCCCGGTGACGGCGCTGACGTTGTCGCCCTGCATCGTCACGCCGATGGCGCGCTCGGAGCGCTCTAAGAGCGCCGACCGGTGCGAGACGACGACGAACTGCGCGTCGGCCGAGAGATCGTCGACCATCTGGCCGACGCGCTCGGCGTTGGCGGCGTCGAGGAAGGCGTCGACCTCGTCGAGCGCGTAGAACGGCGCGGGGTTGTGCCGCTGGATGGCGAAGATGAACGCCAGAGCAGTGAGGGACTTCTCGCCGCCCGACATCGCGTTCAGCCGCTGAATCGGCTTGTCGCCGGGCTGGGCCTTCATCGTCAGTCCGCCCTCGAAGGGGTCCTCCGGGTCTTCGAGGTGCAGTTCGCCCGTCCCATCCGAGAGGCGCTCGAAGATGTCCGTGAAGTTCTCGTTGATCGCGTCGAAGGCGGTCATAAACGTCTGCTTCTTCTGCGCCTCGAAGCGGTCGATCCGGTCCTCGATCGCCTCCCGCTCTTCGACGAGGACGTCGCGGCGCTCCTGGAGGTCGTCTAAGTCCGCTTTCACGTCGTCGTACTCGTCGATCGCGAGCATATTCACCGGTTCGAGCGCCTCCATCTCCTCGGTCAGCCGCTCGATCTCGGCTTCGACCTCGTCGTGGTCGGGGATCTTCGCGGGGTCGTACTCGCCGACCTCGGCTTCGAGTTCGTCGATCTCCCAGGCGAGGCGCTCGGCGGTGTCCTCGAGCGAATCGAGTGTCGACTCGATGCGGTCGACCGTGTCGCGCTTCTCGTCGCGGTCGGTCTTGGCTTCACGCAGCGTCGCCTGCAGGTCCGAGCGCTCGGCTTTGAGATCTTCGAGCTCGGCCTCGAGTTCTTCGACGGCCTCGCGTTTGGCCTCGAGGTCCGCCTCGTGGTCTTCGATCTCGGCTTCCTTCTCCCGGATGGCGTCGCGGGCGTCGGCCTTCCGCTCCTGTGCGGTCTCGATCGTCTCCTCGAGGTCCTCGATCGCGTCCTCGGCGTACTCCTTCTCTAGGCCGAGTTCGTTGAGTCGCCCGTCGAGGTCATCCATCCGATCCTCCTTCGCCTCGATCTCCGCGCGGATCTCGTCGGCGCGGCTCGTGAGTTCGGGGATCTTCGAATCGGCGAGTTCGCCCTCCAGGTCGTCGATGTCGGCCTCGACCGAAGCGATTTCGGCTTCGTAGTCGTCGATTTCGGCGTCGACCTCGCGCATCTCCGCGTCGACGTCGGCGCGCTCCTCGCGGAGGTCTTCGATCTCCGTGCCCAGTTCGTCGATCCGCCGCTCCGCGTCCGCGACGGCCGCCTCGGCGTCTTCGATTTGGGCTTCGACCTCGCGGACGCGTTCGCGGGCGTCGGCGGCGCGCCCCCGGGCGTCCTCGATGTCCTCGTCGAGTTCTCGGATCTCCGCCTGGAGCCCCCGTCGCTCGTCTTCGAGGTCTTCGATCTCCTCGGCGAGGCGTTCGAGTCGACCGTTGCCGGACTTCGAGAACGAGTAGCGCGACCCGCCGCCGGAGCCGCCCGTCATCGCGCCCGAGCGCTCGACGAGGTCGCCGTCGAGCGTCACCATTCGGTAGTCGCCCATCAGGTCCCGCGCGGTCTGCATATCCTCGACGACGAGCGTCGAGCCGAGGACGTACGAGAAGACCGAGTCGTACTCGCTGTCGTAGTCGACGAGGTTTCGCGCGAAGTCGACGACGCCGGGGTGTGACGGCAGCGAGGGGAGCCCGCGATCGTCCATCTTCGTGATCGGCAGGAACGTGGCTCGACCGGCGTTCCGTGATTTGAGATAGTCGATGCAGTCCGATCCGACGCCGTCGTCGTCGACGACGACGTGTGCGAGTCGCCCGCCGGCGGCCGTCTCACAGGCGGTCGCGTACTCGCCGTCGACCGCGCCCAACTGGCCGACCGTGCCGTGGACGCCGCCTTTGCCGGCGTTGAGGGTCGTCGTCACCGCCCGCGGCCAGGAGTTGTCGCCGTCGTCGCTCGCACGGGCCTCCAGCGTCGCGTACTCGGACTGCTTGGATTGGATCTCCTCGACGACCGCGTCGAGGTCGGACTTCAGTTCAGCCTTCTCGTCTTGAAGCTCGTCGACGACCCCCTCGATCTTCGATTCGTTCTTCTCGGCTTTGTCCAGTTCGGAGTGGAGGTCCGACACCTCAGCCTGCAGGTCCGGAAGCCGCTCGCGGAGGTCGTCGATCTCCGATTCGAGGTCGTCGATCTCGCTGGCGCGGCGGCGCGTCTCGTCGAGGAGCCGATCTTTCTTCCGCTGGCTCTCGTTTCGCTCGGTCTTCAACTCCTCGAGCCGTTCTTTCTTCGACTCCAGTTCGGACTTCAGTTCGTCGTACTCGGTGTCGACGTTCTCGATCTCGGCTTTCACCTCCGCGAGGTCGGTCTCCAGCGATCCGATGTCGGATTTGACCGACGCCTTTTCGACTTTGACCGAGCGGATCTCCTCGTCGAGTTCCTCGATCGTCTCTTGCTTGCGGTCGAGTTGGACGAACGCCTCCCGGCGGTCGCTCTCGACGTCGTCGATCCGCTCCTCGGCGGCCTCGATCTCGTTTTCGACCCGGTTGATCTCGCCTTTGATCTCCTCGATCTCGGCTTTGATCCGGAGTTGCTCGTCTTCGCCCTTCCGTTCGATCTCTTTGGTCAGTTCGTCGAGTTCGTCTTCCAGGCGGGTGACGCGGCCCTCGCGGCGGTCCAGTTCCGCGCGCTCCTCGGCGAGGTCCGCCTCCGTCGACTCGATCTTCGATTCGGTCTCCGCGAGGTCGTCGCGTTTGTCTTCGAGTTCGGCCGCTTTCTTGTAGCTCTCGTACGCCTCACGGTCCTGACGGAGCGACTGGTATTCGAGGGCGGTCTCGCGCTCGTCCGCCAACTGATCGAGTCGCGTCTCCTTCTCTTCGATCCGAAGGTCCGCCTCCTCGATCCGGTCTTCGACCGCCTCCAGTTCCTCGAAGGCGTCCTCCTTCTTGGCGTCGAACTCCGCGACGCCGGCGATCTCGTCGATGATCCCCCGGCGCTGGTACGGCGTCATATTGATGATCTCGGTCACGTCGCCCTGCATCACGACGTTGTAGCCCTCGGGGGTGATGCCGGCCTGCGCGAGAAGGTCCTGGATGTCGGAGAGGTTGCAGGCGCGGCCGTTGAGGTAGTAATAGGAGTAGTAGTTGTCTTCGGTCTCCTTGACGCGTCGCCTGACGCTGATCTCGGAGACGTCGCCGACGTCTTCGCTGCCGGCCGCGTTGACGACCTGCGATCGGTCCAACGTGCGGTCCTCGTTGTCGAGGACGACGGTGACAGTGGCCTCTCTGGGGCCGGACTGCGGGCCGGCACCGCCGCCGTCGCTGCCGTCGGCGTGGCCGGGGTTGTAGATCAGATCAGTGAGTTTCTCCGCGCGGATGCCGCGCGTCCGCGCGAGGCCCAGCGCGAAGAGCACCCCGTCGATGATGTTCGACTTCCCGGAGCCATTCGGCCCGGTGACGACCGTGAAGTCCTCGTAGAACGGAATCTCGGTGGTCCGCCCGAAGCTCTTGAAACCGTCGAGGACGAGCTTTTTGATGTGCATAGATTGCTCGTAGCGGGCGGAGGGCCCGATTACGCGACGATGATGTCGTCGTCTTCGGTCGCCGCCTCGTCTTCCTCGTCGGCGTCGTCCGCCTTATCACCGTCGCCGCTGGGTTCGGCGGTTCCCTCCGCTTCGCTCGGGATCGGGTCGGCGGCGTCGGCGTCGATGAAGTCGGCGTCGTCGGCCGTCTGCGCAGAGGTCTCGCGGCGGGACTTCTTCTGGGCCTCCGATTCGCTGAGCGGCCCAGTCGCCGTCGACTCCGGTTCGCTCGCTTCTGTGGGCTGGCTGGACGAGGTGGATTCCTCACTCGTCGCGGCCGACGCGGTGGCGTCGTCCGCCGGCTCGTGGCCGACCGGACGGTTCCCAGTGGCGAGGTCGACCTCGACTTCCTCTTCGAGGAGGCGGACTCGCTCCTTCGTCTCGACGAGCTCTTCTGTCAGACCGTTGACTGCAGCCTGCAACTCGGCGACTTTGGACTCGAGTTCCTCCACGCGGTTGCTCATAGGGTAGATAGCCTGTCTCCGCCCACATAAACGTACGTCAGACACCTACCCGAAAAATGATATCTCTCGTGAATGTGTGAATCCGCCTCACGGATAGAGGACGCTCCCGGCGGGGGCTACCGGAGGTGTCGGTCGAGGAACCCGCTCGTCCACTGAAGCACGAACGCCCGCTGCGTCACGTGCACGTCGTGGCCGGCGTCCGCGGCGACGACACACTCCGCCGGAACGTCGTGAGCCTCCAGCAGATCGTAGAAGAGTTCCGAGGCCATCGGCGGGACGACGGCGTCGTCTCCGCCGTGAAGCAGGAGGATCGGGGGACGGTCGTCGCCCGGGTCAGCGCTCTGGCCCCCGTCGGCGTCTGTATCGCCGGTCGTGTCGCCGGACTGGGCGCGGTCGCCGTCGTCACCCGGGGCGGTCGGCGGTCCACCAGAACCGAGATACGTCGACGGCGACGCTCGGGTCCACGCGTCGGGTTCGGCCTCGCGGTCGCCGCCGAGCAGGCTGACGAGCGCGTCGGTCTCGGGCTGCTGTTCCAGCGCGTAGGTGCCCGCGACGCCCACGACGGCGGTGAGTGCGTCGCTCGCGGTCGCGGGGTCCGACGGTGTGTCAACCCCCCCAAAGGCGGTCGGGGCGGGCGCGAGCGACGCGTCGTCGGGTGTCAGCGCCGCCAAGACGGCCAGGTGTGCCCCCGCAGCGTGGCCGAACACGCCGATCCGTGCGGGATCGACGCCGAGCTCGGCCGCGGACGCCCGCAGCCACCGGATCGACGCCTTCAGATCGCGGATCTGCGCGGGAAACGCGGCCGTGTCGCTGCCGCGGTACTCGGGAACGACGCAGACGTACCCTCGTTCCGCCAGGTCGAGCGCGTACCGAGCCAGGTCGTCGCGGTCTGGAGCCTGCCAGTCGCGGCCCGAGGCGAGCACGACCGCAGCGCGGCGGGCGGTCGACGGGGTCGCCTGCGTCGGCTCCCGGGTTCCCGGCCGGTAGAGATCCAGGCGGAGCGATCGTTCGCCCGGCGTGGCGAAAGGGACTCCGCGGTCGACGTCGATCGCGGTGGCATCGCCGAACCCGATCATCGCTCGCTTCGTTGCTGCGGGCCGCAGAATAGGTTTCGCTTCGGCCGTGCGAGGCCGCGTCGGCACGGGAATCGACCGAGAGATCGGGACATACGTAGGAAATTTTATATGATCTGTCTTAGTTTTCGCACTATGTCGATCGACATCGGCGCGATCGTTCGGACCGGTTACGAGCGCACCGTGACGCGAAACGGACTGCTGTTCGCCGCGATGCTGTTCGGGATCTCGGTACTCGACGCGATGTTCTCGGTGGGCGTGGCAGAGCGCACGATGTCGTTCGGCGAGATGGGGCCGGGGGGGACAGCGCCCGTGTCGGACCTCGCCGGGGGCGCACCACCGATCTCGCTGGGGCTGTCGGCGGTCATCGCGACCCCGGTATCGCTGCTCCTCGGACTGGTCTCGATCGTGATCACGATCGCCGCGATTCGGACGTTCGTGACCGACGAGACCGAGGCGCTTCCGCGGGAGTATTTCACTGAAGACCTCCTGTGGCCGGTGATAAACCTGATCGTCGGGGGCATCGTGTTCGGGATCGCTGTCGCCATCGGATTCTCGCTACTGGTCATCCCGGGGCTGTTCCTCCTCGTGAGCCTCTTTTTGTGGGGGGTGTTCGTCGCCGTCGAGGGCGACAGTTTCATCGAGGGGTTCAGACGCAGTTGGGGCCTGACCGGGGGCCGACGACTGCGGTTGTTCGCGCTCGGGATCGTCGTCATCTTCGTCGCCCTGGTGGTGAGCGTCGCGTTCGCGGTCCCCGCCGCCGTGCTGCCGGGTATCGTCGGATTCCTACTCGAACAGGTCGGTTCGGCGCTCATCGGCGTCTTCACCTTGGCCGCCGTCGCGGAGACGTACACCCGGCTCCGGGCGGCGAGCGCGCCGGGAGAACCGGACACAGTCGTCGAGTAGTCCGTCCCGGTCGTCCCGTTAGCCTTTAGCCGCGCTACGTCGAACCACGCGGTAATGACCGCGAAGGCGCTCTCGAAGGGCGATCTCGCCACCGTCATCGGGCTGGAGGTCCACGTCCAACTCGAGACGGACACGAAGATCTTCTGTGGGTGTTCGACCGAACCGGCCGACGACGAGGACCCGAACAGCCGGACCTGTCCGGTCTGTCTGGGATTACCGGGCGCGTTGCCGGTCCTGAACGAGGGGGCCGTCGAGGCCGCCGTGAAGGTGGGCAAAGCGCTCGACGCCGACGTGGCCGAGCACACCCGGTTCCACCGGAAGAACTACTACTACCCCGACCTCCCCAAGAACTTCCAGATCACGCAGTACGACGCCCCGATCTGTGCGGACGGCAGTCTCGAAGTCGCCGTCGAGGGCGAGCGCCGCGAGATCGGCATCGAGCGCGCACACCTCGAGGAGGACCCCGGCAGCCTCCAGCACAAGGGGGGGAGCATCGACACCGCCGACTACACGCTCGTCGACTACAACCGCGCTGGGACGCCGCTGATGGAGATCGTCACGAAACCGGACTTCCGCAGCCCGCAAGAGACCCGCGCCTTCCTGGCGAAACTGGAGGAAGTGCTGGAGTACCTGGGCGTCTTCGATTCGACGCGCGACGGCTCGCTCCGCGTCGACGCCAACATCTCGCTCGTTCCCGAAGAAGCGGTCGAAGACGACGGTTCGATCGCCGTCGAGTCGCTCGAAGCGGCCAACCGGACCGAAGTGAAGAATATCTCCAGTCACAAGGGCGCAGAGCAGGCGCTCGCCTACGAGGTGACGCGACAGAAGAACGCGGTCCAGCGCGGCCGCGCCGTCGAACAGGAGACGCGCCACTGGGACGAGGCGCGAGGGATCACGGTCTCGATGCGCTCTAAAGAGGAAGAGAAGGATTACCGCTACTTCAGCGAGGCCGACCTGCCGCCGCTGGAAGTGTCCGACTGGAAAGCGAAGATCGACATCCCGGAACTTCCCGACGCCCGTCGAGAGCGCTTCCGCGAGGAGTACGGTCTCGACGCCGAGTCGGCGGCGAAACTCACCTCGACGAAGGAGGTCGCGGACTTCTTCGAGGACGTCGCCGAGGCGTTCGACCCCGACCTGGCAGCGACGTGGGTCGCCGACAATCTGCTGGGCGAACTGAACTACCGCGATATGGCGATCACCGACGTCGATCACCGCCTCGACGAGTTCACCCGCCTGGTCGAACTCGTCGACGCCGGCGAGATCACGACGAAGAACGCCGAGGAAGTCGTGCTCAGGCGGATGCTCGACGACAACACCGACCCCGACGCGGTCATCGAGGCCGAGGGACTCGGAACGGCCGACGACGACGAGGTCGCCGTCGCCGTCACGGAAGCGATCGAGGAGAACCCCGACGCCGTCGAGGACTACCACGCCGGCGAGGGTGGCGCGATCAACTTCCTCGTCGGCCAGGTGATGCAGAAGACCGGCGGGAGCGCCGACCCGGGCGACGTGAATCAGTTGCTCCGCGACGAACTCGACGGGTAGGCGTTCGGCCCGCCGTTTTTTTTTATCCGCGCACTGCCACGACGTGGCCCCCTCGCGTTCAGCCTGTTCCTACTATATTGGAATCACTACACAATACTAATAGGTGGCGCGCGAATAGTCACGTGTATGAGCGACACTGCACTCGAAGCTGACGAGACAGTCGACGCACGAGGCGCGACCTGTCCCGGTCCGCTGATGGACCTCATCGGCGCCGTCCGCGGAGCGGAGACAGGGACCGTGATCCGGCTGTTGAGCGACAACGACCAGTCGCTCACCGACGTCCCGGCCTGGGCGGACGAGTCCGGAAACGACGTGCTCACGACCGAAGAGACCGACGACTACTACGAGATCTACGTGGAGACGGCGTGATGCACGATGACTGAACACATCGCCATCGTCGGGGGCGGGACCGGCGGGACCGTACTCGCCAACGACCTCGCCGACCGCCTCGGCACCGAGCTCGACGCGGGTGACGTGCGCGTCACCCTCATCAACGACGATCCGGATCACGTCTACAAACCGGTGTGGCTGTACGTCCCGTTTGGACAGCGCGAGCTCGCCGACGGACGGCGGCCCCTCGCGGAGTTGGTCGACGACGCCGTCGACCTCCGGATCGACCGCGTGACCGATATCGACACCGACGCACAGGAACTCCAGTACCGCGAGGGCGAGAGCGAGGCCTACGACCACCTCGTCCTCGCGACGGGATCGACGCTCGCGCCCGATGAGATCCCCGGGCTCAACGACGCTGGTCACGACTACTACAGCGAGTCGGGCGCGACGGCGCTCCGGGAGGAACTGCTCTCGTTCACCGAGGGGCGGATCGTCCTGAGCGTCATCGGGACGCCGCATATGTGCCCGGCCGCGCCGCTGGAGTTCGTGTTTATGCTCGACGACTGGTTCCGCGAGCGGGGCCTCCGCGAGGACGTCGACATCACGTACACCTACCCGATCCAGCGGGTCCACGGCAACCCGCACATCGCGGAGTGGGCGCGGCCGCTGATGGACGAGCGCGGCATCGAGGTGGAGACGTTCTTCAACGCCGACGCGGTCGATCCCGACGCACAGACCCTCTCGTCGATGGAGGGGACCGACCTCGAGTACGACCTCCTCGTGTCGATCCCGCCGCACCGCGGCGTCGATCTGATCGCGGAGGCCGGCCTCGGCGACAAGGGATGGGTCGACGTCGACAGGCACACGCTCGAAGCCACGGGCGCACAGAACGTCTACGCGCTCGGCGACACCGCCGACACGGGCGTCCCCAACGCGGGGAGCGTCGCGCACTACCAGGCCGGCGTCGTCGGCCAGCGACTCGCCAGCGAGGTCCACGGTCGCCCCGCGACGGCGACGTACGACGGCAAGACGCTCTGCTTCATCGAGACGGGGATGGACAGCGCCTCGTTCGTGGAGTTCGACTACGAGAACCCGCCGTCGCCGGCCCCGCCGTCCCAGAAACTCCACTGGTCGAAACTCGGCTACAACGAAGCCTACTGGCTCACCGCACGGGGGTTGTTGTAGATGGCGGACGCCGAATCCGACGACACCGGCGGGGCCGCCCTCGGACTCGACCACGACGACCTCGAAGCCGCAATCGAGGAGAATCCCGAGGCGGTCGCCGCGTTCGTCCGCCGACTCGACGCGGTCAACGAACTGCTGGACGTCCTCGCGCTCGGCGAGAGCGCGCTCTCCGACGAGATGGCGCGCGAACTCGCCTCGACGGGGGCGACGCTGGCGGAGTCGGCCGACGGCCTCGCGACCGACGAGACCGTCGCCCTGGCCGAGACCGTGGGGAAGAACGGCGAGGAACTCGGCGACGCGCTGGAGACGGTGCTCGAACTGCAACGGGGCGGGACGCTCGACGACCTGGCCGAACTCGCGTCCGTCCTCTCGCTGCTGTCGAGCGCCCTCGACGACGAGATGGTCCGCTCGCTGGCCGGGACGGGATCGGCCCTCGGTGAGGTCGCGCAGACGGCGAGCGACGACGACGTGCGGAACGGACTCGAAACCGTGCTGGGCAGCGTCGCGGCGGCCGAGCGACAGCCGACAGACCAGGTCGGCGCGGTCGGCCTCCTGAAGGCGACGCGCGATCCCGACGTGCAGCACGGGCTGGGCTACGTCCTCGCGCTGGCCGGAGCCATCGGCCGGGCGCAGTCCGACGACGCGTCCGGATCGCGGTGAGCGGTTCGCGCACGTGACGGCCGTTTCGTGCGCACGAGCACGCTGTCCTGCGGTTTTCTCGTTCGCGCCGCGAAAGGTTTAGGCCTACCCCTCGCATATCGCTGCCCAATGAGCCAGGGGCCGGAACTGATCATCACCGAGAAGGACAACGCCGCTCGGCGGATCGCCGACATCTTGAGCGGCGGGTCCGCCGAGGCCGACCGTCAGAACGGCGTGAACGTCTACAAGTGGGGCGGCAAGCGCTGTATCGGCCTCTCGGGCCACGTCGTCGGTGTCGACTTCCCGCCGGAGTACAACGACTGGCGCGACGTCGAGCCAGTCGAACTGATCGAGGCACCGATCGACAAGCACCCGACCCAGGAGAACATCGTCTCGACGCTCCGACTGCTCGCCCGGAAGGCGGGGCGCGTCGTCATCGCGACGGACTACGACCGCGAGGGCGAACTCATCGGCAAAGAGGCCTACGAACTGGTCAGAGAAGTCAACGAGGCGGTTCCCGTCGATCGGGTCCGCTTCTCGTCGATCACCGAGAACGAGGTCACAGACGCGTTCGCCAACCCCGACGAACTCGATTTCGACCTCGCGGCCGCCGGTGAAGCGCGCCAGATCGTCGACCTCGTGTGGGGGGCGGCGCTGACGCGGTTTCTCTCCCTGTCGGCCCGCCAACTGGGCGACGACTTCATCTCGGTCGGGCGGGTCCAGGGCCCGACGCTGAAGCTCATCGTCGACCGAGAGCGCGAGATCGAAGCGTTCGATCCCGAGGCGTACTGGGAACTGTTCGCCGACCTCGAAAAGCACGACGGCGACGCCGAGGGCTCGTTCGAGGCGCAGTACTTCTACCTCGACGACGACGGCAACGAAGCCGAGCGCGTCTGGGACGAAGACGCCGCCGAGACCGCCTTCGAGGCGCTGGCGGCGTCGTCGTCGGCGACCGTCGATGCCGTCCGCCGTCGGACCCGGACCGACGACCCACCCGCGCCGTTCAATACGACCCAGTTCATCCGTGCGGCGGGTTCGCTCGGCTACTCCGCGCAGCGGGCGATGAGCATCGCCGAGGACCTCTACACCGCCGGCTACCTCACGTATCCCCGAACCGACAACACCGTCTACCCGGACGACCTCGACCCCCGGGAACTGCTGGACTCGTTCACCGGGACCCGCACGTTCGGCGACGACGCACAGTCACTCCTCGATCAGGAGTCGATCGAACCCACGGCGGGCGACGAGGAGACCACCGACCACCCGCCGATTCACCCCACTGGGGAACTGCCGAGCCGCGCTGACCTCACCGAAGACGAGTGGGAGGTCTACGAACTCGTCGTGCGGCGCTTCTTCGCGACGGTGGCCGAACCGGCAACGTGGGAGCACCTGCGCGTGGTCGCGATCGTCGCGGACGACCGCTCGCTGAAGGCGAACGGCAAGCGCCTGCTGGAACCGGGCTATCACGCGGTCTACCCGTACTCAAACGCCAGCGAGTCGTTCGTGCCGGACGTCGTCGAGGGCGAAGAACTCGCCGTCACCGACACCAGTTTCGAGGCGAAGGAGACCCAGCCGCCGCGGCGCTACGGCCAGTCGCGGCTCATCGAGACGATGGAGGAGATGGGCATCGGCACCAAGGCAACCCGCCACGACGTCATTCAGAAGCTCTACGACCGCGGGTACATCGAGAGCGATCCGCCGCGGCCGACCCGACTGGCCCGCGCCGTCGTCGAGGCGTCCGAGGAGTTCGCCGATCGGATCGTGAGCGAGGAGATGACCGCGCAACTGGAAGCAGATATGCAGGCCATCTCCCGCGGCGAGTCCTCTCTGGCGGAAGTCACCGAAGAGTCCCGCGAGATCCTGGAGTCGGTCTTCGAGGGGCTGATGGAGTCCGGCGACGAGGTCGGCGAACACCTCCAGAAGTCGCTGAAGGCCGACAAGACGGTCGGAGAGTGCCCCGACTGCGGCGGCGACCTGGTGATCAGAAAGAGCCGGCAGGGGTCGTACTTCATCGGCTGTGACTCCTACCCCGACTGCGAGCACACGCTCCCGCTGCCGTCGACCGGCAAGCCCCTGCTCTTAGAGGAGACCTGCGAGGAGCACGGCCTCCACCACATCAAGATGCTGGCAGGGCGCAAGACCTTCGTGCACGGCTGTCCGCTCTGCAAGGCCGAGGCGGCCGACGAGCAGGAGGACGAGGTGATCGGCCCGTGTCCGGACTGCCACGAGGAGCACGGGGGCGAACTCGCGATCAAGCGCCTCCGGTCGGGATCCCGGCTGGTCGGCTGTACGCGGTATCCCGACTGCGACTACTCGCTGCCGCTGCCCCGCCGCGGCGACATCGAGGTGACAGACGAGACCTGTGAGGATCACGACCTCCCGGAGGTCCGGATCACCTACGAGGACGGCGACGAGCCCTGGGACCTCGGCTGTCCCATCTGCAACTACCGCGAGTACCAGGCTGAGCAGAGCGAGAGCGGTACCGACCTCGAGAGCGTCAGCGGCATCGGTGCGAAGACGGCGGAGAAACTGAAAGACGCCGGCGTCGAAGACGTCGACTCACTGAAATCCGCCGAACCCGACTCGCTGGCCGAGCAGGTCGACGGTGTTGGCCCCGACACCGTGCGGAAGTGGCAGACCGAGGCCGACTGACGCGCGTCGAATCGACGAGCGCACGTGGAAAGGGGGACCGGCCTCAGTCGGCGCGGGGAATCCTGACGACGAATACGCTTCCCCTGGGCTCGTTGTCTTCGATGGCGACCGTGCCGTCGTACTGATCGACGAGTCGCTGCACGAGGTGCAACCCGAGTCCCTCGCCCCCGCTCTTGATCCCCTTTTTGCCACGCTGGAAGATCAGTTCCTGTTCGTCTTCGGGGATTCCGGGACCGTTGTCCGCGATTCGAACAACCGCGTCGTCGCCGTCGAGTTCACAACTGACCGTCACGACCGGGTCGTCTGTGTCGTTGTGCTGGACGCCGTTGTTCAGGATGTTTTTGAACACCGACCCCAGCATCTCGTTCGCCCGGACGTCGGCGTCGGGGATCGATCCCTCCACGACGAACCTCGCCTCCGGGAAGGCGTCTCGCCGGGTCTCGAGCTCGGTTTCGAGCAGTTCTCGGAGGGAGACGGGGACGACGTCCACCGCTCTTCCTCCCGCAATCGCTTCGGCGTAGTCCCGGGCGATCTCGGTGAGTTCGACGATGTGCTCGCCGGAGCGGGAGATCTTCTGGAGTTGTTCGCGACCGTCGTCGTCGACGTGAGATTCGAGCAGTTCGGCCCAGCCGAGGACGATGCTGATGTCGTTGCGGATGTCGTGTCGGATGATCCGGTTCAGGACTTCGAGTTCCTGCTCGCGGGTCTTGAGTTCGGTGACGTCAACCGAGATGCCGACGACGTCGTACCCGCCGTCCTCGCGCTGGATCGGAAACTGTCGATTCTGTGTCCACCGGACAGTCCCGTCGGGGCGGACGACCCGACTCTCGTACGTCGTCTCGATGGGCCCCTCGTCGGTCTGTTCGACGAGCGACCGGACGCGCTCGCGGTCCTCCGGGTGGATCGTCTCGTAGAGTCGCGAGACGTCGGATTTGACTTCTTCTGCGGGGATCCCCCAGATGTCTTCGAACCCGTCGCTGATGTACTCGAACGTCTCGGGCCCGGAAGCGATCCAGATCGCGACGCCGTCAAGATTATCTATCAGGGTCCGAAAGTCGGAGCGCTCGCTGAGCGAGGGTTCTGGCACGTTTCCCCTTGCAGTAGTCGATCGATAAAACTTCGGTGGCAGTGCCCCAGAGGACACACGAATCAGGGTGCCGGTACGCCGTCCGTACGAAGCCCCCGGGTCGCGGCTGCCGCTTTTGAAACGCACTTCCGTCCGGAAGGCGATGCAACGCGTATGTGGATACCGTGGCGATCGACGGAAACTGTCGCCAGTGACACACGGTGCGGGAGTGGGTCGAGCGAATGATCCGTGACACCGACAGCCGTGTTATCGCGCTCGGGCTCGCCCGGATGGCTGATGCGCTCGGCAACTCCTTTCTCATCATCGTCCTCCCGCTGTACATCGCCAGCGGACAGGTGTCGATCGACGCCCTCGTCGGCGGGGAGGTCCTCGGATTCGTCGTCGGCCAGGAGTTCCTGATCGGCCTCGTCCTCTCGCTGTTCGGGTTTCTCAACAGTTTCGGACAACCGTTCACCGGCCGGCTCTCGGACCGACTGGGTCGGCGCAAGGCGTTCGTCCTCTTCGGCCTAGTGCTGTTCGCGATCGGAAGCGTCGCGTACCCCTTCCTGAGCGACTACTGGTCGATCGTCGTCGCCCGGGGGTTCCAGGGCATTGGGGCCGCGTTCAGCGTCCCGGCGACGGTGGCGCTCGTCAACGACTACGCGCGCTCGGACAGCGAGCGCGGCGGCAACTTCGGCGTGTTCAACACCTTCCGGCTGATCGGCTTCGGCTTCGGGCCGATCGTCGCCGGGATCGTCATCCGATTCGGGCCGTATGCCACCCCGCTCGGCACGCTCTCGGGCTTCAACGCCGCGTTCGGCATCGCCGTACTCGGCGCGCTCGTGAGCTTCGCGCTCGTCTACGCGCTGGTGAACGATCCCCCGGCGATCGACGCCGAAGCGGGCGACGATCTCTCGGTCCGGATCCTCGGAGGCGCAGGCCCGGGCGCACTCGATTCAGTGTTCGTCCTCGGGCTCGGGACGTTCTTTATGGCGACGACGATCGCGCTGTTCGCGCCGCTGGAGGCCCCCATCCGCGCCCGCCTGGGCGAGGGGACGTTCCTGTTCAGCGTCCAGTTCGCTGCGGTCGTCATCGCGAACGTCCTGTTGCAGATCCCGATCGGAAACGCCAGCGACACCTACGGCCGCCGCCCGTTCCTCCTGGCGGGGTTCGTCATCCTGATCCCGTCGGTGCTCGCACAGGGGTACGTCTCGACGCCGTTCACGATGCTGGCGGCGCGGTTGCTCCAGGGCGTCGCGGTCGCGCTCGTGTTCGCTCCCTCGCTGGCGCTCGCGGGCGATCTCGCGCGCAAGGGGCGATCGGGGACCACACTCTCTATCTTGACGATGGCGTTCGGCCTCGGCGTCGCGGTCGGGCCGCTCGCGGCCGGCTTCCTGTACAACGTCGGCAGTCTGGCGACGCCGTTCACCGTCGGAGCGGCCGCGGCAGTCGTCGCGCTGTTGCTCGTGTACACGCAGGTCCGCGAGTCACTGTCGGACGAGCCGGGCGGTCCCGCGATGCCGACGGCCGAAGACTGACCGCGATCAGACGGCGATCTCAGTCTCGTGGCCGTCGGCTGCCAGGGCCTCGCGAACGCGATCGGCGGCGTCGAGCAGACGCGCCTCGGTGACGTTCTCCATCAGCACGGTCTCGGAGGGAAAGAGGTGTTCGCCCAGAATCAGGCCGTGGTCCCGCGCAGTCGACCCGGTCATCGTCAGGTAGACGCCGAGTCCGACGTCGGCGATGGCGGCTTCCTCCTCGCGGTCGTCGTCGGGGTACGCGAAGGTGATGTTCTCGAGGGGTCGCGTCCCGAGCACGGCCTCGACGAGCCGTTCGTATCGGGGCGAGATACAGAGCCGTCCCTCGTAATCGGCGACGAACTCCCGGTCGAGCGCCGCCCCCGGCGGCAGGATTTCCGGACGAGCCATCAGCGTGTGATACACCGTGTCACCGAGTCCCGAGACGACGCGGACGTCGGTGTTCATCGGATCGATCCGGGCGTTGACGTCGCTGATCGACTCCACGCCCTCGGGTTCGAGTTCGACGACCTCCTCTAAGACGAGATCGGCGCTGTCGAATCCGAGTGCGAACTCGTGCGTC
Organism: Halobellus clavatus; assembly: GCF_900107195.1. Classification (GTDB taxonomy): domain Archaea; phylum Halobacteriota; class Halobacteria; order Halobacteriales; family Haloferacaceae; genus Haloquadratum; species Haloquadratum clavatum. The sequence continues at coordinate 337,778 of NZ_FNPB01000001.1, forward strand.
CGGAGCGCGCGGAACGGCTCCTCGCGGCCGACGAACTGCACCGGGATCCCGGCGATGTCGACGGTGAGGCTGTCGAAGACGATCCGTCGGGGCATCCCTTCGCGCTGATCGCGGAGGAGCGTGTACTCCGGGGCGTAGTCGTCGTCAAGATCGGAGTACGTCGCGAGCCGCTGATAGACGTCCGCCGCGGGCGCTGTCTGCCCCTTCGTGATCGCCTTCTCGTGGCGCAGCGTCGAGATGATCTCGTCGGCTTGCGCCGAGCGGTCGCTGACGTCTGCGACGCGCTCGAGGACGGCTTCGAGGGGGCGGCCCTTGCGGGGGACGGCGACGCGAATCGCCTCCGTCTGGCTCATTATCGGAGCCACGCGACGGCGCGCTAAACCGATTGCGCTTCGGCGGAGCGGGCGCGCGGTGCGCCGACCGCCGACGAGATCACTCGCCGTCGCCCGGACCGGGACCGAAGGCGCTGTTGAGGCGTTCGCGGAACTCCATCAGCACCTCGATGTCGGATTCGATGGACTCGATGCGGTCGAGTTCCGCCGAGAGCGAATCGATCTCCGCGCGGAGATCCGCGACGTCGGCGTCGATCGACTCCCGGGTGTCGACGATGTCAGCGTCGAGGGCGGCGATGTCTTCGCGCACGTCGCCGATCTCCTCGTCGAGTGTGGCGACCCGGTCGTCCGTCCCCGCGAGGTCGCCGGCAACCTGGTCGACGTCGTCCGCGACGACATCGACGTCGGCAGACACGTCGTCGACGTCGTTCGCGAGCGCGTCGACTTCCGCGGCGACGTCGTCAACGTCCCGGTCCACGTCGTCGAGGCGGTCGACGGTCTCGTCGAGGCGATCCTCGATCGCGTCGGCCTGCTCCTGGAGGTTGGCGACGCCGGCGGCGGCCGCAGCGGCGGTCTCGTCGACGTCGGCGAGTTCCGATTCGGTCTCGTCGACGCGGTGCCCGACGTCGTCGACAGCGCCGCGGACCCCCTCGACGTCGTCGCGGATCGACGCCCGGTCCGCCTGGGCCGCGCGGATCTCTGCGCGGAGTTCGTCGAGTTCGTCCGCCACTTCTGAGAGTTCGGTGTCGACGCGTTCGACGAGCTCCGCGCCGGTGCCCTCCTCGTCGATGAACTCCGCGATCGCGTCGGCGTAGGCGTTGAGGTCCTCCATCTGCGCCTGGACGCGGCGGATGCGCACGTCCGCACTCCGCGGGAGCCCCACGTCGAGTTCGCCGCGGAGGGTCTCGAGGTCGTCCTCGTCGACGTCGCCGGCTCTGATCTCCGCGGCGAGGGTCGCCGCGAGTCCGGCCTCGGACGTCGCGGCGTCGGCTCCGGTTCCGGACGCCACAGCGGTTCCGGAGGGGCCCTTGTCAGCGGTCGCTGCGGCCGCGTCCGCCTGAACGTCGGTTTCGGCTTCGATGTCGACGTACTCGTCTTCGGCCGGCCCCTCGTCAGTGTCGGCCGCAGCCGCCGCGTCGTCGTCCGCTGGCTCGGCCGCCTCTACGTCGTCCGCTGGCTCGGCCGCCTCCACGCCGTCCGCTGGCTCGGCCGCCTCCACGCCGTCCGCTGGCTCGGCCGCTTCCGTGTCGTCCACCGACTCGGATTCGGCGTCTCCCGGAGCGTCGGTCTCGGCTACTGTGTCGGCGGCGGTGACCGGTCGGACCGTCGGTTCGTCCGTCGGATGAACCGCAGGCGTCACATCGGAGGTGACAGACCGGGGCGCTGCGGCCGGTTCGTCGCCGGGGTCGGCGTCGGGGGCCGGTTCGACCTCGTCGGTCCCGGTGTCGGGGTCGACGCTCGGCGCGTCGTCCGCCGCGTCTTCGGGGTCGGCGGCCGGCGCGTCGTCCACAGTGTCGACGGCGGACGCGTCGTCATCGGTGGCGACACTCGCCTCGGGTGTGTGGTCGTCGAGTTCGACGTCGGGTGCCGGTGCGTCTTCGACGACCGGGTCGGCGGCGGCGTCCACGTCGACAGCGGGATCGTCCGCTGCCGCGGGCTGGCCGGGCTCCTCACCTGCCGGGTCCGCGTCGCCGGCGAGACGGCCGCGACCCTGGAGGGCGTCGCGGACGAGTTGGCTCCGGTCCGAGCCGAGGATGTCCTCGACGTTCGACCCGCGATCTTCGGGCGTCTCGTCCCGACGCGGGGGCCGTTCGAGGATCGGCTCTCCGAGGAACCGCTCGACGTCGCTCGAATCCTCGAGGCGGATCCCGTACACCGTGGTCACGCTCTCGGTGGGTTCGAGCGTCCGCTCGTACTCGACGCGGTGATCCTTGTAGGCAGTCCAGTTCTCGCTCTCGTAGTCGGGGTGGAAACCGACCCCCTCCATCGGGAAGTCTTCGGGGATGGCGTCGACGATGCGGATGTGGACGGGGTCCTCGCTCTCGGACACCAGTTGGAACTTGATCGCCGGGACGGGAAATTCCTCGCCGGCGAACGTCTTCTCGACGCGCACCTCCTCGTCGGAGACGGAGACCGTCTGGTCGGCGTCGGGGTCGTGGCTCATACGGCTTCGTACCCGAACAGTTCACATAAAACAACCGGGGAAAATACCGTGTTTGAGAACTCGGAGCAAGTCTTTTTCCGTAGGCGACTCCTCCGACGAACGATGGCAACCGACGACGACGCGTCGGGCGCCGACCCCGAGGGGGACGGCACAGACGCGTCGGGGGGGGACGGCGAGGATTCGCCGTCGACCCTTCAGGGGGACGCCGTCGATCGGGGCACCGACGACGAGGGGGCAGGGGACCTCCCGGCAACCGACGACGAGCGCCGCACGGCCAACTCGGCCGAGCAGCCGCCGGCTCGTCCCGACGAGACGGCCGACACCGAGGACGACGCCCACGCGGCTGGCGGAGACACGGACGCCGCGGAAGCGACCGACGAGTCGAGTTCCGGCCCGGGAGTCGTCCGCGACGAGTACACCTGGGCTGACTTCCTCGACGAGTACGGCGTCGACGGCGACGTTAAAACGCTCTACCGCGGGATCGACCCGCGAGAGATCGACGACGAGGAGGACGAAGGGAGCGAGCGTTGGGACGACGGCGAGCCGGTAGAGGTGCCGACGCCGACGCGCGAGGACTGGGATGCGGTGAGCCTCGATCCCGAGTCGTATCTCGGCTTTCACCCCGTCGAGGTCGACGACGAGGTCGACTCGGCCCTCGAGGAAGCGGTTCGGATCCAGCGCGAGTTCGAGTCGTTCTGCGATCCGGCGACCACGCCAGTCGTCAAGGATGTCTGGCTCTGGGAACACTACAAGCGCGAGTACTACTACGAGGAGGACGGCTCCCGGCCGCGCGACGAGGACGGCGAGATCGAACGGTTCGACTCGACCGCGGCGCTCGGATTCGATCCCGACGACATCGAGAGCGTCCTCGATCACGGCAATCAGCGAGCGAGCGAACTGCAGGAGATCGTCGACAAGCGGACCGTGGACGTCGATCCCGAGTTCGACGAGGACGCGTTCTTCACCGACGAGCGGGGCGCGACGACGGTCGTCAACCGCTACGACCTCGAGAAGGCCGTCCCGATGGAGAAGAAGGGACACTTCCGCGAGGTCGAGCGCTACTGGGTCAACGAACCCCACTCGTTCGTGATCATCTTCCACTCCCGAAAGGAGAACGAGAAGAAGTACTACGTGATCGAACCCCACCAGAACCGGATCGAGGCGGATCTCACGGAGTTCCTCACCGGCAAACTGCGCACGGCGATCAAGTACGACGACGGGAGTGTGGCCGACGACACGCCGAGCAGTCGGCGGCGGGTGATCGAGCAGCAGGCGCTCGAACTCCTCGAACGGTACAATCTGTACAAGACGCCGGATCGACCGCGTCAGGCGGGGCTGTCGATCCTCGCAACGGGGCCGACCGGCGACACCGACGAGGACGACGGCCTGCTGTCGGGCCTCGACGTGGACCTCGGTCTAGGTGCCGAAGACGCGGCTGAGGACGCGAGCGGCAGGACCCAGCGGGAGCGACGGCTCGCGTCGTTCGCGCGAACGCTCGGCCTCCGCGAAGGATCGCTCGGCGGACGATTCGACGACCTGTTCGAGTCGTCGCCGTCGACCGGCGAGAGCGACTCCTCGCTCGAAGGGATCGCGGCCCGACCCGAACCGGCCGTGCTGGCGGAGGATTCGACCGACCTGACGGACTACCAGGTCGAGAAGTTGCTGTACGCGCTCCGCCGGGACTTCATCGGCTACGAGCGGATCGACGGCATCAAACACGACGTGAACGTCGAGGACATCTCCTGCGACGGCTACAACTCGCCGGTGTTCGTCTATCACTCCGACTACGAGCAGATCATCACCAACGTCTATCACGGCGAGGAGGAACTCGACGACTTCGTGGTCAAACTCGCCCAGCGTTCGGGGAAGGGGATCTCGAAGCGCCGCCCGCAGGTCGACGCGACGCTCCCGGACGGGTCGCGGGCGCAACTGACGCTCGGGCGTGAGGTCTCCGACCACGGGACGAACTACACGATCCGGCAGTTCAAGGACGTCCCGTACACGCCGATCGACCTGGTGAACTGGAAGACGTTCTCCCTAGAGGAGATGGCGTTCCTCTGGCTCTGCATCGAGAACGACAAGAGCCTGATCTTCGCCGGCGGGACCGCGTCGGGGAAGACGACGTCGCTGAACGCGGTCTCGCTCTTCATCCCCTCGAACTCGAAGATCGTCTCCATCGAGGACACCCGCGAGGTCGAACTGCCCCAGCGGAACTGGGTCGCCTCCGTCACCCGGCCGTCGTTCAGCGACGACGACCGCGGCGACGTCGACGAGTTCGACCTCCTCGAAGCGGCACTGCGGCAGCGCCCAGACTACATCGTGATGGGCGAGATCCGCGGCGAGGAGGGGCGGACCCTCTTTCAGGTGATGTCGACGGGGCACACCACCTACACCACGTTCCACGCCGACAGCGTCGGCGAGGTGCTCAAGCGGTTCACCACGGACCCGATCAACGTCTCGAAGACGATGTTCACCGCGCTGGATCTCGTGTCGGTACAGACCTCGACCCGGGTGCAGGGCGACAAGGTCCGGCGGAACAAGGCGCTGACCGAGATCAACCACTACGACGCCGAGAACGACGAGATCAACGTTCAGGACGTCTACCAGTGGCAGGCCGAGGGCGACGAGTTCCTGAAGATGGGTTCTTCGAACACCTTAGAGGACATCCGGTTCGACCGCGGGTGGACCCGTGAAACCCTCGACGACGAACTGTTCAAACGCCACGTCGTCATCGCGTACCTGATCGATCGCGGTCTCAACACCTACACCGAGGTCGCGGCGACGCTGCAGGCGTTCATCAACGACCAGGAGACGATCCTCGCGCTGATGGCGCGGGACGAACTCGAGCGGAGCCTCGAAGACCTCCGCGAGATGGAGTCGGTGCAGATCGACGTCGATCCCGAGAAGGAGGAGATGGTTCCCCGACCGAGTCCCAGCGACGACGTCCGAGAGCGCTGTCAGGAGATCCTCGAACGCGCTGAATCGGAGGTGTGGCCCGAGTATCGCGACCTCGAGGACGTCGACGTCGCAGACGCACTGCTCGACATCGATACCGCACCCGACGTCACGGCCGCGATGGGGGACCATCCGGAACTCGACGCACTCGAAGAGCGGACCGAAACGCCGGAACTCGACGCGGACCCGGACGGCGAGGGGGAGCCCGACGCCCTCGAGTCCGACAACGAGGGACCGCCGGCACTCGACGCGGCGGGGCCCGACGACGGGTCGGTTGGTGACGACGGTGGAGCGCAAGATGATGGACCGACCGGGGACGGTGAGGCAGACCGGGACGGCGACGTCGCGGCCGGCGACGACGTCGCAGCCGCATCCGGCGGCGTTGCAGCGGCCGACCCCAACGACGACGCGTCGGGTGACCCGACCGACGAGGTGACAGAAGCGTCCGGTGAGCAACTCGGCGAGGCGATCGACGCGTCCGGTGAGGAACCGGCCGATGCGGCCGACGATGCGTCCGGCGACGACCCCGGCGACGACCCCGACGACGCGGCGGGAAGTGACGGCCCGTTGGACGGCGCGCTCGCCGACGAACCGGCACCGGACGACGAGAGCCCGGCACGGCCGACCAGCGGTGGGTCCGACGAGGAGCTCTCCTTCGAAGAGCTGTTGTCTGAGGGCGATTCAGCAGACGAGTCAGACAGCGTATCGAGCGGCGGTGCCGACGACGAGGGGGCCTGGGACTTCGGCGACGTGGAGCGTCCCGACTCGGAGACGGACGCCCGCGACGACGAGACGAGCGCGGACGGCGGCCGCCTCGATCGGCGCGACGACGGTATCGGAAGCGAATCCGACGGACACATCGAGGGTGATGCGCTCGACGGGAGCGGGACCGGCCGCGACGACGGGGATGAGTCGGTCGAGAGCGAATCCGCCGAAGACGAGTCGACCGAAGACGAACCGACCGAACCGGGATCCGTCGACATCGACGATACGGAGGACGAGCCGTAATGAGTCTCGACGTCGACGACGGCGAGGAGTACGACCGGAGCACCGATCCGCTCGGAGACGCCTTTTACCCGGTCTTTCAGTTCCTCTTCGACGAGGACGGCGACTTCGTCGCGGACGTGGGAACGAAACTCGAACAGGCCCGGATGGCCGCGACCGTCGAACTGTATCTGTCGCGCGCACTCGCAGTCGGAATTCTGGTCGGCGGGGCGCTCTGGGTGGTCGGGTCGCTCGTGAGTTGGGGGCTCTTCGAGTTCGGACTGGTCGACCCCGACGTGTTCAGCATCGGTCTCCCGACTGGAGACGCGGCGACCGCCGAGGCGCTCAACGCGCTCACGGCCCCGGCGGTCACGATCGTCTCGGGGATCGTCTTCGGCGCGATCGGATTCGGAATCGGGTTCGGGACGCTCGTCGCGATCCCGTACTCGAACGCCTCGACCCGACAGCGGGAGATCAATATGCTGCTTCCGGACGCGATTTCGTTTATGTACGCGCTGTCGGTCGGCGGCCTGAACCAACTCGAGATTCTGGAGGCGATGGCGCGCGCCGACGACACCTACGGCGAGGTCGCGAAGGAGTTCCAGAGCATCGTCCGCGAGACGGAGTACTTCGGGACCGACTACCGGAACGCCATCCGCGATCAGGCGATGACGACCCCCTCCGAGGAGCTCTCACAGTTCCTGACTGATATGCTGTCGATCGTCAACTCGGGCGGCAATATGGAGCAGTTCCTCGACGACAAGAAGGAAAAGCACCTCCGCACAGCAAAGCAGGAACAGGAGACGATCCTCGAGACGCTGGAACTCTTCGGCGAGATGTATATGACGCTGTCGCTGTTTCCGCTGCTGCTCATCATCATCCTCGTGATTATGAGTATGCTCGGGAACGCTCAAGAGCGGCTGCTGTACGCGACGGTCTACGCGCTGATCCCGCTCACGGGCGTGGGGTTTCTCGTACTCGTCTCGACGGTGAAGCAGGACGAGCCCGGCGACGGCTACCTCCAGCCCGCGAACAGTTCAGACCGGCTCGAACAGGTGAACCGCGAGGGACTCATCCATATGGGGCTGATCGAGAGCTTCGTCGGCGAGTTCCGGCTGTTCGATCGGATCCGGAGCCGGGAGGGAACGTACAAGACCCGCGAGCTGTTGCGTCGTCCGCACATCTTCTTCCGGGATCACCCGATGTACACGCTCGTGGTGACCGTGCCCGCAGCGCTGTCGCTGCTCGCGGTGGCGGTCCGCAACGGGGCGGCACCGCTCACCTGGCAGCAGATGCTGAACAGCCCCATCTGGGGGACCTTCATCTGGTGGTACGTCCCGACGTACATCATCGGAATACCGCTGGCGATCTTTCACACCTGGAACGTCCGCTCGCGGAAGGCGATCACCGGAAAGCTCTCCGACGATCTCAGAAAACTGTCGAGTGCGAACGATACCGGGCAGACGCTCCTGGAGTCGGTCGAGACTGTCGCCGACACCTCGTCGGGGAAACTCGCCGACGAGTTCGAGGTGATGCACGCGAAGGTGAACTACGGGATGAGCCTCCGCAGCGCACTGGTGGAGTTCAATAACAAGTACCACATCCCGCGGCTGGCCCGGACAGTCAAGCTCATCTCGAAGGCGCAGGAGGCCTCCAGTCAGATCACCGAGGTCCTGACGACCGCGGCGCAGGCCTCAGAGACCCAAGACGACATCGAGCGCGAGCGGAAGTCGCGGACCAGGATGCAGGTCGCGATCATCCTGATGACGTATCTCACGCTGCTCGGCGTGATGGCGATCCTCAAGACGCAGTTCCTCGACGTGATGACCGGCTTGACGTCGCAGGCGTCCTCAGCGGGTGGAAGCGAGCTCTCTGGGCAGGGCCTGAGTTTCGGCGACGGGGTCGACACCGCCGTCCTGTCGGTGCTCTTCTTCCACGCCGTCACGCTCCAAGCAGGACTGTCGGGGTTCATCAGCGGGTACATCCGCGACGCCGACATCGTGAGCGGTGTGAAGTTCCTCGTCGTCCTCCAGACGATTGCGCTCGCCGTGTGGATGGTGGTGGGGTGAGTGCGATGCGTCGGCGTGCAGACCGCGAGCAGCGCACGGAGTCCGAGCGCGCACAGACGACGATCGACTTCGCGATCGGCATCGGGCTGTTTCTGGTCGTCGTCGCCGCCGTCCTCGCGTTCGTCCCGACCATCTTCGCCCCGTTCGAGAGCACCGACGGCCCGCAGACTGCCGATCGGATCGCCACGTCGCTGTCGACGGACCGGCTCGGTGATCCGGCGAAACCGTACACGGTGAACGAGACCTGCACGAACGCGTTCTTCGTCCAGTTGGACAACGGGACGAACGCGCCGGCGACGTGTCAGTTCGACGTAACGGCGGAGACGACGTCCGAACTGTTCGCGCTCTCGGGGACGCGTGCGGTGAACGTCTCGATCCGGACACTCGACGGCGCGGCCGCCACCCGCCCGGGCGGCGAGTACGTCGCCGGGCCGCCAGTCTCGGACGTGGGCTCCGTGAACGCCGCACAACGAATCATCAGTCTCGACGGCGAGACCTATCGGCTGCTCGTGAGGGTGTGGTGATGGACCGCGGCCAGGCCCACACGCTGGAGGCGATCACCGCCGCGATGATTCTCGTCTCGAGTCTCGTCTTCGCGCTGCAGGTGACCGCAGTGACACCCCTCACCGGGAGTACGTCGAGCCAACACATCGAGAACCAGCAGGCCGCCGTCGCCGAGGGGCTACTCGCGACTGCGGAGGAGAACGGCACGTTGACGCCGACGCTCCTGCACTGGAACGACTCGGCCGGGACGTGGCACAACGCGACACAGGACGGATACGTCCAAGGGGCGCCACCGACAGCGTTCGGTGCGACGCTCGCGGACGCTCTGAGCGACCGTGGCGTAGCCTTCGATCTGACGATGCACTACGTCGACGCGGCCGGCAACCGCAGGAGTCGGGCGATCGTCGATCTGGGCGAACCGAGTGACCACGCCACTTCGGCGACGCGGCTGGTCACGCTCGAAGACGACGATCGACTCCGAACACAGGGCGGATCGGTCTCGGGCACGACGCTCAAAAACGCCTCGTACGTCGTCGACGACACCGTCGCAGAACAGAATCTGTACGCGGTCGTGGAGGTGGAGTTAGTCGTATGGCGGATCTGAACGGCGTCCGTCGGGGCGGTTCCGATGCCGACCGCGGCCAACTGCTGCTCGTGGGCGCACTCTCGCTCGCGGTGCTCTTCGTCGCGCTCGCACTGCTCTTGAACACCGCCATCTACACGGGGAACCTGGCGACGCGCGAGGCCGGTGTCGAGGGGACCGAAGCCATCGAGTACACGTCGGCGTCCCGGGAAGGCGCGGTCGCCGCGATCGAGTCAGTGAACCGCCGCAACGACAGTTCGCACGCGACGCTGTCCAGCGCACTCCGGGAGACGATGGCGGCCTGGGACGACACCGCCGCACACCACCGGGCGGTGAACGGCGACGCGGCCAACGCCGCGGTCGTCGGCACCACGAACGGGACGCGAATCCGACAGCGCGAGGCGAACCGGAACTTCTCCAGCGTCGGCGGCGCGCCGGACTGGACGGTCGTCGACGGCGCGACGGGGATCCGGTCGATCCGGTTCGAGGTCAACGCCACACGGCTCAAAAACGGGCCGACCGACAGTTTCCGGATGAACGTCTCCTCGGCCGAGGGGACGCGGAGCCTCTCGCTGTACAACAACTCCACGGACGATCCGCGGGCCCTGATCGACGGACCCGAGGGGACGTCGGTCTGCCCGGCCGGATCGGTGACGGGCGGGACGTTCGCCGTGGACGTCGCGAACGGATCCATCGGCGGCGCGTCTTGCTCAGCGCTGACCCGACTGGACGACACCAGCGGGACCGTCACCGTCGAATACGACGATGGTGACGTCGGGGGCGGAGCGTACTCGATGGTCGTCAACGGGACGAGTTCGTCGCTCTCGCTGCCGGGACTCGCGTCGCCCGGAACGGACGACCCCGACTGGACGGACGCGCTCTACGGCGCGTCGATCCGGATCTCCTACCGGACTCCGCAGTTGGAGTACACGACGACGGTGGCGGTGGTGCCCGCGTGACGCGAGATCGCGCGGTCTCGATCACCGTCAACTACGTGATCGCGCTGGCGATCACCGCGGTGCTCATTTCGGGACTTCTCATCGGCGCTGGCGGCTACGTCGAGGACCAGCGTGAGGCAGTCGTCCGGGAGGAACTGCGCGTCGTCGGCGAGCAACTCGTCGCCGGAATCGACGACGCAGATCGGCTGTCTCGAGTCGGTGACCCCGGCGCGGTCCGCGTCGGCATCGATCTCCCAGAACGGGTCGCCGGCGAGACGTACCTGATCGAGGTGACCGAGGTGCGACCATCCGGGTCGAATCCGTCGCGTCACGACCTGACGCTCCGCTCCTCGCGGACAGACGTGAGCATCACCCTTACCATCTCGACTCTCGTAGATCTCGAAGAGACCTCGGTCACCGGGGGATGGACCGCGGTCAGACTCGATACCGGGGGGGCAGCTCACGCGCTCGTGCTCGCAGAGGGCAACGCGTCGTCGACGCTGGCGCTGACAGCGCCCGAGGCGGACCTGGGGAGGGAGACACTGGGATGACATCGCGCGCGCAGTCGTCGAACATCGGACTCGTGCTGCTGTTGGCACTGACGATCACGAGCGCCGGCGTCGTCGTCGCCATCGGCGGCACGGCACTCACAGACGTCCAGCAGGAGGCCTCGAACGATCGTGCCACCCACGCGATGACACTGTTCGACGCCCGGGCGGCCGTCGTCGGACTGGGAGAGGGGTCAGTCCAGACAGTGCGACTGGGCCGGTCGAACGACGGTCAGTACACGGCCGAGTCCGAGAGCGGGTGGCTCAGGATCAGACACACGAACTACACGGGGACGTCGACTGAGGAGGTCTACAACGCCTCGCTGGGGTCCGTATCGTACCGGAGCGGCGACACGACGATCGCCTACCAGGGCGGTGGCGTCTGGCGACACCGCAACGGGGGGACGACGATGGTGTCGCCGCCGGAGTTCCACTACCGGGGGACTACCCTGACGCTCCCGGTGCTCCGCATCCGCTCGGACGATGCCGCGAGCGGCGGGACCACAGCGACGATCCGGCGCACCGAGGAGACGGTCCGGGTCTTCCCGAACGAGACCGCAGCGACCGACACCGGCGAGGGTGCGCCCTACGACGTCGATAACCCGGACGGGTCCACGCGGCAGTATCGGAACCCCGTCCGCAACGGGACCGTCTCGGTGACGGTCCACAGCCAGTTCTACCAGGGATGGGCCGACTACTTCCGAACGCGGACGACCGGCAACGTCTCCGTCGACGACGACAATCGGACCGCGACGGTGGTGCTCAAAACGACTCGCGGCGTCGGGCAGTTCGATCTCCCGGCGAAGGGCGAGAGCGTCTCGGTCCGTGGAATCGCAGCGGGCCACGCCGTCACCGACTTCCAGATCGGCGTGAAGAAGGACAGCGGGACGTTCAACAACCTCGACTTCTCGCTGTACATTCAGGACGGCACGAAGTCCTGGGAGACGATGGTCAGCGTCCCGAACGGGATCGGGAACAGCTACTGTCCGAGCGAGTCGCCCGCCGTCCAGTTCCCGGTGCGGATCTATTACTACGATTCGTCGACGCCGGAAGGCGTGCACCTGTGGGAAAACGAGACGGTCAATTCGAGTACTGGGCCGGTGCAACTCGGCTGCGACGGCAACGATATGATCATCGAGGTCGATCTCACCGGAGCGGGGCAGACGTTCACGTACAAGGACGGAGATTTCAACGAGGACACCGCACTCGACTGGGAGGCGTACAACGACTCCGCATCACAGGCACCGAGTCCGACCTCGTTCAACCACACTGGCGACGACGGCGAGAACACGACGTACCGGTTCGGCGATACGCAGAACCTCCGGATCCTCACCCGGCACTACTTCGCCTTGTTCGATTCCGACTTCGAACTCACCGTCTCTCACGGGCCCGGGAACCGCGGAACCACGCAGATCGACACCAGCGCGTCGAGCGGGACGCTCCGCTACAACGCCACCAGCGGGGGCTCGTACATCACGTACCTGCACGTGACCGAGAACAACGTGAGCGTCGCGCTCGACTAACACAGCGCGGGCGGCAGTGGCGGTGCGTCGCTCGTTACCGTGGGAACCCCTCGGTGAGGCTGACGACGCCGTTGCCGACCTCGATCACGGCCGTCTCGTCGGGCGCGTCGCCGATACGACACCGGGTGCGGGCGGTGCGCGCTTCGCCGAGCGTCGCTCGGATCTCATAGACGCCCGGCAGGAGCGTGTTGATCTCGCTCTTCACCGAACCCGGTTCGAGCCGGTATCGCGTCTCGAAGACTGCCTCGCCGTCAGGCGCGTACACGCCCACCTCGAGATCGCGTGCCGCCTGGTGTTCGTAGCTCCGGACGTGGAGGTCCTCGCTGTTCAGCGTCAGTGGGTCGACCGCGGCGCCGTCGTCCGGGGTGGTGGTCGCGTTCGCGTCGGTCCGCTTGGAGGAGGATCGCACCGTCTGTTGGGGGGCCATATTCGATACTTGGGGGGCTACCCACAAATACTCACCTGAGGCTCAAACCGTCTTTTGAGTATCAACTCGGGGGTCCTGCCCCGCTACTCGAACGACGTCGTAATCCGGGTCCACACGATCGTGACGCGCTGGATCCCAGCGATCGTACACGAGGTCGTCCCGGGCGTCCCGGCGGTCGGAGCGCTCACCTCGGTGCACGAGAAGCCCAGTGACTCGTAGTGGCGGGCCCACGCGTCCGTGTAGGGGCTCGTTACGTTCACTCGCACGGAGTGGTTGTCCGGATTCGCCTCGTCGTAGAACACCCGCGGCCCGCTGGTCGCCATCCGGATCCGGACCGTCCCGGAGCCGCCGACGGCGCCCGAGCCGACGTGTTCCTGTTTGACGAGGCGCAACAGGAGTTGGTCGTCGTCGACGACGATGGGCGTCCCGCGGACGACCGACGCGCTGCCACGTGCGCTGTCGCGGAGCACCGCACCGTTACTGAGCCGGATCTGGCCGCCGGCCTCAACGTCGTATACGATCGGCGAGAGTCGGTATTCCCACGACTGCGGGGTCCCGCCGCCACCGGGATCAACAGTCACGTTCATCTCGGCGTCGTCCGCGGACCTGACCGTCGCGCCGGCGATCTTGACCTCGGTCCCGCGGCTCGGGGCCCCCTCGAACAGGTCTAAGACGTTGTCCGCCAGGACGTCGAAGGCTCGCTGAGCGTTCTCGACCCGCTCGGCGTCACGGGTCGATTCGAGTTCGGAGACGCCGATGGCGTAGACCGTCCCGACGCTGGCGATGACGAGCGAGAAGATGAGGACGAAACTGACTGTCTCGCTCACCCCACGGTCGCCATCGCTGCGCATACCTGCAGTTTCGCGCTGACGAGGATAAGTGTGCTGTCGTCCCGGCCTGTACCGGTCTCTTATATGCGATGACGCGACCACACCCGCAGTGACGTAGCGTTCGCCTCACGACGTGTCGCGGGTGTTCGGCACAGCGTCGTGAGGGCGTCGGCAGCGGGGCGGCCGGCGAGCGGGTGCCGACTGTTCGCCAACGCGGTCCGACAGCGACTGGACTCTCGAAGCGCGCTGGTCGATAGGGGTGCCAGCCGCCGACAGCGATGCCAAGCGAACTCCGGCGGCTCAGTCGACTCGTCGGACGATAGCAGGGGTTCAATCAGGGATCTGCGGTCGGCCGGGAACGTCGATCAGGGGTTCGTCGATCAGGGGTTCGAAACCGGTGAGAGGACGAGGGGAGGGCGCTCGATCGGTCGTCAGTCGTCGCTGGTCTGTGCGGCGGTCGGACTGTCGTCACCGGCGACGGCGGTCGCCGCGGGCGGGAGTTCCTTCCGGACGTCGTCGCGAGCGCGCTCTTCGATGACTTCGGCGTAGGCGTCGGGCATCACCTTCACGAAGTCGTCGACGACCTCGCTCCAGTCGTCGAGCATCCACTGCGCACGGGTGCTGTCGGTGTAGCCCGCGTGGTTCTCGATCAGCCGACGGAGCATCTGGAGGTCCGAGTCGTCCAGTTCCGTCGAGAGCGAGACCATTCCGGTGTTGGTCTTCGATTCGAACTCGTCGTCGGGGTCGTAGACGTACGCGATGCCGCCTGACATCCCGGCCGCGAAGTTGCGGCCGGTGTCACCGAGCACCGCGACGACGCCACCGGTCATATACTCGCACCCGTGGTCGCCGACGCCCTCGACGACTGCCTTCACGCCGGAGTTGCGGACGGCGAAGCGTTCGCCAGCGACGCCGTTGACGTAGAGTTCGCCCTGGGTCGCACCGTAGAGGGCGACGTTGCCGATGAGGACGTTCTCGTCGGCCTCGTAGGCCGCGTTCTCCGGGGTTTCGACGACGATTCGGCCGCCGGAGAGCCCCTTCCCGAGGTAGTCGTTGGCCGCGCCCGTGAGATCCATCGTCACGCCGCTCGCGAGAAACGCACCGAACGACTGTCCGGCGATGCCGTCGAAGGTACAGTGGATCGTATCGTCCGGGAGCCCCTCGTTGCCGTGGGCCTTGGAGATCCGGTTCGAGAGCATCGCCCCGACCGCGCGGTCGACGTTCGAGATGTCCGAGTCGATCGCGACGGGCTCGCCCGACTCCAGCGCGGATTCGGCGCGCTCGATGAGTTCGTGATCGAGTTGCGCCTCGACACCGGCGTGAATCTGCTCTTCGGTCTTCCGCCGCGAGTCGCCGGCGGGTTCGGCGATGACGTCCGAGAGATCGAGGTGTCGCGCCTTTTCGTGGTCGGTCTCGCGCTGCGTGAGCAGCGACGGTCGGCCGATCATCTCATCGAGCGACGTGAAGCCGAGATCGGCCATAATCTCGCGCAGTTCCTGCGCGATGAACGTCATATAGTTGATGACGTGATCCGGCTGTCCGGGGAAGCGGTTCCGGAGGTTCTCACGCTGCGTGGCGACGCCGACGGGGCAGGTGTTCTCGTGGCACTGTCGAGCCATAACACAGCCCGAGGTGACGAGTGAGGCCGTCCCGAAGACGTACTCCTCGGCCCCGAGCAGTGCGCCGACGGCGACGTCGCGGCCGGTCTTCATCCCGCCGTCGACGGTGACGCGGATCCGAGACCTGAGGTCCGTCGCGCGCAGCATCTGGTTGGCCTCCGCGAGTCCGAGTTCCCACGGCAGGCCCGCGTTCTTGATCGACGTCTTCGGCGACGCCCCGGTCCCGCCGTCGTGGCCCGAGATGTGGACGACGTCGGCGTTAGCCTTCGCGACGCCGGCAGCGATCGTGCCGATGCCGGCCTCGGAGACCAGTTTCACGTTGATGTCGGCGTCGGGGTTCGCCGCCTTGAGATCGTGGATGAGCTGCTTGAGATCCTCGATCGAGTAAATGTCGTGCAGCGGCGGCGGCGAAATCAGGCCCACACCCGGCGTCGCGAAGCGGACGTGCGCGATCATCTCGTTGACCTTCTTGCCGGGGAGATGGCCGCCCTCGCCGGGCTTCGATCCCTGGGCCATCTTGATCTGGATCTCCTCGGCGTTGGTGAGGTACTCGGAGGTGACGCCGAAGCGGCCGGAGGCGACCTGCTTGACGTTGCACTCTTTCTCCGTGCCGAACCGCTCTGGCGGTTCGCCACCCTCGCCGGTGTTTGACTTCCCGCCGAGCCGGTTCATCGCGATGGAGTTGTTCTCGTGGGCCTCCGGTGAGAGGCTCCCGAGCGACATCGCCGCCGTGGAGAACCGTTCGACGATGTCCGCGACCGGTTCGACCTCCTCGACAGGGACGGACTCCCGATCGGAGTCGAACTCGAGCAGACCGCGGAGAGTCTGCAGCTCCTCGCTCTGGTCGTTGATGAGTTCGGCGAACTCCTGGTACTTCTCGTAGTCGCCCGACCGAACCGCCTGCTGGAGCGTACCGACCGTCTGGGGGTTCCACTGGTGGTGTATCCCGTCGGAGCGGTGCTCGTACTCTCCCTGTCGGTCGAGTTGGGGGTCGTCGCCGTAGGCGACGGTGTGACGGGTCAGGACGTCCTCCTCGATCACGTCGATGCCGATCCCTTCGGTCCGGATCTCCGTGCCCTCGAAGTACTCGGCGACGAAATCAGAGTCGAGGCCGACGGCCTCGAAGATCTGCGCACCCTGGTAGGACTCGACCGTCGAGATGCCCATCTTGGCCATCGTCTTCAGCAGGCCGTCCTCCAGCGCTTTCTTGTAGGCCGCGATGGCCTCACTCTCGTCTGCGCCGTCGGGGCCGGCGACGACGTCTGCGATCGTCTGGTAGGCCAGGTAGGGATTCACCGCGTCCGCGCCGTATCCGACGAGTGTGGCGAGGTGGTGTACCTCGCGGGGGTCACCCGATTCGAGTACGAGTCCGGCGTGGTTGCGGTAGCCGTTCCGGACGAGGCTGTGGTGGACCGCGCCCGTCACCAGAAGGCTCGGAATGGCGACCCGGTCGGGACCGGCGTTGCGGTCCGACAGCACGATGACGTTCGCGCCGTCTTCGATGGCGGCCGCGGCGTCGTCACGGACCCGTTCGACCGCGGCTTCGAGATCGGTCCCGCGCTCGTAGGAGATGTCGACGATCGTCGACTTCATCTGATCGCTGTCTCGGTCGCCCAGCGATTTGATGCCAGCCGTCTGTGCGTCCGTCAGAACGGGTGAGTCGAGGACGAGCTGTCGAGCGTGTTCGGGTGACTCATCGAGGAGGTTCTGCTGCGCCCCGAGCCGTGATTCGAGCGACGTGACCAACTCCTCGCGGATGTAGTCCAGCGGCGGGTTGGTGACCTGCGCGAACAGTTGCTTGAAGTACGTGAACAGGGGTCGGTTGAAGTCCGACAGTACCGACAGCGGCGTGTCGTCACCCATCGAGCCGACGGGGTCTTTCCCGTCTTCGGCCATCGGTTCGATCAGGTGGCTCAGTTGGTCGTGAGTGTACCCGAACGCGGCCTGCGCCGCGCGGAGGTGTTCGATCTCGTCGCGGGGCGCGTACTCGTCGCTATCGGCCAGTTCGTCGAGTTGGCGCTGTTCCGTCTCGACCCACTCGCCGTACTTCTCGTCGGTCAGCGACTCGAAGACTTCCTCGTCGGGAATGACCCGGCCCTCGTCGGGGTCGGCGACGAATAGTTGGCCGGGCTGGAGTCGTCCGCGGGTCTCGATCTCACTCGGGTCCGTGTCCAGCGCGCCTACCTCGCTGGCCATCACGAGCGTGTTGTCCGTGGTCACGTCGTAGCGGCAGGGCCGCAGCCCGTTTCGGTCCAGGACGGCCGCGACGCGGTCACCGTCGGTGGCGGCGACGAGTGCGGGGCCGTCCCACGGTTCGAGCAGCGAGGCGTGGTAGTCGTACCAGTCGCGGCGGTCCTCGTCCATCCGGTCGTCGCCGCGGTAGGCCTCGGGGATCAGCATCCGGAGGACGTGCGGCAGGTCGCGACCGCCCTGCAGGAGCAGTTCGACGGCGTTGTCGACGGAGGCGGTGTCGGACTGGTCGGGGTCGTTGATCACCGGCTTCAGCGTCTCGAGGTCCTCGCCGAAGTCGGGGTGTTCGAGATCCGTCTCCCGGCTCCGCATCCAGTTGATGTTGCCCTGGATAGTGTTGATCTCGCCGTTGTGGATGATGTGTCGGTACGGGTGGGCGAGGTGCCACGCGCCGAGGGTGTTCGTCGAGAATCGCGCGTGGACGAGCGTGAGGGTCGTCTCGAGCCGTTCGTCGGCGAGATCGAGGTAGTACTCGGCGAGCTGATCGCCTTTCAGGAGACCCTTGTAGACGAGCGTCTTCCGCGAGAGCGAGCAGATGTAGAACCGTGCCGCCCCCGCCGAGTCGAGTTCCTCGACTTCGTTCTCGACCGCGCGGCGCGCGACGTACAGCGCTCTGTCGAACTCGTCGTCGGAGAGATCGCCGTTCGGGACGACAAACGCCTGCCAGACGTCGGGTTCGGATTCGAGCGCGGTGGCGCCCAGATCGGAGTTGTCGGTCGGGACGTCGCGCCAGTGGCGGACGTTCAGCCCGTGCTCCGAGAGGATGCGCTCGAAGATAGCGATGAGTCCCTCGCGGGCGGCGTCGTCCTGCGGCATAAAGATCGAGCCGACGGCGTACTGGTCGGGAAGCTCGGTATCGACGACAGCATCGAAGAACTCGTCGGGGCGTTGTACCATAATTCCGGCCCCGTCGCCGGTGTTCTGTTCGGCACCGGTGGTACCGCGGTGTTCGAGGTTCTCTAAGAGTTCTAGGCCGTCCGCGACGGTCTCGTGCGATCGGCCACCGTCGAGATCGATGACGGCGCCAACGCCGCAGTTCGACCGCTCGTCCGTCGGGTCCGCGAGCCCGACGGACTCGCCAGTCGTGTGTTTGTGTGGCTTGGTCATAGGCTCTCTAGTGACTGCCCCGTAAAGCATCTTCTCCTGTAAGCATAAGGGTTCACTAACCACATATAAGGTTATATGGGCCATATATATTCTGCTGGCGTCGGAACGACAGTTGACGAATCGTCGGTGGCGCTCGGGGGCCGTCCAGGACAGCCGTGTGCGGCCCCGCTACGGTGAGGACGCCGCCGACGGGGCCTCGACGACGCCAGTGAACTCGAAGCGCGCACCGCCGTCCGTGCTGTCGGTGATACAGACGTCCCACCCGTGCGCGTCAGCGATCTCCCGCACGACCGCGAGCCCGATCCCGGTCCCGTCCTCGCTCGTCGAGTATCCGCGATCGAACACCCGGTCTCGGTTCGTCTCGGCCACGCCCGGTCCGTCGTCGGCGATGGCGAAGCCGTCCGACAGCGCGACGACCCGAACGGTCGTCCCGCCGTGTTCGATCGCGTTCGAGAGGAGGTTCTCGAGGAGCTGACGGAACCGATCGGCGTCGGCCTCGATCGACCCCAGACCGTCGTCGATTTCGAGCACCATCGATCGTTCCGCGCCGCCGACGATCTCCCACGCGTCGTCGATAGCCGCTTCGAGTTCGATCTGTTCGAGGCTGCCGATTTCGCGCCCCTCGCGAGCCAGCCAGAGGACGTCGCCGACGATCCGCTCCATCCGTTCGAGACTCCGCTCGATCCGATCGAGGTGCTCGGGGGTGTCGCTTTCGCGCGCGAGTTCGACGTAGCCCTGCGCCGTCGCGAGGGGAGTCTTGAGATCGTGACTGACGGTGCTCGCGAACGCTTCGAGGCGTTCGTTCTGTCGCTTGATCTCACGCTTCTGCGCCTTGTGTTCGCTGACGTCCCGGGTGATCACGAGGAACCGATCGCGGCCCTGGAGGTCGAGCCGGCGGACGTGGACCTCGGCGGGGAACGTCGAACCGTCGAGTCTCCGAAAGGTGGTGTCGACGTGGAACATCTCAGTGATATCGGTCCCGGAGAGGAGGTCCATCAGTCCGTCCCGATCGAGGTTCACGTCGATCTCCCAGACGTTCTTGCCGACGAGTTCGTCCTCGGTCGCGCCCATCGATTCGCAGAACCGCTGGTTCACCTCGAGAATCGTCCCCTCGGCGTCGTGGATGTTGATCATATCCGGGGACTGCTCGAAGAGTACCTCCAGCCGAGCGGTTTTACGTTCGAGTTGCCGCTCGCGCTCTTTGCGATCGGTGACGTCGCGGATGGTGCACACGATGTCTCCCTGCTCGGTCTTCGACAGCGTGTGTGCCTCGGTAAAGGTGCTTCCGTCGGCTCGGAGTCCGATGGTCTCACCCTGCCAGGATCCCTCCTCGTACACCGTCGGGAGCACCTCTGATTCGATCCAGTCGATGTCCCCGTTGCGGTAGAGCAGCGACCAGTGTTCGCCCTCCAGCTCGGCCGGGTCGTAACCGTAGATGTCGGCGTACGCCTCGTTCACGTAGACGAACCGTTCGTCCTCGCTGAGGATACTGATGCCCTCCCTGGCGGTCTCGATGGCGTTGAGGTGCCGTTGCTGCTCTCGCTTGGCGCGGGTCCGTTCGACGTTGTTCCGGATCCGGTTCGCCAGCAGTTCGTACTGCTCGGTCCCCGGATTCTTCTGGAGGTAATCAGAGACCCCGGCGGAGATCGCTTCGCTCGCGACCTCCTCGGACCCTTTTCCGGTGAACAGGATGAACGGCAGTTCCGCGTCGCGTTCGCGGACCTGCTTGAGAAATTCGATCCCGTCTATGACCGGCATATCGTAGTCGCTGACGACGCAATCGATGTCGATCTCCGAGAGGCGGTCGAGTCCCTCCTCGGCCGACGTCGCGGTCTCGACCTGAAACCGCGAGTCGATCCGTTCGAGGAAATCCGCGGTCAGGTCGCCGATGCTCGGGTCGTCATCGACGTGGAGCACGCGGATGGGATGGCTCATCGAGTACCCCGACTGATCGAGCAATTATAACAGTTGGGTCTCGAAAGATGTGAACTGAGCTATATATCGACGATGGTCAGGCTGGCTGGGTCGGCCGCTCGGCAGAAAGTGCGCCGGCCGGGAGTCCCGCGAGCGAACACCGTGGGCGAGGGGGACGTCGGCCGGGAGCCGATCGGAGGGAGTGCGCCGGCCGGGATTTGAACCCGGGCCATGAGCTTGGAAGGCTCAGGTCCTACCACTAGACCACCGGCGCTCACGTGTGGGCAGGCCTCACGGCGCGACCCGACACGCGTTCATTTCCGGTCCCCGGATAAGGGTGTTACTCTTTGGGACCGACGTCGGGCGGACTAGTCGTCGTCAGCCAGTTCGGGTTCGGGCGACTCGATCGGTGGCGCGCGCGCCTCCGGGAACGCCTCGGCGGCCCCACGGATCTGGCTGCTGATGTCCGGCGTCGCTGCCGGATCGACCGGTCCGTTCTCGCGGATGTCCTCAAGGTCACGGGGGAACTCCCGCAGGCCGTAGTGGATGTCGATGCCGGCCTGGGCCCCCTTGCCCATCGCGACCGGGATCTGGTTGTGACCGGCCGTGATGTCACCGACGGCGTAGACCCCGTCGACCGTCGTCTCCATACTCTCGTCGACGGCGACCGTGCCGTCGTCGGTCAGTTCACAGCCCAGCTGTTCTGGGAGCGCGGTGTTGTAGTTCGACCCGTACATCGGGAAGCCGCCGCGGTACTCCCGGACGGAGCCGTCGTCGAACTCGTACGCTTCGAGCCACCCGTCGTCGCTCTTGCGCATCCCGGTGATCTCCGCCTCGACGATGTCGATGGGGTGAGCGCGCAGTTGCTCGTCGGTCTCCGCGCTCCACTCGGGCGTCTCCCCGCG
Organism: Halobellus clavatus; assembly: GCF_900107195.1. GTDB lineage: Archaea > Halobacteriota > Halobacteria > Halobacteriales > Haloferacaceae > Haloquadratum > Haloquadratum clavatum. The sequence goes on from NZ_FNPB01000001.1 coordinate 359,430, forward strand.
GAGCAGAACGTCCACGTCGTCGGTGAAGTTGAGCATAATCATCGCGACGTGGGCGGCCGCCTCCCCGGTCCCCATCACGTAGACCGGGCGGTCGATGAACATATACGCGTCACAGTGGAGGCAGTAGTGGAGGCCTTTGCCGGTCCGCGGGACCGGCGGATCCGGTCGTTCGTCGTTGAAGCCGACGCCGAGGACCACCCGGTCGGCGAGGAACTCGGCGTCGTTCCCGTGCAGGCGGAAGCGCCCGTCCTCGGTCCGCTCAGCCTCGACGATGAAGTCACGGACTACGTCGCCGCCGTAGGACTGCACCTGTTCTTGAGCGGTCTGCAGGAATTCGTTCCCCGACGTCTCCTCGGGCACGCCGATGACGTTGTGCGTATCGAGCATCATCGCCGCTCGGCCGCCACCGCGGTCGACGACCGCCGTGTCGTGGCCCAGTCGCGTCGTGTACAGCGCCGCCTGCAGTCCCGCAGGACCGCCGCCGACGACGACGACTTCGTAGTCGCGCACCGCCTGCGTCTCGCTGTCGGCCTCGTTGTCGTTCATTCACTCCCAGATAGGGGTTGCGGCGACTTAAACGCAGAGTTCGCGTGCGTCCCGATCGACCAGCCGTGGCCCGGCCGGTCCGATCGGCTACGCGGCGTCGGTCCCAGCGTCGGCCTCGACGACTGCGTAGCAGTTCCCGCTCGACACGGTGCGTTCGACCGTCCGGAGGTCGCTCGCGTCGAGATCGGCGGCGAACTCCGGGGGGTCGTAGATGTGGTAGTACCGCGGCACCGATTCCCCACCGGGGAGCGTCCAGGCGACGGTCGTATCGAAGCCGGCGTCGGCCTCGAAGCGGTCGTGAGCGGTCGACCAGACGCCCACGAGCGCCCGGCCACCGGGTGCCAGCACCCGCGCGAGTTCCGACAGGCTCGCGATCCGGCGGTCTCGCGAGCGAAGGTGGTGCAGCGTCGCCACGTAGACCGCGACGTCGACTCGGTCGTCGGCCAGTGGCACCGACCCGGCGTCCCCTCGGAGGAGCGCCAGTGAATCGGCGAAGCCCCGGTCGAGCGCACGCTCGCTCGCGGTCGCTAGGAGCCCCGCGCTGACGTCGATGCCGACGACACGCCCCGTGACGTCGGCCAACACTTCCGCGTGCCGACCGTTCCCACAGCCGAGATCGAGCCCGAGGGCCGCCCGGTCGGTGCGTTCGTCGGTCTCCGCGGCCGCGTCGAGCGCCGGGATGGCGCTGCCGTCGAGCGCGTGCAGGGCGTCGTCGTCGAGTCGGTCCGCTGCGTCGCGGCCGAGGAACGCCGCCACCTCCGGCCAGGGGTACTCCCGCGTCGACGCGAAGTGCTCAGCGATCCGGTCGTACGTCGCAGCGATCGGCGCGGGTCCGGGGACGTCCCCGTCGCCGTCGTCGTTCATACGCGAGGGTGTCGCCGGCGGTACAAAGCCGCGACGGTCACCGGTCGCGCCGCCGTGTCGGGCCCCGCTTACAACAGCGCGAAGACGAGATACGTGATCGTCAGCAGCACGGTCGCGTGTTTGACCCCGTCGATCACGTTCCCCTCGCCCAGTTGTCCAGCGACGAGCCCCGAACAGACGCCCTGGATCGAGGAGACGTGGAAGAACAGCAGTTTGTACGCGTCGGTTTGGACGGTCTGGAGGCCGCCCAGGACGCCCGTGTTGACGCCGCCGACTTCGCCGGCCGTGCCGCTGGCCGACTGACCCGCCGCCTCGACTGCCGGGATGAACGAGATCGTCAGCGCACCGACGATCCCCAGGAAGACGAAGAAGGAGACGTAGATGACGATGAGGTACGTCAGCATCTCCTGTCGGCGCTCTCTACGGAGCCGTCGGATCTCCTGGGCTTCGTCCGCCGCGATGTGGAGCACCGGGCTGATGTCGCCGCTGGCGGACATCGCGTTTCGAATGAGCGTGACCGCCCGTGAGACTGCCGGTGCGCGGGCCCGCCGCTCCAGCCCCACGAGCGCGTCACCGACACGAGAGCCCCAGCGGATGTCGCGCCACACGCGGGAGATCTCGTCGCCCAGCCGACCGAGTTCGGCGTCCGCGAGCCGGCCGAAACAACCCACGATCGTGACGCCCGCCTCGTTGATGCTCGCCATCCGATCGAGGAAGTCGGGAGTGTCGGCCTCGATGGCGCGGACGCGCCGCTTGTTCACTTCGTGCGCCACCGCGATTCCCGCCAACAGTACGATCGTCGCCTGCACGATCGGCCCGTCGATCGCCTCGACGAGCAGTAACAGCGCTGTCGTCGCCGGCACCGACCCCGAAGTCAGCGCGGCGATCGCCTCGCGGGTCGGTCCGCCGATCGACAGCACGATGATGAGCAGTCCGATCGGGAACGTCACGACGAGCGAGTACGCCGGCTGTCTTAGCACTGTCCCGATGGGATCCGAGAGACGCTGTCTGACCGTTCCGACCCGGTCGTAGACTGCGAGCCGTTCCCAGTTCGTCGCAGCCGTCACCGAGGCGGACGATCGGACCGTGGCCGATCCCTCTTGGGCGGTGTCGACGCCGCCGTCGCTGCGTTGTGGCGGTTCGTCACCGGCCGTCGTCGTGGGGTCGCCTTGGCGACCAACGTCTAACTTCGGTGCGGATCGGCCGTCAGTGCTGCCGCGGGTATCGATCGTGATGCTCTCGGTGATGCTGTCGACGTAGACGACGAACCCGAACGTCAACAGTGGAATCGCGAGGTAGCTCACGATCCGGAGGAGCGTGAGCGTATCCTGAATGACCAGTCCGATCACCACGAGGACTGTGATGAAAAACAGGGGGCCGGCGACGAGGACGGTGACGTACACCTCTGCAAACGTCGAGAGCAGTTCGAGGTACTGTCGCTGTTGGGCCTCGGCCTCCTCTTGGAACCGCTCGTACTGGTCGTGGAGGAAGTCGGAGATGCTCTGTCCCGAGGAGAGCACGCTCGCGAGGTTGCCGGCGAATTCCTCTAAGTTCTCGCTCGGCGTTCGCTCGGCAGTGTCCTGCAGCGCCGTCAAGATGTCCGTGCCGAACGCGTCGATGTCGCGGACCGTGACGCTGAGTTCTCGCGCGGCCTCGCCGTAGACGTCTTGGTTCCGCGCGAGGGTCCGAAGCACACCCTGAAAGGGCATTCCCGAACGCGAGAGCGCGTAGACGAACGCGACCGTCCCCGGCAGCGACGCGTCGATCTCGATCCTACGGGCCCGAGCGCGCTGATCGAGGTACTGCCACCGCCCCCAGTACGCCCCGAGCGAGAGCGCCGAACCGACGGTTGCCCCCGCGACGAGGAGCAGCGCGAACAGTTGCAACAGCGAGAGGTTCGGCACTTGAACGATGGCCGCGAGGAAGCCCAGGGTATCCGGTAATGCCGTCCGGATGGCCTCCTGTTCGATCGAGAGTGAGCGGAGGATGACCGCCCCGAGATAGACGCCGTAGACGCTGCCCGCGATGCCCGCCACCGCAGCGATGAAGAGCGTCTGTGAGGCGAAGACGCGGTGACTCTCGCCGACGAACGCGGCCCGCATTCGCTCGATCTGGTGGCGGCGGCGCGGGTTCGACTGCGTCACGTATCGGCCGAAGATCGGGAGCGATAGCCGCGTGACGAGCAGCCGCGCGCTTCGGTTTACGGGGACGAGCGCGACCGGCAGCGCCAGGAGTGTCACCACCACCAACGGCGCGTATCCGACGAGGAACTCAGTCGTCACCATCGGCCTCGAGCCCCCCGATTCCGACGTCCCCGTCGGGGTCGACCGTGGCGTCGTCGACGCCCGTCGCGTTCTCCTCAGCACGTTCGAGTCGCTCCATCACCCGCTCGGGGTCGACGTAGTACTCGTTGACGAGCGCGGTGAACTCCCGGTAGCCGGTCGTGCCGAGATCGACGAGCAATCTGAGGAAGCGCTTCCGACGGTTCATCTCCCGCTTCCGCTCCGTCCGGTTCCATCCCCGGTCCGACTGGATCTCCTCGATGAGGTTCGAGTCCGACTCCACGAACGAGTCGTTGTCGGCATCCCAGGTAAACGCGCGCGAGTAGTCGAGTTCGCCGGTCCGCTGGTCGATCTCGCCGATCTCGCCGATCGCTTTCGACCGCCGGACCCGCTCGCCGTCGACCCGCGTGAGCGTCTGGACGCAGAGCAGATCCAGCGACTGCACCATCGCCCGCGGGACGTTGATCGGCTCGTTCTCCAGGCGGTTGATGACCGTCTCGATGCTGTCGGCGTGCATCGTCGAGAACGTGGTGTGACCGGTGTTCATCGCCTGGAACAGCGTCACGGCCTCGTCACCGCGAACCTCGCCCACGATGATGAACTCCGGGCGGTGCCGCAGGGCCGAGCGCAGCAAGTCGTACATATCGATGTCCGAGCCCTCGTGGAGGCGCTCTCTGGTGACCGAGGCGAGCCAGTTGTCGTGATACAGCGACAGTTCTCGAGTGTCCTCGATTGTCAGTACCTTCGCGCGCGGCGGGATGAACATCGAGACGGCGTTCATCGACGTCGTCTTCCCCGAGGCCGTGCCGCCGGCGAAGATCAGACTCTTGTTGTGTTCGATACAGAGCCAGAGGTACGCCATCTGTTCGACCGAGAACGTCCCCGTGTCGATCAGGTCGATCGGCGTGAACGGTTCGTCGGCGTACTTCCGGATGGTGAAGGCGGACCCCCGGGGCGTGACTTCCTCGCCGAGGGCGAGTTCGACGCGCGAGCCGTCCGGGAGCGTCGTGCCCACGACGGGGTCGCCGACGCTGATGTGTCGCCCCGACTCCTGTGCGAGTCGGATCACGAAGTCGTCGAGCGCCTCGGCATCGAAGGCGACGTTCGTCTCGATGTCGGTGTAGTCGTCGTGATAGACGAAGATCGGGAGGTCATAGCCGTCGCAGGAGATGTCCTCGATGTGCGGATCGTTCATCAGCGGGTCGATCCGGCCGAACCCCCGGAAGTCCCGCGAGAGGTAGTACAGCAGCGTGTGGAAGGTCCGCATCGAGACGTCGACGCCGTACTGTTCGAGGAGGGTCTGCAGTTCGGTTCGGAGCGTCTCCTCGGCGGTCGGTTCCTCGTCCGTCCGATAGAGCAGCGGATCGCGGATGTCGACGCGGGCCCGCGACAGCAACTCGGCTTCGATGTCGTCGAGGTCGGGTTCGACGGCGTAGTAGTAGTGCTCGCTCGCCTCGTCGTCGTAGGTGATGACGACGTACGCGTACGGCGCGTTCACCCAGTATCGGTCGATGATGGTCTCGCCGTCGGGCAGGTCGAACGACGCGAAGCGTCCGTCGTCGGGGCGGTAGGGCCGGACCTCGATCGACGAGCCGCGAAGGACCTCGAAGAGTCGGTCGATCCGCCGCTGGAGGTCGTCGGTCGTCGCTTCGAGTCGGCCGAGGAGCGATCCGTCCGCAGGGTTCTCAGCCGCCGTCGACGGTGGCGAACGGCCGTCGGAGGGCTGATCCGCCGATGACGCCGTCGTGTCGTCTGATGGCGACGTCGTTTCGTTTGATGGCGATGTCGTCTCGTCTGATGACGGCGTCGCCTCGTCCCCTGCTGGCGGTGTTGCCGCCCCCGCTGCTAGCGATGAGCCGTCAGTGGGACCGGATTCCGGTGACGGTGCCGATGACTCTCCGGTAGCATCGTCTTCCCCGTCCGTAGCCGGCCCCCCTCCGGCGTCTGACTCGCGTTCGTCCATAGTGGACGCGTTGCGTACGCTTTCACTCGCAGTGACTTATACTGTCGGCTACCACTATCACTCCTGATCGACAGTCAGCAGCAGGCCGCCGAAGATCAAGAGGAAGACGACGCCGACCGGCACCGGCACGCCGGGGAACCCCCGGGTGAACAGGAGGGACGTCGCCACGGCGAGCACGACGCCCGAAAGCCCAAGGATGCCGCCGAGCACCCGAACCGGGTCTGCCGGACCGGCCTCCAGTCGCTCCTCGTCCCGGTAGTACAGCGTCGCGACGACGACACCGACCGCCAGGACTGCGGCCCCGACTGCCCAGGCCTGATACGCCACCTGGATCGTCTGTCCCTGCTGGAATGCGATGGCCGAGAGGGGATCGGTGAGCGCGATCCGACGCGCCGGCGTCGCTCCGAACGCGTAGCGGACCTGAAAGAAGGGAAAGCGCACGAACAGCACCGAACCGCCGGAGATCCCGCTGGAGTACGTGACGTTCCACGGAATGAGCGCGGCCAACCACGTCACCACGACGGCCAGTTCGCCCGCGTACTCCGACCGGACCCACACCATATCCCGAACCCCGTCGCCGGGTCGGTAAAAGCTACCGGAGCAGGCGGTCCCCGGCCGAGTGAAAATCGGCCCGTCGTCCGACGGATATCAGTCTGCGAGCCCCAGCAGGTCGAAGGCGTAGCCGTTGCCGTTCGCCGTCGCGTGTTCGTAGGCGACGTGAGCGGCGGCGACGTCCTGAATCGCTAACCCGGTCGAGTCGAAGACAGTGATGCCGTCCCCGTCGGTCCGTCCCGATTTCTCCCCCGTGACGATCTCCCCGAGCGCGCCGTAGAGATCGCCGTCGTCGAGGACGCCCTCGCTCCAGGGGACGTTGATCTCGCCGGAGTGCGTCGTCTGTTCGTAGTCGTCGATCACAAGTGTCGCGTCGAGTAGGATCTCGTCGGCGAGTTCGTGCTTCCCGGCGGCGTCGGCTCCCATCGCGTTGATGTGTGTGCGGTCGCCGACGGCGTCGCGCGGGACGATCGGCGACTCGACGGGGGTGACCGTCGAGAGCACGTCGCAGTGAGCGGCCTCGGCGATCGTGCCCCCGCGGACGTCGAAGTCGTCTTCGAACGCCGCGATGAAGGCTGCGACGCGCTCCTCGTCGAGATCGGAGACGACGACGGTCTCGATGTCACGGACCTCGCTGATGGCGCGGAGTTGCATATACGACTGCGCTCCCGCGCCGACGATGCCGAGCGATGAGGCGTCCGGAACCGAGAGGTGCTTGGTCGCGACGGCCGCGGCCGCGCCGGTCCGGAGCATCGTCAGCGTCCGGCCGTCGAGGATCGCCAGCGGAACCGCCGTCTCGGGGTCGGTGTAGATCATCGTCCCCATCACCGTCGGGAGGTCGTACTGGTCGGGGTTGTCGGGGTGTGCGTTCACCCACTTCACACCAGCGGCGTCCCACCCGCCATCAGCGCCAGCGCGCTCTGCGCCCCCCTGGCTCGCGGCGTCGTCACCGCGAACGTCGAGGTACGCCGGCATCGACCGGAAATCGCCGTTGTACTGGGGGAGATCGATGTAGGACTTCGGCGGCATCTGCGCGTCGCCGCGTTCGTACGCCACGAACGCGTCCGCGACAGCAGGCACGAGCTCTGCCATCGTCACGTTCTCGCGGACGTCCTCGTCGTTCAGTAGGAGCGTCTCCATACCGAGTAGTCACACATCATCCACCTAATAAGCACCGTTGTCGGATAACAATCCATATTTTTGCTCAAATCGGTAGATTTGTTTAACTCTTACCCGCACCCACCGGACTGTTCTGTGATGTCGGCGGATCGGTCGAGCGGCAACGGCTCGGTCGAGCGGCGACGGGGCCCGAGCAGTGATGCAGGGTCGGAACCGGTCGGTGGCCGAGACGAGCGGAACACATATCGCGCGACGGACGCGGGGAGGGCTGGTCGGTGTCGGAGCGGGGGACAGCGGTGGCTCGCGAGGGAAAAACGGGAATAAGAGAGTGCGTGACGAGGCCGATCAGCCGGCCGGGGGAGCGTATCCGGGGCCGGTCAGGCCGGGTGTCGGATCAGTCTGTGCCAGATAGAGAAGCACAGGGCCGAACGCTCACCCGAGACGCCTCGTCGAAGGCGGCGATTCGTTCGGAGCGATTCGTCGGGGTGGTCGGTCAGGCAGAGCCCGACGGGCTATGTGAGGCAGTTTCCGGCGTTCACATCGCGCCGCCCATACCGCCCATGCCGCCCATACCGCCCATACCGCCGCCACCGGGCGCGCCACCCTCGTCGCCGTCGCCGCTGGTGCTCAGTTCGTCGGCGGCGATGATGTCGTCAATCTTGAGGACCAGGTTCGCGGCCTCGGTGGCCGAGGAGAGCGCCTGCTCCTTGGCGTGTGCGGGCTCGACGACGCCGGCGTCGAAGGTGTTCTCTACCTTGCTCGTGAAGACGTTGAGCCCAGCGTGGGTCTCGTCGTCTTCGTGGGCTTCGCGGATCTCGACCAGCGTGTCGATGGAGTCGAGTCCAGCGTTCTCGGCGAGGACGCGCGGAACGAGTTCCAGCGCGTCGGCGAACGCTTCGACTGCGAGCTGCTCGCGGCCGCCGACGGAGCCGGCGTAGCTGCGGAGGCGACGCGCGACTTCGACTTCGATCGCTCCGCCGCCCGAAACGACGCGGCCGTCGGAGACGGTCGTCGAGACGACATCGAGCGCGTCCTGGACGCCGCGCTCGATCTCGTCGACGACGTGGTCGGTGGAGCCGCGCAGCAGCAGCGTCACGCCGTGCGATTCGTCGTCGAGGCCTTCGACGTAGAACAGTTCGTCGTCATCGTCGCGGCCAATCGAGGCGGTGCCGAGGTCCGCGGCAGTGACGGTGTCGAGGTCGGAGACGACGCCAGCGCCGACGACGTCGCGCAGGAAGGCCAGGTCGGACTTCTTCGTCCGTCGGACGGCCAGGATGCCCTCTTTGGCGAGGTAGTGCTGGGCCATATCGTCGATGCCCTTCTGACAGAAGACCACGTCGGCGCCACTGTCGACGATCTTCTGAACCTTCTCGCGGAGCTGTTTCTCCTCTTGATCGAGGAACTGCTGGAGCTGGTCCGGGGACTCGACGTTGACCTGCGTGTCGACGTCGGTCTCCTCGATCTCGATGGGTTCGTCGAGCAGCAGCACGTCGGCCGCGTCGAACGCGGTCGGCATATCGTCCTGCACGGGGTCCTTGTCGATGACCGCGCCCTCGAGGAGTTCGGACTCGCTGGTCGAGCGGCCCGTCTGCGTCTCGATGTTGACGTTTGCTAAGTCGACGACGTAGGAGCCGTCGTCGGCTTCGACCGTGACGGCCTCGACGGTGTCGACGACCAGTCGGGCCAGCAGCTCCTTGTTGAGCTCGGAGCTCTTGCCGGTCATCGAGGTTTCGGCGACCTTCTGGAGCACTTCGCTGTCACTGGGCTCGACGCTCTCGGCGACCTCGTTAACGGCCGAGCGGGCCTCCTGGCTCGCGAGGTGGAAGCCCTTGATGATCGCCGTCGGGTGGATGTCCTGCTCGAGGAGATCCTCGGCGTTCTTGAGCAGTTCACCCGCGATGGCGACAGCCGTCGTCGTGCCGTCGCCGGCCTCGTCTTCCTGCGTCTCGGCAACCTCGACGATCATCTCGGCCGTCGGGTTGTCGATGTCCATCTCCTGAAGGATGGTGACGCCGTCGTTCGTGATGGTGACGTCTCCCATCGAGTCGACGAGCATCTTGTCCATCCCTTTCGGGCCGAGTGTCGACCGTACGGCTTCGGAGACGGCTCGGGCCGCCTGAATGTTGTACTCTTGCGCGTCCTTGTCCTTGACACGCTGGGCGTCCTCGCCCATAATGATCATCGGCTGACCCTGTTGCATTCGCTGACTCATAGACATTGTTCGATTGTTTGTGATTCTATATAAATTCTTTGCTACGGGGCGGCCACCGTCTGTGAATTACGGGATCCGAGGAACGGGGGAATTGGTACGTACACCGCTCGATTCGCTTGTATCCGCGGCCTACACTATGACAATTTGTACCACGACATCGAGTCACAATCGGCGTCGCGATGTGGGATTTATATACGGTTCGGGTAGCTCATCGGCGTGCAGGATACGCCTGGGTGCCGCCGTGGCTGTTGCGTCCGACGAGTTCGACGGTCGCCGAGCGTTTTCCATCCACGAGTTCGCTCGATTCCTCGTAGTACAGCACAGTGAGATCCAGGCACGCGTGGAGGAGTTCGTTCGAGCAGAACCGGTATCGGTCGGTACTCGGACCGACCGCTGCCGGCGGATCCGAACGGAGGTGGTGCTGGTAGAACAACAGGCCGTCCGGCCGGAGTGCCCGTTTGATGTCGCTCAAGCGATCGAGCGTTCGGAAGAAACTGATCGTCACGACGTCGTATCGGTTCGCAGGATACCCGAACTGGGTCGCGTCCGCCTGTATCAGATTGAGTCGGTCTTCGACGTCCCGCGCTGTGGCGTTGGCCCTCGTGAGACGGAGGCCCTCGATCGACCGGTCCAGCGCGTCGACCTCGTAGCCCCGTTCGGCGAGGAAGACCGCGTTGCGTCCCGTGCCACAGGCGACGTCGAGCGCTCGGCCGGGAGACGTCTCCTCGAGGTAATCGCGCAGGACCGGCGAGGGGTCCGGATCGGACGGATACTCCCCGGAGCGGAACCGCTCGTCCCAGGTGCCCATACCGTCACGACAGCCCCCACCCTTGTCACTGTATCTTTCGGGGCCAACCGAACGGGACGATCGCGACCGGCGGCCTGCGGGGTCGCGGTCGTCGAAGAAGACGGATCCGAATTCACTCCTCGTCCGGGAGTTCCTCTGCGACGAACGGCTTGTCACCGGAGGGCTCGAACGGCGGCAGTTCCTCGTCGGCCTCGACCGCTTCGATCTCTTCCTCGTAAAGTTCCTCCTGAAGCTGGCTGCGCTTGTTGCGGCCTTTCCGCTCCCGACCGTTTTTCGTGTCAGGCATTGTCATCCGTGTGGATGCTTGCCACAGTTATGAACCTTGTGCCGACTGGGCGCTGAATCGGACCGAGCACAGTATCCGGCCGCCTGTGGCCGACCGCCGAGTCGTCTGCTGCGTCGCATCACTGACACTCGTGTTTTGTCGGGTGGTTCGGTCATTTTTATCGCTCTCGTGGACTTATCGTGTTACTTTCTCTGTGATTGGGAATCGAATCAAGGAATATACGGATACTCATTTGATTCGATTGTATGTCCACACCGCACGAAACGCTGCAGGGCAAGCAGCTGACGGAGACCGAGATCGACCAGTTCCTCGAGAGTCAAGGGTTCGGCGTGCTCTCGCTCGCAGCCGAAGGCGTCCCCTACGCCCTCCCGATGTCGTTCGGGTACGACGGCAGCGACCGGCTGTACTTCGTGTTCGTGGGATACTCCGAAGAGTGGAAGAAGGTGACGTACGCCGACTCGACGACCGTTGCGGGCTTTCTGACGTTCGACGTCGAATCTGCGGAGACCTGGCGGAGCGTGATCGCAGCGGGCCCATTCGAGCGTATCGACTACGAAGAGTGGGACGCCGCGCGGGAAGCGATGGCCGACAACGCGTTTCGCCCTGACCTCCTGGTCGGCGACGTCGACATCCAGGAGAACCCGCAGGTCTGGGTCCTCGACGCCGAGGAGAAATCGGGGCGGGCGATCGGGACGGAGTAGCGAGCGCTGCTGCGGGCGAGCGTCACGCCGGCCGCTACTCGGGGAACCGCCGCTCGGCGATGAAAGGCCTCGCAGGATGATGTGCAGAGAAACGCCGGGACAGGGATTTGAACCCTGGATCCCAGAGGGAACACGCTTTCCAGGCGTGCGCCTTACCACTCGGCCATCCCGGCTCGGTCGAAACTACCCTACTGATTCGTTTAAGTCCTTCCTTTCGACGCGAGACGGGGCTCGGCGAGGTACGACGCGACGGCGACGACCGCGCCGATCAGGACGGCGAGTCCGAAACTGGTGAACACGTCTACTCCGAGCGTCCCGACAGCCAGGCGATACCCCTGGACGAGGACCAGAAACGCCAGGGCACCGACGAGGCCCCACAGGATCGCCGATCGGCTTCGGCTCACGCCAGCACCTCCACGTCGTAGCCCGCGGCGCGCAGTGCCGCGAGCAGTTCGTCGATGTGGTCGTGCCCGCGGGTCTCGATGTCGATCTCGACGTCGGCCTCGTTCATCGCGACGTCCCGGGAGGTGCGGTCGTGCTGGATCGCGTAGATGTTGGCTCTCTGATCCGAGATGATCTCGACGAGGTCCTCGAGCGCCCCGGGTCGGTCACGGAGGACCGTCCGGATCTTGAGATACCGGCCGGTCTCGACGAGGCCGCGGACCAGGACCGTCGTGAGCTGATTCGTGTCGATGTTACCGCCGCAGAGCGCCGGGACGATCGTCTCGTCCTCGTCGTAGTCGAACCGCTCGAACAACAGCGCCGCCATCGGTACCGCGCCCGCCCCCTCGACGAGCGTCTTCGAGCGCTCCAGGAGGTACGTCAGCGCCACCGCGATCTCCTCGTCGGGAACGGTCACAACCTCGTCGACGCGCTCGCGGATCACCGCGAACGGCGTCTCACCGACCTTCCGGGTGGCGATCCCGTCGGCGATCGTATTCACCGAGTCGAGTTCCTGTATCTCGCCGGCGGTGAGCGACTGCGGCAGCGACGCCGCGCCCTCGGCCTGGACGCCGATCACACGGACGTCCGGGTTCCGCGCTTTCACCGCCGTCGCGATCCCGCTGATGAGCCCACCGCCCCCGACGGGGACCACGACCGTCTCGACGTCCGGGCAGTCCTCGACGATCTCGAGTCCGATGGTCCCTTGGCCGGCCATCACCCGCTCGTCGTCGAACGCGTGAACGTAGGTCCGTCCCTCCGCCCGTTCGATCTCGTGCGCCTTCGCCTGCGCGTCGTCGTAATCCGCCCCGTGCAGCACCGTCTGGCCGCCGTACCGCGCCGTGGCCTCGACCTTCGAGATCGGCGCGTGTTCGGGCATAACGATCTTCGAGTCCACGCCCGCCCGGGTGGCCGCGAGCGCGACGCCTTGAGCGTGGTTGCCCGCACTCGCCGTGACGACGCCCGCGTCGCGCTCCGCATCGGAGAGCGTTGCGATCCGGTTCGTCGCCCCGCGAAGTTTGAACGCGCCGGTCCGCTGGAACGTCTCGAGTTTCAGATGGACGTCCGCGTCGGTCATCTCCGAGAACGCATACGAGTACTCCAGCGGCGTGTGACGGACGACGTCGGCGATCCGATCGCGCGCCGCCTCGACGTCGGCGAGAGAGAGCATCTCACCTATCGATTCCCGCCACCGGATCTAATACTGTCGGATAGTCGTCGGCGGGAGCGGAGACGACCGCTCGATCGGGTCCCGTCGGCCCGTTCGCTGCGGCGATCGAAGCAACGGTTCAGGAAGTGACGTCACTCAGGGATGGAAAGGGAAAGGGGGGGAATGCACGCGTGTGACGTGCACTTGGGTATGTGCCCGGCAGGTACATAAACATCCCCCACGCGAGGTGAAAGTAAAATCGCTCGACAGCGCCGGGGGAGTCGACGCCGTCTGACGGTTGTCGGGCAGACGTCTGCCGTCTGTCAGCGCGAGCGCGATCGCTGTGGGTCTCAGTTCGGTCGTTCGCCCACGATCGCGGTCCCGGCTGGCAGACCAAACGCGAGCGAGACGGCTACGGGTCTGTCCGTGCCGAGCGCATCGTCGTTACAGGGCGAAAAAGACCGAAAACACGCGAGACGCGCGATCGGACTACCACCGGGGGCGGACCGACCCGCCGAACGCGGAGATCCCGACGGTTACCGCTGTTCGAGCGGCGGGAACTCCAGATCTTTGGGGCCGACGTAGCGGGCCCGAGGCCGGATCAGGCGGTTGTCCTCGTACTGTTCGAGGACGTGCGCGATCCACCCCGCAGCGCGGGACATCGCGAAGATCGGAGTGTAGATGTCGACGGGAATGCCCATCTGGTAGTAGGTCGACGCGGAGTAGAAGTCGACGTTCGGGGCCAGGCCCTTCTCCTCGGCGATGTACTCCTCGATCGCGACCGAGTAGTCGTACCACTTCGTTTCCCCTGCGGTCTCTGCGAGGGCCTTCGACTTCTCGCCGAGGATCTTCGCACGGGGGTCTTTGACGTTGTAGACGCGGTGACCGAAGCCGGGGACGCGTCGGCCCTCATCGAGGGCGGTCTCGACCCATGCCGTCGGGTCGAGGTCGCTCTCGTCGACCTCCTTCAGCATCCGCATCACGTTGGCGTTTGCACCGCCGTGGAGCGATCCCGCGAGTGTCCCGATCGCGGCGGTGACGGCGCTGTGGAGGTCCGAGAGGGTCGAGGCGGTCACCATCGCTGAGAACGTCGAGGCGTTGAGCCCGTGGTCGGCGTGGAGGACGAGTGCCATATCGAACGTTTCCGCCAGGACGTCGTCGGGTTCCTCGTCGTTCAGCATATAGAGGAAGTTGGCGGCGTGACTCAGATCCTCTCGGGGTTCGACCGGCTCTTTGCCCTGACGGAGGCGCTCGAACGCCGCGAGCGCCGTCGGCATCTTGGCAGTGATCCGGCAGGCCATCCGGAGGTTCGACTCGAGGTCGTCGACGTCCTCGTGGTCGGCGTCCTCGTCGTACGCCGACAGCGAGGAGACGATGGTCCGGAGGGCTGCCATCGGCACCTCGTCGGCGTCGGCGAGCTTCCGGACCTGAGCGAGGACCTCGTCGTCGATGTCCCGGCGCTCGGCCATCCAGGATTCGAAGTCCGCAAGCTCCGCAGCGTCGGGGAGCTCGTCGTGCCACAGGAGGTAGACGACTTCCTCGTAAGACGCCTCGCGGGCCAGGTCCTCGATCGGGTAGCCGCGGTAGACCAGTTTCCCGGCGTCGCCGTCGATGTGGCTCAGCTCCGACTCGGCGACGAGGACGCCTTCCAACCCGCGTTTCAGGTCGTCTGACATACCTACCCGATTCCCGTCCACGTGAAAAAAGCGTTACCGTTTACGGGTGTTGGATGTCACCCGGCCAGACGGTGACCACCAAGCGTTTTTGTCACCCGCCGCGAACGGCGAGGTATGGACCCACAGGACGTCGAGTACGAACCGGTCAGCGTCAAGGAGGTGCTCGCGGAGATGAAAGACACCGCCGAGCTCCTCATCGACCTCTCGTACTCGGCCGTCCTCAACGGCAGCGACGACATCGCCCGAGAGGTGCTCGAACTCGAGGGGCGAATGGACATCCTCCAGCTCCAGGGCCGGATGAGCCTCCTGATGGCGTCCCGCAGTCCCGAGGACGCCGAACAGCTCGCGCCGGTGCTCGGCGTGATGGGTGCGGCCGAGAAGATCTCCAACGCTGCGGGCGACATTGCGAAGATCGTGATCGAGGACATCGGGATGCCCGACGCGATCCGGACCGCGCTCCCGGAGGCCGTAGAGGCACTGGTCCGCGCGACGGTCGACGAGGGATCTGCGTACGCCAATCGGACGCTGCTGGACATCAACATGGAAACCGAGACCGGGGTCCGCGTGATCGCCATCCGCCGTGAGTCTGCGACCGGGAAGCGTCGCTGGCTGACGAACCCGGGTCCGGACAACGAACTCCAGGCGGGCGACTCGCTGCTCCTCCGCGGCCCCCGAGACGGGGTTGCGACGGTCTACGAGGCGGCGACCGGCGACGCGTACGAGCCGACGGTGGCCGTCGATCCGCCGATCGAGGACCTAGAGCGCGCCGTCGACTCCATCACGCTGATGAAGGATATGAGCGAACTCGCCGTCGACCTCGCCTACGGCGCCGTCCTGTTCGACAGCGAGGGCGTCGCCGAGGAGGTGAAACAACTCGAAGCCGAGGTCGACGCGCTGAAGTCGCGCTTCGAGGCGTGGACGCTCCGCGCCGCGAGTCGCGTCGAGGATCCCGTGCAGCTCCGCGGGCTCGTCCACCTCGCGTCGGCGACGGAGGTCATCTCCGATGCGGCCTTGGAGATCAGCGAGGGCGTCTATCGCGGAATCGACGCTCACCCCGTCGTCGCCGCCGCCGTCGAGGAGTCCGACGAGGTGATCGTCCGGCTCTCGGTCGCAGCAAACGCACCGCTGGCGGGCACGACGCTGGGTGAGGAGATGGTCAAGACACAGACCGGGATGCGGGTGATCGCGGTCCGTCGCGGGCGCGACGAAGACGGCGACGAGTGGGTCGTCCAGCCCGGCCCGGAGACGGAACTCCGCGGCGGCGACGTCATCATCGCGAAGGGGACGCGGGCCGGGTCCGAGCGGCTCAGCGAACTCGTCGGCGACACGCGGGAGTTCGAGGCGTAACTCACAGTTCGCGTGCTCGCCTGACCGTCTCGACGACCGTCAGAATCGACGTGACCAACAGCGCCGTCGACGTCGCGAGCACGAACGCCAGGACGAGGAACCACGCCTCTGGACCCAAGACCGGATACTCGCGCGTTCCCGCGAACGGCCCCAGGAGTTCGAGGACCCGCGCGAGATACGCCACGGCCGCGAGGGCGACCCCGACGCCGATGCCGATTGCGGCGTTTCGCGGCACTCGCAACGCCTGCACCAGCCCCGATTGCGGCGGCCGGTCCGGTACCTCGTCGCTCACAGGGGGAGATAGCCACTCTGTGGGCAAAGCGTCGTCGGTTTCCACGCCGACGCTATGGCCCGTACGGGGCGAACAGTCGGCACAGAGCCCGCACAGCCGAATCCCACGCCGACGTGCCGAACGACCGCGACCCGGCGTGGGGCGTCACACAGCGCACGGGAGTGCTGGCCGCGCGATCCGATAAAAACGCTCGTCCGTGGAGCGGCCATACCGAACCCCTAAAGTCCGGTGCCTCCGACTGTCGGGTAATGACGACACTCGGTACGGCGAGTGCAGGCCCGGGCGAGATGGACACGGGCCGGCTCGAGGTAGGCGAGACCCGCGACGGGACGACCGTGGGCCTCCCCTGTGCAGTCATCGAAGGGGCATCTGACGGCGAAACCCTCTATCTGCAGGCGGCGTCAGACGGCGACGAACTGAACGGCGTCGGCGTCGTCAGTCGGGTCGTTCCCCGGCTCGACCCCGCGGAGCTCTCCGGGACAGTCCTCGTCGTCGGCATCGTCAACTACCACGCCTTCCAGGTCGCAGAGCACCGCAATCCGATCGACGACACGAAGATGAACCGCGCGTACCCCGGCGACGACGGCGGGACCTCTTCGGAACGGATTGCCGCTACCACGTTCGACGCCGCCACCCGCGCGGATCTGATCTTGGACCTCCACCAGGGGTCGACCTCCCAGATGATCGACGAGGTGCGCGTCCGCTGCGGTCGCCGACACCGACTGCACGACGAGTGTCTCGAACTGGCCAAGACATTTGGCTGCGGGTACGTCCTCGACCAGAAGGGGCCCGAGGGGCAACTCGCCCGCGCCGGCCCCGACGAGGGCATCCCGACGATCGACCCCGAACTCGGCGGCTGTGTCGGCTGGGACGACGACAGCATCGAGGCCGGCGTGACGGGCGTGTTCAACGTCCTCCGCGGTTACGGCTTTCTGCCCGGATCCCCCGGTCAGGAACCACAGACCCGCGCGAAGGGCTTCGATCAGTACGGCTCACCCGCGGGTGGCCTCGTCCGGTTCGAGGCCGACCTCGGCGACCGGGTGAGCGCCGGCGACCGCCTCTTCGAGGTGACGACGCCCTTCGGCGAACGCAAGGCTCGCGTCACCGCGAACAACGACGGCGTCTTCTGGCGCACTCGCCGACTCCCGCAGGTCGCGACCGGCGAGTACGTCTGTTCGGTCGGCACCAACGTCGACGCATACTGAGATGACCGCAGACCCCACGTCGCTGCCGCCGTCGCTCGCGCTCGCCTGCAGTGCGTGCGATCGCACCTACGAGCAGTGGACGTGGCGCTGTGACTGCGGTGCGCCGCTGGATTTCGCGGCCGGGCCGACCGAGCGGCCCGAGGAGTCGCTCCCGGCGGAGCCGCCGACTTCGTGGGGGGACGCCCGTGGCGGCCTGTGGGCGTTCGAACGGCTCCTCCCCGTCGACCGCCGCGTCTCGCTCGGTGAGGGCCGCACGCCGCTCGTCGACGCCGACGACTGGGACGCCGAGTTCAAACTCGAGTACGTCTTTCCGACGGGGTCGTTCAAGGACCGCGGCGCGACGGTGACGCTCTCGGTCGCCGACGCGCTCGGCGTCGACCGGGTCGTCGAGGACTCCTCGGGGAACGCGGGCGCGGCCATCGCCACCTACGCCGCCCGCGGCGGCATCGACGCCGAGATCTATGTTCCGGCCTCGGTCAAGCCAGCCAAACGGGACGCCATCGAGCGCGTCGGGGCGACGCCGGTGCCGGTCGAGGGGAGTCGTGAGGCCGTCACGGACGCCTGTCTCGAGGCCGTCGAAACAGCATCGGAAGATGGGGCGGCCGACACGTGGTACGCCTCCCACGCCTGGAACCCGGCGTTCTTCGCCGGGACGGCGACGTTCGCCTACGAGGTGTGCGCCCAGCGCGAGTGGGTCGCTCCCGACGCCGTCGTGACCCCACTGGGCCACGGCACGCTCTTTCTGGGGGCGTACCGCGGCTTCCGGGCGCTCGCGGACGCGGGGTGGATCGACGACGTCCCGCGGATGCTGGGTGCACAGGCCGCCGGATATGCGCCCGTCGCCGACGCTCTCCACGGCGAGTCAGACGCTCACAACGACGTCGCCGACGGGATCCAGATCCGGGACCCGGTCCGCGAGACACAGATCCACGACGCCATCGACGACACCGACGGCGACGCTATCGCGATGTCGGCGGCGGCCGTCGAGCGCGAACTCGACGCGCTCCGGTCGCGGGGGTTCGACACCGAGCCGACCTGCGCGGTCGCGCCCGCCGCACTCGGCCGGTATCGCGAGCGTGGTGTCGTCGCGCCCGATGACGACGTCGTCGTCCCGCTCACCGGGAGCGGGCTGAAAATTCAGTGACGGAGGGCTACCGCCGTCGCAACTGCTCGTCCCAGTCGATCCACTCCTGTTCCCAGCCGGTTTTCGCGAAGTAACCCGGTTCTTCCTGCCGTTCGGTGTCCTCTCTGACCGTCCGGTTCCGCGCCGGCCGGCCGCGCTGCTCGCCGTCGACGAGCAGCGGCTTGAACGCCACCGGTCCGTGCCGATCGATCACGTCGCCGTCGTCGTCGACGGCCGTGAGCGTCTGCTCGGGGCCGCCGAGGGGGAGCACCAGACGGCCGCCGGGGGACAGTTGCTCGATCAGCGCGCGGGGGGGACTGATCGCTGCGGCCTCGACGAGGATTCGGTCGAACGGTGCGTATTCGGGGAGTCCACTCGCGCCGTCGCGGGCATCGACGAGAACGCCTCCGTAGCCCGCCGAATCGAGGTTCGATCGCGCCGCGTAGACGAGTCGTCGGTCGATGTCGACGGCGTGCACGTGCCGTTCGCCGAGGAGTTCCGCGAGCAGCGCGGCGGTGTAGCCGACGCCCGCGCCGACGACGAGGATGTCGCCGGTATCGTCGGCGGTCGTGGCATCGTCCCGTGGGTCGCCGTCGCGGTCCGTCGGCCCGCCGTCCGGGGAGTCGACGTCGAGGGCCGTCAGGAGGCGAGCGACCGTCTCGGGCGCGAGGACCGTCGTTCCCGCGGCCTCCTCGGCGCGGTTGCTGTACGGGGCATCGTCGACAAACTCCTGGCGGGGTACCGACCGCATCGCGAGCGCGACCGCTTCGTCGATCGACAGCTGTTCCTCGAGGCTGTCGACCATCTCGCCGCGCAGATCCCCAGGGTCCATACTACGCTCTCGGACGTGGGGCGTAATCAACTGCACGCTCTGTGGGGCGGCTCACCCGCGGATCCGGACGAACCGCACGCCCCCGTGCTCCGAGCGCTCGACCGTCTCCGCGTCGTGCTTCTCCAGCCGGACCAGTTCCTGGTGGGTCTCGCCGACGGGAGCGACGATCCGCCCCCCGACGGCGACCTGGTTCAGGACGGCATCCGGGACAGAGGGCACGGCGCACGTCAGGTACGCGCCGTCGAAGGGCGCGTGCGCGTCCCAGCCCTCCCGCCCGTCGCCGACGCGGACGGAGACGCGGTCGCCGTACCCGAGCCGAGCCAGTCGCGCTTGCGCCTCGGCCGCGAGGTCGTCGTCGTACTCGACGGAGTAGACGTGCCCCTCGGGGACAGTCTCGGCTGTCACGGCCGCGTGGTAGCCGCACCCGGTCCCGACCTCCAGCACGCGGTCGTCGAGCGCGGGGTCGAGGAGTTCGGTCATCATACCGACCATATGCGGTGCGCTCACGGTCTGGTCGCTGCCGATCGACAGCGGTCGGTCGGCGTACGCGTTCGAGCGCTGGCCCTCGGGAACGAACTCGTGGCGTGGGACGGATCGGAGGGCCTCGGCCACCCGATCGTCGTCGACGTACCCGCGGCGGCGGAGGCGTTCGACCATCGCCTCGCGGGCTTCGATGTGGGTAGTGTTCACATACGTCTCTTCACACTCCGAGGAATCGAATCTTTCCCCGCCGACAGCGGACGTCGATCCGAGAATCAGTGCTCGCGCGTCCTCACCACGCCGACCAGGCAGAGGTCGTCTGGTCGGTGCCGTAGAGCCGCTTGACGTCTTTCGCGTAGACCATATCGCCCTCGTGGTCGAGTTTGCCGTGCCGGTACTCCGGGGCGTCCTCGCGCACCTGGATCGCTTTGATCTCGAACTCCTCGTCGCCGAAGGCGGCGACGTCGCCGACGACGAACTCGTGGTCGCCGGGGAGTTTGAGGTCGAAGCTCCGGGTCGCTTCGCGGTCACCCGTCCCTTCCTTGGGGTTGACGGTCACTTTCACCGTCACGTTGTCCACCGCGCGGGTCCAGATGGTGTCGATGTCCTCGACTCGGGCTTCCTCGGTGCGCTGTTCGGGACCGATCTCGATCCCCGTAACCCTGACCAGCATGATGGCCGCCTCGCTGTCGACGATGAACTCGTCGCCGGTGGCGATCGTCTCTGTCGGCGGCGCGTCGACGGTAGTCGCGAACGACTCGTCGTCCTGAGAGACGACGACGTCGCGTTCGATCTCCGTCTCGGATTCGACCTGGACCTTGTGAACGTGGCTACACTCCGTACAGCGGACGGTGCGGTGACCGCCGCCGTCTTTCAGTACCTCGTGGACCGTCGATTCAGCGGGCGAACAGGAGGGACATTCGGCCGCGACGCGGTCCTGTGGCGTGCTCATACGGCGTCGTAGCCCGTCGGGCCGTAAAAGTCCGCCCTTCCGGCCGTCGCGTGCGGGACGCTGGCTCACGTCGCGGCGCGGATCGATCGCCGAGGGGGCCCCAACGGAAGGTTCCTATGTGCTGTCGGCGTACAGTTACCGATGGCATCATCGTGGACTGTCGATCGAATGCCGGACTGTACGGACACAACTGTTCTCGTTACGGGGGCCAACAGCGGTCTGGGGTTCGAGGCGACGAACGCCTTCGCAGCCAACGGGGCGACGGTGATTATGGCCTGCCGGAGCACCGATCGGGGGCAACAGGCGGCCGCGGAAATCCGTGACAGCGTCGGCGACACCGGAGCCACCCTGAACGTTCGGCAGTGTGACCTCGCGTCGCTCGACTCGATCGAGTCCTTCGCGAGCGGGGTCGAACAGGACTACGACACCGTCGACGTGCTCTGTAACAACGCCGGTGTGATGGCGATCCCCCGACAGGAGACAGAAGACGGGTTCGAGAAACAACTCGGGGTGAACCACCTCGGTCACTTCGCGCTCACCGGTCACGTGCTGGATCTGCTCCTCGCGAGCAATGGAGAGAGCCGAATCGTCACGCACTCCAGTGGCGCACACGAGTCCGGCGAGATCGACTTCGACGACCTGCACCACGAGCAGTCCTACGGGAAGTGGGAGGCCTACGGTCAGAGTAAACTGGCAAACCTCCTGTTCGCCTACGAACTGCAGCGTCGGCTGACGAAAGCCGAGGTCACCGACACGATCAGCGTCGCCTGCCACCCGGGGTACGCCGCGACGAATCTCCAGTACCGCGGGCCGAAGCAAGCGGGGTCGAAACTGCGGCTGGGACTGATGAAAGCCGCCAACGCGGTCGTGGGCCAGTCGGCGCAGAAGGGCGCGTTACCGCTGCTGTACGCGTCAGTCGCGCCCGACGTGGAGGGCGGGGACTACTACGGTCCGGGCGGGTTGCTGAATATGCGTGGCGCACCCGAGAGGCAATCGTCCAGTGAGGCGTCCTACGACGAAGACGACGCGGCGCGCCTCTGGGCGAAGAGCGAGGAGTTGACCGGAGTCTCATACGAGTGGTGAAGCCGGCGGGCTATGGTGTCCCGGGCAGCCGTTCACCGTTCACCGTTCACTGCGGCAGGTCCACTTCATCCCCGTCGGCGAAGACGGTGGGTTCCCGGACGATTCCGTCGAGGTGCAGCGGTGCGTCGGTCTCGCCACCGATGCCGGCGTCGTCGCCGATCGCGATGTGGACGGTCCCGGCGGCCTTCTCGTCGAGGAGGACGGAGCCGACGAGTTCGGTCACACCGACGTTGGTTCCGATTCCCAGTTCCGCGAGGTTGTAGGCGTCGCGCCCCACTTCCTCGGCACCGGTCTCGATCTGTTCGCGGATCTCGTCGTCGGAAATCTCGGTCACGTAGCCGTCTTCCACCTCGAAGCGGAGCTGTTGCCCCTCCTCGAGCAGTCCGTGCGGGCGCATCGTCCCGTCGACGACGTAGGTCCCGTTCGCGTCCGTCGGCGAGACGAACACCTCACCCGCGGGGAGGTTCGAGAAGTCGCCCGGTTCGTGGACGATGCCGGTGTCGGCGTGCCACTCGCGGCCGCCGGGTTCGAAGGTGATGTCGGTTCCGGCCGGGGCCGTCACCCGTATCTCGTCGGCGTCTTCGACCTGCGCGAGGACGTCGCGACAGTGCGCGGCGATGGCGTCGTAGTCGGCGTCGAGCCCCGTGGTGAACACGTCCTCGGTGATTCCGGGCAGCGTCGCGCCGCGCGTGCCGGCGTCACAGGCGTCCCCTCGGGCGCGGGTGTGACTCACGCTCTTTGTCGTCGGTGCGAGGAACACGTCCGCATCGGCCATCGCGGCCGGGACGGGCCTGGGCGGCTCCTCGCCGTGTTGGGTCCCTGGCGGGTACTGAAGCAGCACCGCGTCGTCGGTGATGCGGCTCGCCACGTCGTAGAGCGCCTCGCCGATCGGGCGTCGTTCGTCGTCGGTGACCACGACGCAGGACTCCGTCTCGTCGAGAGCCATACACTGCTCGACCGCCGTCGTCGCAGCGGCTGCGAGTCCGTCGTTCGACATACGCCAGTGTCGGGACTCCGCGGAGTTAGGGGTTCGCATCCCGACGACCGCCGTGTGTGCTGGGGCTTTCCGCAAGTATTCCGTGGTGAGGTACTCGTCTCTGCGAAAATGCCCCGCGTTACTCGTGTAGGAGTTAATTGTTGCTGCTCCGGCTCCGAAATAACTATGCGTGTGGTCGTCCGACTCTCCGGTAATGATACGAGTGGGTGTCAACGGCTACGGGACGATCGGCAAACGCGTAGCCGACGCCGTCGAGGCCCAGCCCGATATGGAAGTCGCCGGCGTCGCCAAGACGCAGCCGAACTTCGAGGCCCACACCGCTGTCGAGCGCGGTTACCCGGTGTACGCGGCGATCCCGGAGCGCGCTCCGCTCTTCTCGGAGGCCGGGATCGAGACCGCCGGTGTCGTCGACGAACTGGTCGCCGACGCCGACGTGATGGTCGACGCCACGCCGTCAGGTATCGGCGCGGAGAACAAGTCGCTGTACGCCTCGTATAATACGCCCGCGATCTTCCAGGGCGGCGAGGACGCCAGTGTCGCCGAGACGAGCTTCAACGCCCGCTCGAACTACGACGACGCCTGCGGTGCCGACTCCGTTCGAGTCGTCTCCTGTAACACGACCGGACTGTCGCGCGTCGTGGCTCCCCTAGAGGAGGAGTACGGCGTCGAGAAGGTCCGAGCGACGCTGGTACGCCGCGGCGGCGACCCGAGTCAGAATACGCGCGGTCCGATCAACGATATCCTCCCGAATCCGATCGAGATCCCGTCTCATCACGGCCCCGACGTCCAGACGATTTTCCCCGACCTGTCGATCGATACGATGGGGCTGAAAGTACCGGCGACGCTGATGCACGTCCACGCACTCAACGTCACACTGGAGACCGACGTGACGGCCGCGCACGTCCGGCAACTCCTCGACGACCAGTCTCGAATCTACGTGATTCCGGAGGGGATCGGTCTCGACGGGGCCGGCAAGCTCAAAGACTTCGCGCTGGACGCCGGGCGGCCGCGCGGCGACCTCTGGGAGAACTGCCTGTGGGGTGAGTCGGTCGCCACCGAGGGCCGCGACCTCTATCTCTTTCAGGCGATCCACCAGGAGTCCGACGTGGTCCCCGAGAACGTCGACGCGATCCGCGCAGTGACCGAGAGCGCTGACGCCGCCGAGAGCATCCGGCGCACGAACGAGACGCTGGGCGTCGGCCTCTCCGGCGACCCCTCCGGCTTCGGCGCCGATCAGGTCGAGGCCGGCACGGCCGACGACTGACCCGTCGACGACGCAGCCGACACCGGTCGCCGGACGCGCTCGACGGCCGCGGCCGACCGACGTTTATCACTACCCCAGTCGTGGTCGGGAGTATGACCGACGATCGCTCGGCCGCCGCGGACGATTCTGAGGTGCGCATCGGGCCGGACGGGAGTGAGGGATCGACCGACGAGATGGAGCGACTGCTCGCGGAGTTCGACGCGCTCGCCGAAACCGTCGACTCCCCCGACGAACGCGAGCGCGTTCGCTCCGCCCGTCGCGCGGCCGTCGCAGCCGCCAACGAGACCGCCGTGTTCGGCCGCATCATCCACGGGTACGACCGCGGCGACCTCGCGGAGGCGTTCCTCGGGTCGGTGCTGTTCGGGGTTCCGATGTTCGTCGAGGGCGGCACGAACGAAGTCGGGCACTTTCTCGCCGCACATCCGGTCTCGCTCGTGGGGACGGTCATCGCCGCGATCGGCCTCGTGGTCGGCATCCTCTACGTCGCCGACATTCAGGACGTCCGCGTCCACGAACCGCTCTTCGGCGTCCTCCCGCGACGGCTCGTGGGCGTCCTCGGCGTCGCGTTTCTCACCGCGGCCGTGGTGATGACCGCGTGGGGCCGTGTCGACTGGGCGACGCCCGTCTTGGCGTTCGCGGACGTCGTCGTCGCGTTCGTGCCGATGAGCGTCGGCGGCGCGCTCGGCGACATCCTCCCGGGGTCGTGAATCGCCGCGCCGTTAGCCCGAGAGATCGACGAATTCGACGGTCTCGGCGTCCGTATCGAGGATCGCGACGTGGTACGCGTCGTCCGCCCCGGGGAAGGGGAGGCCACCGGGGTTGAGGTGGACGGTCCCGTCGCGCTCCTCGTGGGTCCGCTCGTGAGTGTGGCCGCGGACGACGTAGTCGTACGCGCCCGACGCGAGGAGGGCGTCGACGAGCTGTTCGCTCGTCCCGTGGTAGACCCCGACGTCGACGCCGTCGAACGTCAGGTGTGCACTCTCGCCGTGATGCGTACCGAACGCCTCGATGGTCTCCGCTAGCGCCCACTCACCGTCGTTGTTCCCGCGGACGGCGTGGAATGCGAAGTCGGCGTCGAAGACCGAGGCGGTGAACGGCGCGACCACGTCGCCGCAGTGGATCACCGCGTCGACGCCCCGGTCTTCGAAGGTCTCGACCGCGGATCGTGCCAGATCGAGGTTGTCGTGGGTGTCAGAACAGCAACCGACGAGCATAGCGTCGAATTCGGCGGGCGGCCGCTTCAGGTCTTCGACAGAGCAGCCGACGTGACTGATCGGCGACTCAGGAGCGCTTCAACGCCTCGACGCCGGCGAGCGGCTGACCGGTCAGCGCCCTGATGTACGCGCCGCCGGCGATCGAGACGTGATCGAAGTCGGCTTCGTCCATCCCGTACATCTCGATGGCGCGCGAGGTGTCGCCGCCGCCGACGACCGAGAAGCAGTCCGTCTCGGCGATGGCTTCCAGCACGCGGACGGTCCCGACCGAGAACGGTTCCTCCTCGAAGACACCGAGTGCGCCCTTCACGAAGACGGCCTCGGAGTCGCGAACGACCTCGGCGTAGGACTCGGCGGTATCGGTGCCGACGTCGAGGTAGGAGACGGTCTTCTCGTCGATGTCGGCGACAGATTCCTCGGCGCGCTCGCCGTCGTCGTCGGACGCCAGGTCGGTCGCCAGCGTGATCTGCTCGCGACGCTCGTCGAGCATCTCCTCGATGAGTTCGTGGTTGGCCTCCCACTGAGAGTCATAGAGATCCTGTTCGGGGTCGAGATCGAAGCCGACCGGCGCGCCGTCAGCCCGGAGGAACAGTTCGCCGGCGATGCCGCCGAGGAGGAAGTCGTCGACCGTCTCTCCGAGGGTGTTCATCACGTCGATCACGTCGGTCGCCTTGGTGCCGCCGACGACCATCGTCACCCGGCCGTCGAACGACTTGTTCGCGATGGCGGTGTTGGCCTCGTACTCGGTCTCCATCACGCGGCCGGCGTACGCGGGGACGACGAGCGGGAACCCGACGAGCGAGGCGTGCGAGCGGTGTGCGGCCGAGTACGCGTCGTTCACGTAGGCGTCGAAGTGCGGCGCGAGCGACTGGACGAACTCGGTTTCGGCCTTGGTTTCGGGCGCTTCCTCGGGCAGTTCGTCGTCGCACATCCGCGTGTTCTCTAAGAGGAGCACCTCGCCCGCGTCGAGCGCTTCGATGGCGTCGGTGGCCGTCTCGCCATAGATATCCTCGACGAAGACGACGTCGTGATCCAGGTAAGAAGCGAGGATTTCCGCGTGGCCGGCGAGTGAGGTGAAGTCCTCCCGTCCGGGGCGTCCCTGGTGTGCGAGGAGGGCGATTCGGTGGCCGGCGTCGGCGAGTTCGCGAACGGTCTGGGCGTGTCGCTCGAAGCGGCGGTTGTCCTGCGGTTCGCCGTCCTCGATCGGAGAGTTCAGATCGAGGCGGACGAGGACGCGCTGGCCGTCGTCGAGGTCGTCGAGCGTGTCGAACGTGGCTGTTGACGTGGACATTGGGGTTCGTGTGGAGAGTCGTGTGGGCGTCACTTAGTGGTGGTCGAGTCGGGTCGGAGCGGGTAAAGTCGAACTGGGGCGGGGCGGATCGGATCGAACGGGGCAAACCGGCTCGGGCCGCGGTCAGACCGGACCGGGTCGGGGCCCCATGGGATCCGGTCGAATCCCACGTGGCTCAGCCGTACGTGAGGAAGTGGGCGACGTCGAGCATCCGATTCGAGAAGCCGTACTCGTTGTCGTACCACGTCAGGATCTTGTAGAGACCGCCGTCGTTGACCTGGTTCGTGGAGTTGAGATCGACCATCGAGGAGAACGGCAGCCCAAGGATGTCAGAGGAGACGACTTCGTCGTCGGTGTAGCCGAGGACGCCCGCGAGCGGGCCCGAGTCGGCGGCGTCGCGGAAGGCGGCGTTGAGCTGCTCGACCGAGGGCGCCGCCTCGAGGTCGACGACCAGTTCGGTGATCGATCCGTTCGGGACCGGGACGCGGATGGCCATCCCGTCGAGTTTACCCGCCAGTTGGGGGAGGATCTGGGTGGTCGCCTTCGCCGCGCCGGTGGAGGTCGGCACGATGTTCTCGGCAGCGCCGCGACCCCGGCGCGTCTTCGCCATCGGGCCGTCGACGAGGTTCTGACTGCCGGTGTAGGCGTGGACCGTGGTGAGGAGGCCGCTCTCGATGCCGAACTCCTCGTCGAGGACCTTCGCGACGGGGCTCACCGAGTTCGTGGTACAGGAGGCGTTCGAGACGACGTCCTCGCCGTCGTACTCGTCGTGATTGACGCCGTAGACCAGTTGCTTCACCGGCTTGTCGCCTTTCGGTGGGGCGGAGATGACGACCTTCTCCGCGCCCGCTTCGAGATGAGCGGCGGCGTCGTCGTACGTGCGGAAGATACCGGTACACTCGAGCGTGACGTCGACGTCGAGGTCGTCCCAGGGGAGTTCAGTGGGGTTCTGGACGTTGAACAGCGGCACAGAACTGTCGCCGACGAGCAGCGTGTCGCCGTCGCGGCCGATGCCGTCCAGGCGGCCCATCACCGTGTCGTACTTCGCGAGATACGCCATATCCTCGAAGTCCATCACGTCGTTGATACCCACCAGTTCGACCCGGGGGTCCTCGCGGACGGCACGGAGGACGTTGCGCCCGATCCGCCCGAACCCGTTCAGGGCCACGCGTACCGGCGCGTCCACCGCCGCCCCGGCGTTCGTCTCGGATTTTTCACTCATATCCGAGTTCACTCGCTCCTGCTACTTCAAACCCTATGTCCCGCTGTGGGCCGTGAATCGGCCGAAGTGTGGATAAAGAAGTCCTGAGACACCCGACTCTCCGAAGTCGAGAGCGGGAGCGTTCGCGGGGCGATCGATCAGCTTCGATCACTCCGGACCATCGACGCACACTGGGACGCGACACACACTGGGACGCAATACAGACCGGGACGCGGCACATACTGGGACGCGGCACATACTGGGACGCGGCACATACTGGGACGCGGCACATACTGGGACGCGACGCACACCGAAGCGGGACGGCCCGAGACGCGACACAGACCGGGACGCGGCACACACCGAGACGGGCGGTCCCCCACTCGCGTACAGCCGTCGGCCGGCCGATCCCGCCGCGGGGAGAAGGCTTTTCATCGGAACCGCCCAACTAGCGTGTGATGAGAGACGACCGTGACGACCCGTTTGACGACTTTTTCGACGGGATCGAACGGATGATGGACGAAATGACCGGTAGCGATGCCAGCGGCTTCGCCTCCGAGACCCACGTCGACATCTACGACGAGGGCGATGAACTCCGACTGGTCGCCGATCTCCCGGGCGTCTCGAAAGACGCCGTCGAACTCCAGTGCGACGGCGAAGTACTTACGATCTCTGCCGGCGGCCCGCGCCGCGAGTACGACGAGCGGATCCGCCTCCCGACCCGCGTCGACGAACACAGCGCCAGCGCCTCGTTCAACAACGGGATCCTGCAGGTCACCCTCGAGAAACTCGACGAGTCGGCGTCGATCGACCTGGACTGATATCGATTACTCTCGTCTCGTACCACCGAGCGCCGTCAACAGGGGTGGCTCTCGGCGGTAAAAAGTGAGAGTAATCGATATGACTCGTCGTCACGCGGTTTCCTCGCTCGTTCGTCTGATCAGGTCCGCCAGTCGGTCCCAGAAGTCGGCGTCGTACTTTCCGTCGTCGACAGTGGGGCGCGCGTTGGTCTCTGAGACGACTGCACGCCCGTCAGCGACGAGCACGTCGACGCCGAGATACGCGATGTCGAGCACGTTTGCAGCCTCGACGGCCACCGTCCGGAGCTCCGCCGGTACGTCGACACCCACCGCCTCCGCTCCCCGGTGGACGTTGTGTTTCCAGCGTCCCGCTTCGCGTGCGTCGTCCGGGAGGCGGCGCTCGACAGCGCCGACGACGGCGCCGTCGAGGACCATTATCCGGTAGTCGCTGGCGGCGGGGAGGTACTCCTGCAGCAGGTACGACTTGTCGCCGGTCGCGCGGTAGTCGTGGACGAGGTTCAGGTAGTCGACGATCCCGAGGAGCGAGTCGAGATCGGTAGCCTTCGCGACGCCGATGCCCCGGGTCGTCGAGTTCGGTTTGACCACGAGCGGGAAGCCGATGTCGTCCGCCGCCGCGGCGACGGCGTCGTCGTCGACCGGATTCGAGACGACGTGTGTGTCGGGAACGGGGACACCCGCACGAGCGAGCGCAGCGATGACGCCGGCCTTGTTTCGAGAGGTCGCGACGGCGGCGCGGCCGTTGACCCACGGGATCCCGTGCCGGCCGTCGACGACGCCGCCCGCCATCAGCCGGCTCGGATAGACGAACCCGACGTCGAAGCGGCGCGCGGGCGGTTCGGTGAGGTCGAGGGCGCGTTCGTCCGCTTGCAGGTGTTCGACGGCGATGTCGCGGGCCGCGAGCGGATCGCGGAGCCGCTCGAACGTCTCCGCGGCCGTCGTCACGGCGAGTCTGAGCATCGGCTACGGGAAGGGACCGGCGGCGCAAAAAGCGTGGGTGTTGGGCCGTCGCGACGGCCAGGCGCTTACGAGATGAGGAGCTTCTCGCCCTTCTCGACTTCGACGCGGCACGGCGGCGACATCTTGTTGTACGCACGGCGCAGTGCGTCCTTCGCGACGTCGGCGTCTTCGGGGTCGCAGTAGATGGTGAACACGCGCTCGTTCGCCTGGACCCGCGCGGCGGTGCCGACCGGTTTGCCGAACGCCTGGCGCATCCCGTCGGAGACACGGTCCGCGCCCGCCCCGGTCGCCTGCTTGTTCTCGCGCAGGACCTGGTGGGGGAACTTCCGGAGGACCATCTTGTAGTTCTCCTGCCCGACCTCTTTGAGCATCACGCGGTTCGCCGACAGCCGCGCGGACTCCAGCGAACCGTGCCGGACCTGACACTCTTCTTCGAGGCGGAGGCTGATCTGGACCGGGTAGTCCTGGGGACCGGTCTGGAGGTTACCCATATTGTGCTGTGCGATCTTCGAACCGGGGATTCCCGTGATGTACTCCCGTCGCGTGTAGGACGGTTTCGACAGTTCCCGGTACATTGAGGCGGGTTTGTCGGACATAGTTACTTGTGAAACAGAACGCCCATACGACCTAAAAGCGCTTCGAACTGTCCGCCGACTTACTCCGGTTCGGCGTCGTCACCGGAGCCCACATCGGAATCGCCCTCCGACACCCCGTCGCCGACTGGGTCGAGCGCGACGAATTCGAGACCCCGTTCGTCCAGCATCGCCGCCGTCCGGTCGGTCACGGACGGCGCGACGAGGATGCCGCGAACCCCCTCCTCGGGGAACTCTTCGTCGACGGCAGCGACGTACCGGGTGAGTTGGCTCGCCGCCGACGGCCCGACGCGGCGACGCTTCAATTCGACGACGACCGGCCGGTCCGCGGCGTCGGAGCCGAACAGATCCACCGGGCCGGCGGCGGTCTCGCGCTCTGTCGCCGTCGGCTCGAACCCGGCTTCCACCAGACTCGGGTCCTCGAGGATTCGCTGTCTAAGGTCCTCCTCGCTCCCGGTCAGGGTCAGATCGCTCCGGTCTGTTACCTCGTACGCCGACACCTGCTCGAGCCGCTCGAAGGCGACGTCGAGCCGTTCGTCCGGGGACGTGCGCTCGCTTCGGATCCGGAGCCGACCGTCGCGGACGCTCGCCTGATGGGTACACCCGGGCGGCTGCCAGTTCACCGGCTTGCGATTCTCGTCGGTGTGGACCAGGATCGTTCCGTCGGGCTTGCAGACGACGAGGCGGTCGCCGGGGCCGAGGCTCGACGACGCACGCCCGTCGTACTCGACGCGACACCGACCGAACACCGTCACCATCCGGCCGTCGCCGAACGCGGATTCCAGCAGGCCGAGCGCGTCACGGTGCGCCGGCCGGTGGAGCGTCGTCACCGACATCTCTCGTCGCTTCCCGTTCGGCGGGTAAAAACTGCGCGTCCGGCAGGCGGGTCGCTCATCGCTTGCGGGGTCGCCTGCGGCGGAACGAATCGGTAGCGCGTCGCCACGCGGCACCGAGACCGGCACCGACCGCGTTCACGACGGCGTCGCCGACGCTGGCGGTCCGCGCCGGGATCGTGGCCTGCATCGCCTCGACCGTGAGTCCGACGACCGAGGCGACGGCGACGGCGAGTCCGAGCGTCCACACGTCGTCGGCGTCGGTGGCGGTCGCGACGAGCCACGCGAGGACGGCGTACGCGCCCAGATGGAGCCACACGGTGACGTGGAGGCCGAGCGGTGGCCCGCCGCCGAGGACGGGCACCGCTCCGGCGGTGTCGGCGGCGCCCGAAGGATCGACGGCGGACGCGACGACGACGGCGACTGTCCAGCCAGCGACGAGAAGCCACGCAGCGTCGACGCGCTCGGTCAGTAGGACCATTCCGCGGCCGTCAGGATCGGAGTTCGCTCACCATTCCGTCGAGCATCGCCGCCCCCGATTTGAGCAGCGACGGCTTGGTGAGGGCATCGACTTCGGCGCTGGTGAGCTTGAAATCGAAGATCTCGAGGTTCTGTTCGAGGTGCGTCGGATCGGCAGATTTGGGGATGACCACGACGTTGCGATGCTGGGTCGCCCAGCGCAGGGCCACCTGTGCCGGCGTCCGGTCGTACGACTCGGCGATCCGCTGGACATCGGCGTCGTCGAAGACGGTCCCGCGGGCCAGGGGACTGTAGCCGGTGAGGAGCATCCCCTCCTCCTGACAGTGGCCGAGCATCCCACGCTGTGGCTTGTACGGGTGAAACTGAACCTGATTCGTCAGCACGTCCGCGTCGGCGGCGTCGCGCGCTCGTTCGAGGAGGATCTGCGGGAAGTTGCTGACGCCGATGTTCGCGACGCGGCCGTCCTCGACGAGGCGGTCCATCGCGTCCATCGTATCCCCGATCGACACCAGCGGGTTCGGCCAGTGGAGGAGCAGGAGATCGACGTAGTCGGTCCCGAGTCGATCGAGGCTCGCCTCGGTGGAATCGAGGACGTCGTCGTAGCGGGCGTTCCCCGGCTTCAGTTTGGTCGTCACGAACAACTCCTCGCGGTCCACGTCGGCGTCCGCGACGGCGCGGCCGACCTCGGCCTCGTTCTCGTACAACTGGGCGGTGTCGATGTGGCGATATCCCAACTCCAGTGCGGTCGAGACCGCCTCGTAACACGCCTCGCCGGTGAGTTGCCACGTGCCGAGTCCGATCTTCGGCACGCGGGTCCCATACGCCTCGGCGTACTCCATTTCGGCCATATCCGCTTTTGCGTCGCCGCCGACGAGAATATGTCGGCAGGGAGGCCGGTTCTGACGCCGCCGCCCGGCGGTCGCACCCGGCCGCTACAGTTCGTAGAGGTCGCCGAACTTCGTCTCGACGTAGTCGACGAAGTAGTCCGCCGTGAACGCCTCGCCCGTCGCTTTGCGGATCAGTTCCGGAGTCGTGTACCGCTGGCCGTGCTGGTAGACCTGCTCGGTGAGCCAATCGTGCAGCGGGTCGAAGTCGCCCTCGCGGATCTGTCCCTCGAGGCCGTCGAGTGCCGATTCGGCAGTGGCGTAGAGCTGGGCTGCGAGAACGCTCCCCAGCGAGTACGTCGGGAAGTACCCGAAGTAGCCGTGGCTCCAGTGGATGTCCTGCAGACAGCCTTCCGCGTCGTTCTCGGGGCGCACGCCGAGATACGACTCCATCTTGTCGTTCCAGACCTCGGGCACGTCCTCGACGTCGAGATCGCCGCGGATGAGGTCGCGCTCGATCTCGAACCGGAGG
This sequence comes from Halobellus clavatus, assembly GCF_900107195.1. Taxonomy (GTDB): domain Archaea; phylum Halobacteriota; class Halobacteria; order Halobacteriales; family Haloferacaceae; genus Haloquadratum; species Haloquadratum clavatum. The sequence continues at coordinate 392,348 of NZ_FNPB01000001.1, forward strand.
ATGATGTGCATATGGTAGGTCAGCTCGTCGGCCTCGACGCGGATGCGGTTGTCCGGGTAGATCTGGTTTGCGGCCTCGAAGCCGGCCCGAGCGTCGCCGTCGACGCCGAGGTGCTCTTGGACGTGCGGCCAGATCAGGTCCCAGAACGCCTGCGATCGACCGACGTGGTTCTCCCACAGCCGGGATTGTGACTCGTGGACTGCCAGATCGCGATCCTGGCCGAGCGGCGTCCCGTAGTCTTCCTTGGGCAACCCGAGGTTGTACGTCGCGTGACCGAACTCGTGGATCGTCGAACTCAACGCGTCCAGCGGATCAGACTCGTCGAACCGGGTCGTGATCCGGCAGTCGAACTGCGTGCCGAGCGTGAAGGGGTGCGAGGACGTGTCGAGCCGCCCGCGGTCCCAGTCGTAGCCGAGCGAGTCGAGCACCGCCCGGTTCAGTTCCTCCTGCGCCGTCTCCTCGTAGGTCCCGTCGAAGGGCTGTGCGAGATCGACGTCGCTGGCTTCGATCTCCTCGATCAGCGGGACCAGTTCGTCGCGGAGTCGTTCGAGGATCTGCTCGGTGGTGTCGATGCCGAGATACGGCTCGTACTCCTCGAAGAGCACCTCGTAGGGGTCGCGGTCGGGGTCGATCTGGCGGGCGTACTCCCGCTTGAGTTCCACCAGCCGTTCGAGCGTCGGCGCGAAAGCGTCGAAGTCGCTCTCGGCCTTGGCGTCCTCCCACGTGGCCAGGGCGTTCGACGTCGTCTCCGAGATGTCCTCGACGAGGTCGTTCGAGACCCGCACGGCGCGCCGCTGCTTGCGCCTGATCTCGCGGACGACGGCTTCCTGTTCGGGGTCGAGGTCGTCCCCCTCGGCGTCGTCGAGGTACGCCGCGAGCGCGTCGTCGGTGAGCAGTTCGTGTTCGAGCGACGACAGCGTCGACTGCTGCTTCGAGCGGGCCGGCTGCCCGCCGGCCGGCATCATCACCTGCTGGTCCCACGACAGCATCTCCTCGACGTTCCCGACGTTCGTCAGCCGGCGGACGTGGCCGAGGAAGTCGTCGTAGGTGTCGATCGTACTCATACGTCGTCCGGTTGGACCTCGAACTACTATACCGTTCGTATTCGCTCAGTGACCGTCGACGGGAGAGGGGGCCCGTCTCGCGATTCGACCGGTCACACCGTTTATATCGATGGGCCAAGAACGGCTCGACAGCCGACGCCGAGGCCAGCAGCCCGAACGCCGTCGACGACGCGGCTCGCTGCGATCGGGCACGGCGCGGAGTTCACAGATATGAGAGGACGCCACGGGGCACCGGGGAGCGGGATGTGGCGGGCGGCCCGTTCGGCGGGAGGGGTGTCGCGATGAAAGACGAACTGGACCACAGCATCGACCCGACCGACCGAGTAGGGATGAGCGACGACGACCCCTGGGCCATCTCGCTCGAGGATTCGACCGTTCAGGAGTCGCTCACCGAGACCCGCCGAATCATCAATCGCCAACTCGACATCGCGGAGAACATCAACGACGAGTCGTTCAAGATGATTCGGTTGAATCTCGTCTTTCTCGGCGGGATTGCGACGGTCATCTTCTCCGCACGGGAGCTGTTCGTCAGCGCGATTCTGTTCGTCTCCATCGGGATGGGGTTCATTTCGGTCTCGCTACTCCTGTCGTCGTACACCTACGGCAGTATGGCGCTCTACGGCGGGTTCGGGGACTCCCCCGCGCTCGACTTCGAGAAGCTCTCGGGCGTCAATATGATGAGTAGTTACGAGACGGTCCTCGGAGAGTACGATCAGATCCGCCGGGAACTCCCGTCCTCGGACGAGTTCCGCGCCATCCTCCTCTCGGATCACGAGAAGGGCGTCCTCCACAACAACGTCGAGATCAAGTCGTGTTGGTCGATCCTCCGTCACGGCTCGGTCCTGCTCTACATCGGCATCATCGCCATCGCGATCGGCGTCGGGACCGAGTTCATTGACCCATCGAGAGCCTGGCGGTCCGTCCTGCGCGGTGTCGGGGGGCTCATCATCGTCATCGGGGTCACGTCGACGCTCAAGTCGATCTCCGTCGTCAGTGCACACATGAACCGCCTGCGGGACGAAGAGCGGTTCGACTACGACTACTACGGTCACGACTTCTTCCAGGACGCGCCGCTGTTCCTCGCGAAGTACTACCTCGTCCTGTACAACTGGCTGTTCTCCAGGAGCGACGACGAGGACGGAGACGACGGAGACGAGGGCGACGACGAGGCGGACCCAGACGGGCGAGGAAACGGAGATCGAGCGTAACCGCGGCGCAGGCGACTGGCGATCCCGGAACGAGCGTCACTCCGGACGCGCGATCAGACAGATACTCCGGGTGTCGAGATCGTACTCCGAGCCGCGCAGGTCCCCGTAGAGGTGCGCGATCTGCAGGCCGTTGCGTTCTAACACGGCGCTGATCTCGGTGACGTTGTAGAGGCGGAGGAAGTACTGGAAGTCCACCCGCTCGCCGTCGCGCCAGAGGAACCGGTCGGTGATCTGTCGGCCGGTTTCCGGCTCGAACGTCAGTTCGTCGGCGACGACGAGGTCCTCGTCCGCGTACACGCGACTCCCGGAGAGGTTCCGGACGACGAAGTCGCGGTCGACGATTTCCATCAGCACCCGTCCGTCGTCCTTCACGGCGCGAGCGATCTCCGAGAGCACCTGCTCGTTCTCCTCGTCGCTGAAGTAGCCGAAGCTGTTGAAGATGTTGTACACGGCGTCGAACCGGTCGGCTTCGTACGGTAGCCGTCGCATATCGCCCTGGACGTATGCGGGTCCTTCGGGAGTGGTCGCCTCCTCGCGGGCGACGTCCAGGAGGCCGCGGGACGCGTCCAGCCCGTGGACGTCGTAGCCCGCCTCGTCTAAGATGTTCGCGACGCGACCGTGTCCGCACGCGAGGTCGAGGATGCGGTCGTCCCCCGAGAGGTCGAGGAGTTCGGCGATATGCTCGGCGTCGGCTCTGGAGTTACTCAGCGTTCCCGCCGCGGAGGCGGTCAGTTCGTAGACGCCGTCTTCGTACAGCGGGAGGTAGTTGTCGGGGTCGAACGTTCGCTCGAAATCGAACGCCGGCGTCTCGTCGTCAGCAGTCATCCGTGGTGAGACGAATCCAATCCATCACTCAGTTCCCCTCGTCGGTGATCCGGTCTAAGTGGTCTTCGGCGGTGGCCGCCGCCAGCAGCGTCTCGTTCGCGGGCGGTTTCGCCCCGATCGGCGGAACGTACAGCGAGTCCAGCGTGGTGACGGTGTCGGCGACCGATTCGATCGCGCCCAGTTCGATGCGCCGGAGGTTCGGTTCGCCGAAGGGCTGCGTCGCCGAGCGGACGAACACGACCTCGTGGTCCGAGCCGTAGGAGTCTTGGAGATACGTTCGCAGCCGTTCGAACCGCTTCGGGTCGCTGTCCTTGGAGGTCTGTAGTCGCGTCTCGACGACGCCGACCTGATAGAGCAACAGCGGGACGTGTTCGTCGATCTCGTACTCGTGGATGAGGAGGTTCGTGGCCTCGTGGAGCTGGAGCCCGTCGAGCGGGTCGATGCCGAGATCGACAAAGAGCGTCCCCAGCGACGAGACGCCGGGGATGGTCTCGACGGTCATCTCGCGCTCGGCCGCTTTCTGCGTCAGCAGTGACCCGGCGCTCGAACCGACCGAGGGGTGGCCGTAGACCGCCAGCGCGACGGGAGCGTCGCTCGAGGCCGCCCTGTCGAGTACCGTGTCGGCGATCCGGTCGTAGATCTCGATTCGCTCTTCGCCCTCGCGGTACAGCGTTTCCACGGAGTGCACGTCGCCGTCGAGTTGCTCCCGAAAGTACTCGATGACCAGTTCGTTCGGGTTCTGGACGTACACGGCCGCAGCGCGTTCGAGCGCCGTCCACGCCTCCCGGGTGAGTTGTTGCGTCCCGACCATTCCGGTCCCGATCCGATACACGTCGGCGGCGTCTACGCCCATCTCCCACACTCCTTCGGCCAAGGCATCGGTGATGCGTTCCGGAGGGCGAGTAATAAATCTCGCGTCGAAGCGGATGAGTACCGTTCCGGCACGGACCGGCCACCGACCGACAGCGGGGGACGCGCCCACCGAAGCAAGCGGGGGTCCACGGACCAGCGACGGGGCGACCCCGCCGAGGAGTCGTGTACATTCGCCCGGTTCGCCGAAAACGCTTAAGTGGTGTGACCCGCCACCACTTGGTATGTCTGGACTGACAGAACTGATGCGCCAGGTCGTCCGCGACGACGAACTGCGTGTCGAACTGGAAGCTAATCCCGAATCCGTGTTCGACGAGTACGAACTGAACGACGCGGAGCGGGAGGCCGTTCGCCGCGGGGACGACGAGCGAATCAGTTCTCTCGTCGACGCTAACGCCGACGACAACATCGGTTACACCGGCGACTCCGACGACAACATCGGTTATACTGGCGACTCCGACGATAACATCGGCTACACCGGCGACTCAGACGACAACATCGGCTACACTGGCGACTCCGACGACAACATCGGCTACACCGGCGACTCAGACGACAACATCGGCTACACCGGCGACTAAACGTCGCTGTCGTCGACCCGATCGATACGCAGATACAGTGGAGCCAGCCTCCCTGACTATTTCTTAGCGTTCCAGTGAGTAGGGAGGCGAACCAGTCGATTTATTGTGAATTGCCCCTCTGGATTCACCGTGACAACGAAGGTCCCCGAACGGGAGTTTGCGCTACGGATCCAGCAGGTCAGGGACTACCTCGCTGAGCAAGAGGCCGACGCCGCCGTCTGGTTCGACGCGACCAGTATCGAGTACGTAAGCGGCTTCCACCACGTCCAGACTGAACGCCCGGTCGTCCTCGCGCTGACCGACGAGCGGATCGAGATCACCGTTCCGCGACTGGAGGTCGAGCGAGTCGAGGAGAACACCCGAATCGACGCGGTGCACAGCTACTTTGATTACCCCGGCGGAGCGCCGATCTCGACGGCCGCCGAGATGCTGGACGGCCTCGGCGTCGAGTCCGTGCTGGCGGATGCCGACGGCGCACCGGGCGTGATGGGCTACGAGGGTCCGCCGCTCAGCGACTTCGTCGACGTCGACGACCAGGACTGGGTCGGCGAGATGCGAGAGGCCAAGAGCGACGTCGAGATCGACCTGATTCGCGAGTCTGCGAAGTGGTCGAACCTCGCTCACCGGTATCTCGCCGACTACACGGAGCCGGGTGCACATCCGATTACGGTGAGCCAGCGGGCGTCGACCGACGCCTCCCGGGCGATGCTGGATGCGCTGGGCTCGGAGTACGCGGTGCGGATGCGCGGTGAGGGACCCGTCCACGCCGGGTACATCAGCGCCGAGGAGACGGCACTTCCGCACGGGCACTCCCCCAACGCCCGCCTGGAACGGGGCGACGTCCTGATTACGGGTGCGACCGCGAACCTCGACGGCTACTACTCCGAGTTGGAACGGACGATGTTCGTGAGCGAGGTCAGCGACGAACAGGAGCACTACTTCGAGATTATGCTCGAATCCCAGGAGGTCGCCTTCGACGCGATGGGGCCGGGAGTCCCGCTCAGCCACGTCGATCAGGCCGTCTGGGACTACTTCGAAGAGCAGGGCGTCACCGACCTCGCGCGCCACCACGTCGGCCACAACATCGGCCTCGGGGGGCACGAGCCGCCGTACATCGACCGGGGCGCTGATGGCGAGATGAAGCCCGGCCACGTGTACACGATCGAGCCCGGGATCTACACCGAGACCGAGGGCTATCGGCACTCCGACACGGTCGCGATCACCGAAGACGGTCTCGACTTCCTCACCTTCTATCCGCGGGACTTAGAATCGAACGTCATCCGGGAGTAGCGGGGACGTCACCGACGCGGCCCACGTTGCCGCTGCTGTGTGTCGGAGTGAGTCGGGTACGAATTCCGCTCCGCCGGGATGTCGACTCGGCGGCCCATTCGTCCGCCACGGAGCCCGCACGATCCGCGGCTGCCGCTACTACCACACGAATATTGCACGGTCCGCGGCTGCCGCTACTACCACACTACCGTTTCCCGAGCGCACGCTCGAAGGCCTGCTGTGCCCGTTCGTACCCCTCGTTACGGTCCACGATGGGGTGCGCATACTCGGGCGCCAGCCGCTCCCGTTCCGCCTCGGAGAGCGTCGGCCAGTCGACGATTTTATGCGCCGGCACGTCGCGCAGCTCGGGGACGTACTCCGTGACGTAGGTCGCGTCGTCGTCGTACTTCGACATCTGGGAGACGGGGTCGAAGATCCGAACGTCGACGCTGTCGGTGCCGGTCGAAGCGATCCACTGCCAGTTGCCGTAGTTGTTCGCCGGATCGTGGTCGATGAGCTGTCGATGGAAGTAGCGCGCTCCCTTCCGCCAGTCGAGTAACAGGTGTTTGGTCAGGAACGAGGCGACGACCTGACGCGGTCGGTTGTGGACGTAACCCTCTTGATTCAGTTGTCGCATCCCCGCGTCGACGAAGGGATAGCCGGTCTCGCCGCGCGTCCAGGCCGCGAACGCCTCGTCGTCGGTCCGCCAGGGAATCTCGTTGGGGAACGACTTGTAGTTCTTCGTGAGCAGCGTCGGATTGTGGTACAGCAGGTGGTAGTTCTGTTCCCGCCAGGAGAGTTCGTACCGGAATTTGTCGATATGCGTCCGTGCGCTGCCGCGGGCAGCGTCCCACCGCTCGCTCGCGTCGGCCCAGACCTCGCGGATCCCGAGCATTCCCCCTGCGAGATACGGCGAGAGTCGCGACACGGCACCGACCGGTCGTTCGACGCCCCGGCGCATATCGTCGCGAGTGTCGTTGTAGGTCTCGATACCGGCGGTCAGGAACTGATCGTACCGATCCCGCGCTGCCGGGTAGCCCGCCGGTGGTAGCTCGATATCGGCCGAGACAGCCGGCGGGTCGGCGTCGTCGTCGAGTGCGACCAGTTGCTCCGAATCGGGGGCGTCGAACGGCGTCAGCTTGTGCTCGTCCTGCCAGTCGTCGTAGAACTGACCGTGACTTGAGTATCGATCGTCCAGCCGCTCCGGATCGACCAACACCAGATCGGTGACGGCGTCCGTCGGGACCGCGTCGTCGACCGCCCGCTGGCGGTTCCGGCGCGCCGGACGGTAGTGGCGGTTGTAGTACACCCGATCGGCGTCGTACGCCGAGACCAGCGTTTCGAGCACCTCGGCCGGCGTTCCGGCACGGACGAGGAGATCCGATCCGAGTTCGCGGTACCGCCGTTTCAGGCTCCGAACGCCGTCCAGCAGAAAGGCGCGTTGTCGCGTGCCGATCTGCGTCAACAGGTCGGTGTCGACGACGTAGACTGGCAGCGTCGGGCCGTGCTTCGCCGCGAGGGCGAGTCCCCTGTTGTCCGGGATTCGCAGGTCGCGCTGGTGCCAGAAGAAATGCATATCGACCCTTGGGCTGGACTGGAATGAGTCTGTCCGTCTGTTCGACGGAGACGCGAACAAGGGGACCCGCTGCGTCTCGATCACCCGGTACACGTCCCCCGCCGCGGGGAGAACCGGCGTCGCCGCCGGAGAGACCCCGTCGCTCGAACGGTGGAGCACAGTCCTCCAGTACCGTGAGATACTGCGTAGCAAGTAGCTCCCGAAAGCCGCCACCGGGCACCGCGCACCGACTGGCGTACCGGACCGGCCGGTGTGTGGGGACGGTCGCCGAGTGACTGCGGCGATGGAGTCGTCTGCCGCGGGTCCTATCCGCGCGACACCACGGGCGTCAGCACACGCGGCTTCAGTCACTCGGTTCGAAGGCCAATTCCACACGACGGACAGTAGCGTTCGGTTCCGCGTAACACCCGATCACAGTCGGGACACCACGCCCTGTCGACGTCCATCTGGCCGGCGGCGAACGCCGACTCGTCCCATTTGCCGTGGTCTCCGTCGACGAGCGGGATGACGCTGATGTCGACCGATTGCGGCTCGACAAACGATCCGACCAACTGGTCGATCGTGGCCTCGATGGCGTCAGCGGCACGCTCTCGTGGGGCGTCAGCACAGACGAATATCCCGCGATCGAAGACGAACACGGTCCCGTCGACACCCGTCGGTTGGTATCGTATCGCCGGGAACTCGTCCCACTCGTACCGGGTGCGTGCGTCCTCGAGGGACCAGCTCGCTCGCCGGAGATCGAACCGCTCCTCGACCTGCGCATAAACGAACGCGTCGCCGTACTCGAGCTCGGGCACTGACTCCGATTGCCCTCGAATTTGGAGGCGTTCAAGACATTCGACGACCCGCTCCCGAGTTCGGTTCATACAGGACGCTCGACACGACTCCCTGTAAAATCACCTCTCAGGGGCGAACTGTCGATCTGCGCTGTCACTGCTCTATCGCTTGGAGGCGGGAGACGTATCGCAGAACACTGGTCGTGATGGGGTCCCCCGGTGACCGGTTGAATTTGCACGATGAACACGGGGACTGCAGGACGACGTCGACATTCTCGAATCTCTCCGACCGGCGGGAGGGTGCCGCCTCTCGGAAGGTGAACTCCGTCCAGAGATGTTCGCTTCGCTCGTCTTTCTGGCCTCGGTCAAATCGTACTCGGGAGCATTTCCACTGCTCACTTCGGTCGCAGGAAAATGCCGCCTCCCGGATTTGAACCGGGGACAGCTCGATCTTCAGTCGAGTGCTCTCCCAGTCTGAGCTAAGGCGGCGCGCAGTTCGTCCGAAGCCCAGTATATAAAAAAGGGTTTCGGATCGCTCGCCTCCCGGCGCCGTCCGGCAACACTGCCGTCCTGTTCAGGGGGGCAGATCGTCGCGGACTCGACCCGCCAAGTATCCCGTCGCGCCGCCGAACCCGGCCCCGATTCCCGCGCCGAACGGGCCGAGCGGGCTGCCGAGTGCTGCACCGACCGCAGCGCCGGTTGTTGCTCCGCGCTCCGCGTGCGACTTCTTCTTGCCACAGCAAACCATACCAAGATAACCTACGGCTACACGGACAAAAACTAACTGCCGGGTGACGGTGGGATCCGTCGGCAGCGACACCGACACGTGGACCCGTGCGAGACAGGCCCGAGCCGCGATCAAGAGCGGCATCCTTTTTTATTTCCGTTCGGTCATTCCGCCGATGAGTAACCCGGATCGGGGATCGGCCGAGAGCCACGGAGACCGTTCCGAGAGCGGCGTCCCGACGTCCGGGGAGGTCGTGCCCGACCGGTTCTCCTCCGACGAGGTGTTCCAGCGGATCGTCGCCGACGCGGACCACGAGATCACCTCCGACGCCCGCGAGCTCTTCTTCAGCGCGCTGGCCGGTGGACTCGCGATCACGATCACGTTCCTGCTGTACGCCTCGATGTCCGCACAGACGGACAGCAGCGTCGTCGCATCGCTGCTGTACCCGCTGGGGTTCGTGTACATCATCATCGGCGGCTATCAGCTCTACACCGAGAACACGCTCCCGCCGGTGGCGCTCACGCTGGAACGGCTGGCGTCGATTCCGGCGCTGCTCCGCCACTGGCTGATCGTGCTGGCTGGCAACTTCGCCGGCGGCGGGATCGGAGCCATCGTTCTCGCGTTCGGCGGCGTTCTCGACCCCGACGCGATGGTAGTGGCCGTCGACATCGCCGAGAAGGGAGTTGCGACGCCGCCCGCGGCGCTCTTTTTCAAGGCCGTCTTTGCTGGGCTGATCGTCGCCGGCGTCGTCTGGATGAACTTCGCCGCGCGGGATACGATCTCGCGGCTCGTCATCGTCTACCTCGCGTTTCTCGCGATCCCGCTCGGCAACCTCTATCACTCGGTCGTCTCGTTCACGGAGGTCGTCTTTCTGCTGCTCGTCGGCGACGTGAGCCTCGCGGCTGGCCTCGGCGGCTTCGTCGTCCCAGTACTCGTGGGTAACACCGTCGGCGGCGTGGTGCTCGTCACGATCGTCAACTACTACCAGACGAGCGAGCGCCGCCTGGAGATCGATCGGTTCGAACAGATGCGTCGGCTCTCCTCGCGGGAATGGATCCTCGGGTCGCTGGCGGGCCGTTCGTACGTTCCGATCGCCGACACCGTCGAAGACATCGTCCGAGATCCGGACTCCTATCGGGTCCTCGTTCCGATCGCGAACCCCCGAACGGAGTCGCAGTTGATCGATCTGGGGTGCAGGCTCGCGGCCGGAGAGGAGCAGGGGGTCGTCCACGCCGTCCACATCGTCCAGACGCCCGACGGGCTCACCGATAGCCAGCGCGTCCGCCAGATCAACCGCGAGTCCGAACGGCTCCTCGCGGACCTCGATCACGTCGCCGAGGGCTACGACGTCGCGTTCGAGAGTTCGACCATCGTCTCCTCGCGATCGTTCGAGGAGGTCTTCGACCGGGCGCGGCGGACGCGCCCGGACCTCGTCGTGATGGGCTGGGGCGAGGATCGGTTCTGGAAGTCCGCCCGCGCCGAGCGTCCGCTCGACGAACTGACCAACAAGCTTCCGTGCGACTTCCTCGTGGTCAAGGACCGCGGCCTCGACTGCTCGAAGATCCTCCTCCCGGTCGCACGGGGGGCCGATTCCGAACTCGGCGGGGAAGTGGCGAGGACGCTGCAGGCCGTCGCAGGTGCGGAGGTGGAACTGCTCCACGTCGTCGACGACGAGGCCGAGCGCGACATCGGCGAGTCGTTCCTCGACGCGTGGGCCGACGAGCAAGGTTTCGGCGCGGACGTGAGACGCACGCTCGACACCTCCGGCGACGTCGAAGCGGCCATCGAAGAGCGCGCGACGGAGAGCACGATGCTCATTCTCGGCGCGACGGACCGCGGGCTGCTCTTCCGCCTGGTGACCGACTCGCTCCACTTCTCGGTGGCCCATCACGTCGACGCGTCGGTGCTCCTCGCGGAGCGCCCGTCCGACCGGTCGCTCCGCGATCGGCTGTTCAGCCGGGGGCGGAGATCCGAAGGCGAAACCGAGGCCGACTGACGCTTCGGGCCTCAGTTGGTGGGTCGCTGTCGACCGCGCTCCCACGGCGAGTCGCGGGCCGATCTACGGGGTCGGTAGGCACGCGGTTCAGTCGGAGGCGTGGCGCTCGGCGAGCCGCGTCAACAGTTCCTCTTCGAGGGCTCGTTTCAACGCGATCTCTTTCGGGCTGACCTGACCGTTGTGCGATTCGACGGCTCGAAACCAGACGACGGACTCGTACTCCTCGAGCAACGCCTCGTCGGACATCGCCGCGATGTCGGTCATACCGCGTCTTCGACCGGAGGCATTGTGGATATTCGGTCTGGAGTGCTCTGTCGGTAGGGCGGTGCGCTCTGAGATCGGATCCGTCGCCCTCTCGTCAACTATCCCCGTTCACTGTCGCTCGTGATGCTCGTCGTCAGTTCGAACCACGGTCGCTCACTCCGTTCGCTCTCTGATTCGAATCCGCTCTCGGAAAACCGAACACGACTCGCTTCGCTCGTCGGGTCGAGTGGGCTCGGGCGGATTCGAACCACCGGTCTCTTCCTTGTAAGGGAAGCGTCATAACCACTAGACCACGAGCCCGCAGCCGAAACGAATCCGCACACGTGTATAACCGTTTCCAATCCCGTGCGGCCGAACGCTTACGGCCGTACGCCCGAATCGCCGAATATGCCTGCTCGGCGGACGATCGTCACGCTCGCGCTCGCTGGTGCCGTCCTCCTCGCGGCCGGCATCGTCGTGGTCGCGAGCAGTCCGGGCCTCCTTCCGACCGGCGAGTACGAGCGCACGACTGTCACCGTCACCGACGAGGCGACCGGCGAGACGCTCGCAGCGGTGAACGCCCGGATCGCCGACACGCCACCGAAGCGCTATACCGGCCTCAGCGACACCGACTCGCTCGGTTCGGACGAGGGGATGCTCTTCGTCCACGACACCGAGGAGCGGCAGGCGTACGTGATGCGGGAGATGGCGTTCCCCCTGGACATCGTCTTCGTCGGCGCGGACGGGACGATCACGCGGATCCATCACGCCGAGCGGCCGCCAGAAGGGACCGCGAACACGGAGTTGACCCGCTACACCGGCCGGGCGCAGTACGTGCTGGAGGTGCCGTACAACTACACCGTGGACCACGGGATCGACGCTGGCGACCGCGTCGCGGTGGCGGGACGCTGGGGGCCGGAGGATGCGTGAATAGACCCGGCGCTCCGGCGGCGAACAGCAAAGCGAAAGGCCGAGGCTTCGAGAGTCCGTAGTCGTAGTATGAGCGACGACGAGCAGATCGACGCACTCGGCGACCTCGACGGCTGGCAGACCGAAGGATACGCCGCGCGAGTCCACTACCGCGGGGAGGACGACCGCTACAGCGTCGAGTTCTACGCACCCTCGGCGTGCGTCCTGTACTGGAAGGTCAAGGGCGACGGCGAGACGGCCGTGCCGGTCGGTCGCAGCACCGTTCCGGAGCCGCTCCGCGAGCGCATCCGCGGCGATCTCGAGACGGCGGGAATCGACGCCGCGCTCGAGAGGCGGTCGCTGTAAGATCGGCAGCCCCCTGAGGCGGCTGTGACGGGAGCCGTGAGCGCCGGGGAATTCGGCTCCATTCAAACCCTTTAGTACCGCTGAACCCTGAGAAACGACGATGGCCGCCTCCCTCGACGACGACGATCCCTTCGAGCGTCAGCGCGAGCGGACGGAGAACCCGATGCGACGGCTCTTCGCCGAGTACGGCCGTGACAACCTCGGCGCGTTCGTCGTGGGGTTCGTCTCGAGTATCATCGCTCGGGTGCTCGATCTGCTGCCGCCGATCCTCCTGGCAGTCGCCGTCGACTCCATCTTCGCCGACACGCGCCCGTTTTCGCTGTGGCTCGTTCCCGACGGGTGGCTCCCGACGACCCAGACCGGACAGCTCTATCTCTCTATCGTGCTCATCGCCGGTTCGTTCCTCGGCGCCGCGGGGTTCCACTGGACCCGAAACTGGGGCTGGAACTCCTTCGCCCAGCACATCCAGCACGCGGTCCGGACCGACACCTACGACAAGATGCAGCGGCTGAACATGGACTTCTTCGCCGACAAGCAGACCGGCGAGATGATGTCGATCCTCTCGAACGACGTCAACCGGCTGGAGCGCTTCCTCAACGACGGGATGAACTCCGCGTTCCGCATCGGCGTGATGGTGCTGGGCATCGCGGGGATCCTGCTCTACTGGAACTGGCAACTGGCGCTGATCACGCTCACGGTCGTGCCGCTGATCGGTTACTTCACCTACCGGTTCGTCAATACGATCCAGCCGAAGTACGCGGAGGTCCGCTCGTCGGTCGGCCAACTGAACTCCCGCCTGGAGAACAACCTCGGCGGGATCCAGGTGATCAAGTCCTCGAACACCGAGGGGTTCGAGTCCGACCGCGTCGACGACGTCTCCCAGGAGTACTTCGACGCCAACTGGGACGCCATCGGAACCCGCATCAAGTTCTTCCCCAGCCTGCGGGTCCTCTCGGGGATCGGCTTCGTCCTCACGTTCCTCCTGGGCGGGATCTGGGTGCTCACCTACCAGCGGACCGGCAGCGCCCCGTTCATCTTCACCGGATCGCTCACCCCCGGGGAGTTCGTCGGGTTCATCCTCTTCACCCAGCGGTTCATCTGGCCGATGGCCCAGTTCGGACAGATCATCAATATGTACCAGCGCGCCTACGCCTCCGCCGCGCGCATCTTCGGGCTGATGGACGAACCCGCCCGGATCGACGAGGCCCCCGGCGCCGAGCGTCTAGAGGTCGAAGACGGACGCGTCGTCTACGACGACGTCTCCTTCGGATACGACACCGAGGAGACCATCATCGAGGACATCTCCTTCGAGGTCGGCGGCGGGGAGACGCTCGCGCTCGTCGGGCCGACCGGCGCCGGGAAATCCACGGTACTGAAACTCCTTCTCCGGATGTACGACGTCGACGAGGGCGCAGTCGAGATCGACGGGACCGACCTCCGCGACGTGACGATCCAGAGCCTCCGTCGATCGATCGGGTACGTCAGCCAGGACACGTTCATGTTCTACGGAACCGTCGCAGAGAACATCCGCTATGGGACCTTCGGCGCGACCCACGACGAGGTCGTCGAGGCGGCGAAGGCCGCCGAGGCCCACGAGTTCATCCAGAACCTCCCGGACGGCTACGACACCGAGATCGGCGAGCGCGGCGTGAAGCTCTCCGGCGGACAGCGACAGCGGCTCTCGATCGCGCGGGCGGTGCTTCGCGACCCCGAGATCCTCGTCCTCGACGAGGCGACCTCCGACGTCGATACCGAGACCGAGATGCTGATCCAGCGGTCGCTCGATCGACTCACCGCGGACCGGACGACCTTCAGCATCGCACACCGCCTCTCGACGATCAAGGACGCCGATACCATCGTGGTTCTTGACGACGGACAGATCGTCGAGCGCGGGAGCCACGAGGAGTTGTTGGCCAACGACGGCCTCTACGCGCACCTCTGGGGCGTGCAGGCGGGCGAGATCGACGAACTGCCCGAGGAGTTCATCGAGCGAGCGACGCGTCGAGCCTCGCGGACGATCGAGCCGGACGCCGACGACTGAGTCGCACGTCGAAGAGAGCCGTTGTTTTCGAAGTCGAAATTCGGGCCCGAACGTTGATGACGCGGCGGTCGCGTCTGTCAGTACGATGCCCTCCATCCGGCCCGCTGACCGTGCTGTCTCGCCAGTCATCGGGGTCGCCCTGATGCTCGTGATCGTCGTCGCCACCGCGGCGGTCGTTGGCGGATTGCTGCTCGGCATCGAGCTGCCCAACGATCCCGCGCCCCAGTACCGCTACCAGACGGACTACGTCGCCGACGGCGCGGGGAACACGAACGACCGGCCGTACGTGAACATCACGCTGACCGGTGGGCGGATCGAACCCGGCGAGGACTTCTACGTCGTCGACAGCGACGGCAACGCGGTCAGATGGGACGCCGTCTGGACGACCGCCGGTCCGCTCACCGCCGGCGACTACGCCCATATCGACGGATACGGGAGCGACAGCGCACTCAATCACGCCTGCGAGGACGAGGTCTACCGGCTGGTCCATCGGCCGGGGGACGGGGAGTCGGCGACGCTGCTCAGCGTCGAAATATCGACTCCCGCAGTCGGAAACGCCACGAGTCACTGCTGAGGCCGCGCGCTCACCCGAGTTCAGCCCGCAGCGCTTCGTTCATCGCCTCGACCGGCGCGTCACGGCCGGTCCATCGCTCGAACGCCTCGACGCCCTGGAACAACAGCATCCACGCCCCGTCGATCGTCGTCGCACCGGCCTGCGCCGCCTCCCGGCGGAGCCGGGTTTCGATCGGCGCGTACACCGCATCGAGGACGGCGAGGTCGCCGTGCAGGTGATCTGCGGGGACCGGTGTCTGGTCGTCGTCGGGTTCCATCCCGACGCTCGTAGCGTTGACGAGGAGTTCCGCGTCGGCGATCCGATTGAGCGTATCGAGGCCGCCAGCCGTCGCGCCGGGGACGTCCGCCGCCAGCGACTCCGCCCGCTCGACGGTCCGGTTGGCCACGTGGACGCTCGCCCCGGCGTCAGCGAGCGCGAAGGCGACCGCCCGACCGGCACCGCCGGCGCCGACGACCACTGCGTCGCGCCCGTCGATCGGCACGTCGTGGTGGGCGAACGATCGCTCGACGCCGGCGACGTCGGTGTTGTGTCCGGTCGGAGTCCCGCCCGAGAAGTCGATCGTATTCACCGCGCCGACGCGCCGAGCGACGTCGTCGGGCTCGACGGCGTCCAACACGTCCTGTTTGAACGGAATCGTGACGTTCAGGCCCGCGATCCCGAGCGTCGCGGCGCTCTCGACGGCGGTTGCGGCCGCGTCGCGATCTGGCTCGAAGGTCACGTAGCGCGCGTCCAGTCCCAGTTCGTCGTACGCCGCCTCGTGCATCGGGGGCGACAGCGAGTGCTCGACGGGGTTGCCGAGGAGTCCGAAGACCTGCATAGCGAAGCCTGCGCCGGCGAGCGAATTAAATGGTGGCTCGACGGCCAGTCTCGCATCGTTGCGTCGGCAGCCAGTGTAGCATTGTTGCCTCGCGGCCCGTCTGGCATTGTTGCCTCGACGGCCCGTCTCACACTGTTGCGGCGGGAGTCCTGCGGCGCTACGCGTGCAGAACCACAAGAAATAGGCACCGGAGGGGCGGTGTCTGGAGTAATGACCTCGCGCTTGCGCCACCCGCTCACCGCGCTGGGCGGCGCGGTCGTACTGACGCTTCCGTGGGTCCTCTCCTGGGGGATTGGCTTCGCCGAGGGGTTCGCGCCCCTGACGACTGTCGGCGTCAGCGGGCTGGCGGTCCTGGGCGCCTCGTTCCTCCTGGCGTGGGGAGCCGAGACGGCCGAGAAGGACGTCCCGCGGGCGTTCGCACTCGCCGTGCTGGCCGTCCTCGCCGTCGCGCCCGAGTACGCCGTCGACGCGCTGTACGCCTGGCAAGCCGCGACAGACCCCTCGAAGGCCAACCTCGCGGTGGCGAATATGACCGGCGCGAACCGCATCCTCATCGGCCTCGGCTGGTCGGGGATCGCGCTGTTCTCGATCTACAAGGCGACCGCGGGCGGCCGGGGCGACGACAGCGTCGTCAACCGCGAGGGGACGCTTCGCGACGCCGTGAAACTCGATCCCAGCATCTCCACAGAGATTCTCTTTCTCTTCTTAGCGACGGTCTTCGCCTTCTTCGTGCCGCTCAACGGGGGGATCGGCGCAATCGACACGATCGTGCTCGTGGGCCTCTACGTCACTTACATCGGGATCATCGTCCGCGGCGACGTCGACGACCACGACGACCAGATCGGCGTCCCCGCGTACTTCCAGGCGAGACCCCGGGGGGTCCGCATACCGGTCATTCTCACGCTGTTCGTGTACTCCGGCTTCCTGATTCTCACCGCGGTCGAACCGTTCGCTCACGGGCTGGAGGAGCTCGGCCTCCAGTACGGGATCCCCGAGTTCTTTATGATCCAGTGGATCGCGCCGCTGGCGTCTGAGAGTCCCGAACTCATCGTCACCGCCTACCTCGTGAACAAGGCCCGCGCGACCGCGGCGTTCAACGCCTTGATCTCCTCGAAGCTGAATCAGTGGACGCTGCTCATCGGGACGCTCGCAGTGGTGTACAGCCTCTCGCTCGGTGCCATTGGGGTCCTTCCGTTCGACTTCAAGCAGACGGCCGAGATCTGGCTCACCGCCGCCCAGAGCTTCTTCGCGCTGGCGATTCTCGTGAACTTCCGGATCAGCGTCCGCGAGGCCGTGACACTGCTCGTGCTCTTCGTTTCACAGGTGGGTATCGAGTTCGCGATCATCCAGACGTATCCGGAGGCCCTCGCGGAGACGTACTCGATCTACGTGCTGCTCGCGTACACTGTCGTCTACGTCCTGCTCGGGATCGGACTGCTCGCCACTCGACAGGAGGAACTCAGACGGCTCGCCAAGCGGACTGTCGCGAACGTCCGCGGCACGCCGATGCCGGAGCCGGAACACGCGGACTGAGCCGGCGTCGTCGCGGCGCGCGGTGACACTGCCGTCTCCGTGCGTTTTTATACGAGCGGGCGGCCACTCCCGAGCGTGATCGGTCTCGTAGTGAGTCGGGCGGACGACGCGTCGGTCGCGATCGGTGAGGCGCTCCGCTCGCTGGTCGACTGGGAGGAACTGACCGACGATACCCGGAGCGACGCCGACGGTGGCGGGACGTACTACCGCCACGGCGACTTCGAACTCCGGACGTTCGACGCCTGGCACCTCGAACTCGCGGACGTCGCCGACGCGTTTTCCGCCGCCCCCGAGTTCGTCGCGTTCCTCTCGCGACACTCGGGCGACACCGGCCCGCTCCTGACGGCGCACTTCACCGGGAATTTCGGGCCCGCGGAATACGGGGGCGAACCGGGCGAACTCGCGCGGACCTGTCCGAACGTCCAGCGCGAAGCGCTGTCCGCCTTCGACCGTCACGCTCCGGAGGGCTACGAGGTCGGCGTCGAGTGCACTCATCACGGCCCGACCGACGTCGGCGCGCCGTCGCTGTTCGTCGAACTCGGCAGCAGCGAGTCGGAGTGGAGCGACCCCGAGGGCGCGCGGGCCGTCGCGCGCTCGGTGCTCGAACTCTCTGGGGTCGACGCGGACGCGGGCCCCGGCGGCGACGCGCCGGGGGAGAACCGCCAGATCGTCGGCTTCGGCGGCGGGCACTACGCCCCCCAGGTCGAGCGGCTCCTCCGAGAGACCGACTGGCGGGTCGGCCACGTGGCGGCCGACTGGGTCCGGAAGTCGATGGGGGCACCCGCGGCCAACGCGGCCGTGATCGAGCGGGCGTTCGAGCAGTCAGCGGCGACACGTGCCCTCGTCGCCGGCGACGACCCCGACCTCGAAGCCGTCCTCGACGACCTCGGCTATCGCGTCGTCGACGAGACGTGGCTGCAGGTCACGAGCGGCGTGCCGCTCGACCTCGTCGACGCGCTCGAAGGCGCACTCGGGCCCATCGACGACGGGGTCCGACTCGGTGACCCGGCAGCGCGCGCCTCGGAGGCGGCCATCGATCCCGACTTCGCGGTGGTCTCGCTCCCGGACGACCTGCTCGGGGCGGCCTCGGGGATCGACCGCGACGCGACGTTCGACGCCGTGGCGGCGCACGCGCTCGCGTTCGAGACCGTCGAGGGCGGCACGAAGCCGCGTGGTCGCGCGGCCGTGGCTGAGGAGGCGGCCGTCGACGACCTCGTCGACGCGCTCTGTTCGGTCCTCGAATCGAAGTACGACGCCGTCGAGCGATCGGGCGACGACGTCGTCGCGACGCGGGAGACGTTCGACCCCGCGGCAGCTGCGGAGGCGGGCGTCCCGGAGGGGCCGGCGTTCGGGCGGTTGTCCGCCGGCGAGTCGGTCGAGGTTGCGGACCGGACCGTCCGCCCCGAAGACGTCCGAACGACAGAACAGGTGACCCTCGCCGCGGCCGTTCCAGTTATCGACGTTGATCTCGGATCGGAACGGGATTCGAGGGCCGATTCGGCGTAATCGGCGCAAATGCCCGTGTCGGCCCGCGTCAGCGTCAGACGCGCGTCCGACGAAAGGGGGAAAGATAATTAAGCTGTGTTCGGTACGAACGGGCATACTATGGACTCCATCGTCGACGATGCGATAGACGAGGCCGAGGAGACGGGGGATGGGAACGCCGTCGACGCCAGCGCAGACGAACCGCCACAGACAGGAACGATGACCGACGAGGAACTCGAGGAAGTCCTCGTCGACCTCCAGACCGATATCACGGTCGTCGGCTGCGGGGGCGCCGGCGGCAACACCGTCAACCGGATGCACGAGGAGGGTATCGAGGGTGCGACGCTCGTCGCCGCCAACACCGACGTCCAACACCTCGTCGAGATCGAGGCCGACACCAAGATCCTGATGGGCGAACAGAAGACGCAGGGTCGCGGCGCGGGATCGCTCCCGCAGGTCGGCGAAGAAGCGGCGCTGGAGTCCCAAGACGAGATTTACGAGGCGATCGACGGGTCCGATATGGTCTTCGTGACGGCGGGCCTCGGCGGCGGCACCGGCACCGGCTCGGCGCCGGTCGTCGCGAAGGCCGCCCGCGAATCCGGCGCGCTCACGATCGCCATCGTCACGACCCCGTTCACGGCCGAGGGCGAGGTCCGCCGCACCAACGCGGAGGCGGGGCTCGAACGCCTCCGCGACGTTGCGGACACGGTCATCGTCGTCCCCAACGACCGGCTGCTCGACGCCGTCGGCAAGCTCCCGGTCCGGCAGGCCTTCAAGGTGTCCGACGAGGTCCTGATGCGCTCGGTCAAAGGCATCACTGAGCTCATCACGAAGCCGGGGCTCGTCAACCTCGACTTCGCCGACGTGAAGACTGTGATGGAGCGCGGCGGCGTCGCGATGATCGGTCTCGGCGAGTCCGATTCAGAGTCGAAAGCGCAAGATTCCGTCAAGAGCGCGCTCCGCTCGCCGCTGCTCGACGTCGACATCTCGGGTGCGAACTCCGCGCTGGTGAACGTCACCGGCGGGTCGGACATGAGCATCGAGGAGGCAGAGGGCGTCGTCGAAGAGATCTACGACCGGATCGACCCCGACGCCCGCATCATTTGGGGCACGTCCGTCGACGAAGAGATCGACGGCACGATGCGGACGATGATCGTCGTCACCGGCGTCGAGTCGCCGCAGATCTACGGGCGGAGCGAGGAGGAAGACGTCGATCCCCAGCCGTCAGCGCCCCCGAAGGGCCAGCAGGGCGGGACGAGCGGCGAACCGGGCACCGAGATCGACTACGTCGAGTAGCGCGCCCCCTCGCCGGCCCGTCGCCGCCCCGACGCATCAATAGATAGAAAAAGCCTGACGCGTTACGACGTAGTAAGATGGACGTCAAGTACGACCTGACCAGCTACGTACGGGTGCTGAAGCTGGCCAGCACTCCGTCGTGGGAGGAGTTCTCACAGATCGGCCTCATAGCCGGTGCCGGCATCGTTCTCGTCGGGTTTATGGGCTTTCTCATTTACGCGGTGATGACCTTCCTCCCGGGGGGTGTGTGACGTGCCGATCTACTCGGTCAAGACCACCGCCAGCCAGGAGCGCACCGTCGCCGATATGATCGCCAACCGCGAAGCCGACGAGATCCACGCCGTGCTGGCACCCGACTCGCTGACGAGTTACGTGATGGTCGAAGCCGACGACGACGGGATCATCACGCGGGTCCTAGAAGAGATCCCCCACGCCCGCGGGCTCGTCAAGAGCGGCGGCGAAGCCGGCCGGTCGTCGATGGCCGAGGTCGAACACTTCCTCTCGCCGACGCCCGACGTCGAGGGCATCGCCGAGGGCGACATCGTCGAACTGATCGCCGGCCCGTTCAAGGGCGAGAAGGCCCGCGTGCAGCGGATCGACGAGACCAAAGATCAGGTGACCGTCGAACTCTACGAGGCGACGGTGCCGATCCCGGTCACCGTCCGCGGCGACCAGATCCGCGTCCTCGACAGCGACGAGCGCTGAGCGTCGCTCCGGTCTGTTATTCATCTCGCAGTATCGTCGACGTCACTGACCGCAACCGACGGGAGCGCGTGGAGGGCTCTCGGGGCCCGTCGGCTGGCGTCGATGGCGTTCGCTCTCCCGGCGGCTACAGTGCGTCCCGACGCTTGAGTTCCTCGACGACCCCACGGAGGTCGGCCTCGTCTTCGATGTCTGCTTTGACGTCTTCACGGATGCGAACGGCCGTCGAGTCGGCGTCGTACGCACGGACGTACTCCGCGCGGGAGTGTTCCTCGAAGGCGTGCCGGATCGCGAAGTAGCCGTCGGGGACGACGCTGCCGCAGACCGCACACTTGTGGCGGTCGTGTTCCACCGTCTGGTGGATAATGGCGGACTCGGCGTCCTCGAAGCGCTCCGGGCAGCCGCCGATGCCGCACTTCCACAGGGACATACCGGAACGCACGGCGAGGGGCGACAAAATCGTTCCGCAGTCGGCGGGGAATAGAAATCCATAACCCGAACCCGATCGGATCGACAGACGTGACCGACACGGCCGCTTCCGACGGGGAGCCCTCGGCCCGCGAGCGAACGGACGCGACGGCGTCCGGTAACGCGGGCGTCGACGCAGCGACGGCCCGCGTCGACCCCCACGTGAAGGTGTTAGACGAGGACGTCGTCGCCCGCGCGAAGGCCCGCGGCCTCGACGTCGTCGTGTACGCCCCACACTTCACGCGGCTCCCCGAGATCCGCGAGCGGGCCGCGCGCTTCTCCGACGACGACCTCCTCGTCGTGCCCGGGCGGGAGGTGTTCACCGGCAACTGGCGGCACCGTCGACACATCCTCGCGATCGGCCTCACCGACCCGGTCCCGGACTTCATCACCCTCGACGGGGCGCTCGCGGCCTTCGCAGCGCAGGAGGCGGCGGTGCTCGTTCCGCACCCCGAGTTTCTCAACGTCAGCCTCACCGCCGAGGAGATCGCCGCCAACCGCGACCGGATTCACGCCGTCGAGACGCACAATTTCAAAGCGTTACCGCGACAGAACCGCCGAGCGCGATCGGTCGTCGTCGACTCCGACCTTCCGGCGTTCGGCTCCTCGTATGCGCATCTCCGCGGGAGCGTCGGCGAGGTCTGGACGACGTTCGACCGGCGGATCGAGAGCGAGTCCGACCTGGTGGACGCCCTGCGCGATGGGGCACCGCGTCGCGTCTATCACCGTGGCGGTGCCGCCCATCGCACTCGCGGCCTCGCGGAGTTCGCCCACCTGGGGTACGAGAACTCGTGGAAGAAGATCGATCGGCTGTTCCTCTCGGGAACTGAACCGACACATCCCGACCACGTGGCGTACGGCGGCGAGTTCGACGCCGTCAGCGAGTACTGAGACGGTCGGACAGAAGTTCGTGAATCAGTTTGGCACCCACGAGGTGCCGATAATTTTCACATAGTTCTGTCCGGCAGTATGAGTCACCGAGTCGAGATCGGTGACAGCGGGCCCCCACCCGCGGCCTCCGTCTCAGACTCCGAGCGTCGCGCCGATGAGGTTCGCCGCCTCGACCAGCGAGGTGTCGAGCGCGAACACGTAGTTGTGGACGAGCGCGAGGACCACGAGTTCGACGGCCGTCACGGCGACCGTCACGCGGGTCGCCCACGCGCTCGACGTCGCGACGCCGGTCGGAAAGCCGTACTCCGCGCTCTCGAACGGGTAGAAGAGCGCGATCCCGCGTTTCGAGCCGAGGACGTCGAGTACGTAGTGGGTCGCGACGCCGATCCAGACGAACTGGAGGTTCCCGAACAGATAGGGGAACGCGAGAAATATCGCGAGGATCGGTAGATTGTGCAGCGTCTTCCGGTGCCGACCGAAGGCGGTGTCGACGTCGGGGAAGAGCGCGCCGAGCGTGATCGGCAGCGACAGTTCGAGAATCTTCACGACGGCGTCGCCGAGTGCCGACGCGAGTGCGGCGGGGGTCACCCCGGCTTCGCCACCGACGAGCGGTCCGGCCGTCGGATCGAGCGTGATGATGAATCCCAAGCCGATCGCCAGAAGTGCCCCGTTCAGCACGTGTCCCTCTTTGTTCATCGGCTGTGTCTGTGTTGGCGGCCCCTACAAACGTTGCGTCTCCCGCCCCGTCGTGGACTTTTCACGCGCGTCGCTGGTCGTCCCCCTCGGGGCCCGGGTCGTCGGCATCGCTGTCCGCAGTAACCGTCTCGTGGAGCAGCGAGAGCGCCCGCCTGGCAATCTGCTCTTTGATCTGCGTCCGGGAGCCGTCGAACTCGAACCGCGCGACGCGGGTGTATGAGTCACCGGTTCCCCACTCGCCGCGGGAGGCGAGGCCGATGTAGACCGTCCCGACGGGTTTCTCGGGCGTACCGCCGTCGGGACCGGCGATTCCCGTGGTCGCGAGTCCCCAGTCGGTGCCGGAGCCGTCCCGGACGCCCGCGGCCATCTCGGCAGCGACGGGCTCTGAGACCGCCCCCTGGTCGTCGAGTGACTCGCGAGTGACCCCGAGTTCGGTCAGTTTCGCGTCGTAGGAGTACGTCACGAGCGAGCGATCGAAGTAGTCCGAGGAACCGGGGACGTCGGTGAGGAGCGATCCGATCAGTCCGCCGGTACACGACTCGGCGACGGCGACGGTCGCGCCCGCCTCGCGCAGGGCGTCGCCGACGCGCGCTTCGATCGGCGGATCGGAAGCGAACTCGCGCATATCGATCCCGACGGCGCGGATCGGTATAGTACGTATGGGGCGCGGTCGGTCAGTGCGGGGGGATCGGCCCAGTGTGAGTTCGCCTGCGATCCGGGCGACGAAAGACACACTTGCTCGGCCGTCGTGGCCCGAGACGATGACAGAGACGGACGAGGCGTACGACGAACCGCTCTTTTTCCGCGTCATCCAGTACGCCGAGAACGCCGACCGCGACGTCGTCGATATGGTCTCGGGCAACCCCGACTGGGAACCGCCGGCCGCGCTCCGTGACGGATTGAGGGACTACGCCGGGGCCGATCCGCCCGAGTTCCAGTACCAGGCGAGCGAGGGACTCGGCGAACTCCGCGAGGAGATCGCCGCGCGGCGGAACGTCGATAGCTCGCGCCTCGTCGCCACCAACGGGGCGGGCGAGGCCAACTACCTCGCGATGGCGGCGGCCATGGAACGCGGAGCGGGAACGGAGTTTCTGCTCACCGACCCCGTGTACCCGTATTACCCGGGCAAGGCGACGATGCTCGGCGGGAGCGTCACGCGCGTTCCCGTTCACGAAGACGGCCACGTCGACGTCGCGGGGATGCGAGCGGCCGCATCCGAGGACACTGGAGCGATCGTCCTCAATACGCCGAACAACCCCACGGGAGCCGTGTACGACATCGACGCGGTCGCGGCGCTCGCGGACGTCGCTGCCGAGGTGGACGCCTTGCTCGTCGTCGACGAGGTGTACGACCACTTCGACTTCACCGGGCGATTCGAGAGCGCGCTCACGCTCGATCGCGACCACGTCGTCGTCACCTCGTCGTTCTCGAAGTCGATGGGAATCACCGGATTTCGGGTCGGCTATGCTGTCTTCCCGGACGACCTGGTCGACGCGGCGCGCACCCGACATATGCTCGTCAACGTGACCGGAAGCCGTCCGGCGCAGACCGCCGTCGCGCACGCGCTGCGGGAGACGCCCCCGTCGTACTACGAGTCGATTCGCGACACGATCCGCGAGCGGATCGACGCGCTCACGGCGGCACTCGATGCCATCGGAGCGGACTACACCACCCCCGAGGGAGCCTTCTACGTGCTCGCGCGCTTCGCGGACTTCCCCGGGACGATGGCGAACGCCGAGCGACTGATCGACGAGGCGGGTGTCGCAGGGATGCCCGGTGAGACCTTCGGCGACGCGTACGACGACTGGATCCGGTTCTCGCTCTGTACCGACCGCGTCGACGAGGCGGCCGCCCGGCTGACGGCGTACTTCGAGGGGTCCTAAGGCCGTCGACGCGGCGAACACGGGCGTGCGAACTGTTCTCGACTAGCGCGGAGTTTATGTGTGTCAGCGGTCAAACGGAGTGTGGGTACCGATACCGTACCCATCCGGTCACACTGGACGCTGACCACGTCCGACACCGCCGGATCCTGACCACGGTCGGGGGCGGCGTGTTGTCTCCAGACCACTCGCGGTGAAGGCTCGTCCCCGACCGACCGCAACGACCCCAGAGCGACTGCGCTCTCCTGCCGACCGGGAAGTACACAAGTCCCCGACGCGTCGTGCCGCGTATGTCGAGTATCGACGTCGACGCGGTCGACGAAGCCGAGAGTGACGACGAGTCCGATGGCAGCAGCGAGAGCCACGATCACACCGTCGACGTCGAGGCGGTCGATCGGGTCGAGACGGACGACGTCGCGGGACTGCCCGACGAGATCGACGCCCCCGAGTACATCCTCTACGGCGGGAAGGGTGGCGTTGGGAAGACGACGATGGCGGCCGCGACGGGGCTGGCGTCCGCGGCGGCCGGGACCGCAACGCTCGTCGTGTCCACCGACCCGGCGCACTCGCTGTCGGATACCCTCGACGTGGACGTGCCTGCCGAACCGACGCGCATCCGCGAAGACGTCCCCCTGTACGCGGCCGAGATCGATCCGGACTCGGTCGTCGCCGGCCCGTTCGGGGGTGACAGCCCCGCCGCCGGCTCCGCGGGTGGCGGGGACCCCGGGGCGAGCGGCTTCGAGGAGGATGCAGCCGTCGAGGACAACCCCTTCACCGGGGACGACGCGGTGGGGGCCGCGGGCCCGGGCGCGGCGGGCGAGTCGCCGTTCGGCGACCTCGGCGGGATGGAGGACCTCCTCGGCGGTGCGATGGGTCCCGGTTCGATGCCCGGGGCTGACGAGGCCGCGGCGATGCAGCAACTGCTCGAATATCTCGACGACCCGCGCTTCGACCGGGTCGTCGTCGACACGGCCCCGACGGGACACACGCTCAGGCTGTTGGAACTCCCCGAGATGATGGACTCGATGCTCGGGCGCATCGCGAAGATGCGACAGCAGTTCTCGGGGATGATGGAGGGCGTCAAGGGGATGTTCGGGATGGGATCGGACGATCCGACGCCGGATATCGACCTCGACGAACTCCGCGAACGGATCGAGCGCCTGCGGGCGGTGCTCAGAGACCCCACGAAGACCGACTTCCGCGTCGTGATGATCCCCGAGGAGATGAGCGTCGTCGAGACGGAACGGCTCGTCGACCGTCTCGACGGCTACGGGATTCCGGTCCAGACGCTCGTCGTCAACCGCGTGATGCAGGACCTCGCCGACGTGACGAGCGCCGACGTCGACGAACGCTGGGTCGTCGCCCCCGATTTAGAGCACTGTGAGTTCTGCCAGCGCCGCTGGCAGGTCCAGCAGGACGCGATCCAGCGCGCGACCGACCTCTTCCGGGGACGGTCGGTAAAGCGCGTGCCGCTGCTCGCCGAGGAGGTCCGCGGGGAGCAGGCGCTCCGCGTCGTTGCCAACTGTCTGGGGTAGGCGTCCCGACCGCCGGAAGGAACTCGGCCTCGCTCAGAGTTTCCGAAGGTACCGGTAGGCCGTGTCGAACCACCGGGCCGGGAGGTGCCGTGCCAGTGTCGCGATCCGCGCGGCCGTCCCGGGCTGGTAACGCGCCCGCGGCTTCGTCGAGGAGGCGGCGTCGACGATGTCCTCGGCGACGCGCTCGGGCGGGATCGCTCCGAGGCCGTCGCCGCCGATCAGTTGGGTGTCGTCGAACAGTTCGTAGAACGACTCGTACGCGCCGGAACGCTCGACGCCGGTGAACTGAGAGCCGTCTCCGTCGTCGCCGCCCTCGTCGCCGTGGACCTCGCGGTCGACGCGATCGGAGAAGTTCGTCTCGACGGGGCCGGGCTCGATCACGGCGACGTCGATGCCGTACTCGTCGACCTCGTTGCGGAGCGCGTCGCTCATCGCCTCGAGCGCGAACTTCGAGCCGGCGTAGACGCCGCCGCCGGGGAAGGAGATCCGCCCGGCCGCACTGGAGACGTTCACGATGGTCCCGTCCTCCTGCTCACGTATGTGTGGCAGGACGGCGCGGATCAGCCGGTGCGGGCCGTAGACGTTCACGTCGAACTGCCGGTGGACCTTGTCGGTCGGCACGTCTTCGAGCGGGCCCATCTGTCCGAACCCGGCGTTGTTGACCAGACAGGAGATGTGCCCCTCCTCGTCGATGATTCGGTCGACCACGCGGTCGACGTCGTCCTGATCGGTGACGTCGAGCGTCGCGATGCGACAGCCCTTCTCGCCGAGCGTCTCGATGTCTGCGGGGTTGCGCGCCGTCGCGTACACGGACCAATCTTCCTCGAGGAACTCGAGTGCCGCGGCGCGACCGATCCCGGACGAACAGCCGGTGATGAGGACCGTCTTCGGATGCACGCCCGGAGTGACGACCCACGCGGAGGTAAATCCCCGGTTCGTCGCCGCCGTGGGGAGAACTGTTCCCCTGCGGCCACACGCTTAACTTTCTGCCCGGGTAGGTCGGAGTATGCAGTTCGACCGACGTGCCGGTGTTTTTCTCCACGTGACGTCGCTTCCCGGCCCGCACGGGATCGGCGATCTGGGGCAGAACGCGCGGCGCTTTCTCGACTGGCTCGCCGACGCGGAGCAGTCGTACTGGCAGTTCTGCCCACTCGGGCCGACGGCCCCGGTTCACGGCGATTCACCGTATCAGGCCTACTCCGCGTTCGCGGGAAACCCGCTGCTGGTGAATCTCGAGCGACTCGTCGATGCCGGGTATCTCGACCGCGAGGACCTCGAACCGATTCCCGACTTCTCCGACCACGACGTCGAGTACGATCGGGTCCGCGAGTACAAGACCGAGCGCCTCCGGACGGCGGCCGAGCGGTTCCACGCCGACGCCGACACGGCCGAGCGGGACGCGTTCGAGGCCTTCCGTGAACGCGAGTCGACGTGGCTCGACGACTACGCGCTGTTTATGGCGCTGCGGACGCGCTACGACGGCGCCTGGACCGACTGGCCCGAACCGGTTCGGACACGCGACCCCGACGCCATCGCGGAGCACCGCGAGTCCCTCGCTGACGAGATTGCCTACCGGACGTTCGTCCAGTTCGTCTTCGATCGGCAGTGGCGCGCCGTCCGCGAGTACGCCCACGAGCGCGGGATCGACCTCGTCGGCGACCTCCCGATCTACGTCGCGCTCGACAGCGCCGACGTGTGGGCGAACCCCGAGGCGTTCGACCTGACCGACGACGGACGGCCCGCGACCGTCGCCGGCGTTCCACCGAACCCGGGTGACGACGGCCAGCGCTGGGGGAACCCGGTCTACGACTGGGAGTCACTCCGCGCCGACGACTACGGCTGGTGGGTCGCGCGGCTGGAGCGGCTGTTCGACCTCGCCGACGTCACGCGGATCGACCACTTCAAAGGCTTCGACGAGTTCTGGGCAATCCCCACCGACGCGGACGCGCCGGCCGAGGGCGAGTGGCGCGACGCGCCCGGTCACGACTTCTTCGAGACGCTGGCGGGCCGGTTCGGCGACCTCCCCTTCATCGTCGAAGACCTCGGCTTCGTGGACCAGGGGCTCGTCGACCTCCGTGATCGGTTCGGCTTCCCATCGATGCGTGTGCCCCACTACGCCGATTGGTGTCAGCAGGGGGATATGTACCAGCCGATGCACTACCCCGACAACAGCGTCGGCTACACCGCCACCCACGATACGGACACGGTCGTCGGGTACTACGAGTCGCTCTCGGCCGAGCAGCGGAGTTGTCTGGAGTACAACATCGGCGCGGACGGCTCGGAGATCAACTGGTCGCTGATCGAGGCGGTCTGGCGCTCTGACGCCGTCCTCGCGTTCACGACGCTGCAGGACGTCCTGGGGCTCGATAGTCACGCCCGATTCAACGAGCCCGGGACCACCCACGGCAACTGGACGTGGCGCGCCACCGCCGCGGCGTTCGACGACGACCTCGCCGACCGACTCGCCCGAGTCACCGACGAACACATCCGGAACTGACGGCGATCGATCGCTGGCGGACAGTCGGCACTCTCGACCTGCGACCGCTTCCCGCGTCGACGTGCCGAACAACCGCGGACGACGCGGGGGCAACGCTCAGCGCATACCGCGGCTGGCCGCGGCATCTGTGATAAACCTTCGTCAGTCGGTACGGTTCTACCGCCTTGATCTTGGTCCGACGTTGCTCCGATAGCCGCCGGGCCAGCATCGAAACCCCGATACGCACCGCTTCCCTTCCTCCGTCGATGACCGATCCGTCGACGACGTTCGAGTCCGGTGCGCTTCCGCTCTCGGAGATCCCCGGGCCGTTCGATCTGCAGGCGACGCTGGAGAGCGGACAGTCGTACCTCTGGGACCGTGCCGACGACCGGATGTACGAGTCGATGGACGTCCACGGCGGCGACGCGTGGTACGAGACGGTCGTGCCGCCGATCGAGGGCGTCACCGACGAGGACGTCGTCGTCCGCGTCCGCCAGCGCGACGGCGCCATCGAGTGGGAGGCGACGACCGATCCGGTCCCGCTCCTGACGCATCTGCTCCGACTGGACGACGACCTCGACGCGATCTACGAAGCGACGCCCGACGACGACCTCATCGAGCGGGCCTACGACGCCTACCGCGGAATGCGACTGGTCCGCGACCCGCCGTTCCCGTGTCTCGTCTCGTTCATCTGCTCGGCGCAGATGCGCGTCTCCCGCATCCACGGGATGCAACTCGCACTCGCGCGGGAGTTCGGCACGGCCTACACCGTCGGCGGCGAGACGTTCCGGGCGTTTCCCCGCCCGGACCAACTGGCCGCCCGGACCGAGGGCGAGCTCCGAGAGCTCAAACTCGGGTACCGGGCGCCGTACGTCCAGCGGACCGCCGAGATGGTCGCCGACGGCGAAGCCCACCCGCGCGAGGCAGTCGGCCTGCCGTACGAGGAGGCCCGCGAGTCGCTGACGCGGTTCGTCGGCGTCGGCGACAAGGTGGCGGACTGCGTCCTCCTGTTCTCGCTCGGCTACCTCCAGGCGGTGCCGCTCGACACCTGGATCCGGAGTGCGATCGCCGAGCACTACCCCGAGTGCGATCGCGGCAACTACGCGAAGACGTCCCGGGCACTCCGCGAGCGACTCGGCGGCGAGTACGCCGGCTACGCTCAGACGTACCTTTTCTATTACCTCCGAGCACGCGGCGAATAGCGCCGAGTGCCCCTCACAGCGGCGAACCTTTGATGCCGCCGGCGATGCTACTGTCTAGTATGGACTGCAGAGTCGTCGTCGAGGCCGCCATCCCGGTGTACGACGTGACGACGCCCGACGAGGCGATCCGCATCGCCATCTCGAAGACGGGCGAGATGCTGAACCCCGATCTGAGTTACGTCGAGATTTCGATGGGGTCGCGGACGTCGCCCGCCGGTGAAGAACTCCCACCGGCGTTCATCGCCGCCGACGAGGCGCTCGTCGCCCTCGAACTGGAGATGACGGTCTTCAACGTGGAGCAACAGGAGCACGCCACTCGCATCGCTCGCAAAGAGATCGGCCAGCGCCTCGAGAACGTCCCGCTGAAGGTCCTGACCGTCGAGGAGATCGACGAAGACGACGACACCGAGTCGGACGCCGAGGACGACACGTCGACCCAGGCCGAGGACGACACGGACGCCGACGCGGACGACAGGTCAGACGACGACCTCATCCCGGAGTTCGACGACCTTGTCGAAGACGGATAGACGGGACGCGACTGCGCTCGCGGCCCTCACGCTCACGGGCGGCCAGTGGACAGACATTTTCTTTTGTGCACTTATCCGCACGATCCGGATCTAAAATCGCGAAGTGAACCGATACAATGGTGTATCAGGAGCCGACAGGTGTCGGTATGTCCCAATCGACGCTGTACGAGCGGCTTGGTGGACACGACGGGATCCGTGCGGTTGTCGACGACTTCTACGACCGACTGCTCGAAGACGACTTGGTGGGTCCGCTGTTCGAGGACGCCGACCTCGAGCGCCTCAGAAAGACGCAGACGGACTTCCTGTGCGAGGCGGCCGGTGGGCCCGAAACCTACGATGCGGCCCCCGTCGAAGAGGCACACAGCCACGTCCCGTTCACCGAAGCGCACATCGAGCGCGCGGTCGAGCACCTGCAGGACAGTCTCGACGCGTACGACGTCCCCGAGTCGGACGCGCAGGCTGTCGTCGGGGCCGTCGCGTCGTATCGCGCGGAGTTACTCGCGAACGGAGACGACGACTGACCGGCGGCGCGCCGGGAGAGACACGATCAGCGCCGGGCGGCGAGGGCGCGGCCGCACGGGGTGTCGACGGCGCTGTCGCTCGGACGAGAGAGAGTGATAGAGAAGTGGCGAAGCCGTCGGAATCAGTCGGCAGCGGCAGCGACGCGGTCCTGTTCGACTTCGTCCATCGAGGACGTGATTCCTTTGACCAGTTTAAAAACCGCAGCCTTGTGATCTGTCTTCGACTTGTGAATCGATGTCGGTCGGACGCCGAGTTCGTTGTATGCTTCGAGCGAGACTTCTTCGTCTTCCCACGATTCGACCTGGGTATGTACCTCTGCAAGCAGGCCGTGAAGGTGGATGAGCTCCTGCTTCTTCATGAGCAACCAAGGCTTGAGACCGGAAGGATATATTATTATCCTGAGTCTCGTTAACATACTACTGTGCGATTCGGGGCCGAAAGGGCCGCATTCGGCCGATTTACTGTTTTCAATGATGAAGGATGTACGCCGTCCGCGATGTTTACCCACGGGGCGCTCGCGAGTATATGAACGCTTTACATCACGCATCCCCTTGCCTCGAATATGGACTACCAGGACCAACTCGATCGAGCACTCGAGCAGTCCCCGGACATCGCGGAGGGTGGCGAACGGTTCGAGGTCCCGGATCCCGACGTCCGGCCCGAGGGTAACGTCACCGTCTGGGAGAACTTCGAGGCGACCTACGACCGACTCGCGCGTGACCCGGATCATCTGGTCCGATTTATGCAGTCTGAACTCGGCACGAGCGCGCAGATCGACGACCGCGGCCGCGCGCGATTCACTGGCGATTTCAAACAGCGGCGCGTCGAAAGCGCGCTCGAGACCTACGTCGACGACTTCGTCACCTGCAGCGAGTGCGCTTCGCCGGACACGCGGCTCGTCGAGGAGCGGGGAACGACCGTTCTGAAGTGCGACGCCTGCGGCGCGCTCTCGTCGGTCCCGGATCTCTGAGACCGTTTCGGCTCTCCGAACTGTCCGCTCGAATCAGTGAGAGAGGCATCCGCACGAGAAACAACGGCGGTGTCGCTACTCGAACTGCTTGACTGCGTCGAGGTCGCGTTCAGTCCGCATAAATTCCGCGAGCCGGCGGGTCGCCCCACAGGCGGAGCACGTGAAGTTCTCGCGGTGGCCGGGCAGCGCAGTCGGTTGCGCCTCCCAGTCTTTGCCACATTCAGGACACAGTAGCCGCACAAACGCTTCGACCATAGCCGAGCAGACTCTCGGTACGTCAATAAAGGTTGGTGAGTGGACGACGGCACCCGCTCGGTCCCCTCCCAGAAAACCGAGTTACGCGACCGCGCCGGCCTCGTCAGGATCTTCGACTTCGAGCAGTTCCTTGTATCGGTTCCGGATGGTGACTTCCGAGACGTCGGCCACCTCGCTCACCTCGCTCTGGGTCACCTTCTCGTTGGTGAGCAGCGCCGCCGCGTAGACCGCGGCCGCGGCGAGGCCGACCGGCGACTTCCCGGAGTGGATGGCCGCGCGCTTGGCCTTCCGGAGCAGTTCGCGAGCCGTCCGCTCGGCCTCGTCGGAGAGGTCGAGATCGGACGCAAACCGCGGCACGTACTGCTCGGGGTCCGCGGGCTCGACCTCCAGTTTGAGTTCGCGAACGACGTAGCGGTACGTCCGGGTCAGTTCCATCTTGTCGACGCGGGAGACGCGCTCGATCTCGTCGAGCGAGCGCGGGGTCCCCGCCTGGCGTGCGGCCGCGTACAGCGACGCGGTCGCGACGCCCTCGATAGAGCGGCCGGGGAGCAGGTCCTCGTCGAGCGCGCGGCGGTAGATGACCGAGGCGGTCTCGCGGACGTTCTCCGGGAGGCCGAGGGCCGAGGCCATCCGGTCGATCTCCCCGAGCGCCTGCTTGAGGTTTCGCTCCTTCGAGTCGCGGGTGCGGAAGCGCTCGTTCCAGGTCCGCAGCCGCTGCATCTGCTCTCGCTGCCGCGACGAGAGGGAGTTGCCGTAGGCGTCTTTGTTCTGCCAACCGATGTTGGTCGACAGCCCCTTGTCGTGCATCAGGTTCGTCGTCGGCGCGCCGACGCGGGATTTGCGGTCCCGCTCGGCGCTGTCGAAGGCGCGCCACTCGGGGCCACGGTCGATCGAGTCCTCGTCGACGACCAGCCCACAGTCCGCACAGACCGTCTCGCCGCGGGCCTCGTCGCTGATGAGCGGGCCGCTGCACTCGGGACAGACCTGTTGCTCGTCCTCAGTTTGCTCGGAGGCTCGCTCGTCCGTCTGTTGGTTCTCCGGTTGGGATTCGGTGCGTTCTGCTACGTGGTCTCGGGTGCGTGTGTCACTCATAACTGGGAGGGGTTCGTCCGTAACCGGGAGCAGAAAGAGAGAGCCCGGCCCGAACTGACCTTACTACGTGTAAGGACCTCGCATATTTAAACGTTTTGTTCGGCTAAAGTGCCGTCATACACGATCTTTACCGCTATATGCGGCTGTATCGCGCTATCGCTGTCGGGTGTCGAGCGAGTTTCGTACGTATATATACGTTCCGTACAGAATCGGCCGTGCAAACGAGCCACGAGGTCGCGAATCGGCCCCCGTCTCCGAGCGGCCTATTCCTCGGTGTCGAACAGGTCCCACCGGTCGACGATCAGGCCGTCGACGCCGGCCGCGACGAGGTCTGTCGCGACGCCTGCGTCGGCGATGGTCCAGACGTTGACTTCGAGGCCAGCGGCGTGCGCCGCATCGACGATGTCGGTACTGAAGACCAGACGGGCCGCCGGATGAACCGCCCCACAGCCCAGATTCGTCGCGATCGACACTGCGAGGTCGGGTTCGTCGAAGAAGAGGTATCCCAGTTCCGCCGTCGGAATCGGGGCTCGGAGTTCGCGAAGCGCGTCGACGTCGAACGACGAGAACAGCAGGTCGTTTTCGACCCTCTCGACCGTCGAGGCGAGTTCGGCGGCCATCCCGTCGTGCTTGAGTTCGACGTTGACCGCGGTGTCGTCGGGAACGGCGTCCAGGAACGGCCCGAGTTGCGGGATCGGCTCCCCGGAGTCGCCGACTGTCAGCGTCCGCAGCGTCGCCCAGTCCGTCTCGGTGACCGGGCCGGAGGCGTCCGTCAGCCGGTTGAGGTCGTCGTCGTGAAAGACGACGAGTTCCCCCGACCCGCACCGCTGGACGTCGATCTCGATCATCTCGACGTGCGGTGCGGCGCGGGTCGCCGACAGCACCGTGTTCTCGGGATACTGCGCGGCACAGCCGCGGTGGGCGATCAGCGTGACATCGCCGGCGGCAGGGTCGTCCGTCACCGCGTCCTCGGTCGGCGATCCGTCGGTCGTGCCCATCTGTTCACCCCGTTGGCTCGGCTTCGGGAGCGAGCCCTTCGGAACTGGCGGGCTCGTGCGACTGTTCCGCCCGACCGTTCGGGTCGGCCTTCGGCCGTGCCGAGTGATACAGCGTCTCGCCAGTATCGGCAGCGAACAGGTGGAGCCGCTCCCGATCGAATCCGAGCGTCACCGACTCACCGACGGCGACCTGGCTTCGGGGTTCGACTTTCACCTGGATCTCTGCGCTGCCGACGCGGCAGTGCAGCAACAACTGTTCGCCGAGTGGTTCGGTCACGGTCACTTCGGCCGTGAACGTCGCTGCACCGTCGGGGAGCGACGACGCGAGCGCGATGTCTTCCGGACGGACCCCGAAAGAGACCGTCCGATCGTCGGCTCCGAGCGCCGCTCTATCGGTCGTCCCAGGGAGTTCGACGGTGAACCCTTCGTGGGCGGCGGTGAGCCCGTGGCCGGTCGCGCGCAGTTCCACCGGGAGGACGTTCATCGCCGGTTCGCCGATGAACTCGGCGACGAAGCGGTTTTCCGGGAAGTCATACAGTTCCTGCGGCGAGGCGACCTGCTGGAGTTGTCCGTCGTTCAGTACCGCGACGCGGTCGCCGAGCGTCATCGCCTCCGTCTGGTCGTGGGTCACGTAGACCGTCGTGGTCTCGAGTTGCCGGTGCAGTTTGAGCAGTTCCGCGCGCATCTGTACCCGGAGTTTCGCGTCGAGGTTCGACAGCGGTTCGTCTAACAGGAACACCTGCGGTTCGCGGACGAGTGCTCGACCGATGGCGACGCGCTGGCGCTCGCCGCCGGAGAGTTCTTTTGGCTTCCGTTCGAGCAACTCCTCGATACCGAGCGTCTCGGCGGCGTCGGCGACGCGCCGTTCGATCTCCTCGGCCGAGAAGTCGCTCACCGAACGCATCCCGAACGACATATTCTCCGCGGCGGTCATATGCGGGTAGAGCGCGTAGTTCTGGAACACCATCGCGATCTCCCGGTTCTTCGGAGAGACGTCGTTCACGACGCTGTCACCGATCTCGATCGTCCCGTCGGTGGCGTCTTCGAGGCCGGCGATCGTCCGGAGCGTCGTCGACTTCCCGCAGCCGGATGGACCGACTAAGACGAGGAACTCGCCGTCGTGAATCCGGAGATCGATCCCGTCCACCGCGAGAACGTCGTCGGTGTATCGCTTCGTCAGGTCTCGGAGCTGTATGTCGGCCATAGTGTCACTTCTGTTGGATCGCGAACGTCTTCAGCAGGGGACGGTGCAACGCAACGAGGACGAGAAGCGGCGGCAGCAATGCGATGATCGCGGCCGCCATAATCAGGCCCCAGCGGGTCAGCCCCGCCTGTGCGGAGCCCTGGATGTAGCGGATCCCGACCTGGACCACCTGGCTGCTCTTGTCGGTGACAGCCACGAGCGGCCAGAGGAACTGGTTCCACGCGTAGATGTACGTGATCACGCAGACGCCGGCGATCATCCCGCGCGACATCGGGATCAGCACGCGGAACAGGAATCGGAGCGGCCCGACCCCATCGAGCCGTGCAGTCTCGACGAGCGACGCCGGGATCGACATAAAGTGCTGTCGGAGGAGGAACACGGCCGTCGCACTGGCGATGTACGGCCCCGTGAGCGCGAGTAGCGTGTTCGTCCACCCGAGGTCGGCCAGCAACTGAAACAGCGGCACGATCCGAACGGGGACCGGTAGCAGGAGCGTGAGGAGAATGAACATAAAGATTCCCCGTTCGTAGGGCAGTTCGTAGTAGACGAGTGCCAGCGCCGCGAGCAGCGACAGCGACACTTTCCCGACGACGATCACGAGGCTCATCGCCGCCGAGTTGAACAGGTAGGTGGCAAAGTTGTACTCCGTCAGCGCGGTCCAGTAGTTCGCGAGGCCCTGACTCCCGATGCCGAGATTCGTCACCTCGTAGACCTCCGAGGTCGTCTGCGTGCTCATAATCATCGCCAGGAGGAGCGGCATCGCCATCAGGAAGATCGACCCGACGAGCGCGGCGTGGACCCAGAGGTCTTCGGGGAGCCACCGGGTGGGGCGAAGCGTTTCGGTCGTGGTCGTCGTCGAGGTGTCTGTTTGCGTGGCCATCTTAGGCTCCGTACTGAGCGTATCCGTCGGTGACCCTGATCTGGACGTACATCAGCACCGCGACGAGCACGAACAGGACGACCGACTGCGCCGAGGCCGACCCGAGGTTGCTGAACTCGAACGCGTCGCGGTACAGTTTGAAGATCAGGAGGTTCGTCCACCCGCTGGGACCGCCGCTGGTCAGCAGGTCGACGAGCGGGAACGTCGAGAAGAACGCGTAGATCGTGTTCATCACGACTAAGAACAGGAGCGTCGGCGAGATCAGCGGCACGTACACTCGCCAGAGCATCCGGAGTCGCCCGACGCCGTCGAGTCGCGCGTTCTCGGTCAGCGTCTGCGGGATGTTGTTCAGCGCCGCGACGACGAAGATGATGTTGTACCCGAGTTGCTTCCAGACCGCGATGATGGCGAGCACTGCGAGCGCCTGGGGGCCGTCGTTGAACCAATCCAGCGTCCAGGGCGTCACCAGTTCGAGGTAGTGGGTGACGATGCCGAGGTTGGGGTGTAAGAGGAAACTCAGGAGGATCGCCGCCACCGCCGGCGGCAGGGCGTACGGCCAGATGGCCGCGACCAGATACAGCGAAGAGCGCGTCCCGACGTCGAAGAGGAGGTAGCCGATCAGCAACGAGACGAGCAGCGTCCCGAGAACGACGACGGCCGCGAAGACGACCGAGAGCACGAAGCTGTTGCGGTACGCCGGCGACGTCGCGAGCGCGACGAAGTTCCCGAGCCCGTTCCAGGCAGTCTGCTGGCCGAGGAACAGCGTCTCATAGAGGCTGAGCCGGAACGTCGCCAGTCCCGGATAGTACAGGAACGCCGTGAGAACGACGAACGTCGGCAACAGCAGTAGGGCGGCCTGCAGACGGGAGTCGTAGAGTTTGCGTTGGGATGCCATAGGCACGCAGAGGGTCGGGGCGATCAGGATTCGCTGTTGCCGCTGTAGTTCCCGCTGTAACTGTCGAGTGCGTCGCCGACTTGCGAGTCCATCCGTGAGAGTCCCTCCTCGATACCGACGTTGCCGTTGATGATGCTGACCGAGACCTCCTCGTTGATCGAGCGGGCCTCGGGGAAGACGCCCATCACGGCGCCGCGGGTCGCGGGCGTGTCCTCGGTATCCTGCAACTGCTCGAAGGCCGTGCTGAAGTTGGGATTCTCCTCGAACCAGCCGTCGGATTGGAGCTGGTCGATCGCGCTCTGTCTGACCGGGAAGTAGCCGCTGTTGCGGTGCCACCGCGTCTGTTGTTCGGTCTGGGTGAGGTACGCGAGGAACCGGCCCGCTGCATCCTTCTTTTCGTCCGATAGCGCCGACGGGACCCACAGCGACCCCCCGCCGATGACGACGCCAGTGTTGTCGCCGTCGGGCGTCGGCAGGTACGCCGAGCCGAGTTCGAAGCCGTTCTCCTGTGCGCCGGCCTGCATCGAGACGATGTTCGACGTCGAGTCCCACAGCATCGGGACCTTCTGGGTGAGGAACGCCTGTCGCGCCTCACTCCAGGCCTCGATGCCCGGATTCAGGTAGAGTCCCTCTTCGGCCATCTGCTGCCACCAGGTGTAGATGTTGCGCCCCGCTTCGCTGTTGAAGAACGTCGAGTCGGGTCGGCCTGCACGGCCGTTCTCGTTGTTGACGAGCACCTGGTCCTGCTTGGCGAACTGCTGTTCGATCTGCATCCAGGTGTGGTTCGGCCAGGTGATGCCCTGCTCCATATCGGTCTCGTCGACGATCGTCTGGGCGGCGTCGCGGACGCCCGAGAGGCTTCGCGGCGGGCTCTCGGGATCGAGTCCCGCCTCCTCGAACGCCGTCTTGTTGTAGAGCATAATCGTGTTCGAGGAGTTGAACGGCATCGAGTTCAGCTCGCCGTCGATCCGGTAGTAGTTGAGCACCGACGGGAGGAAGTCGTCGAGGTTCATTTCCGCTTCGGGGAGGATCTGTGTGACCGGGGTGAACGCTCCGCTGTCGAGTGCGAGTCGCGTCCCGATCTCGAAGATCTGTGCGATTCCCGGCGGGTCGCCGGCGCGGGAGGCCTGCAGGGACTGATTGAGGTTCTGCCGATAGCCGCCGTTGTTGACCGCCGACACCGACACGCCGTCGGTCTGCTCTGAGAACTCCGTGGCGAACTGCTCCAGCGTCGAGCCGAGTTCGCCACCGAAGATGTGCCAGAACTCGATCGACACCGTGTTGCTCCCGGTACTGCCGACAGTCGTTCCGGTATCGGAGTCGCCGCCGTCGCCGTCGATTTCGTTGTTTCCGCTGCCACCGGAACTGCACCCGGCGAGCGCTGTGACGCCGGCCGCACCCGACGAGACGATGAGTTTCCGACGCGATACACGAGTGGGTTCTGTGTCCGATCGTCCGGCCATCACCCGAAGTGGGAGTCGGTGAACCCATAAATCATAATATTTTTTATATTTATAGCTCCGTTCGAGACGTACCGCTCGAAGGCGGAACGTACCGGACAGAGGACTATATAGCGGTCGGACGGGGACCGAGCGTCGGCGGTCGTGACGCGGCGGGACGGCGGCCGCGGACGGGGCCGGCCGTCGGTATCAGATCCACCCTTCGGTCCTGAAGTAGACGAGCAGGATGCCGGTGACGAGCGCCATCCCGACGACGACGGCGGGGTAGGCGTAGGGCCACGTCAGTTCCGGAAGATTGGTCGCGTGGTCCCCGAAGTTCATCCCGTAGACGCCGACGACGAAGGTCAGCGGGATGAAGATCGTCGCGACGACTGTGAGGCGTTTCATCACCTCGTTTGTCGACTGAGAGACCACGTTGAGGTAGATGTCTCGCGTCCCCCGCGTGAGGTCGCGGTAGGTCTCAGTGAGGTCGACGATCTCGACCAGATGGTCGTAGACGTCGCGGTAGTACTTCTCAGTCGTCTCGCGCACGCCCTCGGCGTCCCCGCGGGCGAGCGTCCCGACCGCTTCCCGCATCGGCCAGACGACCTTCCGGAAGGAGAGCAGATCTCGGCGGACGGCGTTGAGGTCCTCAATGAGCGTCTCGTCGGGCGTCGAGAGGATCAGTTCCTCGATCTCTTCGATGGTGTCGCCGACGGTGTCCAAGAGAGCGAAATACTCCGAGACGACACGGTCGATCACGCGGTACGCCGCGAAGTCGGGCCCCTGTTTCAGCGTCCGGCCCTCCTGGTTCTCGACGGACTGCCAGACGTCCGAGACCGCTGGGATTCGCTCGTCTTCGATTGAGACCGTCACGAGCCAGTCATCACCGACGAAGAGCCCAACGGGCTGGGTCCGTACCTCCTCCTCGAAGGTCGTCTCGCCGCGCTCTAACGCGACGGTCTTCACGAGGACGAACGTGTGTCCGTCGAACTCCTCGGTCTTCGGTCGGACGTCGTCGCGGATGTCCTCCAGTTCGAGCGGGTGGAGTCCGAACGCGTCGGCGATCTGTCGCTGTTCGTCGAGCGTGGGCGCACTCACCCGGACCCAGGTCGTGCCGGGGGCCTCCCGGGCCGCGGTGAGATCGGCCTCGCTGTCGATCGTGAAGTGCTCGACGTGACCAACGTCGTAGACGATCGCAGAGATCACGTCGACTCACCCCCGCCGTACCCGATCGCATACAGCGTCACGCCGACCATCACGCCGACGATCGTACTCGATCGGCCAGGATACGGGGCGGCGATGCCGATCGCGTAGCCGACGACGGCGAGGGCGGTCAGCGCGACCCCGACGAGCCGGGTTCGTGGCATACCGCACACTCACCGAGTGAACACAAAAGCGTTGTTCGCACTGCGGGCCCCGGGCCAGCGAAGCGAGCCGTGCCTCGCGGGCGTTCAGACGGACTCCGCCTCGACGGGGTGCTCGATCGCGCGCAGCATCGCGAGGACGTGCTCCTCCTCACCGTCGAGTCGCTGCGGGTACACGCCCACACCGAGGATGTAGTCGTCGCCGTTGCGGTACTTCGTCACGTGGACGTACACGTC
The DNA here is from genome assembly GCF_900107195.1 of Halobellus clavatus. Lineage (GTDB taxonomy): Archaea > Halobacteriota > Halobacteria > Halobacteriales > Haloferacaceae > Haloquadratum > Haloquadratum clavatum. The sequence continues at coordinate 432,737 of NZ_FNPB01000001.1, forward strand.
GATCTCCTGACCCTGGATCGTCGCCGTGCCGCTGAACTTCGTCACACGCGTCTCGGTCCCCTGCACGGTGATGTTCTGTGCGCTGACGCGCTCGAGGTCGTTCAGATCGGAGTACTGCTGCTGGACGAACTGGACCAGCCGCTCGTTGGAGAACTGTCCGATCGGGTTGAGCGTCTGTCCGGCGACGTCGGCCGCGGGCGTCGAGACGACGGTGAAGAGGCCGACGTCGGTCTCACCGAGCGCTCCGACCTCCATACTCTTCGTGTACGGCGTGACGTAGTTCGTCGCTTCGACGCGACGCTCCTGGCCGGCGACCTCGACGGTGCGGTTGAACGCGAGTGGCTGCGTTCCGTTCGTGGTGTACCCCGCGTCCTGTGCGGTCGAGTCGGCGACGGCGGCCGGTTCGGCGGTGAGCGTGAGCGGTTCGTCGCCGGTGACGAAACCCAGGCAACCGCTCATCAGCAACAGGAGTGCGAGCGCGACGGTGGCCAGCGTGCGACGGTCAGAGAACATAGTCGGACGGTCTTTTCTCCAGGGCCGCTTAAAGCCCGGGGCCGGGGCGGCTCGCTAGGAGAGGTACGATACCGTGATCGTGTGCGGCCCCGTCTCGGTCGGGATCGTGACCGAATCGACCAGCCGTTCGCGGACCGCCTCGCGCCACGCTTCGACGGCTTCGCGGTGCCGGTTCTGGTGTCGCTCACGGGTGTACGTCGTCGCCGACGCTCGCAGTTCGTCTTCCGTCTCGTCGACAGTCGGGTACGCCGGCGGCGCGTCGACGAATCGCTCCGGCGGGAGAGAGAGGGGACTCGCAGCCGAATGGCCGGCGTCGTGGTCGGCGCCCGCTTCGGTATCGGCTTCGTCGACGACGCCCGCATCGTGGATTCTGGCTCGCATCCGCCCGGAGAACGGCGGCGTCACCCGAAGGACGATCCGTCGCTGTCGGCGGACTCGCGCTTCCAGGGCGTCCACGACGTCAGTGGTCGTCACTGCCAGCGACCTGATGCGAGTCGGACTCGTCGCGTCCGCGTCGGGGCGCTCGTCCTTCTCGGGCGTCGAATCCGCGCCCCCGTTGTCGCCCGCGACCATCTCACTCGGCGTATTCGGTGGCTGTCGTGACGGGGCCGAGTTCGCCGTCGCACTCGGGACACCTCGCACGGAAAGATCCGGGAGACACACGGGAACCGCACTCCTGACAGACGAAGGACCGTCGACTGCTCATCACGTCTCTCGTATGTGGTGAAGTGTGTTAACTTTTATCGTGGATGCGGGGCCAGCGTGCACAGTTGCGGCGCCAGCTCGGATCGAATCCGACGGTCGTCGATCCCACCGCCGGCATCGGGTTTCAGTAGTTCAGGTGGCGGACGGGCAGTCGCGGAACGCGCCACGGCGCTGAGAGGCGTCGCCGTCCGAACCGGTGCCTCCGTCGCGACGAGGCCGCGTTCAGGCCGGTCCAGCCTCGGAACCCGCCCCCTGCCGCCGGTCAGAAGTCGATCCGGCTACCCGAGGAGAGGTCGCGCTCCGCCGAGAGGCCCGGCTCGGCGCTGTCCCAGTCGTCGTCGGTGAGGTACACCGCCCCGTCTTCGACGGTCACCTCGAAGGTATCGAGGACGGCCCCTTCGCAAGGCCCGAAGTTGCAGCGGCCGCCGGTCTTCTCGAACGTCGCACCGTGTTTCCCGCAGACGAGTTCGCCGTTTCTGACGAGCGCACCCGACCCTTTGTCGAAGCGGACGTCCCGCCAGTGTGGGCAGTAGTTCGTGTACGCGACGACCGCGCCGTCGTCGTCTCGCGTGAGAATCCCTTCGGTGGTCTCGAACCCCCGCTCGGCGGTGAACACGAACGTCTCGTCGGCGGCGACTGCATCGGCGGCGGCGATACGTCGATCCTCGTCCATATCGGCGCTGAGGACCAGTGCGGTTCAAGCGTAACGGTTCGAGCCGGACGCCACGGGCAGGTCTCGGTCCCTCGTTCCCGATTCAGGCGGTGTCGTCCTCGTCCGCGGCTCCGGCCCGCTCGCCGTCGTCGGAGAGCCGTTCGCCGTCGTAGAACTCGCGTTCGACACGTGCGTCGTAGACGCGCTGAAACAGCGTCGTGAGCGGACCGCCCCCGACGTCGATCCCGTCGACGCTTTCCACGGGACGGACCTCCCAGGTCGTGTTCGTGACGAACGCCTCTTCTGCGCCCCGGAGGTCGTCCAGCGTGAACGAGCCCTCGTTGACCGGAATCCCCTCCTCGCCGGCGATGTCGATGACCTCCTCGCGAGTGATTCCCGGAAGGACGGGGCCGTCGAGACTCGGGGTACAGAGTGCCTCGCCGTCGACGAAGAAGAGGTTGCTCGTCGCGCCCTCGGCGAGGTGCCCGTCGCCGTCGAGCATCACTGCCTCGTCGGCGTCGGAGACCCGGAGTTCGAGACGGGCGAGGATCCCGTTGAGGTAGTTGTGCGTCTTCGCGCGAGACGGGAGCGCGGCGTCGGGAATCCGGCGCGTCTTCACCGTCTGGAGCGTCGCCGGGGCGTCCCAGATCGGGTCGGCCGCGACGCCGCCGCGCGGAAGCGGTTTCACCTGGATCACGACAGTCGGATCGACGTCGGTCCCCGGCGTGAGTTTGCCCGGCTGGACGCCGCGCGTGATCGAGAGTTTCACGTAGGCGTCCCGGAGGTCGTTCGCGCGGAGCGTCTCCGCGATCCGCCGCTGTAACTCGTCGTGCGTGAGCCCGTGATCGAGCGAAATCGCCGCTGCGGAGTTGGCGAGGCGCTCGGCGTGGGCCGCCCAGCGGAATACCTCGCCGCCGTACGCCCGGAGCGTCTCGAAGACCGCGTCGCCGTACATAAATCCCCGATCACGGACGCTCACGGTCGCCTCGTCGACGGGGACGAGGTCGCCGTCGACGTGGTACTGACGGTCGGACATATGGTGGAAACCGTGGCCTCAGGACTGCTCGTTCGCGCGCTCGATCCAGGTCCCGACGCGCGACTCTGAGACGTTGATTCCCTCGGAGACGTCGGCGGCGTCGGCGGCCGCCAGGTCGGCGACCGTCTCGATGCCGATGCCCGCGAGGCGTTCGCCGTAGGCCGGACCGATTCCCTTGACCGTCTCGACGGACTCGGAGCCGGGGCCCTCAGCGGATTCGTCGGACTCGTCGGCGGCTTCGTCTGTTTCGGGAGCCTCCGGTTGCGCGACGGTCTCGCCGGGCTCTTTCCCGGTTTCCTCGTCGACGAGCGTCTCCGTCGATGCCGACGCGTCGCTTCCGGCGGCGACCGCGTCGTCTCTCGTCTCGGCGTCGTCGGCATCGTCGGCGTCGGGGATGTCGTCGACGCTCTCGTCGCCCTCGTCGGCGGTCTCGACGACCTCAGCCGGCTCTTTCCCGGCTTCCTCGTCGACGAGCGTCTCCGAGGAGGCCGACGCGTCGCTCCCGGCGGCGGCCGCGTCGTCGGACGCCGCGGAATCGGCTGACACTGCGGCGTCGTCCGATGCCGTCGTCTCGGAATCGCCGACAGCAGCGTCGTCGGTGCCTTTGACGGCCGCCTCGGTCGAGGCGTCGGCCGCCGAGCGGTCCGTGTCGACGTCCGATTCACGCTCGACGGATACGGTTCCCGTCGACTGGGAGCCGGCCGCAGCGGAGGATTCCGACTGGTCGGTCCCGCCGCCAATCAGCGATCGCAACGACGACAGAATCGTGTCGAGGATACTCATCGATTTGCGCGTACGGTCGTCGAATAGTTAAAAGCCCCTGCGTCGTCGGGTGAACGCACGCGCGATTCGAGGGTGCGACTGGTGCCGGAGGTGGCGTCGTGCCCCGCTCCGAGCGTGAACAGCGGGTCTGGGATCGCTTACGACTCCGCGTCGGCTTCCGCGGCGTCCGCGTCGGTCGGCGAATCGTCGTCCGCCGCGTCGGCGGCGTCCTGGAGTTGGCTCCGGAGTTGGGGCATCGTCCCGGTGAGGTCGCCGACGAGGTCGCCGGCCTCCTCGATCGAACCGAGCAGCGCCTCGACCGATTCGAGTCGGGCTTCCAGCGACTCCGGATCGTCGAACGCCTCGGCACGCTGGCCGACGATGAACGTCTTTTTCGCCTGGCGGAGGTGTTCGGCCGCGTCGCCGACGTCGAGGGTCGATTTGAGCGCGTTGAGGACGCCGAGGACGTTGTCCGCGTCGGCGTCCCACACGTCGTCGGGATCTGGGAGCGCGGCTTCGGCGTCCTCGAGGTGGGCCTCCACCTCTTCGCGCATCTCCGCGGCGGCCTCGCCGAACAGGTCGTCGTCCGCGAGCGTGCTCTGACTGCTCATACAACTTGATTCGGAGGCAGAGGGGTTAAAAACACGCCCGAAAGTGAAAGTGAAATTCCCGCGAGACCGACGGGTCGGTCCTCACTCCTCGACGGTGAGGAGTTTCATCAACGGGTAGTCGTCCTCCATCTCCATCGCCGTCCGGACGGTCACGCCCGCGTACTGGATGCGCATCTCGACGTCCAGGAACCGACCCGTGAGTTCGGTGTAGTCCGCCGACTGTGCGGCGAGTTCGTCGGCGATCCGATCGGTCCGCACGTCGACCGTGACGTCGACGCAGTGGGGTTGGTTCTCGATCGCTTCCTCCATCGCCTGCCCCAGGCTCTCGGCGCTGTCGGGGCTGACGGGCGTCCCCGCGAACTGGTGATAGAGCGATCCGAACTTGATTCCGGCCTCGAAGCACGCGCGCTCGGCGTCAGTCGGCATACTCGTCTCTCGTCCGCAGTGCCAAAGGACGTTTCTGTCGAGGGATGCGCGGAGCGGCTCCGACTGCGTCGTGTTGTCGTACTGCAGGGACGAATCGGACGTTTCTTGGCCTCCCTGTGCGGAGAGTGGGCTGAATGGACGAACCGGTTCTCCTGACGGGGGCGGTCGGACGGGTCGGGCAGGCCATCCTCCGGCACATCGGGACGGACTACGAGTGGCGGTTGCTGGACCGCGCGCCGATGTCGTCGTCGAAGCGCCCGGAGGGTATCGACGCGGACGACATCTACATCGGGGACGTCACCGACGCGGACGACGTCCGGGAGGCGATCGACGGCTGTCGGGCCGTGGTCCATCTGGCGGGCGACCCGCGTCCGGAAGCGCCCTGGGACAGCGTCCTCCAGAACAACATCGACGGGACGCAGACGATGTTCGAGGCCGCCGTCGAGGCGGGCGTCGAGAAGTTCGCGTTCGCCTCCTCGAACCACGCCGTCGGCGCGTACGAGACGGAGTCGCGGACCCCGGACCTGTACCGCCCCGACGACGATTACCGGCTCGACGGGACGGAGCCGCCGCGACCGACCAACCTCTACGGCGTGAGCAAGGCCACGGGCGAGGTACTCGGGCGATACTACCACGATCACCACGGCCTCTCGGTCGTGAACGTCCGGATCGGGAACCTCACCGAGGGTCACCCGCCGATCGACTACGAGCGCGGGCAGGCGATGTGGCTCTCGTATCGCGACTGCGCGCACCTCTTCGAGCGGTGTCTCCTGGCCGACTACGACTACGAGACGATCTACGGCATCTCCGACAACGACCGGAAGTACTACTCGATCGAGGGTGCGAGAGAGGCGCTCGGCTACGATCCCCAGGACAACTCCGCCGAGTGGGACGGCGACGACCACGTCGACGGCGAGCGGTGAGGCGTCTGACGTGCGAGTGAGACTCGCCTGCGCCACGAGGCGGCCGGAGTCAGGTCAGTACGTGGGGTCGTAGTCCGCGCACACCTCGGCGAGGAACGCCTCGTGGACCGTCGCCACGTGTTTGCTCGCGGTGCTCTCGGTTCGGCGCGTCTCGTAGATCCGCCGGACCTCTTCGATGTGCCCCAGGAGTCGGGCCTCCGAGACGGGGTAGGTGTTCAACAGGTGATCGAGCGCAGCGATGAGATAGCGGTCGTCCGGCGTCGCCGGCTCGTCACCATCGCTGCGGGCCGATTCGATGACCGCGCGCTCGAGGTCGACGAGGTCGTCTTCGAACGCCTCCGAGTAGTTCACGCGTCCCAGGCGTCGTGTCCTCGAATTTCCTCCCGTATGGCCTCGCAGTCGTCTTCCGACCGGAGTTCGAGCGCGTCGACGACCTGCGAGCGCGTCTGTCGATCGGCGACGCTCGTTCCGTCGGGCGTCTCGATGCGGAACGTGGGTGTCGAGGATCCGAGGAGATCCGAGCCGGACGATTCCGCCACGACGGTCGGAAGGGCCCGGTTCGTGGCGAGAACACGAACGAGTTCACTCCGACCCTCGTCGAGCGCGTCTTTGATGTCGTCTTGGATCACCATAGCCGACTGGACGTACGCAGCGGAATTCGTATCAGTGTTTTGTCCGCTGTGCTCACTCGAACAGGCCGTCGACGTCGCGCTCACGACTCCGCCGGCGCTCGACGTGCCTCGAGAGCCGATCGTAGACGACTGCCCGCCCGTCGCGGGTGTCGGCGAAGTCGAACAGCATCCCGACGAACCCGCGCGAGCGAGTCGCGGTTACCTCCGGTGGCGAGTCGTCGTCGCCGAGTTCGCCACGCGCGTACCGGATCGCGTCGTCGACGACCGTCGCATCGAAGGCCTCGTACTCCTCAGCGAGGAGTGTCGCGACCGATGCGAGCTGCTCGAACGACAGATCTGCCGGGGTGAGGGCGGCTCCGTCGTGCTGGAGCGAGAGCGGCCGGCGGCGCTCGGCGAATTCGGGGTCGGCCGCGAGACGGCGGAGGTGCGTCCGGACAGCGGCGACGTTCATCTCCCGATATCCGTCGTCGAGGGCCGAAAGGTACGCCGCGGCACTCGCGGCGAGTCGTCGTGCGCCGCTCCAGTTGCGCAGTCGGGCGTGATGCGTCGCGGCGGCGTACTGGATGAGGCCGTGGAGCAGGCGCTCGTCAGCCGTTCCGGATTCGAGCGCGAGCCACGGCTCCTCCCAGGCCTCGTGCGCGGCGCGGTGGTCGCCGGCGTTGAACGCGGCGGTGCCGATTCGGAGGGCGCCCTGCACGGACGCTCGTCGGCGACGCGGAAGTAAATACCCGGCGTCCCGTCGGTGTGAGCGGTGACGGACTTATCCGCGTGCAGGCCCTCTATGCGGATGAACAGCCAATGACTGACCGTGCCCCCACCCCGCCCCAGAGACGATGACCCGCTCGCACGTGACCTGCCTCGACTGCGGTACGGAGTTCGTCCGCCCGACCGGCTACCAGGGGAACTACTGCCCCGAGTGCCACGAGGCGTGGGCCGCCGAGGCCGACGGCCGAGAGGACGCCGGACCGCGACGGCTCGGCGGCCGGACGAAACCGTCGGTTCGGCACCGCGACGACGCGGAGGCCGACGCTCCCCCGCGGTACGATGAGCGCGACGAGTGACGGTCTGGACGGCGAACTCACACACTGCTTTTTTTTTGATGCTGAGCCGGTGCTGTGTCGAGCGTTGGGCTGCTCGGTGACTCGGTCGAGAGATCCCTTCCAGTCAGGATAGTGTTCGGGGCGACTGAGCGAACTGAGAGGCGATCAGTCCTCAGACAGTCGTGCACGGGCGATAGCGGCTTCAGATACACGTGTCTCCGAGAGGACAGCCTCTCGTAGGTCCGCCCCGCTGAGATCAGCCCCGCGGAGATCCGCCCGCGAAAGGTCCGCACCGTACAGGTCTGCGTCCGAGAGGTCAGCACCACGAAGATCAGCCCCCGAGAGGTCAGTCCGACGCAGATTGAGCCCTGCTACGGTAATCCCAAAGAGGGTCGCTGCAGCGAGGTCGGCGTCCCGCAAGTCCGCCCGCGAGAGCTGAGCCTCGCGGAGGTCCGCTCCGGAGAGATCGGCGCGTTTCAGGTCCGCGTCCGAGAGCGTCGCACGGAACAGGTCGGCCTCGGAGAGGTCGGCGTCGCGGAGGTCAGCGTTGGGCCGGATAGCGTCGGCTGTAACCGCATCGTCGTTGGGGATACGGTACGGGCCATCGCTCATACCCGGCATTACGGTGGAACGAAGTAAGTATGCTCTCCCGCTTGTCGCCGCCGGAGACTCGGATCGTGGGTGGCTGGAGAGCCGTGATCGAGTCCTGACGGAGTCCACGCGAGCAGCGCGAGCGTGGGCCCGTCGAGACGTGAACGGAATGTGTGGACTGACTCGTCAGCAACGGCTGGCGAGTCAGTTCTCGAATGAAGTGAGCGTCCTGACGGAGATTTGAACTCACTCGCTCCTGCCAGTCGCTCGCTGCTCAAATCTCCTCTTTGGCGTTCTGCGAGACGTAGACTCCTCGCTGCGCTCGTCGTGTAGCGTCTCGCAGAAACGTCCTGACGGAGATTTGAACTCCGGTCCCTGGCTCCGCAAGCCAAGAGGATAGTCCACTACCCTATCAGGACTCACTCTCCCGTACTGCGGGTTCACTTATCAGGGTTACGATGCGGACAGGCCGCGACACCGACACGCACGGGACCCGAAGCACAAGGGGGTGTTTGAGCCTCCGGTAGCGCTTTTTGTACGAGCGTCGTCGGCATACATATGCGCCGCCGAGCGGTCCTCACGGGCGTCGCCGTCGGACTCACCTCGATACTGGCCGGGTGTACCGGGAGTTCCGGCAGCGGGGCAGACGCGACAGACGCCCCGACGACGACCGATACGACCGACGAGACGGACGAGACCGCGGGTCTCGTGAGCGGGAGCCTCATCCCGCGCGAGGAGTGCCCGAATCCCGGTGAGGCGACAGTCGATCTCGGAACCGGATCGGCCACGGTCCGTGGCTGTGTCGTCGGCAAGAACGGGTGCACGGTCCCGCGGTTGCGGGACGTGACCCTCGATGCCGAAACCGACGTGGCGACCGTCACCGTGGCCAGCATCGAAGAGCGCGAGGATGACGAGGCCTGCACCGAGGCGCTCGTGAACCTCGGTTACCAGGCCCGAGTCGACACCGGGGGCGCGACACTGACTGGACTCGAAGTCGTCCACGACGACGTGGAGGGGCGACGCGTCGTCGTAGACGTGACGCGGTGACTGGAAGCCGGAGGTTCATATCCGAGGACGGGACCACAGCCGTCGTGTCTCGACGACGAACTGAGGGCCGAACCGCCGGACAGCGGGGTGAGACCGCCCGTATCGTAGACAGCGCGACCAGCGACAAGACAACGCTTAAGCGGCGGCCTGCCTTGGCTGTGGATATGCCTGTGGCCGTATTCGCTCGACCCGCCGGGTTCTCATTCGCACCCGCGGGTCACCGGGGGGGTGTCGCGTAGATGGGCGCCATCGAGGAGGTGTACGAGGACCTCGAGACCGACGTGGACTTCGAGGAGTTCGAGGCCGCCGTCGAGGACAAAGTCGAACAGATGGGGGGCCTCGCCGACGAGGAGACCGCCGCGATGCTCATCGCCCACGAACTCCGCGACGAGGAAGTCGAGGGAATCGCCGACATCGCGCCGGGGATGGACGACGTGAAGTTCCTCGCGAAGGTGATGCAGATCGGGGAACTGCGGACGTTCGACCGCGACGGCGAGGACGACGACGGACGGGTCGTGAACGTCGAGGTCGCCGACGAGTCGGGGCGCATCCGGATCGCGATGTGGGACGATATGGCCGAAGACGCTGTCGAGCGCCTGGAGGCCGGACAAGTGCTCCGGGTCGCCGGCCGCCCGAAAGACGGCTACAACGGCGTCGAGGTCGACGTCGACAAGGTCGAACCCGCGCCGGACGCCGAGGTCGACGTGGACACCCAAGACACCTACCGGGTCGAGGATCTCGCGCTCGGACTCTCGGACGTGAACCTCGTCGGGCGCGTCCTCAGCACCGACAGCGTGCGGACGTTCGACCGCGACGACGGCTCCGAGGGCCGCGTGTCGAACCTGACGCTCGGCGATCCGACCGGCCGGATCCGGGTGACGCTGTGGGACGAGAAGGCCGATCTCGCGACCGAGTTCGAGTCCGGCGAGTCCGTCGAGGTCGTCGACGGCTACGTCCGCGAGCGAGACGGGACCCTCGAACTCCACGTCGGGAACCGAGGCGCGGTCGACGCGGTGGACGAAGACGTCGAGTACGTTCCCGAGACGACCGACATCGGAGCGCTCGAACTGGGCGAGACCGCCGACATCGCCGGCGGCGTCATCGAGACCGACCCCAAGCGGACGTTCGACCGCGACGACGGCTCCGAGGGACAGGTCAGAAACGTCAGGATCAAAGACGAGACGGGGGACATCCGGGTCGCGCTGTGGGGCGACAAGGCCGATCTCGACGTCGACCTCGCGGACTACGTCGTCGTCACCGACGCCGAGATCCAAGACGGCTGGCAGGACGACCTCGAGGCCTCCGCCGGGTGGCAATCGGCGGTCAGCGTGATGGACGACGCGCCCGCCGGCGGGCCGGACGCTGGCGGCGAAGCGAGCACCGGCGACGCCCAGTCGACCGGACTGGGTGCGTTCGCGGACGGGGACGACCCCGAAGACGCCGGAGCGAAATCGAGCGCCGAGGGGTCGGGCGCGGACGGGAGTGCCAGATCCGGCGGGAGCGCGGCCGCAGCGGTGACAGAGCGCGCAGAGCACGAGGGCACCGACGGGGAACCGGCCACGGAGACGTTCACGGGCACCGTCGTTCAGGCGGGCAGTCCGGTCGTCCTCGACGACGGGACCGAGACCCGGAGCGTCGAGACCGACGAGTCGCTGCGGCTGGGCGAGGAAGTGACCGTCAGCGGGCCTGTCGACGACGGAACCATCAGCGCCACCGACGTCGAGCGGGCGAACTGAGCGGCGCCGATCGCCTCGGCTGAACGGGTGCCTGGGCGTTCGCGGAGGCAGCGGGCCTCACAGTAGCGCTACGGAAAGGATTATACGCCGGTCGAACAGGATATAGTGGTAATGAGTGTCGAGTTGCCGTTCGCCCCCGTGGACGATATCATCCGACGGAGAGCCGGCGACCTCCGGGTCAGCTCTGGGGCTGCAGAGGAGCTCGCTCGCCGCGTTCAAGAACACGGGGCGACGCTCGCCGTCGACGCCGCCGAACGAGCGGCTGCCGACGGTCGCAAGACGCTGATGGCCGAGGACTTCGACGTCCAACAGGTCGTGAGCCGACGCGACCTCGAACTGCCGATCGCACCGATCGACCGTATCGCCCGCCTGAAGATCGACGACCGCTTCCGCGTCTCGATGGACGCCAGAATCGCACTGGCGGATATCCTCGAGGACTACGCCGATAACGTCGCGAGCGCGGCCGCGACGCTCGCCCGACACGCGGACCGGCGGACGGTCCAGGCCGAAGACATCGAGACGTACTTCGCGCTCTTCGAGTAGCGATGCAGTTCGGCTACAGCGAGACCTGTCTCGCACACGACACCGGTGAGCGCCACCCCGAGACGGCCGATCGACTCCGGGCGATCAAGCGCGCGCTCGCGAAGCGTCACGGCGTCGAGTACGTCGAGGCCGACGCTGCGACCGACGAGTCGGTCGCGTCCGTCCACGAAGACGACTACGTCGCGGAGATCCGCGAGTTCTGCGAGGACGGCGGCGGCAACTGGGATCCCGACACCGTCGCCTCCGGAGACACCTGGGACGCCGCACTCACCTCTGCGGGTCTCGCGCAGTGGGCCGCCGAGGCGGCAGTCTCGGGAGCCGACGGTCGGGACACGCCGTTTTCGATCGGCCGGCCGCCAGGGCATCACGCCGTCGCGGACGACGCGATGGGGTTCTGTTTCATCAACAACGCGGCCGTCGCCGCCCAGACGCTCCTCGACGACCCCGAGGCCGACGTCGACCGGGCGGTCATCTTCGACTGGGACGTCCACCACGGCAACGGCACACAGGACATCTTCTACGAGCAGGGCGACGTCCTCTACGCGTCGCTCCACGAGGAGGGGCTCTACCCCGGAACCGGCGAGGTCGACGAGACCGGCCTCGGCGACGGCGAGGGCTCGACGCTGAACGTGCCCCTCGCAGCCGGGGCCGGCGACGCGGACTATCTGCTGGTCGTCGAGGAACTCCTCCGACCGGTGGTCGAGCGCTACGATCCTGATCTCTTCATCGTCAGCGCCGGGTTCGACGCGCACCGCCACGATCCCATTTCGCGGATGCGCGTCTCGACGGAGGGGTACGCGCTCCTGACCGACCGCGTTCGCTCGCTCGCCGACGACGTCGACGCGGGCCTCGCGTTCGTGCTCGAAGGCGGCTACGGACTCGACACGCTCTCTGAGGGCGTCGCGATCGTCCACGAGACGTTCGACGGGCGGGAGGCGATGGAGCCAGACGACGATCCAGAAGCGCAAACCGAACGACTCGTCGAGGACGTCCGCGAGGCGCACGACATCGACGGGTGAGTTGACGAGGGGATCCGTCCCGGCAGCGTACGCACCCCGCGATCGATACACGTCCTGAGCCGTCGCGGAACCGCGTCACTCCGAATCGCTGGAGTCGGTGTTGCGAACGACCAGCACCGGGCGATCGACGTTCTGGACCACCCGCGTCGGCACGTCGCCGAGGATGTGCTCGATCAGCGACGGCTCGGTCTCGCCGATGACGAGGACGTCGTGGTTCGCCGCGGCGTCGATGATGTCGTCTGCGGGCGACTCGCTCTCGACGACCGCGGTATCGACGCGGTCGGCGGCGACACCCGCGTCGACCAGATGATCGACCGCGCCGTCGAGCAGCGTGCGCCCGACCGAGACGTCTTCGTCGCCGGACGGGACGGCGTGAAACAGCGTCACCGTCGCCTCGCTCTCTTCTAAGAGCGTCCCGACGACAGCGAGGATGCGGTCGATGTTCGCGTCGCCGCGGATGGGCACCAGCACCCGTTCGACGGGGCGCACGTCCCGGGGAACGACGACGACCGCCGCGTGGTAGTCGTCGGCGACGCGGTCGATGGTCGTCGAGCGGTCGGGCGTGAACACCACGAGCGTCTCGACGTCGGTCTCAGCGGGGAAGTCTGCGGCGACGTCCTCGATGCGCTCGACCGCGTCGGACTCGTACTCGTCTCGCATCTGCTCCGGGGTGACCTGATCGGGAACGGGGTACCAACCGACCAGGACGATCCTCGCCGGCCGGAGCAAGTCCAGGAGGTCCGGGTCCGGGCGCTCCTCCGACGAGACGTCGACCGGAACCAGCACCGTGAGGGCAGTGTCACTCATACGGATCGCTCCTTGCGGACGACGACCACCGGACGTCCGGTACGGTCGTGGATGCGGTCCGGAACCGTGCCGACGACGCGCTCGCGAATATCGGGTTCGTACTCGCCCGTCACGACGAGGTCGTGCGATTCAGCCAGGTCGAGCAGCGCGCTCTCCTGAGTCTCGGCGGTCGGTTCCTCCCAGGAGATGGCCTCGCGGTCGAGGCCCCGTTCGGTCAGCCAGTCGGTCGCCCCGCGGAGGTACAGTTCCGACTTGGCACTCCCCTTTTCGATACTCTCGGCGTGGTAGAGCGTCACTTCGAGATCGTTGGACGCCATCAGGGACTCGACGACGCCCAGAACGCGGAACATATTCTGTTCGTCTTTCAGCGAGACCAGGACGCGCGCGATCTCGCCGGTGACTCCGGAGACGAGTACCGAATCGCAGTCGTACTCGTTGGCGACGCGGTCGATCGACTGCGCGCTGTCGCGAGTGAACACGAGCACCGATTGGACGTCGGCGTCGCTGCCGGCGAACTGCTGAACGATAGTCTCCAGGTCGTCTTTCGCTTCCTGTTCGTACTCGTCGCGGATCTGCTGCGGGGCCGTCTGGTCCGGGACGGGGTAGTACCCGAGGACGACGACCCGGAGCGGCCGTAGCACCTCGATGAGATCCAGCGACGGATCCTCTTGCGCCGATACGTCTACCGGGACGAGCAGTGTCGGATTTTCGATCATACGTCGGATCCTCCGTCGGTCGCAGTCGTCAGCCTGTGCGAGATCGAAGGTGCCGCCGCCGCGGAATCAGTCATTAGCACCACCCCCGTGGCCGGCCGTCGTGCTGTCGTCCGCCGGGATGTCCTCCGCCGGGATGTCGTCCGGGCCGACGTCGAAATCGACCGCGACCTCAACCTCGACGGCTGGCGGTGAGCGGTATTGCGCCAGCGCACTGGTGTCTTCGACGCGCTTGCGGACGTAGACGAAGTACCAGACGATCCCGGCAACGACGAGCGTGCCCGCGAGCAGGATCTGTTGCAGATCCATGAATCCGATGAGGGCGAACGACAGCAGCGCGCCGAGCGCCGGGACGACCGGGTAGCCGGGCAACTCGAACTCCGGATCGTAGCCCATCGCCTCGGTCTCGCGCATCACGATGAGCGAGACGTTCAACAGCCCGTAGACGAGCAGGTGGAGCACGCTCCCGGCCTTCGCCAGCGCGTTGACCTGCCCGGCGACGATGAAGAGCAGAATGAGCCCCCCGGTCAGCGCGATCGAGCGGTACGGCGTGTTGAATCGGTCGTGGATCTTCGAGAGTCGCTTGTCCATCAGGCCGTCTCGACCCATTGCGTAGTTGATCCGAGAGGCCGACAGGACCGACGCGTTAGCCGACGACGCTGTCGCCAGCAGCCCACCGAACGTCAGCAGCCCGACGCCGATGAGTCCGATCCCGAAGCCGCCGAAGATCGCCTCCGCGCCGATCGCGATCGCCGTCCCCTCGCCTGCGACCTGATCGAGCGGGACGACGCCGAGCAGGATGAGGATCGACGCCGCGTAGATGAGCGTCACCAGCAGGACGCCGCCGACCATCGCCCGCGGGAGGTTCTTGCCGGGGGCTTTGATTTCACCGGCGACCGTGGCCACCTGAGCGAACCCCAGATACGAGACGAACACCAGCGCGGTCGTCGGGAGAATCGAACCCGGACCGGACCCCTGCGGGAAGAACGGCAGTAGTTCCGCCGGCCGGGCCTGCGTCGCCCCCAGCGCGATGAACGCCCCCAGAATGACGAGCAGGACGATGACGATGACGTTCTGGAGATCCCCGGTCCCGTCCGTGCTGAGGTAGTTGACCACGATGAACGCGGCGGCGGCGGCGAGGCCGCCGATCTGTGGCCCCGAGAGAGGGACCGCAGCGACGATGCCGAGGTTCAACTCCAGGCTCGCCATCAGCGGATCGACGTAGTTCCCGAAGCCGACGGCGTAGAACGCCGTGGCGAACGCCAGCCCGAGCCAGTTACCGAGGCCGGCGATCGATCCGAAGAGGGGGCCGAGCCCCTTGTTGATGAAGTGATAGGGCCCGCCGGAAGCCGGCATCGCCGTCGCCAGTTCGCTGGCCGACAGTGCGGTCAGCATCGCGATCCCGCCCGCGAGGACGAACGCGATGGCCGATGCGGGACCAGATAGCGCCGCCGCCGCGCCCGGGAGGACGAAGATGCCGGCGCCGACCATCGTCCCGATACCGATCATCAATGCCTCTGTCAGGCCGAGCGTCCGCTCGAGTTGCGTCTCGGTCTCCGATCCCATCGCATCCTCCAATGCAGGCGACGGCTAAATAACTGCGTCTCGTCCGTTCAGGGTCGAGGGTCGAAATACGTCGCGAGCGAGGAGCCGAACGCCGGCGCAAGCTCGGCAACCTCCTCGCCGACCAAGACCGCATAGTCGTCTTCCAGTGCGGTCTCGATCTGTGCGCCGAGACCGACCCCGAACAGTTCCTCGGACTCCAGAAAGTCGACCGCGTCGGTGAAGTCGCGCTGGCGCTCGACGACGTACCGGTCGCCTGCGAGGAACGGCCCGTACGGTGCCGTTTCCGCATCGTCGGCCTGCCCGGCGTAGGCCTCGAAGAAGCCTTCGGCGTGCTGCCGGACGTGGACAGGCGGGCCGTCGTGGCGCTCGATCGCCGGCAGCGAACGGTGGGCCAGTTCGACGAACAGGACGGCCCGGTCGTCGGCGAACGTCGTCGCGCGGATCGGTCCGAAGCCGCGTCGGTCGAGCGCATCGCGGACGCCCGACAGCGACTTCTCGAGTTGGGGATAGAGCTGGTCGTCGACGAGGTCGGGAGCGTCGAACACGATCGCGACGGGGACCGTACCGCGGCGCTCGATGTGCGCCCGCACGGCGTCGGCGTCCAGCGGTTCTGGCGATCGCGGCTCGAACAACCCCTCACTCGGCGCGTCGAGGAACGCCCGTGCGTAGTGCTGGAGGCGAGCAACGTTCTCGGCCGCGCAGACCGCGGCGACGTTCCGGTCCGCGTCGGTGGGATCGACCACCACAAGCGGGTCGTCGTGGTCGGTGCTCCCGTGGGCTTCGGGATCGAACGCGACGGGCGGGTGCCAGTCGGCGGCCGATTCGAGGAGGGCCTCGAACCCGCCGGCTTCGAGGACGAGCAGTTCGGCGAGGTAGCCCGAGAACCCCCGCGTTCTGAGGTCGCTGCCGTAGGCGCCGATCCCCTTGAGAAACTGCTTGAACACGCGGACCTCGCTTGCGAGGTCGTCGTCGATCCGCTCCCGGAGGTAGGCGTTGTGGTGCGGCGTCCGGTCGACCGCCGACTGGAGCGACGCCCCGTCGTCGACGTCGTAACAGGGCACGAGGTCGACGTCGAAGCCCTCGAACTCGCCAGTGACGTAGGGGTGCTCGGCGTACTCCTCGTGGCCGTCCGGCAGGACGGCGTTCCCGATCTCGAGGCCGTAGCGCTCCAAGGTGTCGCGTTCGATCGAGGGCGGGAAGCGGACGAACAGATCGATGTCGCGGTCGCCCGCGAGCCACGTGCCCCGGGCGGTCGAGCCGACCTGGACGATGTCGGCGTCCACGGACAGCGAGTCGAGTTCGGCCTCGACCCGCGCGGTGAGCGCCGCCACCGCGTCCCGCATCGCCGCGCGCTCGGCGGCGTCGGGCGTGACGCGATCGCGAACGGTCTCGATCACCCGGCGGCGGTCCTCGGCGTCGGCCATCGTTGTCGCGGCTTCGCGGGGCGGCGGCGAAAGGGTGTCGGTCCGGCGGCCGAGGGGGGGAGAGGCCGGTGTGGCCCGTCACCGTGCGGTGAAAACGAAATCCTTATCATAGTACCTCGGTCTACGAACGTGTGCACGCAGTGAGCCGTCGTAGCTCAGTTGGTAGAGCACCTCGCTGTTAACGAGGTGGTCCCAGGTTCGAGCCCTGGCGACGGCGTGGCCCCTTCTCTCTCGCGATGTGTCGCACCCGTGGATACCCACCCCCGAGGTCGTACACATATACCGCCGCCGCCGCTACGGGTGAACGTGTCACGACACTCGGAGACGCCGGCCAGCGACCCGTCGGCAGCGGCAGCCGATGCAGACGAGACGCAGCGGACGACGACAGCTCAGCGGGACGCTCCGCGTGCGATCGACGTCGACGGATTGGAACTGACGTACGGCGACGGAACCGAGGCGGTCAGCGGCGTCGAGATGTCGATTCCCCGCGGGGAGTTCTTCGGCTTCTTGGGGCCGAACGGCGCGGGCAAGACGACGACGATCAAGGTGCTCGCGACGTTGCTGTCGCCGACGGCGGGCGAGGTCCGGGTCAACGGCTTCGACGCCCGCACCGAGGGGCGAAAGGTGCGGTCGTCGATCGGCTATATGCCCCAGGAGACGAGCATCGATCCGGAACTCACCGCTCGCGAGAACGTCCGCTTCGCCTGTGAGGCCTACGGCGTTCCGCGGGGCGAACGGGCCGACCGAACCGACGAGTTGCTCGATCTGGTCGACCTCGTCGACGTCGCCGACAAGGAGGCAGAGGAGTTCTCCGGCGGGATGAAAAAGCGACTGGACGCCGCGACGGCACTCGTCCACGAGCCGCCGCTGGTCTTCCTCGACGAGCCCACGACCGGCCTCGATCCGAAGGCGCGCAACCGCCTGTGGGAGTACTTCCGTCGGATCAACGACGAGGGGACGACGATCTTCCTGACGACGCAGTACCTCGAAGAGGCCGACCAGCTCTGTGACCGTCTGGCGGTCATCCTCGACGGGGAGATCGTCATCGAGGGGACGCCCGCCGAACTGAAACGGGAGGTCGGCGGCGAGGTGCTGGATATCGACGTCGCCGGCGACGCCCACGCCGAGACCGCGGCAATCGCGCGCGACTTCGAGCCCTTCGCCGATGCGACCGTCGAGACGACCGACGAGGGCATCAGCGTGACCGCGCGGTCGGCCCGCCAGCACGGCACTGACTTGCTCGTCGCCCTCAGGGACGCGGGCGTCACGGTCACCGGGTTCAACGTCCGGGAACCGACGCTCGACGACGTCTTCCTCGCGATCACCGGCGAGCCACTCGACGAGGAGACGCCCGACGAGGAGGGCGGGTCGTGAGCGCGCGCGAGGATCGAGCGGTCGGCGGCGGTGTCGGCCCGTCCGTCGAGCGCTCTACGAACACGTTCCTCGGGGACGTCTGGGTCAACTTCAAGCGCTGGAACCGCAAGGCCGTCCGCAACCCGTTCGTTCTGGTCATCTCGCTCGTCCAACCGATCATCTTCCTGTTTCTCTTCACCGAGGTGTTCGGCACCGTCGCGGGCGACGCCGTCAACCGCGGGATTCCGGGGATTTCCTACGAGACGTATCTCGTTCCGGCGATCGCGATCCAGGTGGCGCTGGCCGCCGCGGTCACCTCCGGCGTCGGCCTCGTGAACGACATCGAGAACGGGATGTTCGAGAAGGTGCTCGTCTCGCCGATGAACCGGGCGGCCGTGTTCGCGGGGAAGACCGCCGCCGAGGTGTTCCGGATCGCCGTCCAGGTATCGATCATCCTCGGACTCGGCGTCCTCCTCGGGGCCGAAATCGCGACCGGAGTCGTCGGTGCCGCCGGGATCGTCGCGGTCGGGGTGCTGTTCTCGCTGTGGTTCGTGGCCTTCTCGAACGTGCTGGCGGTCGTCACGCGCGATCAGGAATCGACGATCATCGGCGCGAACCTGCTGCAGTTCCCCCTCCTATTCCTCTCCAGCGCGTTCCTTCCGCTGTCGGTGTTGCCGCCCTGGATCCAGACCTTCGCCGCACTGAACCCCGTCACGTACGGCGTGGATGCGGCGCGAGCGCTGATGCTCGACCGCGACGTGATGACCGTCGTGGAGACGTCGGTGTTCGAGGGCACGTTGAACGCCGTGGTCCCGGGCGTCGCCGTCCTCACAGCACTGGCGATCGGCCTGGGAGCCGTCGCGGTGACGCTCCTCTCGCGGGCGACCAGTTCGGACGTGCAGTGAGCCGAGAAGAAGAAATATCTTATTTCTGTAACAGTATGCTATAGATAAGTTATCTTATGTAATATGTACTTTTAGAGTTGTTTCTACGAACCCCGACATCCGCTGTAAATCTGTTTCGCTCAGAAGATAGCGATATTGTACTATCTCGATAATTGATTGCTTTCAGATAGTTCGACGCCGAGAGAGGATTCAGGACTCGTGGGGAGTCGGTGCCACGAACTGCCCGTCTTCGAACTCGATAGGGGTGGCCTCGGCTGCGACCCGGAGGTCGTCGCGTTCGCGGGCTTCCGCGAGGAGAGCGGGCGAGGCGTACATCCGATCGAGGCGCATCGTGTCCGTCACCCGCAGGACGCGGGCGTCCTCGGGGCTGACGACGCCGCCGGTCGAGAGCGCGACGAGCAGGCCGGCCCGGTCGGTCTCGACGACCGGCGGGAGCCGCACCCCGCGGACGGTGCTGGCCGTGATGGCGTTGATCAGCGTCTTGTCGGGTTCGAGTCCCGTGAGGACGTCCTCGTGGACGACGTCGGCGGAGCCCATCCCCATCGCGTTGCCGTGAGTCGTCTCGGTGAGGCCGCGGGTGAAGATCCGCTTGATGTCGGGCGTCTCCGGGGCGGGTTCGTTGATCGCGAACGGCCGGCGGCCGATCACGTTCGTGTCCATCCCCTGCCCGCTGACGTCCTTGCCCATCCGGTCGATGACGACGGCGTCGAGTTCGTCGAACGGCAGCGTGGGCATCAGTTCGTAGGCCGTCTCGAGAAGTTCGGCTTCGCGGTCAAGGAACCCCTCGGGTCTGATCCCCTCGATTATCCCCGTGTCGTCGTGCTGGTCCTCGACGATCGCGACGCCGCCGACGACCGGGAGCTCGGCGAGGAGTCGCTCGGTGATCTCGGGGATCATCTCCCGGAGGCTCCAGTCGACGGCCCAGTCGTGGGCGATCTTCGCGCCGCGCTGCTTGCCCATTCCGATCACGAGCATCTTCGAGAGCCCGCTCTCGACTCGTCCGTCGAAGTCGGTGTGCGGCTTGACGCGGTTGACCGGGAGGATCGCGTCCGCACCCGCGGCGTTCGCGTCGGCCACGACGGCGACGTCGCGCTCGTCGGTGCGTCCGATCTCGACGACGTCCATACTCGACCGGATCTCACAGCCGACGCTCGACTCGGTGACACCCAGCGCTGCGAGTTTCGCTCGCTGGCCCTCACCCGTCGCGCCGCCGTGGCTCCCCATCGCGGGAAAGACGAACGGCTCGTAGCCCAGGTCCCGCACAGCGGCGACGACGCCGGCGACGATCGTCGAGAGGTTGGCGATGCCGCGACTCCCCGCGCCGACGGCGACCTCGCCGCCGTCGGGGACGCCGGACCAGTCGAGCGACTCGACCGCCTCGCGCGTCGCCGCGTCGAGGTCGGCCGGGTCGATCGGATCGGTCTCCCACACCTGCTCGAGGACGCCCATCTCGGGCAGCGCCTGGTCGCCGGTCGCGTCGCGAACGACCGTCTCGGGCACCGACAGCGAATCGCGTTCCATACCCACAGTGGTTCCGGTGCGGGTATAAACGTACGTTCCGGCCGGGCGTCCCGAACGTACGTTCCGGCCGGAGTGGCCGTTCCGTCCGAAACGGCCGTTCCGAACCCACACCGCGCCGTGGGAGTTTATATCCGCCGGGGCGACGTACGGACCGATGATACGGAATCGCGAGTCGCTCGCGACGACGGACGCCGAGGAACTCGCGCTCGAATGCGTCGAAGCCGGGATCGACGCCGCGACGCCGCGCCGCGTCGTCGATGCCGCAGTGGAGTCGTCGGGCGAGTGGCTCCGGATCGCCGACGACGAGTACGACCTGAGCCGATACGAGCGCGTGTTGGTCGTCGGTGGCGGGAACGCCGCGGGGCACGCGGCCGCAGCGATCGAAGACGTGCTGGGTGATCGGATCGACGACGGCCTCGTCGTGACCGACAACCCCGTCGACACCGACGTCGTGAGGACCGCGCCCGGGGGTCACCCGGTCCCGACTGCGGAGGGAGTCGAGAGCACCCGCAGGCTGCTGGAGTTGGCCGCGGAGGCCGGTGCCGAGGATCTCGTGCTCGCCCCGATCACCGGCGGCGGGAGCGCGCTACTGGCGGTACCCGCTGATCCGGTCGGGCTCGAGGACCTCCAGCAACTCACCGAGTCACTGCTCGATGCCGGCGCGACGATCCACGAGATCAACGCGGTCCGGAAGCACCTCTCGGCGATCAAGGGCGGCCGACTCGCCGAGCGCTTCGGTGACGCGACCGTGGCCGGACTGCTCTTCAGCGACGTCGCCGGCGACGATCGCAGCGTGATTGCCAGCGGGCCGCTCGTCGCCGACGGGACCACCTACGCGGACGCGGTGGCCGTCCTCGAGGAGTACGGCATCGACGCGCCGGACCGCGTCGAGCGCCGGCTCCGTGGTGGGGTCGACGGCGACTACCCGGAGACGCCCGGCCCATCCGATCCGGCGTTCGAGACCGTCCGCACGTCCGTCATCGCCAGCAACGATACGGCGCTGTCGGCGGCCGCCGAGACGGCACAGTACCGCGGGTTCGAACCGCTGCGGCTCGGGTCGCGGATCCGCGGCGAGGCCAGGGAAGCGGCGAAAGCCCTCGTGGGGATCGCGGAGTCGGCCGCGGCGACCGGGACGCCGATCGAACCGCCGGCGGTACTCCTCTCGGGCGGCGAGACGACCGTGACGATCCGCGGCGACGGAACGGGCGGACCGAACCAGGAGTTCGCTCTGAGCGCGGCGCTCGAATTGGCACGGTCCGGGGAGGTTCGGAGTGGTGACGAAGGCGGAGAGACGGCGCAGGACGACGAGCGCGCGCGGGTGACAGTCGTCAGCATGGACACCGACGGCATCGACGGCAACGCCTCGGCGGCCGGTGCGCTCGTCTCCTCGCGGACGGTCGCCGACGAGCGTCGGGCGCGGGCGGCGCTCGCCGACAACGACGCGACGGCGTACCTCGACGCCCGAGACGCCCTCGTCGAGACGGGCGCGACGACCACGAACGTCAACGACCTGCGAGTGATCGTCGTCGAGGCCCCCTGACGCCGAGGCGAGTCAGTCCAGCCCCAGCCGGTCTTTCGTGCTCTGTCGGTCGAGCTTTCCGCTCGGTGTCCGATCGATGGCGTCGACGAACTCGTACGTCCGCGGCCGCTCGTGGTCGGCGACGCGGTCGCTCTCGAGCATCCACGCGTCGAGGTCCTCCGCCGACAGCGCGTCAGACGCCCGCTCGACGATGGCGGTGACCTTCTGCCCGTACTCGGGGTCCTCGACGCCGACCACGGCCGCGTTGACCACTTCGTCGTGGTTCTCGAGCGCCTCCTCGATGCTCTCGGGGGTGATCTTCACGCCGCGCGATTTGATCTGGAAGTCGATGCGGCCCTCGATGTAGAGGAAGCCCTCCTCGTCGAGCCGTCCCCGGTCGCCCGAACGCCACCAGCCGTCCTCGAAGGCGGCGGCCGCGCGCTCGTCGTCGCCCCACATCCACGGCGGCGACTGGTAGCTCTTGACCGCGATCTCGCCGTACTCGTTCGGCGGGCGTTCGTCGTCGATCGAGCCGTTGGGGTCGACGATCCGGACTTGGGTGCCCGCCTGAGGCTTGCCGACGCTCTCGATCCGCTCCTCGGTGAGTTCGTTGTTGTAGAGGATCGTCGAGTGGATCTCCGTCGACCCGTAGGACTGGGTGACGTTCCCGCAGATCTCCGAGCGGAGCCGGCGCAGGGTTTCGGGGTTCAGTTTCTCGCCCGTCGAGGCGATACTCGACAGCGAACTGAGGTCGTAGGCGTCGGGATCGCTGTCGAGCACTTCCTTCCACATCGTCGGGACGAGCACCGCGCGGGTGATCCCGCGCTCCTCGACGACGTCGAGCCAGCGCTCGGGGTCCCAGTCGGCCATATAGTACGTCGCCTCACAGCCGAGCAGCGACCGCGTCAGGAAGCTCGTCCAGATGAGAAACGAGGGCCGATTGACCACGAGCTGCTTGTCGTTCCGGGAGTAGCCGGACCGCGTGGCCAGCTCTCGTCCCTTCAGGAACATCGTGCGGTTCGTGTGACACCACCCCTTCGGACGGCCCGTGCTGCCCGACGTCCACGCGACGGTCACGATGTCGTCTTCCTCGGCGAGCACGTCTGGCTCTGTCGGCGTCGCATCCGCGAGGGCCGGAGCCAGCGGCCGCTCGTAGGCGCGTTCTGCGTCTCCCGTCGTGAACACGGTCGAAACGGGGGCGAGCACGTCTTCGCTCACGCTCGCCGCAAACGAATCGGCGATGTCGCCGTCGACGACGATGACCTTCGGCTTCGTCTGGTCGATGGCGTACCGGAACGCCTCGGGAGCGATACGTCGATGCAGGTTCGTCGTCACGGCACCCGCCTTCAGCGCCCCGTTGAACAGCACCGCGTGCTGGACGGACGGTTTGCTGTAGAAGGCGATCCGGTCGCCCTTGCTGACGTAGTCGCTGAACAGGTCCGCGACGCGCTTACTCCGCTCGTCGAACTCGCCCCACGTCACCGATTCGGTGGCGTCCTCGAAGGCGATTGCGTTCGCGCTCTTTTTCGCGTTGTGCGCCGAGAGATCCTTCAGCGCCGGCAGTTCGTTGTGGATTCGCTGCATCCTACTGCTCGAGGAACTGGGGGAACAGGCGCTTGTGCGGCGGCTCGATGTCGTACACCTCACAGAAGTTCCCGCCGAGGATCTTGTTGAGTTCGTCCTGCGGGACGCCGTGGTCCATCGCATACTTGTTGAGCATCCGGAGCGACGTGCCCCAGTAGTCGGGCTGGTGCGCCGGGAGGCCCTTGCTGCTGTACTGCTCCCAGCGGATCGACGGGAAGTCGTTCGGGCTCTGTGGATCGTGGGAGTTCGCGACCATCGACGCGCCCCAGTCGGTGCCCCACATCAGTTGATCGGGGCCGATGTCGGGGTCGTTCATCGGTCGGTTGAGGATGTCGTCCCACCACAGACCGACTTCCAGATAGACGTTGTCGTGCTGTTCGGCCACCAGACAGGCCCGCTCGACGTTGTACTTCCAGTGGCCCTGGATGCCGCCGTGCTCGAAGACGAGGTCGACGTCGGGGTACTCCGCGAGGATGTCGGTCGCGTTGAGCGGATCCCGCCAGTCGGGGAGTTTGTCCTGTTCGCGGAGTCCGCCGGCCTGGTAGCCCGAAGCCGCGCCGGGATGCCACCGGATCGGGACGTCGTGCTTGGCGGCGACGTCGAAGTACTGGCGGATCTCCTTCTTGCGCTCGCGCCAGGTCATCCGCTCTTCGAGCGTCGGGTCCGACGGCATGAACTCGCCGATACCGACCATCCCGTCGTGTTCGAGCACCTCGTCGAGTTCGGCAGCGGCGCGCTCGGTCGACCACTCTTCCTCTCCGCGCAGCGCGGCCTTCTTCGTCTGGACGGGGTATGCACAGGAGACGAACCGGTCGGGATGCTCGTCCATAATTTTCATATTGATCTCGTTGGTCATCCCGAAGGCGGGGAGGAGGAGACACATATCGACCCCGTAGCTGTCCATATCGTAGACGAGCCGCTCGGAGTTGTCGTAGACGACGACCGGATCGTCGTCGGTCGCCTCGTCGGCCGGGGTGGCGGTGTGCATCAGTTCCCCGAGCCGGGCGTACTCTGCGTCCTCGTCGTTCTCGTCGAACTGGACGGCGTGGCGCTGTGGGTGAACGTGCGTGTCGACGACGAATCGTCCTAACTTCATACAGCCACCGACGGCGAGGTAGCGATAATAAGCTTTCCGTGCTTTATCCGTGTGCGAGCGCGCCGAAACGGCGTTACGGATATGAAACAGCGCGGGACACCACCGTCGCGGGCCCACTCGCGCGGAACGGCGCTGCCGATTCAGCAGCGATCGACGAACGCGCCGATGACCGCGAGTTCCTCGTCGTCGCTGATGCGGTCAGATTCGAGACAGGCGTGAATCACCTTCCGGACGAGTTCGGGGTCGTCGAGCGGCGGGTCGGATCGGCACGTGTCGTCGGACGCTCCAGTCCCGTCGCTCTCGGTGGATGGTCCGTTCTCATCGATGTCGGTCGCTGCGCCGTCCGATGCCGGGAGGTCGCGGTCAGCGAAGAGCGACTCGACGAAGGACTGGCGGTCCGCCCAACAGAGCCCCTCGACGGCGCTGACGCGGCGGTTCACGGTCGCACAACTCACCCCGAGGACGTCCGCCAGCTCGCGCTGGGTGGCCTGAGGGTGCTCGGCGACGGCCGTCAGCGTCTCCAGTTCCGTCTCGGTGAGGGCTGCCACGTCGGGTACCTCGTGCTGCGCGTCCGTGACCGATTCCGGTTCGGGTTCGGCCGATGGCACCGGATCCGCCGGTGTCGTGTCGGCGTCGTCGGACGGCGCTGTGGAGTCCGACGCGTCGGTGTCGGGCGACGCGGACCGGTCCTCGGCATCCGAGTCCGTCGGTTCCGCGTCGGCGTCTCGGTCCGGTGTTTCGCCGACGTGTCGCTCCGCCGGGTCGCCGTAGTTCTCCAGAACGCGCTCGACGAGTTCCACGGAGGCACCCGACACGACGTTCGAGATCTCCGTCAGCGACGCACCCGGATCGTTCCGCGCGGCGTCGAGAATCTTCTTGTGGATCATCGCCGTCGGGAGACCGGGACGAGGGCCGCTCTCGACGTTGTCGGCCTGCGGTGAGTTGCTCATCGTCGGTCGAAGTCGAGTGGGGGTTGCCGGTTGTACACGATCATTGTTTATCGATTGAGACTCAGGTGCATCAGCATACCCATTGATAATGCAAGTCTTTAATCACCCGCCACGGTGTTGCCGAGGAGCTTCTCCAACCCGCGACGGAGCCGGTCGGCGAACGCCTGTCGGGAGATGTCGAGTTCGGCCGCGAGTTCAGCCAGTGAGACCTCGCGGTCGGGGCCGTAGTATCCCCGTTCGTGCGCCAACACGAGCGCCTCTCGCTGTCGATCGGTCAGTCCGTACTGATCGGCGGCGTCGTCGCCCTCCTGGTAGATCCGATCGAGACTGAACGACAGCCCCTTGGCCTCGCAAGTGCGCCGGAACTCCGAGAGGGCGTCGCGAGTCGGGACCTGCGTGCGGAAGTGGACGCCTTCCGTCGTCGAGGTCGCCCCGAGGAAGACGATGTCGAACCGGGAGGCCTCCGGGTAGGTCATCATCTCCTTGGCCTCCTGGGTGAAGTTGAGTCGGTAGAGGCGTCGCTGACCGACCGTCGTGAGATGCGAGAAGCTGATGACGTAGGGGTCTTCCCCCAGTACCGTTTCGAGACGGTCGAAATCCCCGCCCGTCGCCCAGAACACGTACTTCGGCTGGGTGCCCTCGAGCAACTGGAGGTCCTCCATCTCGAAGCGCATCTCCGGGACGGCCTCGTGGGTATCTTTCAACATCGGAGAGTCGATCGTGTACTCCGCGATGAAGCTCATACGGGCCCCTGCACCTACAGCGAATTAACGCCCGCGACTGCACCCGGGGGTCGCGAAACCGCAGTGAGACGACGGTCGGCCGGCGGCCGTCCGGACTGCTGCGGGTGCAGCCGTAGTCGGTCGAAGCTCAGACTTGATTAGTCAAATTTGAATATATTATAGATAAATTACCTTATTGTGACGTTATATTTATCTAAGGCTATTCTGCCCCTAAAGAGACAGATCTCACTGATAATCTATTCGATTACTCTGGTACTTTTTGTTTCCTCCATAGGAGTGTATGTTTTCTATTGACTTGTTTGCGTAGTAATCAAGCGTTTGGACTGACACCAGCGGATCGACGTCCAGTCGCTCCTCACAGCCGTCAGGAGTCGGATGAGGAGCGCAAACAGTTTGCCGGGCGTGGGAGCTACGACATCGAGGGGTCGCTGCCGCGCCAGGACCGCCGACCTCGCCCGGTGGGGCGTTCCATCACTCAAATAACACTGACAAAATTCATTATGTATGGTATGCTGCGTTACGGTGTCTTATGACGAGCACCTACGACTACGTGATCGTCGGCGCGGGATCGGCGGGTTGTGTCCTCGCGAATCGGCTGTCAGAAGCCGAGGACAACGACGTGCTGCTTCTCGAGG
The DNA here is from genome assembly GCF_900107195.1 of Halobellus clavatus. Classification (GTDB taxonomy): domain Archaea; phylum Halobacteriota; class Halobacteria; order Halobacteriales; family Haloferacaceae; genus Haloquadratum; species Haloquadratum clavatum. The sequence goes on from NZ_FNPB01000001.1 coordinate 459,789, forward strand.
CCGGCAAGCCGGACGAGAGACCGGAGATTCACAACCCGACGGCGTTCCCCCAACTGATGCGGTCGGAAGTCGACTGGGACTACTGGACGGTCCCGCAGGAAGGGCTCAACGGTCGCGAGGAGTACTACGCCCGCGGCAAGACCCTCGGTGGCTCCTCGGCGATCAACGCGATGATGTACGTCCGCGGGAATCCGCGGGACTTCGACGAGTGGGCGGACCTCGGCAACGACGGCTGGGGCTACGAGGAGATGCTGAAGTACTTCAAGCGGATGGAGGATTTCGAGGGCGGTGAGACCGAGTACCACGGGGCTGGCGGTCCCCTGCGGGTCGAGCGGGAGGACCCGTACGGCGAAGTCACCGAGGCGCTGATCGACGCCGCCGTCGAGGTGGGCTTCGACCGCAACGAGGACGTCAACGCCGGTAAACAGGAGGGGATGGGGCCCATCCACCTCACCGTCGAAGACGGGACGCGGCAGAGTACGGCCGTCTCGTACCTCCATCCGGTCCTCGACCGGGAGAACCTGACCGCACAGACCGGCGCGCAGGTCACCCAGATCAAGTTCGACGGCGACACGGCCACGGGCGTCACGTACCTGCAGGAGGGATCCGCACACAGCGTCGAGGCCGCCGAAGAAGTCGTCCTCTCGGCCGGCGCAGTCGACACGGTGAAACTGCTCCTGCTGTCGGGCATCGGCCCGGCCGACGAACTCGCAGCGCACGGGATCGAGGTCAAACACGACCTCCCCGGCGTCGGAAAGAACCTCCAGGATCACCTTGTCGCGTCCGCCTCCTACGAGTTGGAGGCCGATCCCGAGATCCAGGACGGCGAAGTCCTCTGTCAGGTCACGGGATTCGAACGGATCAGTCCCGACCTCGCCAGGCCCGACATGCAGTACTTCCTCGCCCGAGTGTACTTCATGCGGCACGGCTTCGACAACCCCGACGGCCGGGGGATGACGCCCAGCGCGGTGCTGCTTCACCCGGAGAGCACCGGCGAGATCACGCTCGCCTCGGATGATCCCTTCGACGATCCGCGCATCGACCCGAATTTCCTGGCGGAAGAAGAAGATCTCGACACGCTCGTCGAGGGGCTCAAGCGAGCCCGCGAGATCGGCCACGCGAGCGCTCTCGACGAGTACCGCGGTGAGGAAGTCTGGCCCGAGGCTCCGGTCGAGCACGACGAAGACCTCCGGGAGCACATCCGTGAAACGGCGCAGACGAACTACCACCCCGTCGGGACGTGCAAGATGGGCGACGACGAGATGGCCGTCGTCGACGACGAACTCCGCGTCCACGGCCTCAACGACCTCCGCGTCGTGGACGCGTCGATTATGCCCGAGATCACGAGCGGGAACACTAACGCACCGACGATCGCGGTCGCGGAGAAGGGCGCCGATCTGATCCGCGGACGGGACTGATCGGGGCAGCGCGTCGAACCCGAACAGTTCACCGACCGAACGGGACACGACGCCGTCGACGGTCACCTCGCCGGTGTGCTACTTGCCGACAGGCACGGAGCAGTGGTACATCCGCGACCCCTCGGAGAACCCGATCGAAATCAACGATCCGGAGGTCGACGACATCGACGAGTCGCTCGTCCGCATCATCGTCGAACGGGAGGACGTAGAACCGGGTGGCGGGGGCGACAACTACGGCGAGTGCGAGTGCCACTCAGCGGAGGACTGACCAGGCGACCGCCACGCCGCGCGGCCGACGGCCGCCAAATCGAAGCACTGGTCGGCCGAGCACGTCGACCGTACTTTTAACCGGTGACTGACAGAGTACTCGAATATGATTCCGATCGATATGGACGGCGAGACCGCTATCGTCACCGGCGCCGCACAGGGGATCGGTCGCGGGATCGCGTCGCGCTTGGGCGAGGCCGGAGCGAACGTGGTACTCGCGGACATCCAGTCGGACGAAGTCGCCACCGCCGCCGACGAACTCGCGGCCGACGGCGCCACCACCGAGGCAGTGACCTGTGACGTCACCGACCCGGACGACGTGGAGGCGATGGTCGCGGCGACCGAGGAGTCCTTCGGCTCGGTCGAGATCCTCGTCAACAACGCCGGCGGGGCGGGCGGCCAGGCGCTACAGGACCTCGAACGCGACGCGTGGGAGGACGCGATCGACCTGAACCTCACGGGGACGTACAACTGTACGCAGGCGGTGATGCCCGGGATGCGAGAACGCGGCGAGGGCCGGATCGTGAACATCTCCTCGATGGCCGGCCGGAACGTCAGCGTCAACGGCGGGATCCACTACACCGCCGCCAAGTGGGGCGTCATCGGGTTCACCAAGCACGCCGCACGGGACCTCGCGCCCGACGTCCGCGTCAACGCCGTTTGCCCGGGCGGCACGCTCACACCGATGCTGGAGGAGGACATCGACGAGGCGTGGCACGAGGAGTACACCTCCCGCATCCCGCTCGGGCGGCTGGGGCACGTCGAGGACCAGGCCAACGGCGTCCTCTTTCTCGCCTCGGAGCTATCCGCGTATATGACGGGGACGGTGCTCGAGATCGACGGGGGCGGACAGCTCGCGGCAGGCCGGGACTGAGCGACCCGGTGACGCGTCGTCCACCAGCCCGTGACTGGCGATAAGCGAAACGGACTGCAGGCCAGTTTTGTGCCGATATTATTGTGAATCTACTACAATATACTACGCCGGCGTACACTGCTCGTCACCGGTCTTTTCGACCGGAAACGTCCCGATCGACGTCGGAAATCCTCGGCTTGATGATAAGATATTTGATCTATATTTTCGTAGATCGTTCGTCGAACGAGCCGCTATTTCGACGTATCTACCCCGATTAGAATCACGGGACTATTTCGACTCCGTCGATCGGGCCCCGCAAATCGCGATGGGAGACGCACAGAACGAGGGTCGATCTCCGCCCGGACTCCGGGTCGTAGCGCTGTTCGACCGCAGTTGATATTGTGATATTTTTGTATTTCTATAGCCGTCGATGACTGCCGGGACCTAGCCTATTGAGGACGAACTGAGGCGTTCGTTCAGGCGGTTCGGGTTCGAGCGAACCGTGGTTCGTGGCCGTGGGGATCGCTGCCACACCCGAGCGTTCCGGATCCTACGGTTTTATTTTGCCGTGCTCATTGCGCGAATGTATGCTGACACCACCGGAGACGGAACCGCTGACTCCCGAGGATCGAACGCTGATGGGCCCCGGCCCGAGCGAAGTCCATCCGCGCGTGCTCCGCGTGATGAGTGCCCCGCTCGTCGGGCACCTCGACGACTCGTTCATCGAGATTATGAACGAGGTACAGGACCTTCTGCGGTACGTCTTCCAGACCGAGAATCAGTGGGCCATTCCCGTGAGCGGGACAGGTTCGGCCGCGATGGAGGCCGCGTTCGCGAACGTCGTCGAACCGGGCGACACCGTCCTCGTGCCGACGAACGGCTACTTCGGTGGGCGGATGGCCTCGATGGCCGAGCGCGCCGGTGGGGAGGTCGCGTACGTCGACGCGCCGTGGGGGGAACCGCTCAAGCCCGCTGTCGTCGAGGACGCGTTCCACCAGCACGACCCCGACATCTTCGGGTTCGTCCACGCCGAAACGAGCACGGGGGCGCTCCAGCCGAACGTCCCGGAACTGACCGATATCGCACACGAGCACGGCGCGTACGTCATCGCCGACTCGGTCACGTCGCTGGGCGGCGTCGAGTTCCGCGTCGACGAGTGGGACATCGACGTCGCCTACTCCGGTGCACAGAAGTGCCTCTCGTGTCCCCCGGGCGCGAGTCCGCTCACGCTCAACGATCGGACGATGGAGAAGGTCCTGAACCGCGACACCGAAGTCCGGTCGTGGTACCTCGATCTCTCCCTGCTGGAAGGCTACTGGGGCGACGACCGCTCGTATCACCACACGGCCCCGATCACGAACATCTACGCGCTCCGTGAGGCGCTCCAGTTGGTCGCCGAGGAAGGCCTCGAAGCGCGCTGGGAGCGCCACGAGGCGATGGCGACCCAACTCAAGCAGGGCCTCGAAGCGCTCGGCCTCGAATTGAACCCCGAGGACGAGTACTGGCTCCCGTCGCTGAACGCGGTGCGCATCCCCGACGGGATCGACGAGTCAGCGCTGCTCAGCGATATGCAGGCCGATCACAACCTCGAAGTCGCGAGCGGCCTGGGCGACCTCGAAGGCGAGATCATTCGGATCGGCTGTATGGGGTACTCCGCGCGCACCAGCAACATCGAACTGGTCCTGTACGCACTCGAAGACGCGCTGCGGAACCAGGGCTACGAGCCGTAAGTCGAGCGGGAACCGCCCGCGTCGGTCGTCCGTGCTGATTTCTCGAACCGTTGTCGACGACCTCACCGCCGCGCTCGCCGGTCAGTCGTCGAGCGCCTCGGCGACCTTCTCGATCGGATGCGGTGGCTGTGACTCTCCGGGGCGGTCACCGAGTTGGGAGCGACACGACGCCCCCGGGGCGGTGACGACCTCGCCGTCGCTCTGTTCGACCTGTCTGAACAGGATCCGACCGATGGCCTGCGAGATGTCGTAGTGCTCGGCCTCGTAGCCGAAACTGCCGGCCATCCCGCAGCATCCCGAGTCGAGCGGGTCGACGTCGTACCCCGATCGCCGGAGGACGCCGACCGCGTGGTGGTCCTTGTTGGTCGCCTTCTGGTTGCAGTGACCGTGGTAGGTCAGCGATTCCGCCGGGGCGTCGACGTCGAGGCGGTCGTCGGCCCGCGTCAGGTCGAGGTACTCCATCACCCCGTAGGCGGCGGCCGCCACGGCCTCGACGTCCGGGCCGTCGAGGAGGTCCAGGTACTCGTCTTGGAACATCACGGCGTCAGAGGGCTCGATGAACGCGACGTGCCAGCCGTCGTCGACGAACGGACGCAGCGCCTCGACGTTGTGGCGGGCCCGCGACGTGGCCTCGTCCAGCAGGCCGGTTGAGAAGGCGGCGCGCCCGCTCGGTTCGAGGTCGTCTGGCACCCGAACGTGGACGTTCGCGGCCTCCAACACGTCGACCGCGGCCTTGCCGGCCTCCGGGTACGTGTAGTTGGTGTAGGTGTCGGGGAACAACAGCACCTTCCCGTCTGCCTCGTCGGCGGGGACGGCCGCGCCGCCGCGGCGGTCGAACCACGCCTCGAACGACTCGCTGCGGAACGTCGGCAGTTCGCGCTCGGGAGCGATCCCGAAGACGCGCTCCAGCAGGCGGCGACTGCCGGGGACGCTCGACGCGAGATTGGAGAGCGGGGCGAGTCGGCTGCCGAGCGCCGAGAGCGCATCGATGTTTCCGAACAGTCGCGAACGGAGGCTAGCGCCCTTCTCCTCGTGGTACTGGTGCTTTGCTTCCGCCTTCAGTTTCGCCAGGTCGACGCCGGTGGGGCAGTCGCTCTTGCAGCCTTTACAGCCGACACAGAGGTCCAGCACCTCGCGCTGGAACCGCTCGGAGTGGATTTCGTCCTCGCCGAGTTCGCCCGAGATGGCGGCTCGGAGCATATTCGCCCGACCGCGGGTCGTCTGGAGTTCCTCCTTCGAGGCGCGGTACGTCGGACACATCACGTCGGAGTCGGTCTGGCGGCACGTCCCGCACCCATTGCACAGTTCGACGAGTTCGGAGAACCCGCCCTCGTCTTCGAAATCGAGTTCGGACTGCGGTTCGATCGACTGGTACTCCGGACCGTACCGGAGGTTGTCGCGCATATCCGCGCCGACGCCGCGGTCGGCCTCCGGCCCGGGGTCGCTCGAATCCGATCGATAGACCACGTTCCCGGGGTTCAACAGCCACTCGGGGTCGAACGCCGTCTTCAGTTGCTTGAACGCCCCCCAGAGGTCCTCACCGTACATCTTGGGGTTGAACTCCGTCCGGGCCATCCCGTCGCCGTGCTCCCCGGAGAACGCGCCGTGGTGCTCGACGACGAGGTCTGTCACGTCGTCGGCGATGGAGTGCATCTTCTCGATGCCCTCGTTCGCTTTGAGGTTGAGGATCGGTCTGATGTGCAGCGTGCCGACGCCGGCGTGCGCGAAGTACGCCGCCGAGGTACCGTGCGCGTCGAGGACGTCCTCGAACTTCCCGACGTACTCGGCGAGCTCTTCGGGCGGCACCGTCGCGTCCTCGATGAACGGGTATGGCTTGGGGTCGCCATCCAGACTCATCAGGAGTGGAATCGCCGCCTTGCGGAGCTTCCACAGCCGATCTTGGTCCGACTCCGAGTACGCTTCGAGGACGTCGAACGCGGCACCCGACTCGACGAAGTGCGCGTTCGTGTCGTCGATGGCAGCCGAAAAGTCGGCGACGAGTTCGTCGTCCCACTCGAGCATCAGCGCCGCCGTCGTGCCGTCGGGGATCGGTTCGGCGTACTCGGCGTACCCCTCTGATTCGCGGGCCAGTCGGAACACTTCGTCGTCCATCAACTCCACCGCGCTGACCGGGAACTCGAGGGCCTCGGGGACCGCCTCCATCGCGTCGACGAGGTCGTCGAAGCAGTAGAGCGCCAGCGCGGTCTCCTCGGGCTTGGTCACGAGCGAGACGGTCGCCTCGACGATCACGCCCAGCGTGCCCTCGCTCCCGACGAACAGCTTCGAGAGATTGATCACCGTCTCGCCCGCGTCGTTCTCGTAGATGACCTTCTGGAGGTTGTAGCCCGACACCGAGCGCTTGAGGTTGGGGTAGCGCGCCTCGATTTCGTCCTTGTGAGTCTCGACGAGGTCGCGGACAGTCTGATAGATTCGCGCCTCCGCGTCGTCCTTCGCGACGATGGCGTCGTACTCGTCGCTGTCGAGGACGACCTCGCGGGTGTGGATCAGCGAGCCGTCCGCGAGGACGACCCGTAGTTCCTCGGTGTAGGCGTCAGTGATCCCGTAGCGGACCGAATGCGCGCCGGTGGAGTTGTTGCCGATGCCGCCGCCGATGGTCGCGCGGTTCGAGGAGGCGGGGTCGGGCGCGAACTGCAGTCCGTCGCGGGCGAGCCGGTCGTCGAGGTGGTCCTGAACGACCCCCGGCTGGACCGTCGCCCGCTTCGCGTCGGCGTCGACCTCGACGATGTCGTCCAGATACTTCGTGAAGTCGATGACGACGCAGCCGTTGCCGACCGTCTGCCCCGCCAGCGAGGAGCCGGTGCCGCGCGGGAGGATCGGGACATCGTACGATCGGGCGATCTCGACGGTCGCTTGGACGTCCTCGATCCGCGTCGGCAGTACCACGCCCGCGGGCCGGGCCTGGTAGATGCTGCCGTCCGTCGCGTAGAGGACCTGTGCGTACTCGTCGAACTGGACGTCACCGGCCACTCGGTCCCGGAGGTCCGCCGCCAGGGCCGCGTAGCGCTCGTCGTCTGGGCGGTCTGTCGACAGTGCCGCTGCCGACGTCTCCAACCCGGGCGGATCGTAGAACTCGTCTTCGACTGCCATTGTCGATGATAGTCGATGTAGAAATTAAAGCCTCGGGTGAAACGACGCGGTCGTCGCGGGGGCGTGTCCGCCGCCGACCGAAAGATATAGTGCGAGTTGCTAATCAGTGTCAATCTATGACGGAGCCAAGCGAGTCCTACGATTACGTAGTCGTCGGTGCGGGGACGGCAGGCTGTGCAGTCGCCACGCGGTTGTCCGCAGCCCCAGACAGGAGCGTGTTGGTGCTCGAAGCGGGCAAGCCGGATCACGAGCGCTCGATCCACGTGCCCAGCGAGGTCGGACAGCTGTTCAAGACCGACGTCGACTGGGAGTACTACACCGAGCCCCAGGAGGAACTGCACGGCCGGGAACTCTTCTGGCCACGCGGGAAGGTCCTCGGGGGATCCAGTTCGATCAACGCGATGATCCACATCCGGGGGCATCCCGCGGACTTCGACGGGTGGGCGGCGATGGGCAACGAAGGGTGGAGCTACGACGACCTCCTCCCGTACTTCAAGCGGAGCGAGAACAATCAGCACCGGCGAAACGAGTACCACGGGGTCGGCGGTCCGTTGAACGTCACCGACCTCGAGTCGCCGTACGACCTCTCGCGGGTCTTCGTGGACGCCGCCGCCGAAGTCGGCCACCAGCGCAACCACGACTTCAACGGCGAGCGGCAGGAAGGCGTTGGCCTCTTCCAGGTGACCCAAAAGGACGGCCAGCGCCACAGCGCGGCGGCGGCCTACCTCAAACCCGCGCTCGTCGAGCGGTCGAATCTCGACGCGCGGACGGGGGCACAGGTGACCGGTCTCCGGTTCGATGGCGACACTGTCGTCGGGGTCGAGTACGAGACCGACGGCGAGCGGCGGGCGGTGGCGGCCGCCGAGGAGGTCGTGCTCTCGGCGGGCACGATCAACTCCGCACAACTGCTGATGCTCTCGGGGATCGGCCCCACCGACCACCTCAAGGCGCACGGGATCGACGTCCGCGCGGACCGTCCGGGCGTCGGCCGCAACCTCCAGGATCACCTGTTCATCACCACGCACTACGAGGCCACGGGCGCGGAGACGCGTGACGACGTGGGGACGCTCGACGACGTCGTCGAGTTCCACACCCAGCGGTCGGGTCGCCTGACGTCCAACGGCGGCGAGGCCGGGCTGTTCTTCCGAACTGACCCGGACCTCGACCGCCCCGACGTGCAGTTCCACTTCGGGCCGGGATTCTTCATGCGGCACGGGTACGAGAACCCCGACGAGGGACGGGGGTTCTACATCGGCGCGACGCAACTCCGGCCCGACAGCCGTGGGCGGATCACGCTTCGCTCGGCGGACCCCTTCGACGATCCGGCGATCGATCCGCGGTATCTGACGGCTCCGGGCGACGTGGAGACGCTCGTGGAGGGCGTTCGCGAGGCGCGGCGGGTGGCACAGGCTGAGCCATTCGACGAGTACCGTGGCGAGGAACTCTGGCCCGGCGAGGACGCGCAGACCGACGAGGAGCTTGCCGAACACGTCCGGGAGAAGGCTCAGACGATCTATCACCCCGTCGGGACGTGCAAGATGGGCGACGGCGAGATGGCCGTCGTCGACGACAGGCTCCGCGTCCACGGCGTCTCGGGGCTGCGCGTCGCCGACGCCTCGGTGATGCCACAGATCGTCAGCGGCAACACGAACGCGGCGACGCTCGCGATCGGCGAGAAGGCTGCGGATCTCATCGCGGCGGACGAGTGACGGACGGCTCGCACGGACCGGCCTCGCCGGGGGGAGTGTGGTCGCCGCGGGAGTCGGCGCGGCCGTCGCGCTGCTCGTTGGGGCGGCGAGCGGGTGGGCCAGCGGGCTGTCCGTCGCCTTCCTGCCGCTCGCGTTCGCCGGGAGGACCCGCGCCGTCGTGCTCACCCATCTCCTCGCGGACCCGCTCGGGGCGAGTCGGCGCCCAGCCTCGCGGCGGGGTCGGCGACGACTGCCCCCGGCGCAGCGTTTCGGCGGACCGCGTCCTGGTCTCTGTGTTCGTACCGCAAAGAGCTTAAGAGCCTCCGTGGAGTGGCGGAGCGTATGAAACCCGGCCGGTTCATCGTCGAGCGTCTGCGGGCCCCCGAGCGGTACACCGACGAGAGCGAGTTGCGCCAGGACGGCCTGCCCCCGATCCTCGGCGGCGACGTCGTCCGGCTGTTCGACCACGAGGCGCCGCACGCGCGACTGTTCTCGCAGGTCGTCCAGGCATAATGCACACTCACGCTACCCACGACGTTGCGACGCTCAAAGAGATCTCGACGATCGCCGCCGAGAACAACCCGAACCGGGTCGCGTTCGCGGACGCGGCAGGGGGTCGGGAGTTGACGTGGTCGGAGTACGACGAGCGAAGCCGTCGGGCGGCGAACGCACTCTTCGAACACCTCCGACAGGGCGACCGCGTCGCGTTCCTGTGTGAGGCGTCGGTCGATCACGTCACGCTGTGGAACGGCGCGCTGAAGGCCGGGGCGATCGTGACGAACCTCCACACCAAGTCCTCGGCGGAGATGATGCGGTACTGCATCGACGAGGTTCGACCCGCGGTGCTGGTCCTCGACGAGGAGTACGCGGCGTTCTTCGAAGAGCGTGTCGCAGACGAGATCGACACGGATCTGGAGGCGATCGTCACCACAGGCGAACCGCAGGCCGAGTACGAACAGTCGATCGCGACGTTCCTCGACGGTCGCGACGCCACCGAGCCAGACGTTCGCGTCGAGGCCGACGACGTGGCCGCGATCCTCTGGACCTCGGGGACCACCGGACGACCGAAGGGCTGGTGTCACACCAACCGGGGGTTGCTCCTGAAAGGAATGAAAGAGCTGGCCCCGCTCCGGATCACGCGGGTCGTTCGGATGTTGATGGTGTTCTCGCCGTCGTTCGGCGCGTGGTACTCCTCGACGGTCCCCGCGATGCTCACGAACGCGAGTACGTACTTTATGCGCCACTGGGATCCCCGGGCCTGTCTCGAACTGATCGACCGGGCGTCGCTGACGAACGCCACCGCCGTCACGACGATGTGGCGGGAGGTGCTCCGAGTCGACGGCATCGAGGAGTACGACCTGGATTCGCTGCGTACCGTCGGCGTGACCGGCGAACCCGTCGACGAGGCGACGCTGTCGGCGATCCGCGAGCAGATCTGCGACTACCTGATCAACGGCTACGCCGCCACCGAAGTGGTCGCGACGTCGATCCACGATCCCGAGATGCGCGGGCAGCGACGCAAAAGCGTCGGCAAACCGGTCGCCGGAACGCAGGTCAAGGTGATCGAGGATGGCGGCGGTCTCGACGACGAACTCCCGCCGGGCGAGACCGGCGAGATCGTGATCAAGGGCGAGGACTGCGCCGTCTGGGCCTGGGGAGACACCGAGAAGACCGAATCCGCGTTCGAGGACGGGTGGTGGTTCTCGGGTGACCTCGGCTACAAGGACGAGGACGGCTACCTCTTCTTGGAGGGCCGGTCCGACTTTATGATCAAATCGAAGGGAGTGAAGGTGTTCCCCAGTCCGATCGAGGAGCGGCTCACGGAGCACCCGAGCGTCTCCGAAGCGGCCGTCGTCGGCGTCGACGACGAGGAGTACGGACAAATGGTGACTGCGATCGTCGCCCGGGGAGACGACGGCGTCACGAGCGAAGATTTAGACGAGTGGTGTCTCGAGAGCGACGAGATCGCGCGGTTCGAGCGGCCCCGCGAATACTACTTCGTCGATGGATCGCTCCCACGGACGGCGAGCGGGAAACTCGACCGGATGGACGCCGAGGCGATGATCGACGACGAGTGAGGGGCCATCGCAAGTGATCGGCGATCCGATCCACGTCGAGATCGTGCGTTCCGACGTTTCGTCCCGGCGTTTCGCCGGTGTTCGATGCGTTCCGTCTGTTACACGCGCGGGGTTTCGTCTCGGCACAGAGACGGGTGCCCGTCCGCCGACTGCGACGACCGAAAGAGCGTCTCGGTCGACGACGAAAACGACCCGAAGACAGACCACGAGAGCGCGCGCTCAGAGATATTTTATGATACAAAATCCGGATCCGACGCTCGCAGCTCGACCGGAGTCGGTCAGGGCAGACGAGCAGCGATAGTAACACGTGTACGTTTGGTATAGTTATTCCAGTAGCCGGCCGGTACCGGCGGACAGCCCTCAGGAGTACGTGAGTCTGAGTTCGATCAGATTCGCGACGTTCTTGATCTGACTGACGTACTCCTCGCGGTCCTCGTCGCTGTCGATGCGGTTTTTCGGGACCGAGAGGCTGATCGCACCCGCAACCGCGCCCGCTTCGGTGAGGATCGGAGCGCCGATGCACCGCAGGCCCCGCCAGTTCTCCTCGTCGTCGAAGGCGTGCCCACGCTCTTCGATCTGGTCGAGTTCGGCGGACAGTTCGGCCCTGTCGGTGATCGTATTCTCCGTGATTGCGGGGAGTCCGCGATGATCGATGATCGCCTCGATTCGCTCGTCTGGGAGGTGCGCCAGAATCGCCTTCCCGAGCGCCGAGTTGTGCAGCGTGACCTGACTTCCGACGTGAGTGTCGATGTCGACGGCGCTTTCGCCCTTAGCTCGATGGAGGACGACTGCCAAGCCCCGTTCGTGCGTCGCGAGCGTCGCCAACTCCCCGGTGTCGGCCGCCAGTTGGTCGACGTTCGGCTTCGCCGCCTCGTACAACGGCTCGTCGTTCCTGAGAACCCCACCGACGTTGAGGAACTTGAGACTCAGCCGGTACGTGTCGCCCTCCTTCACCACGTACTCGTGTTCTCGGAGCGTACTCAGGTGGTTGTGCACCGTGCTGTTGTGCAGTTCGACGTCCGCCGCCAGCGTCTGGAGGGTGGCCGAGCGGAGTCGCTTCAGCGACTCGACGATGGCCACCGTCTTCTCCAGAGATTTGATCGGGTGATTTGCTTTCTCGGTCATACCACAGCCCACCGCGGGCGGACACATTAGTTTTTACATTAGAAAATCTGAACGTTCCGGGTTCGAAACAGTAGTCTGTCCGGAGGAAAGCCTTCATATCGGCCATAGTGTACCGAAATCAGCCACGGATCACGACGCTATTGGGCGGACAAATTTGGTGTCACTAAATTTCGCCACACCCGACGCGCAAACGGCGAGCCGCCGGGAGACTGCCGGTCGGCGCAGTACTTTTAATAAGATTCGTGGAGTGGTTCGAGGTGGATTATGAGTCTCGACACCACTGACAGGCACTACGAGCGCGAGTTCGTACGGACGTTCTTCACGTCGCCGACGGCCGTGGAAGGTGAAGACGACTCGGCGAAGATGCTCCGGAGCGCGGCGCAGCTTCGGGGGATGCAAGCGCCCGACGTCTGGGTCCCGGACAACGAGGACGCCACTGCCCCGTCGATGCGCGCGGAGGGGATCGGAAACATCATCGACGTCGTCGCCGAGCACGGTGCGGATTTCCCTGGTGAGATCCACCCGCGGGTCGTCTGGCACCGCGAGGATCCGGCGCTCCGCTATCAGGGGTTCCAGCAAATGCTGCGGATTGCCACGGACGACAGCGACGCGATCGAGCACCTCGACGGGTTCGTCATCCCGGAAGTTGGCGACATCGACGACTGGAAGAAGGCCGACGAGTTCCTCACTATCGTCGAACACGAGGCCGGCCTCGAGACGGGCTCGCTCTCGATGTCCGTGATCGTCGAGTCCGGCGAGGCCGAGTTGGCGCTCGGAGACCTCCGCGCGGAGATGGGGAAACCCGCGAACAACCTCGAACGGCTGTTCCTGCTCGTCGACGGCGAAGTCGACTACACCAAGGATATGCGTGCGATGACGCGCACCGGCGGACTGCCGCCGTGGCCGGAACTCCGGCACAACACCTCCCGCGGGGCCAGCGCGGCCGGACTGATCGCCGTCGACGGCCCCTACGACGACATCCGTGACGAGGCGGGCTACCTCGCCCGGATGCGTGAGAACCGCGAGAAGGGGATGACGGGGATCTGGTCGCTGACGCCCGGCCAGGTCGTCGCGGCGAACACCGCGCCGCTCCCGCCCGAGGACGGCAGTTGGCTGTTGGAAGTCGACGGCGAGGAGATCGACCTCACGGAGGCGGACGGGAACCACGTCTACGACGGCGACGCGGTCGCCATCGAAAAGGCCGGCGAGGACGACTACGTGCTGTCGACCGGGAGCGACACACGCGAACTCGACGCGGACGAACTCCGCGAGGAAGTCGTGAATATGGCGGCGTACGTCCCCGGGATGGACGACATTGTCGACTCGATGGAGGAGTTCGAGGCCGCCAAGGAGGCCGGTCGCGGCGCGATCGCGATGACGCAGTCGGCGACGCTCGTGATCGACGGCGTGGAGATCGAGATCAGCAGGGACCGGATGTGGGACGAGGCGACCTACCAGGCCGCACAGACCCCGATCACGCTCTTCCAGGACGTCTACGAGCACCGGCCCGACCAGCACGAGGCACTCGAGGAGATGTACGGCGAGGACGTCGTCGAGCGCGCGACGGCCGTCGGCTCCTGAGCGCGGCGGCGAAACGCGGCGTTCCGTCGCGTTCCGGGGCGGAACGGTGTTCCGGTCGCGGCGGGAGCGTGGCGGTTTCAGCCCGGTCGCGATCGGGGTTACGCGTCGCCGGCGACGACCTCGTTTCGGAGGGTGCCAACGCCCTCGTAGGTGATCTCGACCTCGTCGCCCGGTTCGATCAGGCCCGGGTTCGCCGGACTGCCGAAGGCGACGACGTCGCCGGGGTGGAAGGTGAACCGCTGTGAGAGGAACGACACGATCTCGCTGGGACCAAACAGCATCAGTTCGGTGTTCGCATCCTGCCGGACCTCGCCGTTGATCGTCGTCTCTATGTCGATGGCCGACGGATCGAGATCGGTCTCGATCCACGGGCCCAGCGGCCCCGATCCGTCGAAGGCCTTCCGGGCGGTCCGACCGCCCTGATCGAGGGCGTCGACGTCGTTCATCATCGTGTACCCGCGGACGACCTGGGGGACCTCGTCGACGGCGACATCGCGGCACCGCTCGTCGATCACGGCCGCGAGTTCGCCAGCGTAGGTGAGTTCGTCCGTCCAGTCGGGATACCGGATCGGCGCACCGGGCCCTGCGAGCGAGGTTCGAGGTTTGATGAAGAAGTCCGGTTCGTCTGGCCGCTCGTAGTCCATCTGGTCCAGCGTCTCTGCGTAGTTCCGTCCGACGCAGTACATCGCCGACGGCGCGCAAGGGGCGACGAGCGAGCCGTCCCGTCCCACGACGTACTCGCCGTCGTCGGCGACGAGGACGCCATCGCTGTAGCGGCCGCGAACGATTCCGTCTGGCGTCTGCATCCGCGCGAGTCGCATATCGGACGGTCACGGAGCCGAAATAAATGTCTACTGTCCTGCGTCGACCGGTCGCGGTATCGATTCGTTCGGGCCGAGCATCGACCGTCGGTGATCGATCCAGTGGCAGACTCGCGATAAGTGTAAAAAATTATAATAAATCTTTTAATATGCGTGTCTTGTTCATCAACGATGAAGATGGTTCGATACCTAGATACTGTCTCCCGACGTGACGCACTCAAGGCCGTCGGTGGCGCGTCGACCGTCGGGATCGGCGCGTTAGCGGGGTGCTCAGGAAACGGGGGCGATGATACCGAGACCAGCGGGGGTGGCGACAGTACCACGAGTAGTGGGACATCCGCCTCGACCGATAACGGGATGCCCGACCTCTCGGGTGAGGACATTCACTTCATCACCGTCGCACAGGTCGACAACATTCAGGAACTGTGGCGGAGCATCGCCTCGGACTTCGAGGACGCTACCGGGGCGAATATGGAGGTCGAGTTCGTGACGACCGGGGTCAGCAGCCTCGATCGGATCATCCAGTTGATCCAGGCGGGCGACCCGCCGGAGGTCAGTATCCAGTCGTTCGGGGAGGCGATGATCCTCCGGAACCGTGGCGTGCTCACGCCCCTCAGCGGCACCTACGACCGGGTGGCCGAGTCCCTCGGGGACGCGACCGACGTCGTCCAGAACATCATCGAGGTCGAGGGCGAGCGGTGGATGCTGCCGTTCCTCCACAACATCTCGACGTTCAGCTACCGGAGCGACCTCAGCGACACCGTCCCCGACACGTGGGAGAAGGCCACGCAGTACGCCCGCGAGGTCGATCAGATGGACAGCGACATCCGCGGCACGTACGTGCCGATTATGACCGGCAGCGCCTCGACGGTCCGGTTCCTCGCGTGGTTCTGGATGAACGGCGGCTCGATCACCGAGTGGGAGGACGACCGCGTCAGGATCAATATGGGCGACGACCCCTACCGCGGACGGGTGATCGAGATGCTGAACTTCTTCGCCGACCGCCAGCAGTACTCGCCGCCGGGCGAGGGCTCGGGGTGGGCGACCACGCAGAACATTCTCCAGTCCGAGCAGGCCGCGAGTACGTGGTACGCCGGCGTCCGAACGAAGAACGCGGCGATCCGGAACGATCGGCCGTTCGCAGAGGACATCGAGCTCGTGCCGGGGATGCCTGCCAAGCGGCGCGACGACGCCGCCGAGGGCAGTGCGGAGGGCTTCGTCGCCTACGAGAACGCCAACACCGAGGCGGCGAAGGCGTTCATCAGGTACGCGACGAACCAGGAGTTCGTGACTAACCTCCTCCTGGAACTGTCGCCGGTGCAGAACATTCCGTCGTGGCCCACGGTCAAGCAGAGCGACCGGTACCGCGAGGGCATCTTCTCGACGGACCTGTTCCAGCAGGGGTGGACCGAAGAGCAGTTCAACTCCTACCAGGACGAGGCCTTCTCGAAGCTCACGCACAAGACGGTGGAGGCCGGGACGACCGAGCCGCCGAACCCCTACACCTCGGTGTACTACTCCGAGCCGATCTGGAACCTCCAAAACGACGTGTTGCTCAACGACGAGAACCCAGCGGACGTCATCGACGGGCGGATCGAAGAGCTCCGGCAGGTCGCCGAAGACGCACAGGGCTGAGCCGCTCCGCGTTGGGGATCCTTCTCAATCACCCGAATTCGTGTTTGCCGTCTCTCGAACCGCGGTAGCGACGTGATCGCCACTCGGAGGGCATCGCGAAGCGAGTTGCATCCCGAGAGTGCTGGAGCGCCGCGAAAACAGCCGGCCGTGAGCGCCCGTTCAGATGCGCGTGGCGCGGAACCCGCGCAGGATGTACTTCTGCAGGTAGTAGACGAAGGCGAAGGTCGGCAACACCAGCATCGTCGACGCCGCCATAATCTGCCCCCAGAGGACGGACTCCTGCTGGGTGAAGCTGTACAGCCCGAGCGTGAGCACCCACTTCGAGTTGCTCGTGAGCAGGACCGTCGGAATCGTGTACGCGCCCCAGGCGATGGCGAACGAGAAGATGGCCACAGCGATCATTCCCGGCTTCGCCAGCGGGAGGGCGATCTCGTAGAATGCCTGGAACCGCGAGCAGCCGATGATCCGGGCGGATTCCTCATAGGAGTACGGCACCGTCTGGAAGAACTGCCACATCAGCCACAGCGAGAAGGGAAGCGTCGTCGCAGTCTGGGCAATGATGACGCCAGGCAGGCTGTTGATGATCCCGATCTGCCGCCAGAAGATGAACATCGGGATCGAGAGCAGGATCGGCGGGAACATATACCCGAAGAGGATGACCCGCGCGAACGTCTTCTTGAACGGGATGTCGAGCCGCGCGAGGCCGTAGCCGCCAAGCGTCGCCGCGACGGTGGTCAGGCCCACGACGCCCGCGGCGAGGAAGATCGTGTTACGGTACCACAGCAGCACGTCGGTTTCCAGCACCGACCGATACGTTTCGAGCGTGACGTCAGTCGGTACCAGCGGATTCGGGAGCGAAAACAACCCCTCCGGGGACATCAGCGAGGTCGCGACCATCCAGTAGATGGGGAACAGGATCAACACGAGGCCGATCGACAGCACCAGATTCAGCGCCCAGTTGTAGTACTTCTCCCGCTGACTGTACGGGAGCCGATACCAGAACTCCATCGGCGTCGCGGCGTCGCTGCTCATTCGACACGCACCTCCTGGGACGGCTCAAAGAAGTAGAAGTACACGATCGCTGCCCCGACCAGAAGGACGAACAGCAGCGTCGAGACGGCCGCCGCCTCACCGAGGTTGAAGTCGGAGAACGCGGTCCGGTAGGCGTAGATCGACGCGGTCGTGGTGGTGTTTATCGGGCCCCCGTTCGTCAGAATGAAGATGATGTCGAATTTGTTGAACATCCAGACGCCACGCAGCAGCACCACGATGAAGAGCACGCCTTTGAGATTCGGGAGCGTGATGTCTTTGAAGCGGTCCCACCGCGAGGCACCCGAAACCGTCGCGGCCTCGTAGATGCTCGCCGGGATGCTCTGGAGTCGTGCCAGGACGATGATCGTCACGAAGATGGTGAACTTCCAGCTACTGGTGACGATCACCGACAGCATCGCCAAGTCGGTCGTCCCGTACCACGCGATGAATTCGGAGATCAGCCCGACCTCGACGAGCAGCTGATTGATGATTCCGTACCGGGCGTTACCCATCCACAGCGCGACGAAGCTCAAGACGGCCGTCGGGACGATGTAGGGAACGAGCGCGATCGCGCGGATCACGCGCTTGAAACTGAATTTCCGATCGAGGAGGATCGCCAGTGCGGTCCCCGTGGTGACCTGGAGCACGACGGAGCCGGCCGCGAAGATCACCGACCGACGGATACTGGCCCAGAAATCGCTGTTTGCGAGGACTGTCTCGAAATTCTCGATGCCGGCCCAGGTCCAGGACGGCTGAAACGCCCCGACCTCGAAGAACGAGGCCGCCAGCGCCCACAGCATCGGGAACATATTCACGAACCCGAACACGGCGAGCGCGGGGACCACGGTCAGAGCGACGAACACCCATCGTTTAGACAGCATCCCGAACAGATCCTGGCGATATCCGTGTAATTGGCCCGATGCCAGGGACTCTCGAAGAGACATACCGCTCTATGTGCGCAGCCTGCACTTAATTTTAATGTACAATGCTTCGGGATATGACGGCCGAAACAGAGGCTGAGAAGCGCGTTCCACGTAGACAGGGGCTGGTGACTCGGGTCGAAAACGGCGTTCGAAGCGTCGTCGCTGCCGTCAATCTCGAATGCGGTCGCTCCGACCGGCCGGTGACTGTGCCCCTCACACCGACTCGGTCGGTTCGTTGCGCTGGACGTCCGCGATCGGGTGGGCGAGCGCTTCGCCCGACTCGCCGTCGAAGAGGTGGACGTCGGCCCAGTCGAAGGCGACCGACACGGTGCTCCCCTCGGCGAGGGTGTCCGTGCTGAGGTTCAGTGCGCGGATCTCGCCGTCGTCGATGTCGACGGTCGCGAGCCGCCGGTCGCCGATCCGCTCGATCAGTTCGAGCGTCCCGGTGAGTTTGCCCGCGTCGGGATCCGGGAGGACGTCGACGCGCTCGGGGCGGATACCGACCTCGACGTCGGTACCCACCGGCCGGCCCTCGGTGAGTTCGCGTTCCGTCGCCTCCCCGCCGAGATCGACAGTGACCCGGTCACCGCCCCCGTCGCCGAGTGTCGCCGGCACGAGATTTATCGACGGATTGCCGATGAACGCCGCGACGAAGGTGTTCTCGGGCGATTCGTAGAGTTCGTCCGGGGACCCGATTCCCATCACGTGCCCGTCGTTCATCACCGCGATCCGGTCGCTCATCGAGAGGGCTTCGCTCTGGTCGTGCGTGACGTAGATTGTCGGCACGCCGGCCCGCTCGTGGATCCGCTGGATCTCCTTGCGGATCTCGACCTTCAGTTGTGCGTCGAGGTCCGAGAGCGGCTCGTCCATCAGGAGCGCGCTCGGATTGTACACGATTGTCCGAGCGATGGCCGTCCGCTGCCGCTGGCCGCCGCTCAGTTCGCCCGGATACTTGTTGAGCAGTTCGGGGATCTGCATCAACTCTGCGACCTCGCGGGCGCGTTCCTGACGCTCCGTCTTGTCGACACCGCGGACCTTCAGGGGGTACGCGATGTTCTCGACGACGTTCATATGCGGGTACAGCGCGATGTCCTGGAACATCATCGCCAGCCCGCGGTTGTTCGGGGCCGTCTGCGTGACGTCCTCGCCGTCGACCAGGATCTGCCCGCTGGTGGGCGTTTCGAGCCCGGCGATACAACGCAGCGTGGTCGACTTCCCGCAGCCCGAGGGCCCGACGAGCGTGAAGAACTCGTTGGCGCCGATCTCGAAGTCGATGCTGTCGACGGCGAGTTCTTCGCTCGAGCCGACCTGATATATTTTGGTTAGCGATTTCACTTCGACAGTCATTGACTTTCGTGGGGATTCCGCGGTATCGGATAATAATCTTGCGGAGGGCGCGATGGCGAGCAGCCGTGATCCGGCGAGCGAGGCGCTGTTCCGGGCACCACAATCATTATAGGCGGCGGTAGCCACCATCGGGCTATGAAACCTGGGCGATTCATCGTCGAGACCCACTGTCACGCACAGCGTCACGCGGTGAACATACAAAAAGAGGGAGATTCGAGTTATGGGAACCTCGCGGACAAGATGAAACTCGCCGTTCCGGCCGACGAGGCCGACGGCGACGAGGACGTCGTCATTTACGACAACTCCGATCGGGTGCTCCGCGATATGGACACCTATGGCGTCGATATGGCGGTGCTCCTCTCGGGATTCGGGATGACCAACGAGATCAACAAACAGATCATCGACGAGAACCCAGACACGTTCATCGCGGCCGCAGCACCCGCGCAGACGAAGAAGAAGGCCCTCCGCGGCGAAGAGGAGTGGACCTGGGAGGCCGCGGCCGCCGAACTCGACGAGTGGCTCTCGAAGGACGGCTTCCGGATGACCGGCGAGGGGATCCGCGGGGACCCCACGCGGACCGAGCCGATCGAGTGGTCCCAGCGGAAGAAGGACATGCGTCACGTCTTCGACGTCGCCGCGAAACACGACGTTCCGGTCCGCTGGCACACCGGCTACGCCTCCGGCTACGGGGGAAATCACCTGTTCAACCTCTATCCAGACTGGTCGGATCCGACGCTCGCCTCGCAGTTGAAGGCCGAGTACCCCGAGGTCCCGATCATCTTCGATCACGGCGGCATGCAGGCCGGCTGGCAAGAGGACTACGTCGACAAGTGCTGTCAGGTGGCCGCGACCTTCGACGACGTGTATATCGAGATCGGCCTCTACTGGAAGGACCTGATGAAGAAGCCGCTGAACGATCCGAACATCAGCATCGAGCAGATCCTGTGGGGCAACGACTGGGGCGCATCGATGGTCCAGCACAGCCAGCCGAACGAGGACCCGCCGGTCTTCTGGGAACAGATCGAGTCGCGTGGGCTCCCCGCCCATCAGCCCGATTACTGGGGTGCTGGACTCCGGCAACTCCAGAAGTTCGCGATGGAAGAGGACCTGCCGCAGGAGGAACTCAATCTCATCCTCGGCGGCAACGCGGTCCGGCTCTTCGACATCAAGGTCGAGGACGATCGGATGTTCCGAAACTACATCGACATCTGACCAGTCGAGCGGTTTTTTCCGGGACTGGCGGAACACCGTTTCGGGGCGAGTGCCGAACTGCGGGGTGACAGTACATTAATATACGGCCGTGACAATCTCGGGGTAAGCTATGAGAATGGGTCGATTCGTCATCGATACGCACGTGCACGGACAGCGGGTCGCGGTCAACTTCCAAGACCGCGAAGAGCGGCCGGACTACGCCACGCTGAGCAAGCTGATGTGGAACGCGGAGGACGCCGATCAGGCGGACGACGACGCCGAGATCGTCACCTATCGCAACACCGACCGGCTCCTGTACGACATGGACCTCTACGACATCGATATGGTCTGTCTCCAGCCCGGCTTCGGATTCAGCGACCGCCTCCACGGGAAGATGGTCGAAGAGCACCCCGACAAGTTCGTCGCGTTCGCGCACCCGTACGAAACGAACCGGAAAGCGGTCGCGGGCGAAGAAGAGTGGGACATCGACCGCGCCTGTGAGGAACTCGACGAGCGACTGAGCCAGGACGGGTTCGTCGGCATCGGAGAGATGCTCCCGTTCGATCCGACGATCGTCGACCGCGCCGAGCGCGTCCCGTGGGAGGAGCGACACGATCAGCTCCGGAAGATCTACGACGTCGCCGCGAAGCACGACGTGCCGGTCCGGTGGCACCCCGGATCGGTCAACGGCGGCTACGAACGCGACCCGAGTACCCTGCTGCCGGATCGCCGCAGCATCAAGTACGCCGTCGATCTCCACCTCGAATATCCCGACGTCCCGATCATCATCGATCACGGCGGCGTCCAGGGCAACTGGCGGAAGAACGTCGAGGAGTCCTGTAACGTCGCAGCCACCTACGACAACGTCTATCTCGAGATCGGGAACTACTGGTCGGATCTGATCAAACGGCCGATGAACGATCCGAACATCGGCGCGGATCAGCTGATCTACGGCACCGACTGGGGCGCCTCGTGGATCGCCGAGAACAACCCGGCGAACCGCTCGACCGGCGAGTACGACTACCCGCCGCAGCGGTGGACGCAGATCAAAGAGCGCGGGCTGCAGGCGCATCAGGCCGACGCGTGGGGGAGCTCCCAGCGGCAGATCGACAAGTACGCCCGTGAGATGGACCTCCCGGCCGACGACCTCAATCTCATCATGGGTGGAAACGTCTGCCGACTGCTCGACATCGATCCGCCACACAAGCGGCTGTTCCCGAAATACATCGACTGACGATGGAGTCGTCCGCAACCTCGGAGATGCCGACCATCCGGGAACTGTCCAGCATCGCCGTCGAGAACAACCCCAACAAGGTCGCCTACGCCGAGGGGATCGACGGGCGAGAGATCACCTGGGCGACGTTCGACGAGCGGAGCAAGCGGGCCGCGAACGGGCTTCGCGAGCACGTCGGTCAGGGCGATCGCGTCGCGTACCTGTGTGAGGGGAGCGTTTCGCACGTTACGCTGTGGAACGGCGCGCTGAAGGCTGGCTGTATCGTTTCGAACCTCCACGTTCGCGAATCGCCGGAGACGACGCGGTCCTGTATCGACTCGCTCCGCCCGCGAGTGCTCGTCGTCGACGAGGCGCGCTCGGCGTTCGTCGAAGCGCACGTCTACGACCGGATCTCGACGGACCTCGCGGCCGTCGTGACGACGGGCGAACCCCAGACGGACTACGAGGTCTCGATGGACGATCTGCTGGCGGACCAGCCGGCCGAAGAACCCGACGTCAACGTCGGTGCGGACGATCCCGCCGCGGTGATCTGGACGTCCGGGACGACCGGGGAGCCGAAGGGCTGGACGCACACCAACCGAGCCCTGATGCATCGGGGATCGAAACTCGCCCACAAGAAGGGAATGACCCGTCGGACCCGAGTGCCGAACGTGTTTTCACCGTCGTTCGCGGCGTGGTACTCGACGACGCTGCCAGCGCTGCTCTCGAACGCCTCCTCGTACTTCCTGCCCGACTGGGAGCCCGAGCGGTACGTGCAGTGCCTCGAAGAACGGTCGATCACGACCGCGAACCTCGTGCCCACGATGTGGCGTGAGATCCTCCGGTTGGAGAACCTAGACGAGTACGACCTGAGCAGCCTCCGGGAGATCGAGGCGGCGGGGGAGACGCTCGATGCGACGACGCTGACGAACCTCCGTGAGCACATCTGCGAGACCGTCTCGCAGTCGTACGCCGCGACAGAGACCTGTGGGACGAACATCGCGAACGACGAGATCGGCGACGATCGGCTCGAGAGCGTCGGCAAACCGCTCTTGGGCATCCAGATCCGAGTGGTTCAGGAGGGCGGCGATCCCGACGACGTGCTGGAACCCGGGAAGATCGGCGAAGTGATCGTCAAGAGTAGCGACTCGGCCGCGTGGGTGTGGGGAGATACGGCGAAAACCGACGACGCCTTCCAGGACGGCTGGTGGTACTCGGGCGATCTCGGGTACAAAGACGAGGACGGCTACCTCTACATCGAGGGTCGCGACGACAATATGATCCTCTCGAAGGGGCTCAAGGTGTTCCCGACGCCTATCGAAGAGCGGCTCAACACCCATCCGGACGTCGTCGAGACCGGCGTCGTCGGCGTCGATGACGAGGAGTACGGCGAGAAGGTGACCGCCGTCGTCACCCGGAGCGATCCGGAGCTGACAGCCGAAGAACTCGACGAGTGGTGTCTCGAGAGTGACAAGCTGTCACGCTTCGAGCGACCGCGGACGTATCACTTCCGCGACGAGACGCTCCCACGGACCTCCAGCGACAAACTCGATCGGCAGACGATCAGAGAGCAACTGGAAGCCGAGCGCTGAGGCGAGCGTCACTTCGCGGTCCGTGCGCTATCGACGGGACCGAACAATCGTTTGTGCTCACCCCGAGACAGTGATGAGTGCGACGCCCGCGACGACGACGGCCGACGCCGCGAGGAGTTGCCAGGAGACGCGCTCTAAGCGCTCGGGCATAAACAGCGCCGAGAGGACCACGACGAACAGCGTGTTCGTCACGATCAGCGGACTCACCACGTTCACCGGCGCGATCGTGAGCGCGACGTAGTACCCGAGCAGGAAGAGCGTGTTCGTGACGCCGGCGAAGACGAACCACTGGGCGTTCTGCCCGCGGAGCGTCGTCGCTGCGGGCAGCGCACCGCGCCACCACAGGTAGCCGGCGATCCCCGTGACCGCGGCGATCGACTTGAGCAAGAGGCCGACCAGCGCCGGCGTCCCCTCGTCGAAGCCGACGTTCGCGAAGATGGGCTCCCAGCCGACTGCGACGGCAGCCAGAAACGGAATCGAGAGGCCGATCAGGAGTTCGCGCCGCGAGAGGGCTGCGGCGTTGTCGTTGCTGGTCCGCCAGGCGATGACGGCGATGCCCGAGACGACGAGCACCACCCCGACGCCGTGGGTGAGAGAGAGCGTCTCGTCGAGGAAGATGACGCCGAGTCCAGTCGAGATCAGCGCCCACGAGGCGATGATGGGCGCGGTTCGGCTCGCGCCGATCCGGTCGATGCTCGTGAACATCAGCGCGCGGCCGATCAGCGTCCCCAACACCCCCGCAACGACGAACGACAGCAGGGAGGTTCGCGTCAGGCCGTAGTCCGGATAGTAGACGACGGCGACGATCGGCAGCAGGATCGCGACGTTGCAGACGGCGACGAGGAGAATCGCATCGGAGGTGCGACCGCCCTCGGTTCCTTTCCGTACCGAGAGGTTCGAGACCGCAGAACAGACCGCCGCCCCGATCGCGAGTCCAATCCCTGCGAGGTGAGCGCCCACGACCATCGTCGACCCATTGCGCCAGGGGCGATATAGTTGTTGAGGTGTGGCGTGGGGTGTACTGCACCATTTCACCCGAACGTTTATGAACGATCCCCGAACACTCAGGGCCATATGAAATTAGGACGATTCATCGTCGAAACGCACTGCCACGCGCAGCGCCACGCCGTCCGGATCCAGGACCACGGCGACGACTCGGCGTACGAGACCCTGCCGGACAAGATGAAGATGGCCGTCCCCGCCGAGGAGTCCGACGGCGAAGACGACGTCATCGTCTACGACAACTCCGATCGGGTGCTCCGCGATATGGACACCTACGGCGTCGATATGGCCGTCCTGCTCCCGAGTTTTGGGATGACCAACGAGATCAACAAACAGATCATCGACGAGAACCCAGACACGTTCATCGCGGCTGCTGCGCCCGTCCAGACGAAGAAGAAGGCCCTCCGCGGCGAGGAGGAGTGGTCCTGGGAGGCCGCAGCCGCCGAACTCGACGAGTGGCTCTCGAAGGACGGCTTCCGGATGACCGGCGAGGGAATCCGCGGGGACCCCACCCGGACCGAGCCGGTCGAGTGGTCCCAGCGGAAGAAGGACATACGTCACGTCTTCGACGTGGCAGCCGATCACGAGGTTCCGGTCCGCTGGCACACGGGCTACGTGTCCGGCTACGGCGGCGCGCACGGCCTGTTCAACATCTTCCCCGACTGGTCGGACCCGACACTCGCCTCACAGATGAAAGCGGAGTATCCCGAGGTGCCGATCATCTTCGATCACGGTGGGATGCAGGCCGGCTGGCAGGAACACCACGTCGAGAAGTGTTGTCAGGTGGCCGCGACGTTCGACGACGTGTACCTGGAGATCGGTCTGTACTGGCCGGAACTGATGAAGAAGCCGCTGAACGATCCGAACATCAGCATCGAGCAGATCCTGTGGGGGACCGACTGGGGCGCCTCGATGGTCGAACACAGCCAGCCGAACGAGGACCCGCCCTACTACTGGGAGCAGATCAACGAGCGGGGACTGCCCGCGCACCAGTCAGACTACTGGGGGCCGAGTCTGCGCCAACTCCAGAAGTTCGCGATGGAACAGGATCTGCCGCAGGAGGAACTCAATCTCATCCTCGGCGGCAACGCGGTCCGGCTCTTCGACATCGAGGTCGAGGACGACCGGATGTTCCGGAACTACATCGACGTCTGAGCCGGAGGCACCAAGTCGATGCACACCACCGCCAGGGTCGATCTTCCGTCGCTCAGGGAGCTATCGAGTCTCGCCGCCGAGAGCAATCCGAGCGGGGAAGCGTTCGCCGACGGTGTCGACGGACGGTCGATCACGTGGGACGCATTCGACGAGCGGAGCGCCCGCGCGGCCAACGCGCTTCGCGAGCACGTCGGTCAGGGCGATCGCGTCGCGTTCGTCTGTGAGGGGTCAGTCGATCACGTCACGCTGTGGAACGGCGGACTGAAGGCCGGCTGTCTGGTCTCGAACCTCCACGTCCGCTCGTCGCCGGAGACGATGCGCGACTGCATCGATCGGCTCCGCCCGCGCGTGGTGGTCTTAGACGAGGAGTTCTCCGAGTTCTTCGAAGAGCGCGTCTACGGCGACATCACCACGGACCTCGACGCGGTAATCACCACGGGCGACCCACGCGCCGACTACGAGACGTCGATCGAATCGGCGCTGGCGGGACAGCCGGCGACCGAGCCGGACGTCCGCTCGCGCGAGGAGGACCTCGTCAGCGTCGTGTGGACGTCGGGCACGACTGGGCAGCCGAAGGGGTGGTGTCTCTCGAACCGCGCGGCGGTGTTACGCGGGGTGAAACTGATGGGGGCGTTGAACATCAGTCGGACGACGCGACGGGTCCAGGTCCTCTCGCCGTCGTTCGCGGCGTGGTTCACCGGGACCGTGCCCGCGATGCTGACGGCATCGGCGACGTGCTTCCTCCGCACGTGGGACCCGGAGACGTATCTGCGCGTCATCGACGAGCGCGAGCAGACGATGGCGACGCTAGTGCCGACGATGTGGCGCGAGGTGCTCGATTTGGACGCGTTCGGGGCGTACGACCTCGGATCGCTGGAGCGGATCACCGCCGCCGGTGAGCAACTCGATGCGACGACGCTCGAACGCCTGCGGGACCACGTCTGCGAACGCGTCTACAACGCCTACGCTGCCACGGAGATGATGGTGACGTCGATCTCCGAGCGGGAGATGGACGACGAGCGGATCGGGAGCGTCGGAAAGCCCGCCGTGGGCACGCAGGTCAGAATCGTTCCGGAGGGCGGCCCGCCGGACGCCGAACAGCCGCCCGGCGAGGTCGGCGAAGTCATCGTCAAGGGACCGGACTGCCCGCTGTGGGCGTGGGGTGACACCGAAACGACCGAGGCGGCGTTCGAGGACGGCTGGTGGTACTCCGGCGACCTCGGCTACAAGGACGACGAGGGGTATCTCTTCTTGGAGGGGCGGAGCGATTTCGTGATCCTCTCGAAGGGGATCAAGATCTCGCCGGTGCCGATCGAGGAGCGACTCGACGCGCATCCCGACGTCGAAGCGTCGGCGGTCGTCGGGGTGGACGACGAGGAGTACGGCGAGAAGGTGACCGCCGTCGTCCACCGTGGAGATCCGGAACTGACCGCCGCGGAACTCGACGAGTGGTGCCTCGAGAGCGACGAACTCGCGCGGTACGAGCGACCGCGGGCGTATCACTTCCGCGACGAACCGCTCCCGCGGACGGCCACGAACAAACTGGACCGACAGGGAGCCCGCTCGACGATCGAGTGAAGCAGTAGAACCATCATTCAAATATATAGAACAGATTTTTTATCTAAATAATATTTGACTATTCAGTGTAGATCTCTGTCGATTCAGTGATTTTCTTAGATATTTAGCTGTATTAAAAATAAATTATATGAATCGAGAACTACTAGTTCGAGTAGGATTCACAGCAGTCAGTTGGGTACTGAGATGACTGTCGGTGCCGTCACATCGTCGGGCGGTCCCAACGGTAACGTCTAAGAGGGAGACAGCGGAACCGTAGTTCACGGGCCCTTAGCTCAGTCTGGTTAGAGCGCTCGGCTCATAACCGAGTGGTCGATGGTTCGAATCCGTCAGGGCCCATCCAGAGAACCCGCGTTTTCGAGCCGTTCAATAAATCGGTTTTACAAGGCTTGTAGACACCAATCTCGGCGTTTCAACTACCATCAGATAACCCCCTCTGAGACGAATGTCAACTGTTCGCCTGTTGGGGGCCTCCGCCGTGGAGCAAACTCGCGAGCCGATTCGCCGTCTGTCGCGCGCCGGTCGGGAGGTGATCCGACGTGAGCTCCACTCTCGGAGAATACACTGTTGGAGAACCGAACAGTGGTCACCTTCAGCTCGCCGTCTCTGCGGCACCCTTCGAGTACCTTGAACTGGAACACAAGGATGGAATCAAAGCACTGGACTTCCAAGGAGATGTTCTAGTTGTTCCTGCATCTCACCAGTCGTCAGCTACGATTCTTGCTGAATACAGTGTCTATGATTCCGGTGGTATCCTCCAAACGAAGCTCTTTACTCCCGCTTTAGAGCCTCTAAACGTAAGTCCCGGTGACAAAGTAGAGGCTGTCGAACGCCCGGTCGGGTTCCTTCTCACTACCAAAGGTGATGAGCCGTGAACTCCAACAGCATCGCTCAAAATCTACAAGATCGGGTTGTCAAACCGGGCAACGCGATAGTCCCTAATCTGGATAACTGGGTTCACTACTTCTGTACCCAGTGCTCCCACGGCTGTGCAAATCACAAGGATTCGGCAGCAGCACAGTTCCGACAGTGCTGGTCGTGTCTTGCGATGCCTTCTCTTGACGAGCACATCGGACGCTTTCGGTTTCTGTTCGGCGTCGAACCTGCCTGTCGATCGTGGTATCATCCGATCGAGGAGTTCGATTTCGTCGGCCGATACCGTGAGCGCGGACCTCACCCGATCTGGCTGATGGCTCAACAACTCGAACGCCGCGACACTACCCACCCGTCTCCCGACTCCTCGGATGGTGGTGTGAAATCCACCGCAAGCGGCGGAGGACCCCCTCACATGGGGGTCCGGAGGCGCGCACGCCGCCGACCGGAGGGCGGCGGCAAACGAGATGCGGTGCGGCGCGGTGCCGTTGCTGTCGACGCCTCGGAGTCATCCAGTGACTAATTCGACTGGTCCGGTATCGGATCAGTCGCACGCCCTTCGTGAGTCGCTACTACACTGATGAGTACCGCTGGCTCCATCTCCGACGGATGTAACACATCTTCCCTCAGGGACTACCTTCTCGAAGAGTTGGAGTCAGAGGGCTTGCTCGGCCGTGGCCAACTACTCGACGGATCATACACTGATCGCGACGAGGACCGCGCACGTCTTCTCCAATTGGTTGCAGAACATCCAGAGGGCATCATACGCTCTCGTCTTGTTCACGTCGGCCTATATGGAGTCAGACTCTACGGGACGGATCCCTGGCGAAACACGGTCGGTTTCGCTGATCTCGACTGGTACAACGCGGAAGAGCGTCACGACGCTGCGCTCGATAAGATCTCAGAGAAAACTTCGACCGTCGATCAGCTCGACGGCAGTGATTCGGAGTATCAGTTTACATATAGATTCACGAAAGCCGCTGAAGAGGCCGGTTTCGTACGTCTCGAATCCTCTGGCTCGACAACTACCGTCCACCCGACACTGCGGCTTCTTGACTTGATTTCGTCAGGCATTAGTGAAACAGAGAGCCCGGACGATGGGACCATCTCGGATCGGGCTTTCGTCCGTAGAATGCTGTCTGCCGTGGATTCGCACCTTTCAGACGCTCAGAAGTCGGCCTCCGCCGAGGGACTTCTTCGTTACATTCGGCGCATCGACGATTACCGACTGGCCTTTGATGTTCACGTTCGCTCCCGGAAAGGAACCGAGACGCGCCGGATGACCAAGGAGTACAAAACGCGGTTCAACTCCGAGGATCGGCACGGCCGATCGTTCGCTCGCCTCCAGGATGCGCTGGACGCACGCGCTGAGCCGGGCGCTACGGCGGCCTTCACGACGCTCACAACGGATCCTAAACGGCACGACTCCCTGCTCGATTCGATACAGAACATCAATCCGAACTTCCACCGGCTTCAACAGTACCTCTCGTCGGATCCGTCGACAAAAGACGACACGCGAGAATCGAGCGTTTCTGGCTGGCGTCCGGATTTAGATAGCGAGGTCACCGGTCGACCCCGTGAAACGCTCGACTATCTGAAGGTCCTCGAATTCGCTTCTGGCGGTCTGCCCCACCTGCATACGCTCTATTTCGACCCTCCACGGCGTGAATCCGACAGGATGCCGTGGCTGATCGACAAAGGAGAGCTGTCGAAGAAGTGGTCCGACTACGACCAGGGCTCGGTCGTCGACGTTCGCCCGCTCGTGTTCCGCGACGATCTCCGCCCAGCTGGTGATCCGGACGATCCCGACGACGGTCTCCTGGATCTGGTACCCTTCGTTGGATCCTCGCTCGACGACCTCGGAGCATCGACCTTCGTCCAAGAGTGTACCGAGGATACGATTCTCAACTGGTACCGGCGAGAGCACGATCTCAACGGCGTGCGGTTCAATTCTTCTGAGGGATGGGTCGACTGGTACCGATACGGAGAGAACGATCTCTCCCGCGAAGAGGCCGCCGAACGCGCCGGACAGCACGATCTCGTAGATATGGAAGGCGATGATGAGATTATCTTTCAGAAGACGGCCGGTTCCTATCTCGGAAAGTACTTGAGCGCAACATATGGGGCGCTCTCTAACGTTGCTGAGTCCTTTGAGGACCGGAAGACGCTCACTTCTGGAGAAGACGACTCGAAAGAGGCCGTCTGGAAACTGGCGCTCTACTGGGCGACCGACAAGCAGTTCTGGTCGACCTCTCGAGATATTGAGCGAGCGATTGACCCTGAGGAGGCCGAACTAGAAGGTGGGCCTCGGGAAGCCGCTGAGTGGGCTTCGCAGGATACAATTCTCGAACTCTCTCGTGAATACGCTGAGACGTGGGTTCACGAGCCCGATCTCAACGAACTCACCGAATCTGGTCGGGCGCAGTCAACGCTTCGGGAAGTGCATACAGATTACTGGGTGTCTGTTGACTATCTTGGTGCATATTCATACTGGGATATGCCAGTGAACACTTCGGCTTCCTTTTCTCTTAAGAATATGGAAATCTGTAACAACTCCTCGGAGATTATATCACTTTCTGGAGATTCTGATCGACCACCCCCCACTATGATCAACAATTGATCATCTAGATCAGAACAGCAGCCTGCAAGCCTTCCTTAGTCTATTATTTCCGCAAATTCACTATTATTCTCTAATTCGCTGAATTCGTCAGATTCCCTAATACTTTTCTTGACGTTTTCTTTATTTTCTACTTGTAGCATTTTCCTTATACAATCCAAACACTCCTCCTCATTGCCTGCTTCAAGTTCACAAACCGCCCAATCCTGATAAAGACCACCAAGTCTAGTATGTGAGATATTGCTTCGGTATATTTTCACGGCCCGAACATAATTCTCTCTTACCTTTTCTACTTGTGCAAAGATGTGATGCGCTTGGTTTTCCCATTCATCTATTTCTGGATAATCGACGTCGTTTGAGTCATCTTTTATTGTGCTAATTCTTTCTTTCATTTGATAAGCAACACTACTTGCCTTTTCAGGATTATTTTGTTTGATATGTGCATCTGCGATATGATACATAACGTGTAGATTATCTTCATCAACTTCTTTTCCTTTCATTCCGAATTCAATAGCCTCATCATACATCTCATTGTTTGCAAGCATATGACAGGACGCAGCCCATATATCTGGACTACTCCTGTCAAACGAAGTGGCTTGTCTAAGAGATTCGATAGCATCTTGATGTCTTTCAGTATCAAATAAAATCTGACTTTGTAGCAGATACGCGTCTGTATAATTTGGACGCATTTCGATAACTCTTCGTACAGTTTCTAAACTCTTCTCAACAGAATCCTTATAATACTCAAATTCTGCTTTTAACTCCCACGCTTCTGGAAGATCTTCATTTCGGTTAATTACTTCATCCACGATATCGAGCGCTTCATCGTACTGGTGATTTTGCGCTAATTCAACGGCGTTTGATAATAATGTAGAATCGCCAGGAGTCACCAGATTGTAACCGAATTTGTTGAGATCATTCGATATTTCTTCAACTTTCTCCAATAGTCTGGTCTCTTGTTCATCATTCTGAGAGTGTACAAAAAGTAGGAGACCACTATCTAACCATTCAACGTTACATCTTATATCAGTTATTTTATTATTGTGTGAATGCGATTGGTGTGATATAGAACTCTTTTCATACTGACCACGATGATCTCTGACAGAAACATATAGTTCGCTTAGTACATTGTCCCGTTCATCCCGTGCTGCTTCGCTATTTTCTGTATATGATAAGCTATATGAAGTATATTCAGAAGAGTCTGGGGATAGTGAGTAGATATACTGGTCGTCCGCGAAGGAAGTTAATAATGAGTCAAGCTGATAAGCAATATTTGCTAGCAGCGCTGATTTACTATCTAATGATGTCCCTCCAAGCTGCTCAAGAGTCCCTGTTGAGTATGCGAGATATTTTGTATAGGCCATTTCGTAAATTCCACCGGAAAAAGAAATACTACTATCTTCGTTTTCCTCCAAGATCCCCTTACTAATCAACGAGTCGAGAGTTGCATCCAGTACATCCGAGACATCATCAAAGCTTTTTGATCGGTATTTTTTAAAGTTCGATAGGATATGATAATTAACAAGCCAATCGCGATGGATACTAGGGCACTCAATTGAGGAGATGACTAGCTTCAGTTCACGATCATCCAGACTAGATATTTCATCACATAAACCACCGTAAACTGAACGTCTCCAAGTATCCATTTGTTCGATTACCGTATCGATTACTTCAGGAGTTAACTTTATTTCATCATAGTCGTTACTTCTATACCTTCTATACATATAGTCGGCTATGAGATTAATTTCATAGGGTCGTCCCTCAGTCAATTGATGAATTTCCCTCACTGTCTGGTCTGAGATTAGATCAGATTCTTCTGGAGGAAGCGGCTTAATCAAGCAGGCTTTTGTTTCTTCAAGCGATTCAAACGGTTCCAATTCTACTTTTGTAAACATCCGAGCAACAGGAGAAAAGGCATCAGTAATATTTGAAAATGTATCTTCAGTACCAACAAGTACTAGATTATAACCTTCAATATCTCCAAATATGTTTTTAAGCCTCTGAAGAACTACCTCGTTTGTTGATAGATGTTGAGCGTTATCGACTATAATCGCGATTGAGGATTCTTGTGCTTCCCTAATGAGTTCTTGTAGTGTCCCTCGAACAATACCTTCAGAAACGTTCTGCTCAGCAGAATCATTACTATCTGGACTAAGATATACCCTTACAAAGTTTAAGTCGAGCTCAACTTGATCAGTCTTCCCTGCTAATTTTTGAATATACCCTTCTCTAGTCGATCCACCAATTGCCTTCGTTACCTCGTCAATTAATTCTTTAAATAAGGAAACTTCATCTGAAGCATTCGCTTTATTGAGTCTAACAAAGACCGGAAGAATATTCATATCCTTACATTTCTTCTCTACCATATTCCCTAGACTAGTTTTACCAGATCCTTCTGCCCCCGTGATACCGATATTCCTGAATTGGGGTCGGTCGGTAAGTGCTTGACCTAGTTCATACTCAATCTTTTCAAGTTCATTGTCTCTGCCCACAAAATATTCTGGATTTCGCACAGAATCCTGGTGGTTATAGGGATTTCCCACTCTATTCATATCAAACAGGTGTCTCGATACCCGTAAAAACCCTATTATTGAAAATCTTATATAATTAATAAAAATTATGTGGAAATGGTTTTATTACCATCCTCCGTTATTTTGTACTTTCCTCGATCCACTTTTTTAACTAAACCACCTGCTTGCAGTGAACTCAATCGCTGATTGACTCCCGTTCTAGATCGGTCGATGTTTTCAGCGATTAGACTAGGAGTTAAGACCAAACCCTTAGATAGAACTTCCAAGATATCGCGATCTAATTCGGTTAGCCACTCAGGATCCCCGCTTTCAGATGCCATTAATGTTAAACTATTTCACGTCCGGAAAGACGTTTCTCCCTGATGTGTTCTAATTAGGTCGTTCTAATTAGTACGAAGATTTAACACACTTCGTGCGAAACGTTCTAAGTGGAGCCACAGAGTTGGCTACTGAAGATTTGTCGGGCGGTGTGATGAGGGGTCGCGGTGAGGCGCGACCCTTAGAGGTGGTTCCCAGGAGTGCAAATGCACGGAACCACAGCGGGGCCTTCCAGCCCCAGACGTTCGGACGTATTGCTTAGTGAAAACTCCGACGGGACGTGTTCTTACTGCGGGAGTTACGCAGACGGGATTGATGCGAAACGACAGACTGCAGTCTGTGAGCGATGCGCGCAAATTCTCTCTGGTTGGCGCTTCTGTAAGGAGTGCGGCGAGGTCATCAAACCCATAGCTCCCGAAGAGCTGTCCTTCCAGTCCCGGATGATTCGGGGCTACTTCGCTCATCTCGCTGAGACGCATCCTGATCACGCCGTATGGGATCCGCTGGAGAACCGATGATCCTCAGACAGCCGTCTCGATCTCGGAGAAATCCCAGTCTTAGTGAAAGTGGTCAGCAATTTAGAAAAAAATCGGAACACTGCGTAGGATCGACTACTTTCACCCGGGTTAAGCTGTATTATAGGCGATTTCGCACGTCACCGTTTGATATCGGAGCTGCCTAAGATGACAGACGAACTCCAACCCCTCTCCCCCGCTGAGGGAATCGAGATGTACCTCGAAGCTCGGCGTGACGAGTTGAGCAAGGAAACCCTGAGCGGACAGAAGTACCGTCTTCAATCGTTCCTCCAGTGGTGCGAGGAGGAAAACTTGAACAACCTGAACGATCTCGACGGCCGCGATCTCTACCAGTTCCGCGTCTGGCGTCGAGAAGGTCACGGCGAAGGCCGAGAGCCGATCGAACAGGTGACTCTTCGGGGTCAGCTCTCGACACTCCGTGCGTTCCTTCGCTTCGCCGAGGAGGTCGACGCAGTACGTGAAAGTCTCCGCGAGGACGTTCCGCTCCCGACTGTGAGCGGCGGCCAGAACGTGAGTGATACGACGCTCGACCCAGATCGAGCGGGCGAGATTCTGGAGTATCTGAATCGCTATCACTACGCGAGCCGCACACACGGGATTCTCCTCTTGATGTGGCACACCGGCTCACGAGTCGGTGCGATTCGCTCGCTGGATTTGGCCGATGTTGATCTCAGTAACGATCGACCAGGCATCCAGTTCCGACACCGACCAGAGACCGACACGCCACTGAAGAACAAGGAGAACGGCGAGCGGTGGAATGCAATCAGCCCGAACGTGGCTCGGGTTCTCCAAGACTACATCGACGGTAAGCGTGATGACGTTCGCGACGATCACGGCCGTCATCCGCTGTTTACCACCGAATACGGGAGACCGTCTCTGACGACCTTCCGAGATGCAGTGTATCGAGTAACTCGTCCCTGCTGGCGTGGTGCCGAGTGCCCCCACGACAGGGACGTAAATGCTTGTGAGGCGACCGAGTTGGTACACGCCAGTAAGTGCCCCTCGTCTCGATCTCCGCATGACGTACGGAGCGGACGGGTGACCGCCTACCGGCGCAGCGACGTACCCCGGCGGGTTGTCTCCGACCGACTGAACGCGAGTAGCGACATCCTCGACGAGCACTACGACCGGCGGAGTGCTCGCGAGAAAGCAGAGCAGCGACGCGATTACCTCAGAGACCTATGACCGATCAAACTTCGAACCGTCAGGAGTACAGTAGACAAGTGAGAGGTAGTGGAATCGCAGTACTGCGCTCCCGTCAGGGCCCATCAGAAACCCGCCGGTTTGGAGCGGATATCGACGGTCTGAGTCGCGTTCGCCTCACTCGTCGATTCCGCCGACCCGTCCGACGGCTCGGACCAGCGCGTGGGGATCAACCGAGGTCACGACGAGCGTCCGCCCGCCGTCTCGTTCGATCCGGACGGCTTGCGTCCCCTCGACGATGTAGCCGAGCGGGCCGTCGAATCGAACGCCCCAGCGAGAGACCGTGGGCTGGAGTCGCACGCCCACGCCCCCGAACTCGCCCAGCGGGGAGATCTCCGTGGCAGTGATCGAGGCGATGTCTGCGTAGGGGACCGTCCGCGCACGGAGGTGAAACGGCCACAGGCGCAGTCGCAAGCCGGTATCACGGACTTCGATTCGGAGGTTCGCGCGGGAGAGGACGACGAACGGTCCGACGACGAGTGCGAGGATGATTCCGGTCCACAGCGGGACGTTGGTGCCGGCGTCGGCGTCGGTGACGACGGCCGTGACACCCAGCAGCGCGGCGGGCACGCCCCCGATCACCAGCAGTGCCCACAGCCAGGTCTGCCGAAAGTACTGAGTCTCCTCGTAGTGCGTCGTCGATGCCACACGGGGGATACAGCGGGGAGAAACAAAAACCGGGTCGGTCAGCGACGGCGATCCGCTAGTATCGCCAGCTGCACCGACGGCGACGGTGGCGGTGTCAGATTCCGAGCGAACCAGTTCCTCGTCGCAGTGGGGTGAACACCCGGAACGGGACTGACGGCAGCAGTCGGGATCCATCAGACGACCCCGTCGTCGACGCGAAGAACGACTACTGGGGAGCTCCGGCCGGCCCCGAGGAAGCGGCGTTCAATCAGGATGCCGACGGCGACGAACAAAGCGACGTTGTCGGGACTGTGGACTTCGAACCGTTCCTGCGTAACCCACCGGGTGCCAAGGGCGGCGCCAACGGGAACAGTGGCGGCAGTGAAAATCGGAACGGAAACGCGAATGGAACTAGCAACGGAAACGGGAACAACAGCGGCACGGGCACCTGATCGCGAGCGTCTCGCTGTGACACGCTCGGCTGCGTGCTATCGCGACGGTCGTCTCCCGCTCCGGTTTCCCACCCCGACGACGGCGGCCTCTCCAATACGGAGGCGGAACCCGGGGGCCGATCTCGAGACGCGCGGTGATGTCAGCGTCACGGGGCGCGGCCAGCCGTAGATGACGCAACAGCCTGGCGAGTTGGGAGCCGGTAGCTCGACGGAGCCCGATCCACATATTTATAAAAAATTTGTTCGTACCCCGTGCTTGTCTTGAGTGGTGACGACGATGGATGATCGGCCGTTTCCGGCGCTGTTGAATCAGGTGACTATCGCGATAATTATGTCCGGCTTCGTGTTGCTGCTTGGACTGTGGCCAATCTATCCGGTGGGTTCCCAGATCACGAACTTCCGGATATCTGCTGTCGTGATCTCGCTTCTACTCTCGTTCTTTCTCGGGATAATCGTATACATACTCACCAGAACAGGAGAGGCCGTTCTAGTCCAGCGAGGCGTGATGAAGGGCCACAAGGAGGTCTTCGAAGAGATACTTCGCGATCCGGAGAAATTGAGCGAGGAGAGTACGAAGGTATTCTACTCGATACTGGAGAGTCAGTACGACACCGAGAGAGAAAATGTGAAAGATAATTTGGCCGATTTCTACAATTTAGTACTCAGCACGGTTCTCCAATCTCAGTACGGGCTGTCTCAGACTTTGTTAGGAATCTACATATTGTCCCGAGGAGTGCTACTTGTCTTTCCGGCGCTGATCGTGATCTATGCGATATTCCCGACCCAGTATCCGTCCAGCACGTTGTCTGCGCTGTGTCTCGGATTACTGATCGTCTTTTTCTTTGGCTATCAGCGGTTCCAGAAATACTACGTGCAGCTGCTCATCACCGACTTTGTAGTTACAGGGAATGCGCTAGCCGATCAGTGACTCCCCGTCTCTGGGACTGCGGAAAGATCGAGGACACGGGAGGTGCACCCGAGTCTCCGTCCGGACACAACGTGCAATTCGAGGACGGATTCGAACACGACGGGCCTGGGCAAGACCCGTCATCACGGGAGAGAGCGAGTCCCGTAGAGACCACAGCGGAGGGACGACGAGTCACCCGACGCCTCGCTGCGTTCGAGTCGTGCGACGAGCGAGACGCGACGACGTTTTGGTCACGACTCACATATGCGGGAGTATGTCGGAGATCGACGTCAGCGACCTGCTGCCGAACGAGCGCGTCCAACAGTCCGTCCTCGATGGAACCGTGACACAGTTGACCCGCGGAGCGAGCAACCGCTACGCCGAGGAGGGTGACACCTTCGAGATTGATGGCGAGACGTTCGAGGTGACGAGCGTCGAACACCGGACGCTTGGCGACTTCACCGACGCCGACGCACAGCGGGAAGGGTCCGAATCACTGGCGGCGTACAAACAGCGGATGGAACACGTGCATCCGGGGACCTTCGAGTGGGACGACAGCGACGAGGTACTGACCTACCAGTTCGAGAAGCGCGAGTGAAGTCTCGGGACGGAGCGGCCACGACGGGGCGTGAGCGTCTCCGAGAACCCGAGCGCTCACTCGCCGCCGTCGGTGACGATCTCGACGTCCTCGGCCTCCTCCATCTCGGTGAAGCCGGGGTCCTCTTCCGCTTCGTCTTCAGTCGTATGCTCCGCGAGCAGTTCTTCGAGCGATTCGTGCGTCGGTTCGCGCGGGCGGTCACTGTAGTGGCACATCGCCCAGGCGTTCGAAAGGTGTGCTAACAATTAACGCTTTTTGCCGATTGCGGACGTCGGGGTCGGGTCGAGGGGCTGATCCTCAGCCCAGCGAGATGTCCAGATACAGCATCACGATGACCCCCGCGATGGTCCCGAGAGTTGCGACGCGTTCGTGACCGCCGGTGTGCGTCTCGGGTACGATCTCGTCGCTGATCACGAACAACATCGCGCCGGCGGCAAAGCCCATCGCGTAGGGGAGCAGCGCCGAGACCGTCTGGACC
The DNA here is from genome assembly GCF_900107195.1 of Halobellus clavatus. GTDB lineage: Archaea > Halobacteriota > Halobacteria > Halobacteriales > Haloferacaceae > Haloquadratum > Haloquadratum clavatum. Next base: position 498,263 of record NZ_FNPB01000001.1, read on the forward strand.
GCGTACGCGCCGAGGACAGCGAGCGGAATCTCGACGAGTCCCGACCGGATGCCAGTGAAGACGGCGTACCTCCGGCGATCGAGACCGGCGTTGACTGCCGCGATCGAGACCGCGAGTCCCTCGGGGATGTTCTGGATGCCGATCGCGAGCATCAGCGGAATCGCGCCGGCGACGTCGCCGCTGCCGAATCCGACGCCGACAGCGAGCCCCTCGGGCATATTGTGGAGCGTGATCGCCAGGACGAACAGGATCACCGGGGCGAGTCGGTCATCAACCGGGAGGGACTCGCTCGGGTCGGCGGCGTCCGCTCGCCGGCGGCCAGTCAAGAGAAAGTGCGCGTGCGGGACGAGCATATCGGAGCGATCCAGAAACAGCGCACCCAAGAGCACGCCGGCGAGGACCGGAATCGGGTCGCCGCCGGCGTAGGTCTCGATCCCCGGGATGATGAGGCTCGTGAAACTGGCGGCGAGCATCACCCCCGCGGCGAAGCCGAGCGCACCGTCGAGCGCCCGTTCGGAGGGGTCCCGCCAGACGAAGATGAGCGACGCACCGACGAGGTTCATCCCGGCGATGACGAGTCCGCCGACGAGGCCGTGGACGACCGGATTCGAGCCGAACCACCGGACGAAGACCGACTCGATCATCGTCGCGGCCCAGTGGGGACTGTTCGCCCCGCGAGCGCGACCCCGGGGACCGTCCAGAGGCCCCAGCGAGGGTCAGTCCCCGGGCGCTGATCCACCGACCACTGATGCATACCGAGCGACGGTTCCAGAGGGACTTATACTGTCGGGAGCGCCCGGATCCCGACCGGACGGTGCTCGCACCGTCCCACAAGACCTAATCGGACGGGTGCGGAAGGGCGAATATGAGCGGGACGCAGGGGAAACGCCCGTGGCTCGCGGCGCTGCTCGGGACGCTCGCGACTGGGCTCGGCCACTTCTACCTCCGTCGGTGGGGACGTGGGCTGGGGTGGTTCGCCCTCGCGGTACTCGTCTCGCTGTTTTTCGTGCCCGCGGACGCCGCACAGACGCTCCTCGACGGCGGCGGTGACCCCGCGACGCTACTGCCAGTGTTCGCCATCGGCGTCGCCAGCGTCGCCGACGCGTACCTGCTCGCGCGTCGCGGTCGGACCCACGCGGAGGGGTCCGCCGGACCGACGGCAGAGTCCGGGCCGCGTCGAGAGCCACAGGAGGGCCAATCGAGCGGAGCCGAACGGTCGGCCGGCCGTGATGAGTCGTCGGCGTCGACCGATCCCGTGGAATCCGCAGGCTCGACCGACGGAGGGACCTGTCCGAGCTGCGGAAAGGAACTGGATCCCGACCTCGACTTCTGTCCGTGGTGCACGGCTCGATTGGAGTGACGTCGGATAGACCGGTGGGGTGAGGACGGCTCGGGGCGACCCACAGCCACCCGACCGACGGTCGGGGCGCACGACCGCCGAGACGTCAGTCCTCTGTCGGATAGCCGCTGAACTCGTCGACCGGCATCACGGAGTAATCGACGCTGAGGGTGTCTTTCGTCGCGCGGATCTTCCCGACGAACGTCGAGATGTCCGCCAGTTCACCCTCGAGGACGAAGAGTTCCATACAGCGGTGTTCGCCGACGTGGCTGTGGAAGTTCGAGGCGACGAGCGATTCGTACTCGTGGCGGAGGCTCATCATTCGCTCTTCGACGTTCGTGGTCTCGTAGTCGAAGACGACGGTCACCACGGCCATCAACTCGCGATCTTCGAGCCGCTTGTCCTCGAACTCTCCGAGCAGGTTCCGCGAGGCCTCGCGGACGACCTCGCTCCGCCCGGTGTAGCCGTGTTCCTCGGCGAACGTATCGATACGTTCGACCAACGCTTCCGGCATCGAGACGCTGACAACGGTCATATATTAACTCGGTCCGAGAGAGATATTAATTTGTGGGGATCGCGGCTCGCGACCCGCGATCTAGGCGTCGATGCCGACAACTCGAAAGGCCGTGTACGGGACGAGGTACCCGAAACTGTATCCGAGAAAGTGCAAGAAGACGTTGAGGATGCTCCCACCGGACGGTGAGGGCTGTGGAAACCCGATCACGACCAAGAGGACGAACAGCAGACCACCGAATCCGACGAGCGGGGAGACCGCATCTGCCAGTCGCCGCTCGTATTCGCGGACGCGTGCGAACGCCACAGACAACAGCACCACGGACGCGGTCCCGCTGAGGAGTCCGGCGGCGACGAACTCGACGCGCTGTGCGGGGACTGCTGGGATCACTCCAGGGGCGAGGCGAAGCACGACGGTCGCGGCACCGGCGAAGAACGCGACCGGGAGGAGATCGTTCCCGACCTCAGGCGAGTCCGGTCGTTCGAGTTCGAATCGAGTCACGATGACGTGCGGCAGGTACCCCACGAACGCGAGGTTGATTCCCGAAAAACCCAGGCCGATCCGAGGACGGGGAAACAGTACGTTCAGCGCCGAGAAGACGAACGGGAAGACAGCGAGGATCGTGAACGCGACCAGATAGAACTCTTGTCGCCGATCGTTCCGAACGCTCACCACGGCGACGAACGGGACAACCAAGAGAAAGACGACGAGGTTCGTCAGCAGGTGAGAGAGATCGAGGTGGACGAAGTGGGCGGTGTAGGCCGTCACAACGGTGGGTTCGAGATACGAGAGCGTGAACGACCGTCTGACCACCTCCGGGAGCAGGAACACCCCGATCAGGACGAGCGGGACCGCAGCGATGAACGCGATGTCGTACGGACGGAGACGTTGCTTGACGACCGGGTCCGTGTCTGTCGACGAGACGTCCTTGGGCGTCTTGTCGTCGACGGGCTGTGTGGAGGAATCGGTGTCTCGATTCTGATAGCGACTCATACTTAGTGTGGTGAGCCTGGCGGTGATCGATCCGACGATACCGCGGTTCTCGGCTCGAATTCTCCGTTAAGGGGACCGAGGCAGTTGGCGGGTATGTAGCTTCTGTCGTGGGTATCATATTAGATAACGAATGGTGGTTCCCCACCCGTGAGTGATGCAGGCTCACCCGACGAATCGACTGCGTCGCCACGGTCGGTGAGGTCGGAACTGTCATCGACGCAGCCGAATCGATCGGCTCGAGACGATCACTGAGCCCGATCGTCGGACGCAGTCACCGCCGTCTGGGAGTCACCCGTACGTCGACCGCATCGTCTCCGCTAAGACACCGTCGCGACGGAACACGACGTAGACGACGAGGAACGGTTCGTCGGCCGGGCGCAGGACGAACACCGCACGCGGCTGTTCGGACTCCGGCGGGACCGACTCGCCCTCGTCGGCGCGCCGGAGCAGCGGCTCTAGCGGTCGCATCCCGTTGCGGAACTCCTCGAAGAGGTCCTGAGCGCCGGACTGTTTCGCGAACACGTACAGTCCGCCGTTGGGCTCGCCGTCGGTGTTCTTCGTCACGCGGCCGTTCATCGGGGCGTTGTCGCCCTCGGCGACCATCCAGGTCTCTTTGGCCGCCTCGAAGAGCCCCGTCACGCCGTCGTAGAACTCGAAGACCGTCTCGGCGACGACGTCGACGGCGGCGAACTGCGGGTCGCCGTCGGTCCACTCGAGCGTGGCGTCGACGAGCATCCCCCGTCGAAGCGCGTCGACGTCGTCTGCGATATCAGCGGTGGCCGTGGCGTCAGCGGCGTCCGTGAGGGAGCCAGTGTCGACGTACGTGGGTTCGAAGGCGTCCAGCGGGTGGTCGCCGTCGTCGTCGACAGAGATCAAGAGCAGTTCGTCCGGGTCACGCGGCCGACCGAGGACACGGTAGCGGCCGTCTGTGGTCATATCCATTGGAGATCACCGAGAGATGCCGCCGGCGTCGTCATCGATCACGGCCGCGACCTCTGCCGGCGTGACGACGGCCACGTCGCCCTCGACAGTGCGCTTCAGGGCGGCCGTCGCGGCCGCATACGCGAGCGCGTCGTCGACCGAGCCGGCGTCGGGGCCGAACCGCTTTGCGAGGTAGCCGCCGACGAACGCGTCGCCGGTGCCGATCGGGTCGTACGTGTCGGCCTCGTAGACCGATTGCTCGAACACCTCGCTGTCGTGGACGGCCACCGAGCCGGCCTCACCGCGCGTGAGGACGACCGTCTCGAAGTCGAAGTCCGAGAGCAGGCCGTTTGCCACCTCGACCGGGTCGCCCTCGCGCCCGAGACAGGCCGTCACGTCGCGCTCGGCAGCGAACAGCACGTCGACGTGGGGAAACAGCGATTCGTAGGCCTCGCCCGCCTCCTCGGGCGTCCACAACTTCGATCGGTAGTTCAGGTCGAACGCGGTCGTCACGCCGGCCTTCGTCGACGCGCCGAGTACCGCCGCTGTCGTTTCCGCGAGCGTCGGCGAGAGCGCCGGCGTGATCCCGCTCGTGTAGAAGACCGAGGCGTCTTCGAGCGCGCTCGTCGGCAGTTCGTCGGGCGTCGCGGTCGTCACCGACGCCCCGGTGCGATCGTAGATCACGTCACTCCCGCGGGGCTCCCCGCCGCGTTCGAGGTAGTAGGTCCCGAGCCGGGCCTCCGGCCGCCGGTCCCACGCGACTGCCACGTCGACGCCGTGGGCGCGGAGTTCGGAGGCGACGCGGCGGCCGAGCGGCGAATCCGGGAGTTTCGAGAGCCACGCGGTGTCACAGCCGAGCCGCGCGGCCGCCACGGCGACGTTGCTCTCCGCACCGCCTGCGTGTGCGTCGAGCTCGCGCGCCCGTTCCAGGCGCTCACCCTGGGGTGGCGAGAGTCGCAGCATCGTCTCGCCGAACGTCACGATGTCGGACATACCCGGCCGTTCGCCCAGGGAGTACATAAGACCGGTTGTCGGGCCCGGCGCCGACCACCCCGCTCAGTCAGGCGTCTCGTCCGCCGCGCCCGCCGCCTCGAAGAGTTCCGGATACGCGACGCTGTCGGCGACGGGGGAGTCGCTCAGATCCGTGCCGAAGAGTTCGCCGACCGATCGGTCGGGAGCTGTGTAGTACTCGTCGAGCGGCCCGAACACGCTGCTGTTCTCGAGGCGGATTCCCTCGAACGTCACGACGGCGTCGATCGAGAGTGCGCCGTGTTCTTCGAGAGTCGAGACGCTCTCGAATCTGTCGAGCGTCGTGGAGAGCGGTGGGACCGCGTCGAGTTGCAACGCTGGATCGTCCAGCCGCTCGAAGGTCGCCTCCGAGATCGAGAGCGCGAGGGTGCTGGACGGCGTCACCGCAGTCTCGTGTGGCGTCCGATCCTGGATCGGTTCTTCGAGCCGATCGAGCATCGCGTGAGCGCCCTCGGCGACCGCGCGCTGGTCGAGGACGCCGGCATCGGTCACATCGCTCACGGTCTCGAGCTGTTCGAGCAGGTCCGGGTCGATCCAGTCGGGGTTCTCGAGTGGGAGCTGTCGGTACGGGCCGTCGGTCCCCGCGGTGAGTTTCTCCCGGAGCGCCTCGCGTCGCTCTTCGAGCTCTTGTCGCTGCGAGCGGCGGTGCTCGAGCGTCTCACGGACCTCGCGTCGGCGCTCGTCGAGTGCCTCCAGCGCGTCACGGAGTGCAGTTTCGGCGTCGCGCCGTTCGTCTGCGGCCTCGTCGTGGACCCGTCGCAACTGCACGTACTCGTCCCGGAGGGTCGCGAGTTCCGACCGCCGCGTGGCGGCCTGCTCGCGCTCGGATTCGAGGGTCCGACGGCGACCCAGGCGGATCGGCAGGAGTTCGTCTGTGGTGCGGGCGAGCAGCGACTCGCGCTGTCGCAAGAGCGGGGCGAGCGTCCGGTCCCACCGGTCGACCGGGTCGGCGTCCTCGCGGAGTGCATCGCCGACGTCGTCGGTGAGTTCGTGGGTCAGTCGATCGATGCGGTCCGGGAACGGGTGTTCCTCGAGCGCCGATTCGAGTCGCGCGTGGACCTCTTGGGCCACGAGAAGGGTCGCGATCGCGTTCGGATCCGGATTCACATCGGCGTCGTGAGCCAGATCGGCGTGCGGAAACTCGCCGAACGCGTCGCGGACCTCGGCCACGGCGGAGTCGAACGTCAGCGATGCGTCGGGGCGCGAGAGCCCTTCGGCCCGGTCGCTGGCGACGTCGAGTGCTCGCCGGGGGACGAACAACTCGTCGACATCGCCGCTCGTGCCGCGGTTGCGCAGGCGATCCACCGCGCGGGAGGCCGCATCGAGCGATGCCGCCGCCGCGTCGTGGGCATCGATCTGTTCGTCGAGCGCGTCGATCTCCGCACGCGTGTCGACGTACGCTGAGATGGCTTCGAGCGGGACCTCGATGCCGTCAGCATCGACCGAGAACAGCGTGGCCCCGACCGCCCCCTTGCGTGCGGGGCCGACGTCGAGGAGGTCCGGCTCCCGCGCCGACCTGACGATGAGCTCGGCCGCGCGCCGGTTCACCGCGGCCCGCGCGTCGGGATCGGCTCTCGCCTCCGGGGGCATCGGCAGGAGGCCGTACGCGTGGACGGGACTCTGTGTGAGAGTGAGGGTGGCCGTACCGAGCGAAGGGGTATCGGTATCCACGGGCAGGTCGATCGGGTAGTGATCGTCCGCAAAGCCGAGCAAAACGCGGAGTTCGCGGAGCGCGGTGTAGGTGTTGTACACGACCCGCTTGTCGGCTGACGGCACGAGGGCCTCACCGAATCCAGTGAGCAGATCGACCGACCCGAGCCCGAACAGCCAGGTGTCCGACGGCGCGTGTTCGTCGAGCAGCGCCAGGATGAGCGGAACGGCACCGGACCCGGTCCCACCGCCGAGTGAGCTCAGCACCCACACGTGATGGGGGGCCGGTCCGTCGGGGGCCTCCGGTCGATCGGTCTCGGGGTCGTCACGGTCGAACACGGCAGACAGCGCGGCGTAGACCGCGCCGAAGTTCGCGTCGCTGTCGAGGTAGTACCGGCCGATCGCACGCTGACGAGCCGCTCCACCGTTCGCGGGGAGCCGGTCGGTGTCGGAGAGGTACCCGCGGGTGTCGATATCCATCTGGAACGTCCGATTCGGCGGGTCCAGTCCGATGGTCTCGGCGCGGTCGGGTGCCAGAGCGTTGAGGTCCTCTGCTCGGGAGTCGATTGCGACGTACTCGAACGCTGGATCCGGATCGGTCCGGTCGACGGCCGCTGTGACAGCGTTCAGCATTCGACACCCCGCTTCGCCAATACCGAGGACGGTCACTGTCGCCGGACGCGGCGGCGACAGTGGGGCTCCACCGTTTGGCATACGTTGTCGTCAGAGAGACGGTAAATAAACGTACGGCTCCGGAACAGCGATGGTTCGGTGAACTCCCCCGAGCGGTGGATTCGAGTGCGGTCAGGTCGGCGGTTGCCGAAATCACGAGAAGGAAACCCACGGTATATATCCGGGTACGGCGTACCGTCCCGGAGATGACCGACACCACCTACGAACTCGTCGTCTTCGACGGGGACGAGACCCTCATCGACGGCGACATCATCAGCGCACTCGCCGGGCACGCCGGCGTCGCTGCGGAGGTCGAAGCCGTGAAAGCGGACGTCTGGGAGAGCGGCGCCGATCCGATGAAAGCGCTCGCAGAGCGCATCTTCCCGCACTTCGAGGGCGTTTCGACGGAGGCGCTGGATCGGCTCGTGCGGTCGCTCCAGTTCGCGCCGGGTGCCGAGACGGTGGCGCGAAACGTCACGTGTCAGACGGCAATCTTCACGGCGCTGTCGCCGCTCGCGAGTCACGTCGCGGACGAACTCGCCCTCGACTGGGAGCGGGCGAACACGCCGGTCGCCACGGACGGCGTGCTCACGGGTGAACTCCGCGGAGAGATCGTCGACCGCGGGAAAGGCCCCGTGCTCGACGCCCTGGTGGCCGATCTCGGCATCGACCACGACCAGGTCATCGCCATCGGTGATGGCCCGCACGACGAACCGCTCTTCACCCGCGCCGGCTTTTCGATCGGTCTCGACCCGAAGCCGTCGGTTCGGGAGGTCCCCGACGTCGTCATCGACGAACGGGACTTCTTCCGCACCGTTCCGTATCTGCACGAACGGGGGGTACTCGACGCCACGGTCCGTGGTGAACGGTCCGCCGAGTGTTGACGGTGCCGCGAACCGGCGTCGAGCGACTGTCGTCCCGGACCGACGGCTGGGGCGAGAGCAGGTGTGACCGACCGGACGAGACCGCTCGTCCACCGATGAACGAACGCGACCCGGCGAGCGAGGTCCCCGCGGAACGGTTATAGCTGATCGAGAATCCGATCGGCGGCACTCGCGGACGTGTCTACCTCGGTCCGACGCTCCTCCTCGTCGTTCCACGCCGTCTCGGGACGACTCTGGAGGATGTAGAACTGCTTCTCATCGCCCGTTTCCTCGATCGCCCACTCGATGTCCTGGGGCCGATCGTAGTGCTGTTCGATGGCCTTCGCGAGGTCGGTCAGTTTGATGATCTCGTCGGCGGTCAGCGAGGGAACGTCCCGTTTGTCGTCCTCGACGGAGACCTCCTCCGTCCCAGCGTCTGTCGGGACCGTCATGATGTCTTTCTTCTGGACGTTGCGATCGACGATCTTGTAGACTGGCTTGTCGACGAGGAAGCTATCCGGAGTGACCGAGCCGCTCACGACGGCCTCGCCGAGTCCCCAGTTGGACTCGATGCGGACCTTCGATCGGTCGCCGTTCGAGGGGTTCAGCGTGAACATCACGCCGGAGGTCCGCGCGTCGACCATCTTTTGGATGCCGACGCTGATGAGCACCTCGTCGTGCTCGAAGTCGTGCTCCTCGCGGTACGTGATCGCCCGCGCGGTGAACAGACTGGCCATACACGCTTTCGTCCGCTGTTTCACCGACTCGAAGTCGCTGACGTTGAGATAGGTGTCCTGCTGGCCGGCGAAACTGGCGTCGGGCAGATCCTCAGCCGTCGCCGACGAGCGGACCGCGACCTGTAAATCCGTCGTGCCGGCTTCAGATCGGAGTTGCTCCCAGGCGGATCGCAGTTCGGCCGAGAGGAATTCCGGGAACTCGGCGCGCTCGATGTGTTCGCGGATGTCTTCGCTGGCTGCGGCGACGTCGTTGTCGTCGTCGATGTCGACCGTCGAGAGTCGCTCTGTGATGTACTCGGTGAGCGACTGTGTTTCGAGAAACGCCTCGTAGAAGTCGGTCGTGACGGCGAACCCCGGCGGGACCTCGACCTCCTCGCCGGCCTCCATCAGTTCGCCCAGGGAGGCGTTCTTGCCGCCCACGAGGTCGACGCTATCTTTCGTGCAATCCGGCGACGCGAAGTGAAGTGTGTACGTTGGCTCGGTCATTGTATGGTCTCTATTGACAATGTGTTACTTAGCGATTACTCCGCTCGTTCCAGAATCTCGACCTCGCCGGTTTCCCCGTCGAGGCGGACGATGTCGCCGGTCTCGATGATCGAGGTCGCGTGTCCGGTGCCGGTCACCGCCGGGAGACCGTACTCGCGGCACACGATCGCCGCGTGACTCGTGATTCCGCCGTCGTCCGTCACCGCGCCCTTCGCTCGCGGGAAGACCGGGGCCCACGCGGGGTTCGTCAGTGGGGCGACGAGGATCTCGCCCTCCTGCAGTTTGTCGATGTCGCTGGAATCCTTGACGATGCGGGCCGGGCCTTCGACCTGTCCGGATGAGGACCCGAACCCGTCGAGGTTCGTCTCGTCGCCGCTGTCGGACTCGATGTCCAGCCAGTTTTCGACCTTTTCGGTCGTGATGCCCCACAGCATCTGCATCAGCGGGTCGGTGACTTCTTCGGGCGGTTCGCCCAGTGCGGGCGAGGGGTCCCACGCTTTGGCAGCCTCGAAGATCTGTCGGCGCTCCGCGGCGCGGTCCTGCCAGCGCTCGGAGACGAACGCGCCCTTCCCGAGCGCCCACGTCTCACACGCCTCTTCGAGCAACTCCGCCACCTCGAATCGGTTAAAGAGGAAGATGTCCTCCTCGTCGGCCAACAGCCCGTGGTTGACCAGCAGTTCGCCGAACTCTCGCATCTTGCGGAAGACGATGGTGTGCAGCCAGTTCTCGATCCAGAACTGGTGGTTCTCGGCGTACTCATAGACGGCCATACAGGTCTCGTAGGCCGCATCGAACTCCTCGCGCTCCTCGGGGCTCAGATACTGCCGGTACTCGTCGACCACCTCGTCGCGCTCGGCCTGCAGTGCCGCGAAGTCCCGGCCGAGTTCCTCGCCGGCTTGCAGCCGGTCGACCTTCGACTCGAGGTGATCGAACGGGGCCTGGAGGTCCTCGATCCACGAGCCCTTGTAACTGTGGAACCCGTCGCCGTACGTCATATAGAACCAGGGATCTTTGACCTCGTCGAACCGCTCCATAAATTCGGTTCCCGCGTCGGTCGCTCGAAGCCGGGCGATCTTCTCGTCCGGCGATCCCTCGGACGTCAGCACGTCGGTGACGTCCGACCCGAGTTCCACGGCGAACTCGGCCAGTTCGTTCAGTTCCTGGTCGGGGCGGAAGACGTCGGCTTCCACGGCGGAGACCATCTTCCCGATCGCGTCGTCGGAGATGTCGGGGAACAGCTCGCGGCTGAGCTCGGTGAACTGCATATACGCCAGGTAGGCGAGATACAGGAACTCGAAGTGACGTTGCCACCCTTCGAGGGCGAGTTCGGTCAGCCGGTTGTAGTTTCGGACCACCTCGAGCGTCGATTGGCTCTGGCCTTTGCCCTGCGTGATCACGTCGTCGGGGACGTACTCCGGAAGGGCCGACGGGACGTCGAGGTCGTCGATCTCGCGGCCGATCTCTTTGACCGCGGGCAGCCAGACGCCGTTGTACAGGGCGTCGTAGTTCTCGTAGTAGTACTCGCTCCGCTCTTTGAAGAGCTTCCCGCGCTCTTCGAGCAGTTCCTCGTCTTCGACGTTGATACCGGTGAAGTACGCGTACCCGGCGACGACGCGGATGTCGACGGACATCGACGGCGGTATCGCGAAGACGCGGCTGGTGTTCTGCGCCATCGCGATCTGCCACGCCTGCGCGCTGATCGTCATATCCCACGGCAGCAGCGGCTCGGTCGTGTCTTTCTTGTCCCAGAACCAGAACCGATCTCGCTCGTACTCCGTTCGGTCGTCGGTGAGTTCGAACCGGAAGTACTCGGGGTACATCTCCTCCCAGCCGTCCAGTTCCGCGGGGAGGTCTAGTTCGCCCGCGTGGGGGAAGCGCGTCCGCGCTTCGTCTGTCGTGTGGCCCGTTGGTTTCTGCGCACTCTGGTCAGATCCCATGCGAATAGTCACCGCGACACAGCTATTTATAACTAACGAAGGTTAGAGTAGTATTGTAACCTAATACCCGACTGAGAGAAACTATTGTATTCTATATCTCGGATGATATGGATATAAATTCCGGATAAGGGAGTAGTTTGATTACACCGTAATTACAACGGGGTGCTATGCGAGTCGGACTCATCAGCGACGTTCACGCAAACCGTCCCGCCCTCGACGCCGTCCTCGAAGCGATGCCCGACGTCGACGCGCTCGTCCACGCGGGCGACGTCGTCGGCTACGGCCCGTTTCCCAGCGACGTCATCGAACGTTTCCGAGACGAGGGGATCGTCTCGATCCAGGGGAATCACGACCGCGCGGTCCTCGGAACGTTTCACGACAACTTCCATCGGATCCCGAAGACGGCTGCCCAGTGGACGACAGAACGGCTGACCGACGACGAACTCGCGTATCTGGACGCGCTCCCGGTCGAGCGCGAACTGGCTGGTGGCCGTCTCAAGGTCGTCCACGGCGCTCCCGGAAACCCCAACACCTACACCTATCCCGAGGACTTCTCGGCGGACTTGCTCGGCGAGGAGTCGGTGTTGGCGGTCGGTCACACGCATCTCCAGGCGAAAGCCAGCTTCGACGCGGGCACCGTCGTCAATCCCGGCAGCGTCGGTCTCCCGCGGGACGGCGACTGGCGGGCAGCCTACGCGGTGGTCGACCTCGATGCGGGGACCGTCGACCTGCGGCGGGTCGAGTACCCCCGCAAAGAGACCCAGGAAGCCCTCGCGGCGAACGACCTCCCGGAGGTCCTGATCGACGGCCTCGAACACGGCGAGTTGGTGTTCGGGCGGGCGAAACGGTCGGTGGACGATTCGGTCGAGTAGGCGCTCCATCGCGTTACCGGTGCTGTGTTCCCGTCGTCGAGGGTGCTGTGTTCCCGCCGTCGAGCCGTCTAGAACGGGTAGTCCCGCGGCTGGTGCTGGATCGAGGTCCACTTCGTCTCGGTGAGTTCGTCGATGATCCACTCGCCGTTGTACCGGCCCATTCCGGAGGCTTTCATCCCGCCGAAGGGCACGTGCGGTTCGTTGTTGATCGGCTGGTCGTTGATGTGGACCATCCCGGCGTCGATCCGGTCGGCGACGTCGCGGGCCCGCTGGACTCGCCCGGCGTGGACCGACGCCGCGAGGCCGTACTCGGTGTCGTTGGCGAGTTCGACCGCCTCGTCGTCGCTCCCGAACGGCACCACCGGTGCGACCGGGCCGAAGTGCTCGTTGCAGGCGGCGGCCATCTCGTTCGACATCCCCGAGAGCACCGTCGGTTCGACGAAGAGGCCGTCGGCGTCGCCGCCGAGTTCGAGCGTCGCGCCCGCTTCGAGGGACTGCTCGACGTACGACAGCATCGAGTCCCGCTCTGCCGCGTTGATGATCGGGCCGACGACGGTCTCCGCATCGAGCGGATCGCCGACGGGCAGTTCCGCGGCGCGATCGGTGAGCCGGGAGACGTACTCGTCGTAGATCGACTCGTGGACGAGGTGGCGGTTGATCGAGATGCAGATCTGTCCCTGATGCATAAACGAGCCGAAGATCCCCGCGTCGACCGCCCGGTCGACGTCCGCGTCGTCGAGGACGACGTGGGGGTTGTTGCCGCCGAGTTCCATCGCGGGGAACGCGAGCGCCTCGGCCGCGTTGCGAGCGACGCGCTGTCCCACCGACGTCGACCCGGTGAACGCCACCGCCGAGAGTTCGGGATGGGAGGCGACCCGATCGCCGATCTCCGATCCGTGGCCCGTCACGACGTTCAGGACGCCGTCGGGGAGTCCCGCCTCCTCGAACAGTTTGGCGATGAGGAGGCCGCCGGTGATCGGCGTCTCCGTGGCGGGCTTGAGCACGACGCTGTTTCCGAGAGCGATGGCGGGAGCGACCGCCCGAAGCGACAGCTGAAACGGGAAGTTCCACGGCGAGATCACGCCGACGACTCCGACGGGCTCCCGTTTGACGATGTTCTCCTTCCCGGCCACCTTCGATTGGCTGTGGCTGCCCGTCATCCGGAACGGATACGTGGCGACGTCGTGCATCATCTCGCCGGTCGAGGTGAACTCCCGCGACGCCTTCGGGCGGGCGCTCCCCGACTCGATCGCCAACAGTTCCGTCAGCGCCGCGTGGTGTTCTTCGATGCGGTGCTGGACCGCCCGGATGATCTCGCCGCGCTCCTGGGGCAGCACCTCCTGCCACGTCTCCTGGGCACGGGCGGCCGCCTCGTAGGCCGCGTCGACGTCCTCGGTGGTGCCGGCCGGCACCTCGGCGACGACGTCCCGGGTCGCCGGGTTCTCGACGGGGATCGATTCTCGGCCCCCCGACCGCCACTCGCCGTCGATGTACACGCTGTTCCAGTCTGCCGTGATCGAAAAATCGCTCGGATGGGTCTGTGTCATACTCTCAGTCTCGTTCGGTGGTTGCTCGGTCGATGCCTCCGGAATCGAATCCCGTCACGGACGGTCAGTGCGCGTGCCCTCCGGGGCCGTGTGGGGTTTCGAGGAACTCCGAGAAGATGCTCGTGTCCTGAGCGGCCAGCGCTGCGAGGCCCTCCGCGTCGACCCGAATACTGAACTGCTTCTTCGGCGCCTCGACGATGAGGCGGTCCCCGGCGGGTGACTCGATGCTCCGGACGACGATGTCGGCGTACTCGTTGCTGAGCGTGAACTCGCAGTCGACGTCGTCGTCGGCGTCGGACTCCGACCGCTCGGCGAGCGCGTAGTCCCGTCCGAGGAATTCGGAGAACACGTCCAGATCCTGCCAGGAGAGGCTCTCCAGCCCCAGCGCGTCGGCGCGGAGGACGTCGTCGTCGGTCCGGAGTTCCAGCCGTTCGCCCTTCGGGGTCCGGATCCGTCTGACGGTGACTGCCGCGTCCTCGCTTCGGACCTCGGTTTCCTCGTCGATCTCGATGTAGTGGGCTGACTCCGTCGGGTCGGTCATAGGAAGATGGAGATGTTGTCGGTGTCGAGGACGGTCTGGTCTAACCGGATCTCCCGGTCGGCGATCTCGAACGACTCGTCGGTCTGTCGGAGCGTGTCGATGCGTCGTGCCGAGTAGAACGTGTGTGCCTCGCTGTCTCCACGGCTCAGGTACACGAGGAGGTTGCTCTCGACGTGCAGTTCCCCGTCGTCGAGGGAGTCGTCGTCCTCGCTGACGCTGACGTTCGTCACGTGCCGGCGCGTCCGCGTCGGCGGCCGCTCCGCCCACGCGTACTCCGAGTCGAACCGCTCGACTCGGGCCTTCAGCGACCCGTAGTCCTCGTTGAAGTAGTACCCCTGTTCACTGAACGCGCTGGCCTGGTTCTCCCGCATCAGCCGGCGGGGCATCCGGTAACTGATGTCGTCGGCGATGTGGTCGAACCACTCGTGGAGTTCCCGGTTGTCAAGCAGTTCGGCTTCGTAATAGAGGAACTGTTCGACCGACCGTTCGACGAGCAGCGACTCGATGTCCGCCTGGTGGTCAGTCAACATCAGCGGTCCTCCGTGACGTTGATGGGCGAACCGGTCGCGTCGGTTCGGTCGTTGCCGGCGAGCATCTCGTACCACTGTTCGTGGAACAGGCGCATCCCGCCCTCTTCGAGGTTCTCCGTGTACGCGAAGCCCGGCCCGAGCCACTCGTCGTCGATGTCCATCTCGCTCATCCACTCGAGGCCCATCTGGTAGTTCAGTTGGAGGTTCTGACTCTGAGCGAACTGGCCGTCGGCGGCCTCGGTGATGCTCTTCCAGATCGGGACGTCGTCCTGCTCGAAGTTCCCGGTCGGCCCGAAGTTCGAGGTGTACATCTTGTACATCCGCTGTTTGAACGCCTCGGGCGCGTTCTTCGGGGCCAGCCCCCAACTCCACAGTTCCATCTGGTCGGGACCGATCGGCCGCCACTTCCTGATCGTGAAGAAGGGCGCGACGTCCTTCTCGGGGTCGTCGGTGGTGTCGCCGAAGTGAAGGAACCCGAAGTTCGGGAAGATCGCACCCGTGAACGACAGCGCCTGTTTGGCCAGTTCCCACTGCCCCTCCGAGAGGTCGTCTTTGGTGAAGAGGTCCTCGACAATCTCGTCGGGATACGTGAGGAACACGTCTTCGCCCTCGAAGCCGCGCATACTCGTCGTGTGTCCGTCACAGTGGATGTGCCGATCGAGGCTCTCGCCGGTCCCGGCGTGCCCGACCGTCTCCTCACCGCCGAGTTCCAGATCGACGACCGAGCCGTGGGCCCAGGCAGTGTGGTAACTGTCGCCGTTGAAGTTGTCGGCGATGGTTTTCCAGTTCGCGTCGACGACCCACCGGTGGGGTTCGCCGATGACCTCCATCCCGCCCTCGGGGAGTTTCATGTGCACGTCGAAGTACCACTTGAAGTCCCCGAGCCACTCGTCGAGGGACGGACCCTCCTCGGCCAACGAGGCGAACACGAGGCCCTCGTAGGTCTCGAGGCGGGGGACGTGCGCGAGTCCGTACTCCTCTCGGTCGAGATCTTTGAACGCTTTCGACTTCTGTGGGATGCCCGCCGCCTCGCCGTTGTTCTTGTACGTCCAGCCGTGGTACGGACAGCGGAAGTGGGAGGTGTTCCCCTGCTCTGCCCGACAGACTTCGGTGCCGCGGTGGCGACAGCTGTCGAACAGGAGGTTGATCTCGCCGCTCTCGTCGCGGACGAAGATGAACGTGTCGTCGCCAATGTAGCGCTGAGCGTAATCGCCCGGCTCTGGGATCTCGGACTCGTGCCCGATGAAGACCCACGACTGGGCGAAGATCCGCTCCATCTCGAGGTCGTGAAGCCCCTCGTCGTGGAAGAACTCGAGCGGAAATAGCCCTTCGTCGAGTGACTCACGGGCCGCCTGCAGCGTCTGTGCTGTCGAATTGGGGATGTCACCTGCTGCCATATTTACATCCCACAGTCAGTGTGCATATACTTAAATATTCGGAATATAGGAGTTATTGTAATTTCTCAATCGCTATTTCGGTATAATTGTATTGTACTGGACCAAAGATATATTACGAACTCCGTCGAACACGATGCCGAATGAGTTCACAACCGAGGCTCCGGGCTGTCCCGTCGTCGCAGCGTCGCCTCGCTGTCACGCACCGCGCGGAATATGTCCCCGGTGATCAGGATGCGTGAGATTACGGCCGCAGTGACGAGGGAACCGAACGAGTACGCCGTCGAGTCTGTCTCGCTCGCGGATCCCGAACCGGGTGAGGTGCTCGTCGACGTCCGCGCGACCGGCGTCTGCCACACTGATTATCACGCCTACACGAGCGAAGACACGTCGTTCCCGGTGGTCCTCGGCCACGAGGGGGCCGGGGTCGTCGAAGCGGTCGGTGACGGCGTGTCGACAGTCTCTCCCGGCGACCGCGTCGTGCTCTGGGTGTTGCCGTCGTGTGGCGACTGCGAGTTCTGCCGGCGCGGCGACCCGTACCTCTGTCAGGCGCGCCGGGAGGTCCGCGGCCGGATGATGGACGGGACGCGGCGCCTCAGCCAGGAGGGTGAACCGATCAACCACTTCTACGCACAGTCGTCGTTCGCGAGTATGGCCGTCGTCCCCGAGCGGCAGGTCGTGCCGATCCCCGACGCGGTCCCCTTCGAGATCGGCGCACTGCTGGGGTGCGGCGTCACGACCGGGCTCGGGGCCGTCACGAACATCGCCGGGGTCGGAAGCGGCGAGACGGTCGCCGTGTTCGGCTGTGGGGGCGTCGGCGCGGGCGCAGTGCTCGCCGCGGGCGCCGTCAGTTCGGGCGCGATCGTCGCGGTCGACCTCGATCCCGAGACGCTCGCGACGATGGAGACGATCGGGGCCACACACACGGTGAACGCGACCGAGGCCGACCCCGTCGAGACGATCAGGGAGCGCACCGGCGGTGTCGACTACGCCTTCGAGTGTATCGGCCGACCGCAGACGGTCCGGCAGGCGATCGACGTGTTACGACCGGGCGGGACGGCGGCAATCACGGGAACGAGCAGTACCCCGCCGGCGGAGATCGACCTCGGCCGCTTCACGAAGGGGATCTCCGTCGTCGGAAACATCGTCGGATTCACCCGGCCACGGGTCGATATCCCGCGGTACGCGACGATGTACCTGAACGACGATCTAGCTCTCGATGCGGTCCTCACGGGGCGGTACGAGCTTCCGGAGCTGGGCGAGGCGTTCGCCGCGCTTGACGCGGGAACCGGGATCCGCAGCGTAGTTCAGTTCCCCGAGGGCGCATAGCTGGCGCCGCCCGCTCGCGCCGCGTTCGCGTCCTCTGTCGAGCGGTCCTCTCGCAGTGTTTTTTACTATTGCCCGAATAGAGGCGAGGAAACTATGTCTGACGATCTGCTCACCGAAATCGACGCCCGCGACCTCATCCTTCTGCAGGCCCGGATCTCGAACCCCACGGCGTCGAGTCGGGAACTCAGCGAGATTCTCGACGAGGAGTACGACATCTCGCTGTCGCACAACCACGTGAACACGCTCCTCCGGGAGATGGAGAGCGAGGGGCTCTTCCGCAAGACCGTCGTGCCGCGGCGAACGCTGTTCAAGCACTACGTGTTCCGGATCGCCTTCCACTATCCGAACTTCGAGGATCACTGGGAGGACTGCTACGAGGCGCTGGTCGACGACCCGCACGTACTGATGTTCTTCAACGCCGACGACAAGTACCGCTGGCAACTCATCACCCAGTTCCGCAGTACCGACCAGATGGACAAGTGGGTGACTGACTTCTTCGAGGCGCACGGTGCGGTGATCGACGAGTTCGAGACGACTTCCGTCCACAACCTACACAAGTTCAGTACGGACGCGGCGATCTTCGACGATCTCATCTCGGAAACCGAAGCGGGTCAACAGTACCTGGACAAGCGCGACGAGGAGTGAGATCGACCACGGCGAGGACGCACGGTCGCAATCGGGGCCGCCGCGTGCGCCGAGTGGCCAGCCGTCAGTGCCCGGGGTAATCCCGCTCGAAGCGGTCTTCGATCTCTGCGGCGTCGATCCGTATCACCACTGGACGGCCGTGCGGACAGGCGTAGGGGTTCTCACAGTCGTCCAGCGCGTCGAGGAGTTCGATCACCGACCCTTCGGTGAGGGAGGTGTTGCCCGTCACCGAGGGGTAGCACGCCAAGTCTGCGAGCAGGTCCGCGACGACGGCCTCGACGGTTTCGGCCCCGTCGGTCCCCTCACTGACGAACGCCGTGAGCGCGTCGCGGAGGAGTTCCGGATCGAGTGTCGCCGCGAACACCGCCGGGACGGCCGCGACCTCGACCGTCCGGTCGTCGGTCCGCTCGGCCCGGAACCCCAGTTCGGCCAGCGCGTCGCGGTAGTCGTCGAAGGACGCGGCCTCCCGAGCGGTGAGTTCGAGCGTGACCGGGTCGGCGAGCGCCTGGCTCGCGACCTCGCCGGAGAACGCGGCCTGGAGTCGCTCGTAGTGCACCCGCTCGTCGGCCGCGTGCTGATCGATCAGCACCATCCCGTCGTCGGCCTCGGCGACGACGTAGGTGTCGTGCAACTGCCCGAGGACGCGCATCGACGGGAGCGAGTCGAACGCCGGTTCGAGCGTCGCCGCGTCACCGCCCAGGTCGTGTTGGACGGTCGGCCCGACGAACCCCGTCGGGCGTGACTCCCGGTCGGCCGTGCGGTCGGAACCGGACTCTGCCGAGGCTGAAGTGTCGGACCCCGCCGGGGGGGTAGTGTCGGCGTCCGGTCGGGTGGTCGGCTCCCCGTCTCGCGGGGTATCTGCGAATCCCGAAGCGTCGTCTTCGCTCTCCGAGACGGACCACGCGGCCTCGTCGGCGGGATCGACCGGGTGGGCCCGCGACTCGTCCGCGTCAGCGTCGGTGCCACTGGCGTCGACGTCGAACGCAGGATCGGGGTCGGTGTCGGTGGGAGCGGATTCGGCAGTGGGGCCAGCGGCTTCGTCGTCGGGGTCCGCCGCCGAGGCCGGGGCGTCCGCAGCGTTCGCCTCGTCGGTGTCGTCGGCGGCCGTTTCTGCAGCAGCGTCGCGGGCCCCGAACGCGTCGGCGGGAGCGTCACTCCCGACGTCGGTATCGGTCGCGGGACGCTCGGCCGATCCGTCAGCCGAGTCGGACTCCGGTTGGGGGCTGTGTCCTGCGCCGCCGCGGACCGCCGACTCCGGCGACTCGGGGGCGATTTCGGTCTCTTCGGGTGCCGAGCGACCACGGGGCGCGGTCGAACGGATCAACCCCGCTTCGAGGAGCGCATCACGGACGGCGGCGGTGACTGACTCGCGCACGCCAGACTCGTCGTCGAACCGGACTTCCATCTTCCGCGGGTGAACGTTCACGTCGACGGCGTCCGGCGACAGATCGACGAAGAGCACCGCGAAGGGATAGCGGTCGGCCGCCAACTGGCCGCCATACGCCTCCAGGACGGCCTCTCGGAGGACGCCGGCGGTGACGTACCGATCGTTGACGAACGTCGAGAGGTACTCACGGGTGCTGCGGGTCGTCTCGGGGTGACTGACCAGTCCCGTGACGCGCTCGAGCGGCCCCGAGTCGGGTTCGTGTGCGACCTCGATCATCGACTCGGCGACCTCGCGGCCGTACACCGACAAGACCGCCGACCGGAGGTCGCCGCGGCCCTCGGTCGCGAAGAGTTCCCGGTCGTCGTGTTCTATCGAGATGGCGACGTCGGGGTTCGCCAGCGCGTAGTGGGTGACGACAGTGTTGACGTGGTCGAACTCCGTAGCGGTCGTCTTCAGGAACTTCCGACGGGCGGGAGTGTTATAAAAGAGGTCCGTCACCTCGACGACGGTTCCCTCCGGGCAGCCGGCGGGGGCGACCTCGGTCACCTCGCCGCCCTCGACGCGGAGTTCCGTCCCCGCGTCGCCGCCGCGGGGCTTCGTTCGGATCGTCAGCCGCGAGACCGCGCCGATGGTGTGCAGCGCTTCGCCGCGGAATCCCAGCGTGCCGACACCGGCCTCGAGGTCCTCGATGTCGTCGATCTTGCTCGTGGTGTGCTCTTCGACCGCGCGTTCGACGCTCGCTCTGCGCATACCGACGCCGTCGTCGCGGACGCGGATGCCCTCCGTCCCGCCGGCGTCGACCGCGACGGAGATCCGGGAGGCGTCGGCGTCGAGGCTGTTTTCGAGGAGTTCCTTGACGACCGATGCCGGCCGTTCGACGACCTCGCCGGCCGCGATCTGTCGCACCGTTCGATCGTCGAGTTCGCGGATCGTCGGCGTCCGCGGTTCGTCGGTGTCGGCGTCGGTATCGACGTCGGTACCGGAGTCTTGGTCGCTTGCGTCGTCCGTCGCGCCCGCGTCGGTAGCGGCCTCGGTATCGCTCGGGTCGTCACTCATTCCTCGTGGACCTCCGTCGCGATGGAGACGGCCTCCTGCTGGACGTCGCTCAGTCGGTCTTTCGCCGTCTCGGGGAGCAGCCACGCGTGGTCGGTGTGCTCGTCGCTGAGCGTGACCGGGTCGTCGACGTCGACATCGAGGCTGGCGGGGACCACGCACCGGTAGTAGACCGCAAACCGCCCGCGGTCGGTGTCGTTCCGCCACGACGCCGCGTGGATCGGGCGGTCCACGTGGACGTCGAGTCCCGTCTCCTCGACGATCTCGCGGTGGACGCCCGCGGGGGCGTCTTCGTACGGTTCGAGGCGGCCGCCGGGGAGTTCCCAGCCGCCGTCGGTGCTGCGGCGGACTATCAGGATGGTTTCGGTCTCGGCGAACAGGACGCCGCGCTGACTGATCGTCGCCTCCAGGTGGGCCTCGGTCACGTCCGATCACCGACGCTCCGATCCGCTCGCGCCGTTCCTGTCGGCACCGTCGGCCGAGTCCCGGCGCGATCGCTCGTCGAACACATTTGCTACTCGAACACTGTTCGCAGACGCCCTAATCCTTACCGGTCGTCTACA
The DNA here is from genome assembly GCF_900107195.1 of Halobellus clavatus. GTDB lineage: Archaea > Halobacteriota > Halobacteria > Halobacteriales > Haloferacaceae > Haloquadratum > Haloquadratum clavatum. The sequence goes on from NZ_FNPB01000001.1 coordinate 519,265, forward strand.
CGCGTGTGACGCGTCCGAACCGTGTGTGTCGTGAACGAGGCTGTGGCTCCGCACCGAGAGTCACGGGTGACGCATCGTCGTGCCAGGGGCGGGTCGTCATCGGCGGCGGCGCTACGTCTCGTCGAGCCGATCCTGCCACTCCTTGACGCGCCCCATCAGTTCGAGCGGGGACAGTTCCTGGAGGTCGAGGTCGTCGATCTCGGCCGCGACGTCTTCGGTGGCCTGCGGGACCGATGGCGACGGCCCGTCGGCAGCCTCGGCTGACGCGGACGCGTCCGTTCTCGCGCCCGAGTCGGTCGCGTCCGCTCGACCCCCGTCGGTGGCCTCGGCCGTGGTCGCGTCGTCGACGAACTGTCCCGACGAGAGGTCGAAGACGGCCTGCGTCGGTTCTGCGCTGCTGCCCCCGCTGCCTCGTGCCTCGATCGCCTCGTCGGCGCGGAGCCGTGCCAGCACCTCGTCGGCCCGGGAGACGACGGGGTCCGGAACGCCAGCGAGTTCTGCGACGTGGACGCCGTAGGAGCGGTCCGTCGGTCCCTCCTCGATCGTGCGGAGGAACGTCACGTCGTCGCCGGCGTCGTCGACCGCGACGTGGACGTTCTCCACGCGCTCGAGGAGGTCCGCCAGCGACGTGAGTTCGTGGTAGTGCGTCGCGAAGAGCGTCTTCGCGCGGATCTCGTTGTGCAGGTACTCGGTCGCGGCCCACGCGATCGAGATACCGTCGTAGGTCGCGGTCCCGCGGCCGACCTCGTCGAGGATGACGAGCGAATCCTCGGTGGCCGAGTGGAGGATGTTCGAGAGCTCCTGCATCTCGACCATGAACGTCGAGCGGCCCTGGGCGAGTTCGTCGAGCGCGCCGACGCGGGTGTAGATCCCGTCGACGACGCCGATCGTCGCCGAACGCGCCGGGACGAAACTCCCGATCTGCGCGAGCAGCGTGATGAGTGCGACCTGTCGCATATAGGTCGACTTCCCGCTCATATTCGGTCCGGTGACGAGCAGGAACTCGCGGCCGCCCGACGCCGCTGCGCCGTCGGCGTCGCCGCCCATCCGGAGGTCGTTCGGGACGAACTCCGTCGTCTGCTCGACGACGGGATGCCGGCCCGCCTCGATGTCGAGCGGCCCCGGAGCGGTGAGTGCCGGTCGAACCCAGTCGTTGCCGGCGGCGTGGGTCGCGAGCGACGCCAACGCGTCGATCTCGGCGAGTGCCCGGCCGACGTCCTGGAGGAGTTCGGCGTGGGCGGCGACGCGGTCGCGGAGGTCACAGAACAGGTCGTACTCCAGGTCGCCGCGGGCCTCCTCGAGTCGGAGGATCTCGCGTTCGCGTTCTTCGAGTTCGTCGGTGACGAACCGCTTCGAGTTCTTGAGCGTCTTGATCTCCGTGTAGTGTTCGGGGACCTGATCGGCGACGGACTTGCCGACCTGGATGTAGTGCCCGTCGGTCTTGTTCCGATCGACCGTGACGTGACTGAGGCCGTGTCGGCGCTTTTCGCGGTCGGCGAGCGTGTCGATCCACTCTTTCGCCTCGGCGTGTCGCGACAGCAGGTCGTCGAGCTCGCCGTCGTAGCCGCGGCGGAACAGGCCGCCCTGTCGGACCGTCTTCGGGGGATCGTCGGCGAGTGCCGAATCGAGTTCCTCGCGGATCGCCGCCGCGGCCGCTCTGTCGGGCCGTTCGACGATCTCAGCGAGCGGCGAGTCCGCGAGCGGCGAGCCGTCGATCGCCTCGGCCACCGCTGGGAGGATCTCGAGCGTCTCCCGGACGGCGAGGAGGTCTCGCGCGTCCGCGCTCCCGGAGGTCGTCCGCGCGGCCAGCCGTTCGAGGTCGTAGCCGCCGTCGAGCGCCTCGCGGACCCGCTCGCGCGCCAGCGCGGCCGAGGCGAGCGCGTCGACACAGTCGAGTCGCCGCGTCAGTTCCGCACGGTCGCGTCGGGGGCGCGTCACCCACTCCTGGAGGAGGCGCCGGCCCGGCGCAGTCACGGTGTGGTCGATGGTCGCGAGCAGGGTCCCGTCGCCCGCCCCCTGCATCGTCTCGGTGAGTTCGAGGTTCCGCTGGGTGGTCGAGTCGAGTTCGAGGTGCGTCGAACTCTCGAAGGACTGCAGGCGCGTCATCGACGGCAACACGCCCGCGCCGGTCTCCTCGACGTATCGGAGCACGGCACCGGCAGCCCGGACCGCTGCGTCCTCGTCGATGCCGACGCTGTCGAGCGTCTCCCGGCCGAACTGCTCGCGGAGTGTGTGCGTCGCCCGGCCGGGTGCAAACGCGTCGGCCTCGAACAGCGAGACCGTGGCGTCGGTCGACTCGCGGAGCCGCCGGGTGAGGGCGTCGTCGCCGCGGACGGCCGGTCCCGGGAGGATTTCGACGGGGTCGAAGCGGTGGAGTTCCGAGAGCGCGGCGTCGGCGTCCGCGGCGACGGTCACGAGGAACTGCCCGGTCGTCGCGTCCGCGAACGCGAGGCCGAAATCGGCCGTCCCGTCTGCCCCGTCCGCGCCGTCGACGACCGCGGCGATGTAGCGCGCCTCGGCATCGTCGGTCTCCAGCAGCGTTCCCGGCGTGACGACACGGGTCACCTCGCGGTAGTGATCCCCGCTCGCGCCCTCGAACTGGTCGGCGACGGCGACCCGGTAGCCGCGCTCGACTAACGCCTTCAGATACGGCGTGAGGTCGTCGACCGGCACGCCCGCCATCGGGTACGACGACCCGTGGGAGGACTTCTGAGAAACCTTCAGATCGAGTTCCTCGGCGACCAGTTCGGCGTCCTCGGCGAAGAACTCGTAGAAGTCGCCGCACTGCATCGTCAGCATATCGGCATCGGTATCGGATTTCAGAGCGAGAAACTCCTCAACGATTCCCTGCGAGGCCATATCCGCACCTGGGCGGCGGGCGGATAAAACGCTACGGTGTGGGCGACGGCGTGCGCCGGGTCCTGCGCGAGCGTTTATGTCGGATGACGCGGCCAGCGTCGTTGTGACCTGACGCCACCCCCGCGCCGGTCAGCGGTTGCCCGGCACGTCGGCGCGGGACGAACGCGGGTGCCGGCTGTTCGCCACGGCGTCTCGGGGCGACGGACCGCTACCGGTCCACTTCGCCCATAATCGTATCGAGGCTGCCGAGCGTCGCGATCAGATCGGGGATGTAGCCGCCGCGGGTCATCTCCGGGAGCGCCTGGAGGTGTGAGAAGGATGGGCCGCGGATCTTGAACCGCGCGGGCGAGTCGGTGCCGTCCGCACGGATGTAGATCCCCAGTTCGCCCTTCGCGGCCTCGACCGCCCGGTAGATCTCCGCGTCGTCGTCGGGCTTGAGCGTCCGCGGGACGTTCGCCTGGATCTCCCGTTCGTCGTCGGGCCAGTCCTCGAGCAGTTCGGCGCACTGCTCGACGATCCGCGCCGACTGCTCGATCTCGCGGAGCCGGACCAGCAGTCGGGCGAAGTTGTCGCCGTCGGCCTGCGTGACGACGTCCCACTCGAGTTCGTCGTAGTAGCCGTAGGAGTCGTCGCGGCGGAGGTCGTAGTCGACCCCCGAACCGCGAGCGACCGGTCCGGTACACCCGTAGGCCTTCGCCGTCTCGGTCGGAAGGACACCGGTGTCGACCGTCCGGATCTGGAGCACTTCGTTGCCGGTGAGGAGGTCGTGGTACTCCGCCAGCCGCTGGGGAAGGTCGTCGACGAAGTCGTAGATCTTCGTGACGAACTCCTCGCGGGGTTCGGGGAGGTCCCAGACGACTCCACCGAGCCGGAAGTAGTTGAACATCAGCCGCTGGCCGGTGAGGTCCTCGAGGATGTTCTGGACCCGCTCGCGGTCCTTGATGGCGTACATAAACGTCGCCGTGAAGTCGCCGATCACGTCGAGCGCGTACGCCCCCACCGCGAGGAAGTGCGAGAGCATCCGCGAGAGCTCCGCCGCCATCGTGCGGACCACCTGCGCGTACTCGGGGACGTCGATGTCTGCGAGCCGCTCGGCCGTCCGGGCGTACGCCCACTCGTTGAGCAGTCCAGCGCCACCCCAGTCCCAGCGATCGGGGTACGGCATAATCTGGTGTCGGTAGGTCTTCGACTGGCACATCTGCTCCTCACAGCGGTGGATGTAGCCGATGTCGGGATCGACGTCGACGACCTGCTCGCCGTCCAGCGTCACCTCCAGGTGGAGGACGCCGTGGGTCGCAGGGTGATGCGGCCCGATGTTCAACAGTAACGTGTCGCCGTCGCGCTCGTCGTCCTGAACCGGATTCACGTTCTCGGTGTAGGGGACGATCTGCGGCCGGTCCTGATCGTACTCCTGGGAGAGCGGATGCCCCTGCCACGTCTCCGGCAGGAGGAGCCGCCGGAGATCCGGATGCCCCTCGTACTCGATTCCGATGAGGTCGTAGGCTTCCCGCTCGTGCCAGCCGGCCGTCGGAAACACGGGTGCGGCCGACTCGATGGTTGGATCGTCCAGCGGCGCGGGGACGACCACACTCAGTTCCTCGGTGGGATCGTCGTAGCGCTTCATGTGATAGATCGTCTCGTAGCGGTCCGCGTACTGCTGAGCGGTGGCGCACGAGAGGTGATCGAAGCCGGCCTCGGTGCGGAGGAATCCGAGAACGTCCTGGACGGCGTCGGGACGGATCACGACGCCCGGCGCGTGGCGGTGGTCGTCGCGGCTGACGCCGAACCGGGATTCCAGGGCATCGATGGCGGCCTCGGCAGTGGTCTTCGCCGACACGTCGAGCGATGGCTGCTCCGTGTGGAGGTCCGAGGAGGGCTGCATACGCCTAATTCGTCGACCAGTAGCCTGGAATTACTGCCTCACGCCCGAGGTGCATTTTTGTGCGTGGGTCGAGCACGGAGACGCGATGCAATCGGTTCGACTTCGACTCGGGCTCCCCGAACCGTACGTCCATCCGATGCACGCGTTCGTCGCCGACACGCCCGGGTTCCGGGAGACGCGACTGCGACACTGGAACCCCGCTGTCGGCGAGCGGAACACCCTGGTGTTCTTCGTCGACGGCGACGATCGTGCGGCCTACACCGAGGCGTTGGTCGAGCAACCGTCGATCTTGGAGTACGAAGTTGCTCCAGCGGCGGGCCGGCGCGGCTTTCACCTCGCCGTCACCGAAGACCAGCGGTCCGCGGACGCGCGGCTCACGGCGGCGTTCCTGGGGACCGGCGTGGTCGTCGTCCCGCCGATCGTCTACCGGGCGGATCGCTTGATCGACGTCTCGCTGGTCGGGACAGGCGAAGAATTGACGGCCGCCTTGGAGGGACTGCCGGACGAAATCGACATCGACGTCGAACGGGTCCGACCGTACGACGGGCGCCTCGCTGACCCCACGGCCGCGCTCACGCCGCGGCAACGCGCGGCGCTCGACGTCGCCGTGGAGGTAGGATACTACGCGAGCCCTCGCGAGGCGACACTCGACGCCGTCGCCGACGAACTCGGCTGTGCACCCGGAACCGCGGCCGAACACCTCAGGAAGGCCGAAGCGACGGTGCTCGGGCGAATCGTCGACTCGGTACCGGGCGCGAGAACGTAGGCCCGATCAGTCGGCGCGCACCGAGCACGCCTCGGTGTACTCGATGTCGGCGATCGAGTCGATCGAGTCGTCGCCACAGATCGGGCACTGGGGGTTTTGCTGGTAGGGAACGGTCTCGAAGGACAACTCCATCGCGTCGTAGAAGACCAGGCGCCCTTCGAGTTGGTCGCCGGCGTCGAGCGCGAGTTTGACCGCTTCGGTGGCCTGGATACACCCCACGGTGCCCGGGAGGACGCCGAGGACGCCCGTCGTCGCACAGTCGGGGACGGTCCCCGGTTCGGGGGCCTCGGGGAACAGACAGCGGTAACACGGGCCGTCCGGGACGAGCGTCGTCAACTGTCCCTCGAACTTGTAGATCGCGCCGTGGGCGATCGGAATCTCGTGGATGCGACAGAAGTCGTTGAGGAGATAGCGCGTCGGGAAGTTGTCGGAGGCGTCGACGACGACGTCGTAGTCGGGGACGATGTCTGCGACGTTTGCCTTGGTCAGCCGCGTCTCGTACGCGTCGACCTCGACGTCGGGGTTGAGTTCCGCGACGAATTCGGTGGCGCTGTCGACCTTGGGCCGACCGATGTCGCTATCGCGGTGGATCACCTGCCGCTGGAGGTTACTTCGTTCGACGGCGTCGTCGTCGGCGATCCCGATCGTTCCGACCCCGGCGGCCGCGAGGTACTGAATCACCGGTGACCCGAGGCCGCCCGCGCCGACGACGAGGATCGCGGCGTCGAGCAGCCGCTGTTGGCCCTCCGGACCGACCTCGTCCATAATGATGTGTCTGGAGTAGCGATCCAGCTGCGTGGAGTCGAGTGAGAGTGACATACGTGTGCTCGGTCGCGAGAGGGGTTAACTTCACCCGGTGTCGATCCGCGGCCCGGTCGGCGTCGTCGGGTCGTTACTCAGCGCAGCAGGCTTCAGCCTCGTCGGCGTCGCCCTCTGCCGGGTGGGTGTTCGGCGCGTCGTCTGTGAGTTGATACAGGTTCTGCCGCGCGTCCGCGAAGTAGACGTCCTCGTCGACCACGTCGATCCCTTCGAGGCGCTCGAGGGCGTAGCGGACCGTCCGAGCCGAGAGCATCGACTCTTTGACGATGCCTTTCTGGGTCAGCGGGCCGTTGTACTCGAGTACTTTGAAGACCAACTTCGCGCTCGGCGGGAGGTCGTCGAGACTCTCCTGTTCTGCCTCTGCCATTGTAGGTTTTGACACAGCGAACGGTCATAAACCTTCGCGAGTGAGCACGGCGAAACGCCCGGATATCGGAGAGGCAGCAGGTGACAGCAGTGTAATCGCTACCGGCGGTTTTTCGGCCCGCCTAAAATTCGGAAGAGATTTACGTCTGTTTAGGTCTGCCTAAACTATGCGCGACACCCAACGATCGAGACCGCTGACGCGACGGCGATATCTGGCAGGCACCGGGGTCCTCGGGGCGGCACTCCTCGCCGGCTGTACAGGCGGCAACACGGAGACGACCGCCGCCGACTCCGGCGGCACGCCGGCCACGGACGCGGCGACCACAACGTCGGGAGCGAAGCCGTCGACCGGAGCGGCGTCACACGCTGCGGCGCTGGCACCCGTGGGCGACGTCAGTCTCGATTCGGTCCCGGAGCGCGTCTTCACGCTGTACAACCAGTACGCGGATATGCTGGTCGCGATCGGTCACGGCGACGCCGTCAACTCGATGTTCGTGCCCGAGATGGCCGGCCCGACGATGAACCGCTACTACGAGCGCCTCGACGGCGTCACCTTCGAGTGGGAGGGGCTGCCGAACCCCTACAACGACTTCTCCAAAGAGTTCCTCTACAGCCTCGACAGCGACCTCCACCTCCTCGATCCGGCGTGGGCGGTCACGCAGGAGGGCTGGAGCGAGAGCGACGTCGCAGAGATCACCGAGAATCTCGGGCCGTTCTTCGGGAACTTCTACAGCGGGACGCACGCGAGCCCACCGGAACCGTACGCGGAGCGCTATCAGTACTACGACCTGTGGGAGATCTTCGACCGCGTGGCCGCACTCTTCGACGAGCGTGAGCGGTACGAGCGTCTGGCTGCCGTCCACGAGGACCTCCTCGCGACGATCGAGGCCGACCTCCCACCGGAGTCCGAGCGGCCCACGGCGGTGCGTGTGACCCTCGGCGACGGACAGTTCTGGACGTATCACCTGAACCGTCCCGGCTTCTGGCTCGCGGACACTCGCCCGCTCGCCGCCACGGACGCCTTCGGGAGCGAGACGTGGGACGGCCTCTGGGGCTCGGTCGGCTACGAGACGATGGCCGAAGCCGATCCCGACGTCATCCTCCACCTGTGGGGGGTGACGCCCCGCTACGAGATGGCTGCGATCCGCGAGCGACTCCGGTCGCACCCGGTCGGCAGCGACCTCGCCGCAGTCGAGAACGATCGGGTCTACGCGCAGGGGATGCGCTATCAGGGCCCGCTGATGAATCTCTTCCAGATCGAGATGACGGCGAAGCAACTGTACCCAGAGCGCTTCGGCGAGTGGCCCGGCTACGAGGACGGAGAGCCGTATCCGGAGATTCCGGCCGGAGAGCGACTGTTCGATCGCGCTCGCGTCGCCGACATCGTCACTGGGGACTGAGCGTCGCTCCGGGCGGCCGACGCGACGCCACGCTTTTGCGATCGCCCCCCATAGTGGCGCGAGATGACAGACGGCGCGAAGATCGCGGACGTCGACGACGTCCCCCCGTCGGGATCGTATCTCTTCACCGCGGCGGACGCGTTCACGAACGAGACTGAACTCATCCTGGTGCGGTGCGAGGAGGAACCGGGAATTCAGGCGTGGCCCAACACCTGCACGCACCAGCAACAGGCGTTCGACCGCGGCGACGGCGCAGCGATACGCGACGGACAGCTCGTCTGCCCCCGGCACGGGTCGCTGTTCGACGCCTGCGCGGGCACCTGTGACAACGGGCCGGCCGCGGGGACCGAACTCTCGACGGTCGAGGTCACCGTCGAGGACGGATCGGTGTTCCTCAGCGACGACAACTACACGTTCCGGCACGCCGGGGGCACTGGCGACGACGATCCAGCGTCGACGTCACACATCTCGTTCTGACGGCCGGCGGCGGTCAGAAGACGTCTTCGCCGGGGAGGAGATCGCGGTGACAGTCGCGGCACGCGGTGAAGCCGTGCTGCTCGAAACACTGTGCCTCGTGTTCACACAACTCACACCTCGTGACCTCACCGAGCGTCGGTCCGGGGTGTGCGTCTCGTCGGTACGGACTGATCGAATTCCGCTCGGTTCGCGGCCGCGACGACTCAAGCATTTCGTACGCATATCTTTGGTTTCGAGACGGATAACCCTATTTTAATACAGTCGACCGTGTTAAAATATTTACTCGCGATGTCGTCATCGTTGCGTTCGTCTCAGTGAGAGATCCGGACAATCGCCGGCGACTTATTCGGCTTCGAGTTCGATCGCCGGGCGGAACGGGACGGCCTGTTTCTGTGCCTCGACGTCCTGGCCCTCCGTCTGGACGACGATGTCGGCGTCGAACTCCCGCCCCAGGAAGTCGGCGGCGCGCTCGTAGGCGGCTGCCTCGTCGACGGCCGCGAGCGCATCGAGGTCGGCGTCCGCACGCCCGCGGGCGAACTCGATCAGTTCGCCCACGAGGTCGTTGACCGCGTTGCCGCGCTCGCGGAGAGCCGGATCCTGCATCACTTCGCTCATCACCGCACCCTGATCCGCGCCGATCTCCGCGATCGTCGCGAACACCTCCTGCTTCCAGTCGGCCGCGACGGTGACGCGGATGCGATCGGGGTCGGCTTCGGGAACGTCCTCCTCGGCGTTTTCGAGCGACTGTTGGATGCCCTGGATGTCCTCGACGACGCGTTCGATCTGTGACTCTGCGACCTCGATCTCGCTGTCGAGCAGCGCGGCGTCGACCTCGGGCCACGGCGCGTCCTCCGCGGGCGTTCCGGTCAACTCCTCGTGGAGTTCGTTCGTCAGGAACGGGATGAACGGCGCGAGCAATCGGAGCCGGGTCTCAAGCACCTCGCGGAGAGTCCACCGCGCGGCCGGCCGCGATCGGTCCGTCCGCCGTCGGTACCACCGCAGGTCCTCCTCGAAGTCGTAGAAGGCGGCCTGACTCGCCGTGCGCGTCTCGGACCCTTCCATCGCGTCGGTCACCTTCGCGACCGTGCGCTGAAGGCGCGACAGCAGCCATCGGTCCTCGGTCGCCAATTCGGGGCGCTCCTCGGGGCCGGGGACGTCGACGACGTCCTGCGCCCGGGTCCAGAACCGCTCCAGTTGATTTCGGACGGAGGCGACCTGTTCGGCCCGCCAGTCGTAGTCCTGCCACGGCTCCGCCGAGTTCAGGAGGAAGAAGCGGACCGTGTCCGCGCCGTACTCATCGATGGCCTTGCCCGGGAGGACGACGTGCCCCTTCGAGGAGGACATCTTCTCGCCCTCCAGCAGGCCCATCCCCATAATGACGATTCCCTCGGGCCACTGTTCGGTGTCGAACAACTCGGCGTGGTGGAAGAGATAGAACGTCAGGTGGTTCGAGATGAGATCGTTCGCAGAGAAGCGGTAGGTCACGGGGTACCAGTAGCGCCACTCCGCACGGAGTTCCAACGCCCGCTCGTCGGGGTCGTCGACCGCGTCCGCGCCGTAGAAGAGCGCGTCGAAGAACTCCCGATCGAGGTCCTCGGTCGGAATCTCCCGCAGGCGGTGAGCGATCGTGTAGTACGCCATATAGATGGTCGAGTCCGAGAGGGGCTCGATCACGAAGTCTTCGTCCCACGGCAGGCGGGTGCCGAGCCCGTAGTTCCGGATGCAGGGCCACTCGTTCAGCCAGTCGATCGTGTGATCGTACTCGCCGCGGGTGTTCTCGGGGATCGCCTCCATCTCCGCGACGGCGTCGTGGGCCGCCTGCTTCCAGTCCTCGTCGTTGTAGCGCAGGAACCACGTGTCTTGCTCGGCGACGACGACGTCGCCGCCGCAGCGGCAGACGACCTCCTCGGAGAACTCCTGCATCGTCCCGAACGCCCCCGTCTCGCGGTGCGCGTCGCGGAACCGGTCGCGGACGTCCTCGACGACCTCGCCGGCGAATTCGCCGTACTCGTCGTTCAGCCGGCCCTGGTGGAACTCGCTGTTGTACAGTTCCTGGGTCGCCTCCTCGAGTGCGGGATCCGTACTGGACTCGATCCCGGCCGCCTCGACGGCGGTCTTCGCCGGGATCTCGCCGTAGCCCTCGATCGAGAGGATCGGGACCGGATCGATCGCGTCGACGTCGGCCGGGTCGATTCCGTACTCGGCCAGCCGCTCGTCGTCGGCTTTCGCCTCCTGGAGGGCGACGTAGTCGTCCGGGGAGTGCGCCGGCACCGACATCACGACCCCGGTGGCGTTCTCGGCGTCGACGAACTCGGCGGGAAGGACGAGGACGTCGTCGCCGGTGATGGGGTTCGTGACGTACTCGCCCACGAGGTGCTCGCCGGAGACGGTCCGTTTCGGGACGACCTCGTACCCCTGGAGTTGGAGTTTCTCGACGGCGGGCGCGGAGACGAACCACTCCTCGTCGTCGACGTCGGCGATCACGTAGTCGGCGTCGGGGTCGATGTACGCGTTCGTGACCCCCCTGACGGTCTCGGGGCGGAGCGTCGCCATCGGGACGACCGTGTCGCCCCGGCCGAAGCGGACCAGGGTGTACTCCTGGAACTCCGCCTCCTCACCTTCGAGCAGGTCGTGAGTCGTGACCGGCTGTTCCTCGTTGGTGCAGTACTTCACGGGGTGGAGGCCCTTCTCCAGACGGCCGCGGTCGCGCAGCGTCTCGTACTGCCAGGTGACGAACTTCGAGTAGCGCTCGTCGTTGGTGGTGAACTCCCGCCGCCAGTCGATCGAGAGCCCGAGGTCTTTCATCCCCTTCTTGTAGTGGTCCTCGATGAAGTGGCGGGCGTAGCCCATCGGCGTTTCGAGGTCCTGAAGCGTGTCTTCGGCGACGTTATAGGTGTCTCGCAGAACTGAGAGTTGCTCCTCCTCGCCCTTCTTCAGGCGCTCGACCGCGCCGATGATCGGCGTGCCGGTGACGTGCCAGGCGATCGGAAAGAGCACGTTGTCGCCGCGCTGGCGTCGGTACCGCGCGTAAACGTCCGGGACGGTGTAGGTGCGGGCGTGACCGATGTGCATCCCGCCGCTGGGGTAGGGGTACGGAACCGTGATGAACGTCGGATCCTCGTCGGCAGCGTCGGCAGCGTCGGCCGCGGGATCGGCCTCGTAGCGACCCTCCTCGGCCCATCGCCTGCGCCACCGCGTTTCGAGTTCCTGCGGGTCGTAGTCCATATCTACCCTCTCTGGACCCGACGGTAAAATATCTCCTAACTCGGCCGAGGCCGAACGGACAACGCTAAGGCCGCCGCCCGACGCCTACGGGATATGCACCCAGACGCGGTCGTCCTCGACATCGACGGCGTCCTCGTCGACGTCGCCGACTCCTACCGACGCGCGATCGTCGAATCTGTCGAACGGCTGTACGAGCGAACGATCGACCGCGACGACGTCCAGTTGTTCAAGGACGCCGGCGGCTTCAACAACGACTGGGACGTGACGTATGCGGCGGCGCTGTACGTCCTCGTCGACGAGCACCGACCGCTCCCGCTGTCGACGTTCGCCGCCGAGATCGAGGCGGCCGGCGGCGGCCTCGACGCGGCCGAGGCGGTGGCGGCCGAGCACCTCGACGACGACGCGTGGGACGCCGTCCGCGACGCCTGGGACCCAGAGGGCCTCCACGACGCGTTCCAGGCGCTCTACCTCGGCGCTGATCGCTACCGTGACCTCGAAGGCGGCGAACCGCCGTTCGAGACGCGAGGCTACATCCACGACGAACCGGTGCTCCTCGAACCGGCGACGCTCGATCGACTCGAAGCGAGCGCCGAGCTGGGAGTGCTCACCGGTCGCCCGGCCGCCGAGGCGGAGATCGCGCTCGACCGCGTCGGGCTGTCGGTCCCCGACGAACACCGCTTCACGATGGACGACTGGGAGGCGGGCAAGCCACACCCCGACGCCCTGACGACGCTCGCGGCCCGCTTCGACGCCGAGACCGTCGCGTTCGCCGGCGACACGCTCGACGACGTACGGACGGCGGTCAACGCCGCCGCGGCCGACGGAGGTCGGGCGTACCACGGGATCGGGGTCCTCACCGGCGGCCTGACGGGTGAATCGGGCCGAGAAGCGTTCGAGGGCGTCGGTGCGGCCGCCGTCGTCGATTCCGTGAACGACCTGCCCGAACGGCTCTTCGAGAACTGATTCGGCGGCCCGGAGAGCGGTCCGACGACGGGTACGCTTATTTTCCCGGTCGCCAACGTCTATTCGATGGATGCGCTCCGATTCGAGCGGACCGCCTGGGCCGTCGTCTTCGCCGCCGTCGTCGCGGTGTTCGGGACGCTGCTGCTGCTCCCGGACCCGACCGGGGTCGTCGCTGCCGGCGTCGCGCTCGCGATCTTCGCCGTCGTCGCGTTCCTCGCGATCCGGTACGCGCTGGGATCGCTCCCCCGGGACGCCGTGGTGGGCGATCAGACCGTCCGGTATCTCGTGTTCTTCGCCGTCGCGATCGTCGGACGGGTCGGCCTCGGATCGCTCGGCTACACCGGCATCGCGAGCACCGCCGTGACGTTCGCCGTCGCGTGGGTGCTCGCGATGTGGGCCGAACGACTGAACCCGAAGCGCTGGGGAGAGGAGGCGAGCGGCGCGTGACCGCCGGCTCCGGATCCGACGGCGGTCTGACAGGCGGGATCGGTCACCACTTCGTCCGGTTCATCGCCGTCGTCGTCGCCGTCGACGCGTTCGGCCTCGGCGCGTGGTGGCTGCTCCCCGCGGGCGGGTCGATCCGGACCGGCGTCCTGCTCGGGACGCTCGTCGTCGCGCCGCTGCTCGGCTTCCTTATCGTGTACGCGCCGGCCGTCTCGGCGGCCCGCAGACGAACGGGCGACGAGCGGTAGGACCAGCCTGTCGACACCGGCAGCCGTGCCCGCTCACGCAACCCTTTACCGGATTCCACCCCACCTCTGGGCTATGCGAATTGCACTTCTCGGCGGGACTGGCGACATCGGAGCGGGCCTCGCGGTCCGCTGGGCGTACCACACCCACCACGACGTCGTGATCGGCTCCCGGGACCCCGACGCCGCCCACGACGCTGCCGACGAGTACGCGGAGGCCGTCGCCAGCCACGGTCGCGAGCGGAAGCTCACCGGCTTCGAGAACGCGATGGCGACCGACCGCGCCGACGTCGTCGTGCTCTGTGTGCCGCCGTATCACGTTGCGGACACCGTCGAGTCCGTCGCCGACGAACTCGACGGCGACGACATCCTGGTCACGCCCGCGGCGGGGATCAAGCGGGAGGACGGCGGATTCAGGTCTCACGCCCCGAGCGCCGGGAGCGTGACTGCGCTCGTCGCCGACGCCGCACCCGACGACGTCCCCGTCGTCGGCGCGTTCCACACCCTCCCGGCCGGCCGTCTCGCTGACCTCGACGCGGAACTGGACATCGACACGCCCGTCGTCGGCGACGACGACAGCGCGAAGCGTCAGGTGATCGGACTGGCCGAGGACATCGACGGGCTGCGTGCGCTCGACGCCGGCGGGATCGGCGCCGCGGCGGAGGTCGAGTCGGTGACCCCGCTCCTGCTCAACGTCGCACAGAACAACGACGGACTCCACGATCTCGGCGTCCGATTCCAGTAGTTCCAGTCGTCCGCGCTCAGAATCGGTCGCGGAGTTCGACCCTGAGATCGTCGAGATCGCGCTCTTCCATCGCGAGCAGCACGAGCAGGTGATAGACCAGATCGGCGCTTTCGGCCAGAAGTTCCTCGCGGTCGCCGTCTTTCGCCGACAGGATGGTCTCTGTCGTCTCCTCGCCGAGTTTCTCCAGTACGGCGTTTTTGCCCTTCTCGTGGGTGAACAGCGAGGCGGTGTAGGAATCCGCTGGGAGCGTCTCCCGTCGGTCCTGGATCGTCGCGAAGAGTTCGTCGAGCACCTCGTCCGGCGGCGTCTCGGAGTCCATACGAGTGCGTAGGTCCGCCTCGGGGGAAGAATCGTCCGGTTCCGACGACGAGGAGGTGTCCGTCGGCCGACTCATAGTGTTTACTCTCATCTCTTAGCGCCGGGCGCTGCCAACGGGGGTGGCGCTCGGCGGTAAAAAGTGAGAGTAAACACTATCAGGCCGGGTGGACGGTGATCCGTTGCGTGCGGTCGATGGCCTGTTCGAGTTCGTCCGCGATGGCGCTGCCGCGGGAGACCTGGATGTCGCCGCCGCGGCCGACCGTCGCGGTGAAGAGGTACTCGCCGTCGGCGCGGACCTCGACGGTCTCGCCGACGTGTTCGTCCATCCGGATCACGACGTGCCGGGAGGTCACCTCCGGCGTGACGACGACCCCGTCGTCGGCCGAGTCGCCGCCGGACCCCCCACTGCCACCGCCGCCACCGGCGTGCTGACCGCCCTGTGCGGGCTTCTCGTCGTGCGTTCGGACGTCGATGTCGATGCCGAGGCGGTCCTCCACGTCGGAGATGCGGCCGCCGCCCTTGCCGATCACGTAGGAGATGTCGTCCTCCTCGACGTAGACGACGGCTTCGTTCTGGTTCTTGAGTTCGACCTCGACGTGCCCGCGGGCGATCGAGCGGATCTCCCGTTCGATCTCCTGGCGGGCGAGACGGTCGACGCCGGTTTCGCTGCTTCCCTCGCCGTCGCCGAGCGGAACCGTGATGACCTGCCGGTTGAACGTGTAAATCTCGTACTCCGGCTTCCCGGTCTCGAAGTCCGCGACCTGAATGACCGGCCGCGCGAGGTCCTCGGCGGTGAGCCCCTCGGGCACCTTGACTTCCGTCTTCACGTCGTAGACGGTGTCGACGCGGCCGTCTTCGATGTAGACGACGGTGTCGACGACCTGCGGGATCATCCCGAGTTCGACCCGGCCGACGAGCCGCTGGAGCGCGTCGATCGCGCGGGTCGCGTGGACGACGCCCACCATCCCGACGCCGGCGAGTCGCATGTCCGCGAAGACGCCGAAGTCCTTCGTCTTCCGGACCTCGTCGTAAATGGTGTAGTCCGGGCGGACCAAGAGCAGCGAGTCGGCGGTCTTCTCCATATCGCCCCCGAGCGCGGTGTACTGGGTGATGTCGTCGTCGACCTGGAGGTCGCGGGGCTTCTCCATGGTCTTCACCGCGTAGTCGGCGTCGGTGAGGAACTCCGCGACCGCCTGCGCGAAGGTCGACTTCCCCGCGCCGGGCGACCCGGAGATGAGGACGCCGCGCTGGCGTTCCTGCAGCCGATCGCGGAGTTCCTCGGCGAACTCGTAGTCGTCGAGGTCGGTCTTGACAATCGGCCGAACGGCCGTGATCTCGATGCCGTCGGCGAAGGGCGGACGCGCGACCGCGATGCGGTAGTCGCGGAACTGGACGATGCTCATCCCGGGTTCGGAGAGTTCGAGGAAGCCCTCCGAACTCGTGCGGGCGGTCTCTTCGATGTCGTCGGCCCACTCTTTCATCTGCGCCTCGTCGGTGACCGCGTCGCGGATCGTCTGGTAGTGCATCTCACCGATGGCACCGCGCTTGGCCTTCGGCTTCGTGCCGGTCTTGAGGTGGACCGACATCGTCTGGTCGTCGAAGAACTCCTCGATGACGAGTTCGTCGGATCCGCGGACGCGCGGTTCGACGTACTCCACGTCGATTCCCTTGGCCGTCGCGACCTCCGATTGGACGACGTCGCTCGTCAACAGGGTCGCGTCCTCCTCCTCGGCGACCTCGCGGATGAGCGCGTCGATGTCGCCCTCGTGGGCCCCGGTGGCTTCGCTGGGCTTCGTTCGGCGGCCGACGTACCGGACGGAGACAGCGCCGTCGTCGGCGAGTTCGGCGAGCCGCTGGAGCTCTTCGAGGCCGGCCCACCCCGTGTCGAGGCCGTCGTTGGCCTGCGACTCGAGTTCCCCGACGACAGCCTCGGGGACCAACACCTCGATCTCCTCGTCCGACTCGACTCGCTCGGACACGCGACCGTCGATGACCGCGCTGGTGTCCGGGACTGTCTTCATAACCGCGAGTTCGACCGGCGGACGGATAAGGGTATAGACTGCCGGTGTCCGGCCAGCAGCCGCGGATCAGTCACCCGAAGTGCGGGTGGCCGGGACCACCGAAGCGTCACCGATCAGTCGTCGGCGGCCGCTCCGGCGGCACCGTCCCCGTCGCCGAACTCGAACCCGCCGAGGGAGTCGGTGTCGTCCGCGCGGTGTTCTTCGAGCACCTCGAAGGAGCCGGCCAGGTTGTCGAGCCCGTTCGCGCGCTGGGCGAGGGTGTCCGCCTGCTCGTCGAGTTCGCGGAGGGACCGCGACTGCTCGGCCGCGTCGTCGACGGCGGCGGCGGTCTGGGCGGTCGTCTCCTCGGAGATGTTCGCGACCTCGTCGACCCGCGCCGAGACGTCCTGTGCGGACTGGGCCTGCTGGTCGGTGGCGTCGCTCACTTCACGGATGCTCGCGTCGATGCCCTCGATGTCGTCGACGATCGACTCGAACTCCGCGATCGCCTCCGAGACCGTATCGACGCTGGATTTGACCTGTCGGTCGGTCTCCCGGACCGTCGAGAGCGTCTCCTCGGAGCGCTGGGTCACGTCCTCGATGAGGCCCGAGACCTCGTCGGCGGATTCGCGCGTCTCCTCGGCGAGTTCTTTGACCTCCTGGGCGACGACGCCGAAGCCGTCGCCGGCGTCGCCCGCGTGGGCCGCCTCGATGGAGGCGTTGATCGCCAGCAGGTTCGTCTGCGAGCCGATGTCGTCGATGAACGACGCGATCTCGTCGATCTGTTCGATCTGGGCGGCGAGTTCCTCGACGGCGGCGGCCGTCTCTTCGATCTGCGTCTCGACCGTGTCGAGTTCGGCCATCGCCTCGGTCGCCACGTCGCGGCCGGCCCGCCCGCGCTCTGCGGCGCGTTCGGCGGAGCCGGCGACCTCGTCGGCTGAGGCGGCGATCTCTTCGACCGTCGCCGAGAGCGTCGACAACTCGGAGGCGACCGTCTGGAGGTGGTCGGTCTGTTCGTCGGCCCCCTCCTCGATCTCGTCGACGGCGGCCGCGACCGCCTCGCTCGACTCGGTGGCGCGCTCGACGTGAATCCGGGCCTGGTCGCTCATCTCGGCAACCTGGTCCGCGAAGGTCTGGACGTCGGCGACCGTCTCCGAGAGCGTCCGGACGAACTCGTTGTACGAGCGGGCGACCTCGCCGTATCGATCGTCCTCACTCGCCAGTTCCTCCGCGGGGACCAGCGCCGTCAGGTCGCCCTCGCGGGCCCGCTCGGTCGCCTCGCCGAAGGCGTCGACGAGTCGCTGGAGCGCTCGGGTGTGCGCGGCCAGGTCGGTCGACATCCGGCCGAGAGAATCACCGAACGCGCCGGGAAGCTGTTCGTCGAGGATCGGGTCCTCGAAGTTCCGGTCGGCCATCGCAGTCGCCTGCGCGGAGACGAGCTGAAGATGGTCGTGCATATCGGCGAAATCCTCGACGAGCTGTGCCACCTCGTCCTCGCCGTCGGCGGTCGGCGGCGGCGTCGAGAGATCGCCCGCGGCCACTGCGGCAGCCGACGTCGAGAGGTCGTCGATCGGGCCGACGACGTCGCGACGGACGATCAGCACGGTGTTCAGGAAGGCGACGATCGATGCCGCGAGCAGCCCGCCGGTGAGCAGCGTCTGGATCCCGCCGCTCGTCACGAGCGGGAGCCCGGCCTGTGCGACCGAGATGCCGAACTGGATCCCGACCGCCGTCAGGAGTTTCCGCGCGACCGACTGGGAGACCCCCAGAATATCCATCGTCCCCCAGAGGAGCCGTTCGTACGGTTCGAGTAACATACCTCCCGGTGGCGGCCTCCGTCCTATAACGACATTAGTCGTTCCCACGGGTCGATAACTGGATGCAGCGAAAATTAGATCACGACATCAATGTTTGCTTCGCATATTCAGATTTGATATCCGGGATGTGTCTCAGGAGTCCAAATACCGGGAGCGCTCCCCGATCCACGCGCGTCGGTCAGCGCTCGTCGAGCCAGGACGCGAATTTCGCGAGCGCGCGACCGCGGTGAGAGATCGCGTTCTTCTCGGTGGGACTCATCTCGGCGAGCGTCGCCCCGTCGTGTTCGAAGATCGGATCGTACCCGAAGCCGCCGTCGCCGCGCGGTTCGACGATTCGACCGCGGACTGCCCCCGTGAACAGTTTGACCGGCAGCGCGTCCTCGTCGCCGTCGGCAGCCGAGTCAGCGGCCGCGGCGGCCGTCCGATCGTCCCGATCGACGGGGTCGGGGCTCGCGTCGAACGCGTCGCCGTCGCAGTAGGCCAACACGCACCGGAACGCGGCGCGACGCGGCGCGTCGAGTTCACGGGCAACCAGTCGCTGGACGGCATCGATGCCCAGCGTGTGCTCGACGAACGCGGAGTACGGGCCGGGGAATCCGTCGAAGCCCTCGACGAACAGGCCGGCGTCGTCGACGAGGACGGGCTCGCCCGCGTGCCGATACGCCTCGCGCGCGCCGCGAGCGGCGATCGGGCCGAGTTCCGACGACTGGATCTCGGTGTAGTCGTAGTCCAGCTGTTCGACCCCGTCGAGGTACTCGCGCGCCTCTCGGACCTTCCCCGCGTTCGTCGTGACGTATCGGAGCATTCGACCGATGGGAGGCGCGTCGGGAGAAAAGTCCCGTCGGTTCACTCGCGGCGGGTCGACCCCCAGAGCGGGCGCACCGGGCGGACGACCGTCAGTCGACGATGACCTCGACCGGGCCTCCGTCGTCGTCTTCGTCGACCGCTTCGTCCTCCGCCGCGCCGCCGGATTGCTGTTCCTGCCAGAGGAGGACGCCCACGACCGCGAGGGCGATCCACGACCGCCAGCTGGCGAGGTTGAGTGAGTAGCCGACGCCGAACGGCTTCTTCACGAGCATGCCCTCGTCGGGCTGCCAGTACGACGAGAGGAGGCGACCGAGCGACGGCCGCTCGAAATTGTACGGAATCCCGAGGATCTCACCCTGTTTCGGTTTGTCTGCCATACCCTCGGCTACGCCGGGCGGTAATAAATCGTTTTGGCATCCGACGGCGGTCGGCCGGTCGGCCGGAGCGAGGGTTTACAACCGATCGGGGGGCCAGCAGCCGCGTGCGCTGACAGCCGCCCCGCGTCGGGCAAGCGGTCGCTTGGCACGTCGACGCGGGACAGGGGAGAGAAGTCGTGCCGACTGTTCGCCACGCTGCCGGTCTGCGCTACTGGTACCGGCCGCGCCCTTCGACGTCGCGGAGTCGCGCTCGGACGGCGTCGTCGCCGACGTCCTCGTACCCGGATTCGAACGCCGACAGCAACGGCGCGGGGTCAGTGGCCGTCCCGGCGACGCTCTGCTCGAACACGTGGAGGTCCATCGCGTAGTCCTCGACGTGATCGGTGTAGTATCCGAGGCCGAAGTCGATGAGGTAGGTCCGCTCGTCGCCGACGCGGACGTTCCGCGTCGTGGGGTCGCCGTGGACGAACCCCGCGCCGTGGATCGTCGCGAGGTGTCGACCGACGGCGCGGCAGCGATCGGGACCGAGCGCCGCCGCGAGGTCGGCGTCGCCCACGCGCTCGAAGACGAGTGTTCCCTCGGTGGGATCGACGTCGTAGACGACGGGCGTCGGAACCCCGACGCGTCGCGCGGCGCTGGTGAGCCGCGCCTCCGCCCGGGTCCGCTCGGCCCGGAGGCGGTCGTCGAGCGCCGGGTGTCGGTACGCCTTCGGGAGGCGGCGCTTGATCACGCGTTCCCGGTCGACCGTGACCGTCGCTTCGGCGCCGCGGATCGTCCCGGACACCGCGGGGTCGCGGACGACCGACTCCGCGTCGCCACGCCAGGTCACCGGCACCTCGTCCGGGCGGAAGTCGGGGTCGACAGCGGACTCCGGGATCGAGACCGTGTCACCCGCCGCATACATCTTCGCGCCGAGCACCGCGATCATCCCGGCGTTGTCGCGGAGGAACCGCGGTTCGGGCGCGTGGAAGTCGGCGCCACGCTGCTCGCACATCGACGCGAGCATCGCTCTGAGTCGGTCGTTCTGTCCGACCCCGCCGCCGAGGACGAGTTCGTCGGTCCCGGTGAGCGACAGCGCCCGTTCGGCGACCTCGGTGAGCATCGCGAAGATCGTCTCCTGGAGGCCGGCGCAGACGTCCTCGACGGGAACGCCGTCGTCGACGGCGTCTTTCGCCGCGGACATGATGCCCGAGAACGAGAAGTCCATCCCCTTCACGACGTACGGGAGGTCGTAGTACTCGCCCTCGCGCGCTCGCTGCTCGACTTTCGGGCCACCGGGGTGCGACCAGTCGAGGTGCCGCGTGAACTTGTCGATCGCGTTGCCGACGCCGGTGTCCATCGTCTCGCCGAGGATGCGGTACCGGCCGTCGTGATAGCCCAGGAGGTGCGCGTTCGCGCCCGAGGCGTTCAGACAGACGGGGGAGTCGAACCCCGAACGATGCCGGCCGATCTCGAGGTGCGCGACCATGTGGTTGACCCCGACCAGCGGCACCGAGAGCGTGCCCGCCAGCGACCGCGCCGCCGTCCCGACGATACGGAGACACGGGCCGAGCCCCGGCCCCTGAGAGAACGCCACGGCGTCGACGTCGAGGCCCGGGCCGTCGGCTGTTTCGTCCGCGCGGTCGAGGATCGTCGAGACTACGCTGGGGATCGCCGAGCCCATATGCTCCGCCGCTTCACGCGGGTGAAGCCCGCCGCTGTCGGGCTGATACGGGTCCGATTCGATGTGGACCTCGTCCGTTTCGGTGTCGTAGAGAGCGGCGCTAGCGGCCCACGCGGTGCCCTCGATGCCGACGATACGCATTCAAAAAGCCGCGGTCGGTTCGATGCCGACTCAGGCCTCTTCGGCCTCGGCGTCAGCGTCGGCCTCGGCCCCCTCGATCTTGTTCCGATCGAGCATGTAGTCCTGTTCGATGTCGCGAGCGAAGTCCGGCGATTCGTAGACTTTCGCGTAGCCGACGGTCTTGCGCATCCCGAACTTCGTGTCGAGTTCGTGGACGACGACCTCGTCGGAGTCCTTGTTCAGTTTCGCAGCGAGACTGTCACGGACAGAGAGTCGCGACGGCGTCGCCTCTTCGTGAACGATCTCGAAGCGGACGTCGGACCGATGTAACATCGGGTTCTCGTCCTCGGAGATAATGTCGATTTCCATGGTTCAGTTGTTCTACAATCCAGCGGAAAGCAGTAAAAGGATTTCGAAGACTCAGGCGTCGACGCCGAGCGTGGTCAGCGCGGCCTCGACGTCGCCCGTCATCTGTTCGAGAAGCGAGCGCATCTCGGCTTTGGCGTCGGGCGTGACGGCCACGGCGACCATCCCCTCGCCGGGCTGTCCGTAGACGACGGTCCCGCCCGCTGGCGTGACGAGGACGGCGGGGAGCGCCGCGAGGTCCTCCTCGCCGTCGACGACGATGGTGATGGGTTCGGGAGCGTCGACGGCGTCTGCGAGCGTTGCGAGTAGCTCTTCGGAGATGGCCCCGGGCGGGTTCTCGACGGCCCGCCGGTGCTCGGGGTCCGCGAGCGCGTCGCTGATCGCCTCGTCGACCGCCTCGCGCTCGGTCCGGCCGTCGACGAGCGCGACGGCCGGGACGTGGCCGGCCTGCCGGAGGTGGTAGGTGACGACGTCGCCGACGGCGACGATCGGTCGACCGGCGTCCGCGAGCAATGCGTCGGCGTCCTCGTAGACGTCGCCGAAGGGGTCCTTGAACGAGCCGCGCAGGTCGTCTGGGAGCGTGAGCATCCGTCAGTTAGCGGACTTTCAGCGCGTAGCCGCCGGGTTCTCTGACGTTCATCTCCTCGGCGATCTCCGAGCGTTCGGGGTGCGTGATGACGACGTAGCCCGCCCAGTCCTCGGTGAGGCTGCTCGATCCGCAGTTCTCACACGCCTGCGCGTCGCCGTGGTTGATGTAGTGGCACTCCCGGCAGGCGAGACGGGACTCCGCCATCTATTCGCCCTCCGCGCCGGTCGTCGCGGTGTTGGCCTGCCGATCCGCTTCGAGCCAGCCGTGTTTGCCGAGGCCGGGCTGCTTGGCGGTGAGGCCGATCTTCGAGTCGCGGGGGTTGCGTTCGTCGATGCTCTTCGTCACGACGCGGACCCGGACCGAGTCGCCGACGCTGAGCGTGCGGTTCGATTCGGTCGAAGCGAGCTGTTGGTTCTCGCCGTCGTAGGCGAGGTATTCGTCCGAGATCTGCGAGACGTGGAGCAGCCCGTCGACCGGCCCGATGCCGACGAACGCGCCGAACTCGACGACCTCGACGACCTCACCGTCGACGACCTCCTGCATCGAGGGGTCGAAAGTGATCGCGTCGAACTCCGCCTCGTAGTAGACGCCGGCGCGGCCGGGGAGTACCGTCCCCTCGCCGATGTCGTGGACGTCGGCGACGCTGACGACGCTACCGACCTCCTCGTCCATCCGTCCCTCGAGTTTGTCCTGCAGGAGCCGCTTGACCCGCTGTGGCGTCACGTCCGCGAGGTGCTCTGGCGGCACCTCGACTGTGTCTTTGAGTCGTACCCGTTTGTACATGCGTTATGGTTCTGTTATCTCCAATGTGTTTCGACCCCTTAAACCGATTACGCGAACGCCGTGTTCGAGCAATCGGTCGCGGAGCGGCCTGTCGTTGGTGAGCGCGTAGTCGCCTTCCGCCGCGGCGAGTTCCACCACGGCATCGTCGGCGTAGGACTGCCCGGTCTCGACGACGCGACACCGCGAGACGAGGTCGCGGCCCACGCTCGCGGCGACCGCCTCCTCGCCGTTCCCGGATTCGGCGAGTTTCTCCAACTCGGCGACGACCGAGCGTGGAACGGCCAGGTCGGCGTCCGACCCGACGAGGCGGTCGAGCTCCTCGAAGACGCGAACGTCGAGTTCGACCGGCATCATCAGCGCGTTCGTATCGAGGATCACCGTCGTCATCTCCGGTTCGAGTGGGCGTCGCCGCGCCCGGTCGTGTCGCCGGTCGGTTCGTCCCGCGCCGTCGGGCTCACTGCAGCGTGCCGATCCCGATGAGCCGCCAACGGGCCCCGACCCGTCGGTTGATCGCGATCTTCGCGCCGGATTCGGCGCAGACGGGGCGCTTCAGCGCCACTTCGGCCTCGCCGGTGCGGGCGCTCGTGACCGAGCCGACGGTCGTCGCGGTCCCGACGGTGAGCATCAGCGGCTCGCCGGTCGATATCTCTTCGACGGAGCCCTCGTCCTCGCCGACGATCCGGTCGAGGAGTTCGACGTCCATCGTGAATCCCTCGCGCGTCGGCGGGAGTGTCCCGGGTTCACCCGCGACCTGGCCCGCCAGGGCATCGCCCTTCGTGAGGCTCGGATCGAGGCCGGTCCCGATGCCGCAGAGGCCGCCCGGTTCGACCTCGTCGACGGACTCGCTGCCGGCCTGCAGCGATCGGATGTCGGTCGTGATCGGCTGCCACTCGGTGGCGCCGCCCTCCTCGACCTCACGGCCGGGCCGGAGTTCGACTTCCTCGCCGGTGGTCAGATTGCCCTGGACGACGGATCCGCCGACGACCCCGCCTTTGAGGTCTGCCCAGGTCGTGCCGGGCCGGTTGATGTCGAACGACCGCGCGGCGAACAGCCGAGGCGATTCGCCCTCGTCGCGCTCGGGCGTCGGAATCTCCTGTTCGATGGCGTCGATCAGGAGGTCGATGTTCACTTCCTGCTGGGCGCTGACGGGGATGATCGGGGCGTCCTCGGCGACAGTGCCGGAGACGAACTCTTCGATCTGTTCGTAGGACTCGACGGCGCGCTCGCGGTCGACGAGGTCGATCTTGTTCTGTGCGATGACGATATTGTCGATCCCGATGATGTCGAGCGCCATCAGGTGCTCTTCGGTCTGCGCCTGCGGGACGTCCTCGGTCGCGCTCACGACGAGGACGGCCCCGTCCATGATGGCCGCCCCGGAGAGCATCGTCGCCATCAGCGTCTCGTGACCCGGGGCGTCGACGAACGAGACCGTGCGCAGTACGTCGGTCTCTTCGCCGTCCGGGCCGGTCTCTTCCACGGTGTAGCACTCGGGCGGGTCGACGCCCGGGACCTGTCGGAACGTGGCGTCGGCGTAGCCGAGGCGGATGGAGATACCGCGCTTCATCTCCTCGGAGTGCTGATCCGTCCACGATCCGGACAGCGCCTGCACGAGCGTCGTCTTCCCGTGGTCGACGTGTCCGACGAGTCCGATGTTCACCTCCGGTTGTTGTGTTTGTCGTGTCACCATTGACCTCCTAGAGAGTAATCTTGCGAGCAATTCGCCGCGAGCGACTGATAAAGTTGCTGTTCTCGCTCCACGACGCCGGGCAAACGAGGTCGAATGCGGCCGAAACAGGCCGTATCGCCGCCGATCGTGTGGTGCGTGAACAGGGTTTTTCCGGCGGCGGTCACTCCGAGAGCGCTCGTTCGAGGCTCGCCGCGACCGCCCGCGCCTTCTCGGCGACGGGGTCGGGCACGGTGCCGGCGGCCACCGCGGCGTCGAGTTCGTCGTCGTCGACGCGCTCGACCGTGCCGTCCGGATGCTTGATGACGTCGACGTGGAGATCGACGTACCGGATCTCCGCTGGGAAGCACTCGACCGGGGTGCAGACGTTGACGTAGGTGCCCTTCAGGTCGCCGTCCTCGCCGCGGTAGATCGTCGGATACCACCAGCGGCCCTCCCGAAACTTCGTCAGGGCGGTGTCACCGCGTTCCCGCGACGTCCCGAGCGCGTCGTAGGTGCCGCCGCCCGAGAGCGTCCGCTCGACGGCGACGGTCCCGTCGGAGTCCCACTCGGTGACCGTCCCCCGACCGAGCGAGAACGCCCGTCCGTCGGGCTTGCCGTGCGTGATCGCGACGGTGTCCCCCTCGACCGGGCCGAACTGCCGGGTCACGACCGCGAACGGGAAGGTCTCGTCCGCGTTGGCGGTGTCGTTGCCGTCGTCTGTACTGTCAGCGTCACCATCGCCGTCGTTCGTACTGTCAGCGTCGCCGGTATCCCCCGACGGGCCACCGAGCCCGTCACCGCAGAGTGCTTCGGCGAGGTCGACACCGGCGCTCGCGGCCTCGCTGCCGGCCTTCGTGCGATGGTGTCCGGGCATCGTCGCCGTCACGGCCCGACGCGCGTCGTCGAGCGCGAACCGGGACTCGCGACCGAACCAGCACCACTGACCGCTCGTCGGCGCGGCGAGGGCCCCCGTCGGGGCCGCGTCGGCAGGGGGCGTGTCGCCGTCTCCGGCGTCTCCGAGCGCGTCCGAAAGCGAGTCGGCACGGTCGACGGCGCGCGCCAGCGCGGCATCGAGCGCGTCCATATCGGCTCGGGTGGCCGCGTGCGACCACTCCAGCCCCCAGCCGTCGGGAACGGTGGTCGAGAGGAACTCCGTCATTCCCGCGAGTTCGCGCCCGGCGGCGTCGTCCCGGGTGTCGACTGTCACCCCGCTGCCCCCACGAACGAGTGTCGCGAGGCCGGCGTCGGCGCGGATGTCCGTCCCCAGTTCGGCCCGGTGATCCGCCCACGGCGGCGCGCTCTCGCGCACCTGCACGCGAACCCGGTCGCCCGCGTCGAGGTAGTCGTCGCTCTCGGCGTACGGGAGGAAGCCCTCCGCGTCGCCGAGCGCACAGACGGCCCCGGAGCCGAGCGTCTCCGTCACCTCGGCCTCGAACACGGCACCCGGGGGCGTCGGGTCCACCCACGCGAACGTGTCTCGACCGACCTCGCGGAGTTCGTCCGCGACGCGGTCGACCGCGTCCGGATCGCCGTGGACGCCGACGCCCTGTCGGTCCTCGGTCGTCGCGACCGTCACGTCGTGGGTCTCATCGCCGAAGTCGGCGTCGAACCGCTCGCGGATCGGCGCGGAGGCCTGGACGACCGTCTGGCCGGCATCGAGGAGCGAGCGAGTGAGGGCAGTCGTGTAGATCCCGCGGATCCGGACGGCTGGCGGATCGCCGGAGCCGTCCGGGGATTCATCGGACTCGGAACGGTGGTCGTCGCCCGTCACAGCGCGTCCTCGTCGCGGGCGAACCGCACGCGGTCGTGGACCGTCGGGCCGAGCGAGAGTTCGACGACGTCCGCCGAGAGGATCCGGCCGCCCTCGACGGGGACCCCCCAGGAGTCGAAGCGGAGGTACCCCCGGAGGTCGCTGCCGTGCGTGAAGAGATCGAGGTACGCCACGTCGTGTTCGTGGATGTCATCGGCGCTGTGCGCCTTCGACATATCCGAGTAGAGGGTGTCGGCCTCGAAGAACTCCCGGAGCCGAGCGGCGTCGCGCTCGACGGCCTCGGCGACACGGTCGGAGGCCTCGCGGATCTCCTCGTCGGAGAGCCCGACCTCCCGGAGCGCCGCCTGGGTGCGCTGATCGAAGTGCATCGTACTCGGCGCTACGAACGGCCGACGGTTTAATCTCACTCGTCGCGTCCGCGGGGAAGTCCCCAGCGGACGAGACGGGCACCAGCGGCGCGCCGGTGGCTGGGATCGCCGAAGACGTTAGGTGAAATGGTCGTGAATCGGTGTTCGATGGAAGACCGTCGGGATCCGATCGAGGAGGCGTCGGACGGCTCGCTCGACCTCTACGACGTGGCGACCTGGGAGAGTCGGACCCGCATCGACAGGCTATCGTCGATTCTCTGGCAAGTCATCGCCGGGTCGGCCCGGATCGCCGTCGTCCTCGTGGCGTTTCTGCTCCTCCTCGGGATCGGCGGACTCGCCGCGCTGACAGATCCCCAGACCGGGGTTCTCACTGTGCTCTCGGCGATCCCCGCGATCGGCCTCGCGGCGTACGTCTACTCGACGGACGTGACCTCTCGCGAGCCGCTGTCGCTGCTCGTGGCGACGTTCCTGCTCGGCGTGCTGACGGCGAACTTCGCTGCCATCCTCAACAGCGCCCTCAGACCGTACTTCCAACTGCTGGGCTTCGTCGGTTCGGCGCTGTTCTTCTATCTCATCGTCGGCCCCATCGAAGAGACCGTGAAGCTTCTGGCGGTTCGACTGTACGCGTACACTGACGACCGCTTCGACGCCGTTCTCGACGGAGCGGTCTACGGGGCGATGGCGGGGCTCGGCTTCGCCGTCATCGAGAACGCGCTCTACATCACCCGACAGATCCCGAACGAGGGACTCGATCTCGGACTGGGGTTGATCGGCGTCGGCGGCGGCATCACCGCAGTCCGGGCGCTCGCGGGCCCGGGGCACGTCATCTACTCCGCGATCGCGGGGTACTACCTCGGCCTCGCGAAGTACAACCCCGGCAACCGCGGCCCGATCGTGGTGAAGGGGATCCTCCTGGCCGCGCTCGTCCACGGCACCTACAACACGACCGTCGGGATCGGAACGGGAGTGATAAGTCTCCTGACCGGTCTCTCGGGCATCGCGCCGTATTTGATCTACGTCGTGATTTACGACGGGATCTTCGGGCTCTTCTTGCTCCGGAAGATCCAGCGCTACCGCGACGCGTATCACCAGGCGCACGCGCCTCCCGCAGACGGGTCCGAGTTCGAGTCGGAGATGACCGAATTCGAGTGAGAGGTGGGTGGCCGAATTCGAGTGAGACGCCGGATTACTCGGCGCTGGTGCCGGCGGCGAGACGGTCATCGAGCCCCTCGACGTAGCCCGAGACCATCTGTTCGACGTACTTCGCGACGACGTCGACTTCGATGTGGACCGGGTCCCCGACCGACTTCGCCGAGAGCGTCGTTACGTCGTACGTGGTCGGGATGATTGCGATGCCGAAGCGCTCAGCGCCGCGTTCGGCGACGGTGAGGCTGATCCCGTCGATCGTGATCGATCCCTTCTGGACGACGTAGCGCTCGATCGACTCGGGGAGTTCGAACTCGAACACCCAGTCGTCGCCGACCCGTTCGATCCCGGTGACTTCGGTCGTTGTGTCCACGTGGCCCTGAACGAGGTGGCCGTCGAACCGGCCCTCAGCGGGGAGCGCGCGTTCGAGGTTCACCCGGTCGCCGGCGGCGACGTCGCCGAGGTACGTCTTCGCGACGGTCTCGGCCGCGAGGAACACCTCGAACCACGGCGTCGGGTCGGTCTGGAACGCCTCGACGGTGAGACAGACGCCGCTGACGGCGATGGACTGCCCGTGGTGAAGGTCCGAGAAGTCGATCTCCGTCGCCGCGTCGTCGACGTCGGGTTCGATTCGAAGGCGGCGACCGCCCTCGTCCGCTGTGGCGTCGACGACGGTGCCGGTGGTCTCGACGATGCCGGTGAACATACCTGCCCCTTCGTCTCAGTTCCGAAAAGCGTCTCGGAACCGGTTCGGATCCGATCGGCCGCCGAATACCGACGATCCCGGTAGACGAGCGGACGGTCGGCTCGATGTGGGGCTGTCCGAGCGGCAACCGCGGGGTTTCCAAAGGTCTTTGCCGCTCCCGTTGCTAGGCTACGTCGATGGACGACGCCGTGCGGGTCCGTGACGCCGCGCGCGAGGCGGTCGACGACATCCACCCGAATCGGCTCCGGGAAGTGCTGGGTGATCGGCTCGCCGACGCGCCGATGACACCGGCCGTGTTGGCGCTGGTGAGCGCCCGGGCACCCGAGACCGGAGTGGATACGGACGCCGACGGGCTCGCCGAGCGGGCTGCAGGAGTACAACTGATATACGAGGGCCTGCGACTCACTCGGTCGCTGTCGCACGACGAGCCGTGGCTCCGAACCCAGGGGGGCGACGCCGACGGCGACATCGACGCCGACCTCGACATCCTCGCCGCCGACGTGCTCGTCTCCCGGGGCTTCTATCTGCTCGCGCGGACCGACGCCGCCGACCGGGCCGTCGAAGTGGTCCGATCGTTCGGCCGCGATCAGACGCTGCGCCGCGGCGAGGGCGCCGACCGAGAAACGCTGGACCGGAATCTCGAAGCGGACGTGTTCGTGCTCGCCGTCGTCGCGGGGATGACAGCCGTCGGCGAGACGCCCCCCGCGAGGCTGCTCGAGTACGCCGCCGAACTGGGCCGAGAGTCCGACGCCGACGGGCAACTCCAGCCCGCAGAGGTGGCACTCTCGGAGGCGACCACCGAGCGGATCGCGTCGCTGTCGGCGCTCGGCGGGGGCTCCGACGACCGCGTTCCCTCCTCTGCAACCGATTCCTGAGCTGTCGCCCCGGCGACGTATCGTGTTCTCCGCATCGCCGAGTACCGTATCGAATCGAAACGCCTAAAGACGAATCCGGGCTACGGAGAAACGCGCCTGGGTAGCTTAGCGGTAAAGCGCGTCCTTGGTAAGGACGAGACCCCGGGTTCAAATCCCGGCCTAGGCTTCCTCTCCCTGCTACGTCCGGTAGTTACCGGGTTCTTCGTCGGTGAAAGAATGTCCACCGCGCAAGAACGAGTACCCGGTACCAAATACGGTACCCCGACGCAGTCACGCGTTTTCACAGAAAAGACAGGCATACTACATTATACATTTAAAGATTGCCACGCAAACGATCTAGATCTAGTACAGAGGATCGAACTATGACGTACAGCTCTGAAAACAAAGTTGACGGGATCGTACTCGTCACCGACGACGCGAAAGAATACCTAAACCCGAGACAAGAAGTCACATACCGCGAACACCGCCGCAACCTAGTAGAATGGATGCTAGCCCTCGGCAAAAACCCTGACAAAGCCCAGGGCTACAGCCACTCCACCACCAAAAACAGAATGAACCGTTTGGATTTGTTCTACCGGTTCGTCTGGAACAGGAAAGGCCGGTTCGTCCAAGACCTGACCACGGACGACGCCGACGACTGGATGCGCCACCTCGCCACCGAGGATATGAAGGAATCCACGAAGAACCACTACCAGAAAGCCGCCAAGACCTTGTTCAAGTGGAAACGCGAGGCCCGCAACAAAAACACGGAATGGGAACCCGAGATCCAGTACAGCGACCCTTCCACGACTTACACTCCACGGGACTACCTAACCAAAGACGACCGCCGCAAACTGAGAGAAGCCGCAATGAGCTACGGAAGTGTACCCCACTACAACAGTGTAACCCCCAGTGAACGCGACAGATGGAAAACATACCTCTCACAGAGACTTCAGAAACCGAAGGATGAAATCACGATGAAGGACTGGGAAAAGGCAAATTCCTTCAAGTACACTTCGATGATTCACGTCGCCCTGGATGCGGGCCTACGTCCTATCGAGATTAAGCGAAGTAATGTTCACTGGGTCGACACCGAAAACGGCGTACTACGGATCCCACGCGAAGAAAGCAGTAAGAACCGGGAGAACTGGATAGTCGCACTCAAAGAAGAAACCAGTCAAATCCTGAAACGCTGGCTCGACGAACGAGAAACACGAGAAAAATACGACGGCCGGGACGCGCTCTGGCTCACAATGTACGGCAACCGCTACAACAAAGACAGTTTCCGGGACGTCTTCCGCAAAGTCGCTAAGGAAGCCAATCTGGATTTGGAGAACCGAGACCTAACACCGTACAGCATCAGACACAGTACTGCGACCTACGTAGCCGAGGAAGAAGGACTCGCAGTAGCCGCCCAGCAGTGTAGACACAAGTCGAAGCGGACCACGGAGAAGTACGAACACAGTAGTACGACACGGCAGCAGGACGCCGTCAACAACATAGACTAAAACCCCTCCTCTCTTTTTTCTCCCTCGTTCCAGAAACCCGTACACGGCAGTAAGTCGTTCGAGTTTAGAGCCTGTTTCAAAGCTTTCTGTCGAACCAGGGAGAGGTGAGTGTGACCTGATTCACACCTGATTTTCTGTACCTGGGGGAAATGTTCGGGGCTGTTTCCGGTGCTGGTTTTCCGTACCTGTCGGCTATAGTTCCTTGATTGCTTTCTCGATGCTGTCTCTCGCGTTGACCACTTTCTGTATCTGTTCCTGGTTGTCGCCTTCGTATTGTGTGAGGGTTTGTTCGAGTTCGTCGGAGATATCGATTAGTTGCTCGGCTAAAGCAGTGTCTGGGTCGTAGGCAACGATGTAATCCTGTACCTCTTCGGGAGGTTTGCTGTCTTGGTAGCTGAGGTGGTATTTTTCGCTTTCATTTTCGCCGCAGCCTCTACAGACTGGTACGACGTCGCTGTCCGCGTGAGGTTTTATCCAGAGGTCGTGTTGTCGTTCGCAGTTTCCAAATGCACATTTCATTATGTTATTATTTAGTATCAGTTTTTAAATAATTGAGGCAGACTATCCGTCAAAGTGTAAGATACTTATTTAAAAGTTGTAGACAATATGTAAGATAAGGTGATTGGATTGTCGCAAAAACGTAAGACGGAATCTCAACTTGGCAAATTCAAAAAATTGTACAACTATGCGGTTACCCGGCCGTGCGGTCACTCTCTCCAGTACAGAGGTTACACCTTGGAGAAAGTGGACTGGCCTCACCCGGAGCACGATGAATATAACATCAAAAACCGGGATGGCAAAGTAGTAGAGAGCTACACCATCACAGCCTTTGACTCACCTAAAGACCTGAAACAGAAACTGGACAAGCTGATCAACCGGAACCCTTCAACAGTCAAGGAAGCCCTCGGAGGTGGCAACACGTGAGGCAGGAACTCGGCAACCTCACAGTAAAAGCCGAGATACAAAAACAAGAACCCGACACGGTACAGTCACTTCACGACGTAGTCGACAGGTACGAGTCCCTGAAACACGGGCAAAAGGAGCACCTGTACGCTGTTTTCCTCACCAACGGCAACCGGTTCATCGGAGACAAAATAATCGGGTTAGGCAGCCGCGACACCGTCGAGATTGACATACAGGACGTGGTCAGAACCGCCGCACTCACTAACGCCGGCGCAGTCATCCTTGTACACAACCATCCCTCCGGCAAACCTGGAGCCACAGCAAAAGACATCGAAGTCACCAGGGAAGCCAGGGAAGTACTGGAGAAAATCAACGTCGAACTATTGGACCACGTCATCATCTCCAGGGAAAGCCACTACAGTATGCGGAGGGCAAACGATGGACCATTCTAAACACAACCTTCCTTTCCCCTTTCTAGATCTGCGAGTGGTGGAGTCCTCTAATAAAATTCAATTCCCCAAACGTTTCCAGGGCAGCAGAATGGACACACAGACAGTACTCGAAGAATACGGGCTTTCCCGAGAAACAGCCGGCAAATACGTAGACGCGATCACCCGATCCAACCAGACACAGACCGCAGAAGAACTCAACGTCAGCAGGGACACAATCAACCGGTACAAGAACGCCTTCTCAGAAATGAACGCGCAGGAACGATTACTTCTCATCTCCACTCTAACCCAGGAAAAACTCCTCGACCAAGCCACAGAGTGATCCACCTATCGCGCAGGCATACCAGAAAGGCGACCACGTCAAACTCATACTCGACAAAGAAACAGAGCCGGACAACCATCTACACGGCAAAACAGGGGAAATCATCGACGTAAGCTTCGACGACGCTGCCTCAGTAACTGGAGACAGCGAAGACAACTTCATCTACACCGTCAAACTCGACAACGGCGAAATACCTGAGATCCACTTCCGCAGACACGACCTGAAGCACCTGGAATAATCACCCAGTCTTGGCCAAATACATTTGAGAGTTGAGGAAGACAGACAATACAGTCAATGCGCCATAATGACCTTCCTCGTTTGGATCTACATACATTAGAAGGGTTATCAGAGTTGTCGGAGGTGGAATCAACGGAGTCCTTGGAGGATGGCGTTAGGATTGAAGTCAATGGTTCGTATTTGTACTTCTATCATCCTGGTGGACCGCAAAGCCAATTAGAGAGCCTTCCAGAGGATATTGATCGTGTTTTCATTACGGTCGAGAGAGGATTCTTAGAATTTGCTGACCAGGGAAACCTGTACTACACGTCTTCTGAAGCCGATTCTTTTGAAGAAATTGTAGAGATGTTAATTACTCAGGAGATTGAGGGAGAGGTAGTTGAAATTGATGAAGCATTAGAGAAACTGATTGATTCCGGGTACTTAGCAGGGTTTACTCCCCAGTCGGTAACCGAGATCTTAGCTGGCTGGGCAATCTCATCATCAGATGAATCTGTTTTGGATATTGCGACGGGAACAGGCAGCCTTCTGAAACAAGCCGCCAAAGAGAACGAAGAGGCAGAGTTAGTCGGGATAGAAATAAATCCGGTAATCGCTAAATTAGCTCAAGCCCGGTTGAAAGACATTAGCAACGCTGAGATTCTGAATACCGATTTCTTCGACTGGAACCAGTTAGGTCAGCAAGAGCTGGGTGAAAAGGATGACTCACGAAAGTTCGACGTTGTGATCGGTAACCCTCCGGTTGGAAGGATGCATCATATAATACCGGAGAAACGTGATGAACTACGGGACAAATACCCAGATATCGGATCCACGGCAGCAGCTGGGTTCGTAGCGAAGGCAGCAGAGCACCTGAAAGAGGGAGGATGTGGAGCATTCGTACTTCCTAAATCCGCTCTAAGAGATGAGTTGCTGCAGCACCTAACAGAATTCTGTAGCATCCATAGAATTGTAGAAATGCCGATTGGCACATTCAACTACGCTAGAGCTCCAGAACTGGTGCTGCTAACCTTTATTAAAGAAGAGAGGTCGCGGGAAGAGCGAGAAACAGGGATTGCGAGATTCAACAAGCCAGAACTACCAGAAAATGCTCGTGGACTCTTCGAGCAACCGTTGAAAGGAATTGTTCAAAATCGACATAACCCCTACGACGCCGAAATCGTGCGGGCATCTCACGCCGATCTTGAAGGTAAAAACGTGATGCGGATACTCTCGAACCCGCCAATCTACGACATAGTTACCTCTGAACAGTTCCCAAGACTGGGTGATCTACCTGGTGTCACAGTTGGCTCAGGTGTTCAAACAGGAAATAATGATTTATTTTATTTCGGCGTTGATGAGAAAGAAGATTCGAAAATCGAGGCCCGGTTCTTCCGACCACTCATCAAGAATCCTCGCGATGACGTTCAATCAATTACTGAGGACGAGATTGATCGATATATTCTAGATCTACAATCCTATGTTGAGGAGCAGGAGGAGAATGGAGTCGAGGTCACAGAGGAGAACATTATTGACCAGCTGGAGGATGATGGATACAGTGGTTTAGCTGACTATCTACGGGATGTACCGGTTAATCCCCGTAAGCGAAGACCGTATTTCCTACCTGAATACCGGGGTAAAATCGACAGCGTAGACTTGGTTATTCCGGAATTCTTCGACACTCCTCGCTGCTACTCTGTAGAGGTTGAGGACGCAATGTTTGATAATACGATGATTGGTGTCCAAGTTGAAAATGACCAGATGGCAGATGCTATATCACGATTGCTGAATACACCACTTTACAGAGAGTTTTTCCAGACATTCGCCGGCACGATGAATTTGGATTGGTATCGGATGAATATCGGCCAGGCCAAGGATATTCCCATTATCAAGAATGCCCTTACCGAGGATGTATTCGACCGTATGGACCCGTTCTTTCCGCCAGATGATGACAACGACTTGGTGAATCTGAATCAACTTCTGATAGAAAGCTGTGAGAGCGATGAAGGAAGCCAGATGCTTCGCCAGTACTTGGCATCCAGAGATAATTACGCCTGGTCTTGGTTTATGACTCTACCCGAGTTTGAGGAGTTTCAGGAATTGCTGGAGTCAGATAAAGAGGAAGCGCGGGAGTTCGTCGTTAACCGGTTTGATCAAGAGCTCTTGGATCAGGCTCGGAACACGTTTGAGAATATCGAGTTCTTTGAGGAGCGTAGAGAACTGTTGAATGATCTGCTGATGGAGTTTGAGGAAGGACACTACAGAGGGTTCTTGGCCGGCATTGTTCTCCAGTTTGAAGGAGTGCTCGCTGATCTGGTGGAAGAAGCAGGTGGAGAGATAATTGAGGAAGATCACGAGACCAAGTTCAAGATGCCGGGCAGAGGTCGTAGCCAAACAAAGAATCTGGGTAGTCTGATCTCACACTTCTTTGACGGCGTCTTCAGCACCTTCTTGGACGAGACTGTAAGACAGCGACGTAATCAAATCGCGCACGGAGACGTTATAGAAAACAGCCGTGACCTCTCAATACATTTCTTTATATCCTTCTACGCCCTCTGTAATGCTTCTCTAAATGAGTACGTGCGTTTAGCTGAACAAGACCAATCTGGAATGCCTGCCTAAGCTACGCAATTCCTCGGGTCTTGGGTTAGACCTTTGAAATTTGAGGTTTAATCCGGCGGGTATGGGATTCCTGGATTTCCTGACTGGCCTGTTCGGCTCGCAGGAGAGCTCTACAGCTGATAGTAGTTCTCAAACGTCGACTTCGTCCGGTTTGAGGGTTGACCTTCCTAACGTTGAGTACCAGGGGAACCGGTTTTTCTCTGAAGCCTCTGAATCGGAGAACGGCGAGTGGATAGTAGTCTACGGGAAGGCTATGCAGGTGGAAAACGAGATTCATAGGCTCTTCCTCCTGAGAGAGGAGGAGCTCCAGTTCACGAAGGAGTTGAAGCGTATCGAGGATGCGAGGATAAGTGATACTGGTAGTGTGCTGGCTATTGACGGTGAGAGCCGGGAGGACTTGTCCGGCAGGCTGTACGTGTTTAATCGTAGCGGCGATCAGGTTTTCAGCCAGGGTTTCGATGCAAACGTCGGGGCTTCAGCCCTCTCCAGCGACGGCAGGTACGCTGCTGTCGCCACTTTGAATCCGGACTGCTCCACGTACGTCTTCGACCTCAGTGAAAGCCGCCAAGTTCTGAAACACGAGAACCAGGAAGGTAACAAGATGGGCTTAGAGTACAAAGACGAAGAAGGCGAGACCCGTGTTTATTTGTCTGAAAGCCCTGATTCTGGGCCTCTCTACGCTATCGATTTAGGGGGAGATGTTGTGTGGAGGAGTGAGGAGTTGCAGAGAAAACACCGGTTGCAGGAGTTGATGGATAGCAGTGAGACTGAGGATCTTGAAGAGGCTCTAGATCTGCTGGACGAAGCTTACGAGCTGGCGGACGGTGAGAACGAGAAGAAGAACGTGGCTCAGAAGTTGGCTGATACGCACTGGAGTCTAGCTAAAAGCTCGGAGAATGACTCGGACGAGTGGTGGCAGCACCTGAACCAGGCCAAGGCGTACTACACCGAGATATTGCCGTGGTACGATGGAAAGCAGGGTGTGGCGAAGGTCTCCCGCAAACAGGGGAAGTACTACCTGAAGCAAGACCAGGAAGAAGCCGCTTTGGAGATGTTCCAGAATATTGCTGATCTAGAAGAAGAGTACGACGTACAACTTCTCACGGATGCTGACGAGAGGAAGTTGGAGGAGTTGTCACAGGAATCTTGAGATCAGGCCTTTGTCCTCGTTGATGTTGAAGGGGAACCAGTCGTCTACTGCTTCTTCGGCTTTGATCTGTATCTGGTTGCCGTCCTGCTGTGCACGTGCTTCGTTTGGTAGTGTGCGGGCGTATTTCCGGACGCTGCTGTAGACGCTGAGTGAGTCATCGAACTTGGCAATGAGGTTGCCGTTACGCCTTTGGAATTCGACGAGATCACTTCTGTATGCGTCTTCCCACATCCATTTCCCGATGTCGTATCTTTTCTCGGCAGGCTCTTCAGGGAAGTAGCTGGGTAGGTCCCGGTTTGCTTGTTGGTAGAGGTTTTTGAAGACTTGACGGGCTTCTGCGAGTGTGTCGGCGTCTTGACTCCGCATTGTGACGTCTCTGTCTTTGAAGATTTCCGCGAACCAGGTGAATAACGGGTTGCTTCGCTCTGTGAGGTCGTTCACGTATTTCGCGGTTTGATGAGTGTCTTTGAACTGGATGTCGAAGTTGAGGATCTTGGCGCGGTGCTGTATCCGGCTTCGTGGGAGGTTGTCGTTGCTGATGAATGCGAGTGCTGGGATATCTACTTCGCCGGTCCAGTGTTTCTGCCGGAAGTTGAGGTAGGTCTCGATGTCCAGGTCGTTTGGATCGATGTCGTCGAATACGACGGGGAAGACGGAGTCGACCCTTCGAACTCTGGTGAGATTGGTTTTGTTTAGGTCGTCGCCGTCTTTGGGTTCTGTGACGTGGCCGTTGGAGAGTAGGTGGAAGGCGTACCGGGTGAGTGTTCCTTTGCCGCTGCCCGGTTCTCCGTAGACGTAGAGGCTGGGCAGGTACTTGTCGAGGTCGATGCCGTTGTCTTTGTAGACTGCTGCGTACCGGTTGATGAACGGTGCCCAGAAGAACCAGATGATGGCCTCCCACATCTGGGCCTTGACCGCTTCAGGGTGATCCGTGCGGCCGAACTTGTCCACTGTTTGGAAGTACTGTTCTAGGTATTCCAGGGCTTGATCGATTTTCTCTGGGTCGTCTGGGAGTTCGCGTGTGAGTTCGAGCTGTCTTGCGGATTCGGTTTGTAGTATGAGTTTGTCGTCGCTGTTGAACCACATTTTCGGTGCTCCGAATTTCTCTTTCGAGTGTTTGCTGATTGCACCGGGAGATGCTCGAAGGGTTTTGCCGTCGATTGCTGCATCGATGGAGCGGGTTTCTTCTCTCAGGTCGGTGAGAATGTCGTCAAATCCGTTCAGGGATTGTGTGATGGTTTGGTCGGCTTGGTTTTCGTTGTTGCTGACGGCCAGTGTGAGGTCTGGGTCTTCGAATTCTCCTATGATGGTTGCTTTTTCGACGTTTGCTTCGTCCAGTCGTTCGGTCAGTTCTTGTTCGAGTTCGGCCTCTTCTTCCTGGGATGTGGTGCGGCCGTCCACCCACGCGTGTATGATTTCTTCGCGTTCTTCGTCGTCGACCTCTTCGAGCTGGTCGGTGAGGTCTTGCATAAACTGGTCGGCGTAGCCTTTGTGTTCGTCGTACCAGGTGTCGAAGACGTTGTCGAGCGGCTGGTTGCCATCGGTTTGGAAGACGGCTATCGCGTTTTTCTGTCGTGTTGATCCCCAGCCTTGTTCGCTGAGGTTGGGTGATCCGAGGATGTTGGTTCGGGAGCCGTCTTGGTGTTGTAGTATGTATATTTTGGAGTGGACCTCGTTGCTTCGGAGGCTGGCAAGGTAGATGCGTAGCCGGTTTTCGCGTTGTAGGCGTTCGAGTTTTTCTGCGAGTTGTTCCTTGCCGCGTAGTTTCTTCCTGTAGTCGAGTGTGTTGTCTCCGATGACGACTTCGAGGTTGACGTCGTCTGTTCCGATGTCTTGGAGGAGGTTGAGGAGCGTCTCGGGTGAGTCCGAGTAGGTGATTGCGCGTATGTCGGTTACGTCTTCGGTGAAGTAGGTCTCGAAGTTGTCCCTGGTTTTGAGCGTGGCTAGCTCTAGCTCTGCTTCTTCGTCTTCGCTGAGCTGTACTGCGGTTTCGTAGAGCGTGTTTGGGTTTTCTGGCATAGGTTTCCCCGTCCTCCGGTGTGACCTGGAATCGGTCAACTGTCCTACTAGTGGAATATCCGGGGAAGGTTTTAATAGTTTTGCTGATAGAGTATAGTTTGAGAAAACGAGAGTGGTTTCACCTAATGGATGACGAGCAAGACAAACTGAATCGATTCCAAGAAGCATTCGAGAGAGGTCAGGAAGGCCAGATCAGCAACTATGAGGCCTGGCTACAGGACCAAGGAATCGACTCAGAGAAAGTAAATAGAGAATACTTGGAACAGTACTTCCGGGAGAACCCGGAGAATGCAGTAAACCACGAAGAAGAGTTAGAGGAAGTTGCGGAGTACATCGGGTTCTTCTCCCGGAGAAGCAACGTCTACCACCTACCGGTTATCGGGATTTCGGAGGTAGGGAAGACCCAGTTCATTCAAACAGTCTCCAACCTTCTCGGCCAGATCGAACCGGAGATCGAGCAGCGAACCTACCGGGCAGACGATTTCACGGAACTTGGTGAAGACGAGGAGAGGATCTTCGAGGTCAGAGATGAGCTTCGAGGCCTGGACAAGGTCGTTGTATACGTTGATGACTGTGAGTGGGCAGAGGCGGAGAGTCTCCTTGAATCATTCCGCGTGATTGAGAGCGTTGTTGATGACGCGTTCCTTGTCACGTCGTGGACTCCTGAGTACTGGATGCACCACAGGGAGGATGTCGAAACAGTCCTTCCCTCCTCTACTGAGATCCACCTCTCTCCGTTTTCGGAGAAGGATTCACTGGAGGCGTTGAATCAGGTAGTCAAGGTTCTGTCCGATGACGGGTTGGATCTCCCCGAGGAATTCCTTGAGGAAATCCACCGGTACAGCACCGGTATTCCAGGCGTCTTCACGGACTTGTTGCTTGCTTCGCTACGCGAGGCGTTTGTGAAGGAGTTGGAGTTGGGTAGTACGGAGTCGGTGGAGGCTGCCGCCGGGAAACTGAACCTCGACGAAGTGGAGGAGACGGTGTACGAGTTGTCGGATACGAAGGTAACGATTCTGACCCATATGCTGCTGTGGAACCACAGGGATGGAATACGGCCGTCTCAGCTTGTCGACCTGCTGGACAGGGACAAGTCAACGGTGTCGTACCACCTGAAGGACTTGCAGGCAGATGGCTTGGTCGAGTCAGAGAAGCAGGGTCGTTCAGCGTACTACAGGGTCAAGAATCAGGTTAAACCATTCATCCAGACCAGAATCGCGCAAAACGGTGAGTACAATGGCTAGTTACAAGATACTACCATTACGGAACGAAGGTATTGATCTCGAAAAGATCGAAAATCGTGTAGAGAATATGTCGGCGCTGGAGTCCAGCGCAGACCTGAGAAGCGGCACCTTGCCTCGGAGCTTACAGACATTCCGGGGCGAGATGTGCTACGTCGAGTACGCACAGGAAGAGGAGACAGAAGTCACGACGTTGGAGGGTGAAGATGAGCCGATCAAGGTCGCGGATATGTACCCGATCATCTTCCTCGGGAACGGCTACGTGGCCTACGATGCTAACCTCCCGAACCAAGACGTCGAAACAGAAGTCGTCCAGATGGTTTCAGACCTGCTGGACACGGACATCTCCTACGAGGCGGTCGAGTTCGACAAAGACGACTTGGAAGGTGTCGTGGATCAAGCGAACAAGGTTCGGGAAGCCAATTTCAATCCGTCCAATCAGAAGCCGAACAGTGTCTCAGCACGGTATCTTCCAGGTCTCCAGGATACTGAAATCTGGCATCAATACGAGAACGATCCAATGGAGAAGGTGAGGGTGGATTTGCCGGATCAAACGACCTATAACGTCTCGTTCTACGAGAAGGGGAAAGTCACGGTCCACGGACGAAACATCCCGGTAGATGTCCAGGTCGAGGTTCTCAGGTACATTACTGATGAGGTAGTGTCTAACCTGGATATCGGTTCGTTCCAGAAGAAGCTGGGAGGTGAGTTCCAATGATGCTAACCAATATTTTCCAGATGCGGAACGCTCCGGAAGATCCGTCGATGCGGCGGGTCAAATTGAGCGGTTTACCTGTCGACGAGAAACGGGACAGGATTTCATTCATACAGGCGATTATCTCGAACTTGAACAAGATGGGTGTCGACGCGTCGTTGGCACCGCAGGACAGTGAAGGAGATATCACTCTTCTCAGTCCTGACGGTAAGGAGCTAGATCTGGTCAGGGCCACGTACGACAGCTTCAACCCTGAGTTCTTGGCCAGTAAGAAGGCGACTCAGTACGAGGTCAAGGAGGCCTGGCAGAACCGGGTGAGGACTCACTTGTCGGAGAACGGGTTCCAGAAGGTTGGACGCAAGTACGTCAGGGTGGAGGATATCCTTGATCCGTCTTCGGATTTCAAGGAGGCCTATGAGATCCAGGCGGAGATAATCGATGGGGAGCCAGCGATTTCTATTGATCCGTGTACGCGCATAATGGAGAGTTTGTCCGGTGAGGATATTCAGCGGGCAGGTAACCCGGATGAGCGTGTTGATGTACAGGTTCTTCCGAAGTGGAAGAATGGTGAACTGGTAGGACGTGCAGGGTTCAAAGCCGGGGACAAATCGTTCGAGTACCACGGTGAAAGCCTCTCCACGCCAAAGTACTGGAAGAAAAAGTACGATATCGAGTTCGTGGATGATGACGAGGAGATGCTGGATATCTACATCCCTGATTATGATATGGAGCTTCCTTATCCGGCGTCTGTCGTCTTCGGAAGTTTCAGCCGTGGACGCTCTCTTCCGGATGATTTGAAGAAGGATCCGAAGCAGAGGGTTTCGGAGGCTGCTACGGCAATCGACCAGTACTTCGACTCGATGCAGTTCACCGGGAGTGAAGCGGATCTAAGCAAGCTCACGACCGCGAAGGAACTGGGATACGATACTCCGAGCTTCGGTAGTTCCTACGACTTCGATGTCCGGCTGGGCGATGACAGGAAGACCGGGGTTAATGATATTCACAAGTCGTTGAAGAGGAACGGTCCTTACGCTGGCCCGGTCAACGGCGAGTACGTTGTCATCACTCCGGAGGATGGCCGTGAGATCAGGGATGGGTTCGACGAACTGGCGAGTATTTACAACCAGTTGAACCTGGGTAGTATCTCGCGGTGTAGCGAGGTCGGAAACGATGGGATCATCGAGGTGGGAAGTCAGAACAGCAATACCTACGCTAACCGGATTACCGAGGTTCGGGATCAGTTGGACGCTATTGATTCAGACTTGATCGCTTTCGTTGTCCTGCCTGGCCACAATCAGGACGTGTACTTCCAGGCGCGTGGAAAGCTGTTTGAGCGGTTGTTCGGAAATAATCCGGTTCCGGCGCAGGCCATTCAGTACAAGAATGTCGTGAAACTGGCCAATGACAACGGGTACTTCATCGGGGTCAACACGGCTTCACAGGTCTATGTGAAGCTTGGGAAGGTTGGTTCTGCGGTCTGGATACTGGATGAGCCCGCAGATGCACACGTCCCCGGTGTTGAACCTGGTAGTACGTGCTACGCCTACCACGACGTCTCCCGTAGGCCGGACAAGAAGTCCGCGGCAACAGCTTACAGCGCCACCACTGATTCCTACGGGCGTTACATCGCAACAGGAGCTCAGCCGACTGGTGGCGAGAAGCTGACTGACGAGGTCTTCCACAGTATCTTGAATGAGTTGCTGAGGAAGGTTTCCGCGTTCCACCGCCGTCAAGAGACCA
The DNA here is from genome assembly GCF_900107195.1 of Halobellus clavatus. Lineage (GTDB taxonomy): Archaea > Halobacteriota > Halobacteria > Halobacteriales > Haloferacaceae > Haloquadratum > Haloquadratum clavatum. Next base: position 561,692 of record NZ_FNPB01000001.1, read on the forward strand.
GTGGTGAGAAGGATTTCCACTTCAAGCGGCTGGTGTTCGCCAAGGACGGCAAGATCGGTTGGCAGGAGCAGAAGATGATGAAGAAGGTGATCAGGGAAGGCGTCCCGAGCGAGGGGAAGCGGCCTATCTCTGAGATCCTCGACGAGTCCGGTCTTCTACCGGATGATATGATTATCGACGTGGTCAGCGTCAACAAGTCTCCGAACAAGCGCGTGGTCACCCGTGACGGAAACGGGTTTGACAACGTGGCCGGCGGGAACGCGATGATTTACGGTGATGAGAGCGGGCTCCTGGTTTCACATAAGCCTGAGAGAGGTACGGCGAAGCCCTTGGAGATCACGGCGAATGACCACGTCTCCCTGAACAGGGACGACGTCCCGGAACCGACTGCTGAGAGTCTACTGAAAGAGTACTACAACTTGAGCTACTTGAACTGGTCCTCGATCTTCAGCCAGGGCAAGTACGCCTTGCCGCAGATACTGACGCAAAATCTCGGAGAAAACCTTTCCGCCGGGATCGATGTCCCGGAAAATATGGCAATGATATAACAAACTAAAGGAGGATTACAAACTATGACCCAATCAAATCAAGGCCCGCGCTTCGTTCACCTTTCAGACGCACATATCGGCCACCGACAGTACGGTGTAAAGAAACGGCGAGACGATATGTATATGTCCTTCAACACCTCGGTTTACGAGGCTGTTGAAGAATCTGAAGTTGATTTCGCGGTTTTCGGCGGTGACTTGTTCCATAATAAGAATGTGAATGCCCGTGCGTTGAGTGATGCTGAGGAAGGGCTTTCACGCTTCGAGGATGCGGATGTCCCTGTTGCTGCTGTCCGAGGGAATCACGACGCTAACTTGTACAAAGAGGACTTGAACTGGCTGGAGTATCTTCACAGCCGTGGGAAACTGATTCTGTTAGAGGCTGATCTCAGTGAAGAGGAGGCAGTCTTCGAGAAACACGATTTCGATGATCCGGGTACTTCTTCCGGGTACGTTGATTTAGATGGGGTCCGGGTTTTCGGTCTCCAGTACCTTGGACAGAGAACATCTGATAATCTATCCAAGGTGGCAGATGCGATTGAACAGGTGAATGAGAAAGAAGGCGAGCCTGAAGCTACGGTCCTGATCGGTCACTTCGGCGTTGAAGGCCACATACCAGGGATGAGTGGTGGTATCTCGTTCAATGCCTTGGAACCAGTGGAGGAAGCTGTCGACTACCTCGCACTTGGTCACCTACATAAGAAATACAGTCACGGGAACTGGGTGTTCAATCCTGGTTCTCTGGAAGCCCACGATACACGGCAGGCGAGGTGGGATCTCGGTTACTACATTGTTGACGTTGAGGACGGGGAGATTTCCCCTGAGTTCCACGAGTCGAAGCGTAGACCATTCTTTGAGATCAGTTTCGAGGTTGATGCACACGACTCGCCGGATGAACTGGAGTCAGCGTTTACTGAGGAGGTCGAAGATCATCTTTCGGATCTTGACAAAGTACAGCGGAAGCCTCATTTCCAGCGTTCCGGGGAGAAGCGTGACCCAGTAATCGATCTTCGGTTAGAGGGTTTGCTACAGTTCAGCCGCTCCAGACTCGACAGTGATATTTTGAAAGATATTGTTGAGGAGAAAACCGGTGCTCTGTATGTCAATTTGAATGATGCTACGGAGTCGAAGGAGACGGCGAGCATCATCAAAGAATTGGATGGTGGTGAAGATGCAGTGAGAGATGAACAGGGCCAGATTGACCGAAGTAAGCTGGAATCCGCTGTTTTTCAGCGGTTGGCAGGTCAGGATTCACAGTACGGTGAGAAGGAAGAGGATGTTGCGGACACGTTGAGTGTGGTGAAGAAGAGCGTATTGGCTGAGGAGAATCCGGAGTCTGTTGCTGAGACTATCAAGAAACGCCGCAGAGAACTTTTCGATAACGGAGGGGATCAAGAATGAGGATTACCAACGTAGAACTCTCAAGCATCAAAAGCTACGACGATACAATCAATGAGATCGATTTCCGCCCAGGAGTGAATGCGATCATCGGGCAGAACGGGTCAGGCAAGTCTACAGTTCAGGAGGCAGTCGGATTTGCCCTGTTCGATTATCTTGATAAACGCGTCAGCCAGGGTGATTTCGTCCGGAATGGTGAGAATTCTGGAAAGGTTCGTGTGACCTTCATCTCGAATAAGAACGGGAAAAAGTACACCGTCGAGAGAGATGCGAAGGGATCGATTTACCGGGTGATTGATGAGGCGGATGGTGGAAAATTACCCTTGTCAGGTAAGGACGAGATATTGAGTTGGTTGAAGGAGCATTTGGGTATTCCAGAAGAGACTGAGCTTGAGACTCTGTGGAAATCCAGTATCGGTGTTCCTCAGACCAAGTTTACTAATGACTTTGCAGAGACCCCGAGGAATCGTGAAAGGGTGTTTAACCCGTTACTTGAGGTGAATGTCTACGACGACGTCTGGGAAGATCTCCGAGAAGCAAACAACGTAATTGAGGAAGAGATCAGTGATCTTGAGACCGAGATTGAAGGCCTGAAATCCAAGGTCGAAGACCTCGACGAAAAGAAAGAGGAATTCAACGACCTAAAGCAGGAGATTGAGGAGAAGCAGGAGAAGCTAGATGAGCTCAAAGAAGAGCAGGAAGATCTGGAGAAACGTGAAGAGGAACTCGAAGACTTAGACGACCAGATCTCTGATTTAGAGACTGAGATCGACAAGAAAGAGAGTACTATCGAAGACAAGGAAGACAGCTTAGAAGACGCTGAGGATGCGTTAGAAGAGGCTGAAAAAGCTCAGGATACTATCGAAGAGGTTGAGGAAGAGTACGAGGAGTACGAAGAGAAAGATGACGAGCTGGATGGTCTCCGTGAACAGGCGAACGAGCGAGATGATATCCAGGACAAAATAAACGGGCTAGAGAAGAAGCAGACTGAGTTGGAGACGAAGAAGGAAGGGTTGGAGGAAGATGTCGAGGATGCTGAAGAAGCGAAGGAGGAGATGGAGGATCTTGAGGACGATGTTGATCGTCAGGAAGAACTTGAAGAGAAGCTGGACGACATCGAAGACAAGGAAGACGAGATTGAGGACAAGGAAGAGGAACTGGACGACGCTGAAGATGAGTTAGACGGGATTGAAGATGAGATTGAAGAGTTGGAAGAGGAAATTTCTGAGATCGAGGATCTTGAAGACAAAGCCGATGAGTTGGATGAGTTAGAAGAGGAAGAGCAGGATCTTCGGGATGAGAGATCGCGGTTGGAGGGCCGTATCGATGACCTGGAAGAGGCTATTGACACGTTAGAGGATACTGAGGAAGCCGAGTGCCCTACCTGTGGTCAAGACCTTGACAAGAAACATCGTGGAGAGGTGCTGGAAGAGAAACGTGAGGAGAAGTCAGAGGCCGAAGACCGTATTTCAGAAATAGAAGGCGAACTGGATGATCTTGAAGACGAGATCAAGGACGCAAAGGATGCTGAGAAGGAGGTTAACCGTCTTCCTGACCTCTATGATAGGCTCGAAGGCTTGGAGGAAGAGCGCGACGACAAAGAGGAAGAGATCGATGACCTGGAAGATAAAATCGAGGAGTTAGAAGAGGAAGTCGGCGAGAAAGATGAACTCGAAGAAGAACTGGATGAACTCGACGACCCGAAGAGCGAGTATAACTCGGCGAAGGCTACGTACGAGAATAACAAGGAAGCTGAGGACGAACTTGAGGAAGTCGAAGAAGAGCTGGACGACTTAGAGGACGAGATCGACGAGAAGGAAGACGAACTTGAGGAGTTCGAAGGTCTTGATAACGAGATCGAGGAGATAGAAGATCGACTGGACGAGTTGGAGGACGCCCACGAAACCTACATCAGCAAAAAGGAGACTGCTGAGAAAGTCGAAGAGCGCCAGGAGAAGGTCGATGACCTCGAAGAAGAGATAGAAGGGTTGGAAGACGAGATCGAGGAGAACGAAGAGGAAGTTGAAGAACTGGAAGAGCAGTTCGACGAGGAAGAGTACGAGGAGGTTCAGGAGAGAATTGGTGATCTTCAGGGTGAAATCGGCAATCTTGAAGGAACTATTGAGACCAAGCAGGACCGTCTCGACGACTTAGAAGAAGAGATCGATGAGATGGAGGAGCAGCAGAAAGAGCTGGAAGACAAGCAGGACGAGTACGAGAGCTTAGAGAAGGATCACGAGTTCGGAAAGTTCGTCCGGGAGAGTATGAAGGAGGCTCGGCCTCTGATCACCGAGATCCTGGTTAAAGAGATCTCCACCGAAGCGGATCGAATCTACCGCCAGCTTCGAGGCACCGCGACAGAGCAACTGGAGTGGAGAACTGATTACGAGATAGTCATTAGAGAGAACGGCGAGGAAAAGGAGTTCCACAAGCTAAGCGGTGGGGAACAGATGAGTGCTGCTCTCGCTGTGAGACTGGCGATCCTGAAGCTTCTGAGTGACGTAGATATCGTGTTCCTCGACGAGCCTACGGCGAACCTTGACGAGGAAAAGAGACGGAACCTGGTTGACCAGTTACAGGAGTTGGAAGGTTTCGAGCAGCTCACGGTAATCAGCCACGACGACACGTTCGAGTCGGTGACTGAACACGCGATATCCCTTGAGAAAGTGGATGGCGCGACTGAGGTGGTGAGCGACTAATGCCGCTTTACAGAGGCCGTGTAGCCGAGGAACTGGAGGGGAAAAAGTCAGAGTTCACCGGAAAGGCGATCAACCAGAAGGCTGTTGAGGAGTTCCAGGGTGCTGCGCAGAATCTAACATCTGAGTTCTCATCTGAAGAGATCAAGCAGGCGCTTGAAGAGTATGAGCTCCCGAGTGCCTTGCCTACTGAGGAGTACAGTGAAGGCGGTGACCTCGTGATCTCATTCGAGGAAAGTTCTGGATGGGAATCTCACGAGGCAGTGAATAACTGGGCGAAAAAGAATATCCGTGGTGTGACGACTGTTGCAGCTGATGGTTCTCAGATTGATCCGGTAACAGAGTTTGAGCAGCCTGTTGGTCTTGTTCAAGCGGTTTGGATTGCGAACAGCCACACAGATGAAGGTGATTACCAGCGAGACGTAGAAACGAAGGTTCTCTCACCGGAGGATATCCTTTTCGAGGACCCGAATACCGGTCATATTCAGGTCGATAATGAGGAAGTGCCTCTGTCCCGGTTTGAGACGGAGATGCAGGTTCTGGAAAAGCAAATCAAAAAATACAGCGATGAGAGCGAGCCGCCGGTTGTTCTGTATGATGGCCCTCTGATCCTATCGTTTGCCCAGATGTTTGATCAACCTGTAAGAGAGCGTTACGGGGAGGCGCTGGCCCGAGTGCTGGCAGCAAGTAAGCATCACGAGGTCCCTGTAGTGGGTTACACGGCGGGTTCCAAAGCCAGTGATTTTGCGAAGATGATCGAGAAGCTGGACTTGATCGATGCGAGTAGTTCAGTGCGCGACTATCAAATCTTCGAAGAGATGACCGAGAACTGGGGTGACAGGACGATCCTGTTCAATTCAAGGCGGGACAATTCTTTGAACCAGCTTCAGACGACTTACCACGGCGTTGAGTACGACTTCTCAGATAGAATATTATTCTCGTATATGCAGATTGGAAGTGGCCCCCAATTGGACAGGCTAGATCTCCCTGAATGGGTCTTAGAGGAGGATCTGGTCGACCACGTGATGTCCGTAATCCGTTCCGAATGCGGTGTGGGCCGTGGTTACCCGGAGATTTTGCAGGCAGCGGACGCTGACGCGGTTATCAGCCGTCAGGATCGGGAAGAGTTCCTGAGGATGTATCAGGATTTCTCGAATGAGAACGATATTGAATTGAGATGGAATAACAAGGCTCTGTCAAAGAAACGGAGGCGAAGATAATACTATGACACTAGAAAACGACACAGAGGTCGGTTCGATCATTGGTTCAAACTCGCATATAGACTATGTCGGAGAGATATACACGGAGACGATGCGGGAGAGCCCGCCGGAGCCGACGGACTTTGAGTTCGGCCAGTTCGTGTATGTGCTGAAGGAGGTGCAGGGTCAACAACGGGCGTTTATTGGTATTATCTACGACACTCAGCTTGTGGATCCGGATCAAGGAAGATCCGGGCCACGGCTGGCTCAACCGGATGAGCAAAACATTTTCCAACCGAGTTACGTGGATGAAAAGCAGGTTCTCACCGGTATTGCACTTCTGGGCTATGCTGAGGTAGAAGACGGTGAGCTTGTGAATCCTGAGCACTCGATTCCGCGATGGACGTTGGAGATCGACGATGTCGTTCGGAAACTTTCTGAGGAAGACGTAATTCGGTTCCACGAGGTCGACGAAGAGGTACGACTGGAGTACTACCAGAGGATAGTCGATGTCGCTGGCGGGTTTGCTGAGGATATTCTCAGCCAAGTCTTGACCGAGCTGAAGGAGGAGAAGCCCGGTGAAGCAGATGCGTTAGATGTGATTCAGAAGAATCTAGAGTGGCAGACTAAGATGGGAGGTGTTGAATAGATGGTTGTCGGAATTGTCTCAGAGCCGGGCGAAGGTTCCAACGAGTTTGTAATCGTCACCCCTGACGATACTGAGATTAAGACGGGAGAGTTCGTGTACTACACGAGCGATGTAGAGGTCCGAAATGACGATGGTGAAATTGAAGAGCAGGAAAAGAAGATTTTTGCCCGCGTTACCGGACGTGAGCAGCAGCGCGGGTTCCCAGATCAGTTTATGGCTGATCCCGGGGTTTCACCGAATGCTGTAGCTCGTAAACTGGGTATCTCTACTGACGGAGTTGATCTGTACAATATTACTGCGACCGTCATTGGATACTACGACGAGCAACTCAACGATTTCACAAACCCACGTATTGTTCCGGAACCGGGCACTGAGATCAGTTTAGCGTCTGATTCTGATCTGGAAGACTATCTAACTGAAGCGGAGCCCGAAGAGGGTTCGGCGTTTATTGGTGACTTGATTCACCGGCCGCCGGAACGGACTAAGATTCATTTGCCGATTGATGCCTTTACGTCGACTCACCTGTCGGTGCTGGCGTCGACAGGCAGCGGTAAGTCGTATACTGCTTCTGTACTGGTTGAGGAGATGATGCAGCCAGATTCAAGAGCTGCAATACTGGTTCTGGATCCTCACGGAGAATATGGCTCCTTGGATGATATGGAGGAAGAGGAGTTGAGTGATAAGTTCCGAGGAGACGACGGTTACTCTCCGGAGGTCCAGATCAAGCGACCGGATGATATCCAGATCCGGATCAGTGAGCTTTCGTTAGGTGACCTGTTCTCGATTATCGACGATCCGTCTGATCCTCAGGAACAGGTTCTCGCAGAAGCTTGGAACCAGCTCCAGTCAGAGGAGGACGATTACATCTCCATCAACAATATCCAGGACAAGGTAGAGGAGGTCGGGGAGGAGAAAGACCTTGAGAGCAGTGCCCGCGCCTTAGATTGGCGGATTGACAAGGCTCTTGACCGGGACTTGTTCGATCATAGTAACCACCTGTCGCTTCCGGAGCTTCTGGAGCCTGGGCAGTGTACGGTGCTTCAGTTGGATACTATGGATCTCCGGGATCAGCAGATGCTGGTCAGTGTGCTGTTCCGGAAAATCAATCAAGAAAGAGTTGCCCACGAAAAGGATCGTGAGTCAGAGTTAGAGTTCCCGGTGTTTGGTCTGCTGGAAGAGGGACATCGATTCGCTCCGGCGGATGGTGATGCCCGCTCTCTACCAGTGCTCAGCACGATTCTGAGTGAGGGACGTAAGTTCGGGGTGGGTATCGGGATTATCAGTCAGCGTCCGAGCAAGATAGATGATGACGTACTATCGCAGTGTAAGACCCAGATCATTATGCAGATCCAGAATCCGCTGGATCAAGACGCTGTGAAGAAGGGTGTTGAGGATGTTGGAGAGGATCTGCTTTCGGAGCTTCCAGGCCTCACACCAGGACAAGCCATCATAGCCGGTGACAGTGTTAACACGCCGTTCCTTACCCGGATCAGAGAGCGGCATACGGAGCACGAGGCCGAGAGCTTGGAGGCCACAAAGAGATGGCAGCAGAACTGGAAAGAACAGCAGAGAGGTCCTGAAGGGGTTGCTGAACCGGAGGATGAGGAGGGTGCCGAAAACAGGGACCAGCCCCTAGATTAGCTTCTGTACCTGGTCTCTGAAGACCTCGAATTTCCTCTCCAATTCTTCTACTCGGTTTTCCAGTTCGTGGGTTTTTTCGACGAGTTCGCTGTGACTAAGATTTTCATATTCGTCTAGATCCGTCCGTTCCGAATGTTCCAGGTACTGTTGTCCTTTCTCGGTTAGCTGTGCTTGTTTGGGGTGTTGGAAGACCCGTTTCTGCCCTTCTATTACTCGTTCGACGGTGCCGTCTGGTTTTGACACCGTGAGTAGTCCGTGTTGTTCGAGTTTTTGGAATGCGTAGGTGACGTGGTGGTTTTCGAGGGTGGTTTCTGAGGTGATTTTCTGTACGTCGTCGTTGCCACTCCGGATTTGCTGGAGTATGATTTGTTCTTTGTCTCTGAGTTCTGGTTCAGTCATCAGCTGCTGTTAGGACGCATTGTGTTTCGAGTGCGGAGCAGAATCCCTGGTCGTCGCGGTAGAGGCAGAAGTTTTCCAGGTCTTCCCGGTCGTTGTGCTCCAGTTCAGGGCACTCGTTTTCCACTTCTTCGTGCTCCTCTAGGGTGTCGCCGCTGAGCTCCAGTACGCGGTACTCGGCCTGCCTCAGTTCCTCGACGTCGGTGATGGGTTCGCTGTCTTCGTTGGTGTAGTAGCTGTAGCTTCCTTTCTGGTCTTCGTGTTCATTGCCGCGGCGGTTGACCGGGTCGGAGACGATGTTCTCCAGTTTCGCTGCTTTCCCTTCCTCGACGACGAAGAACACTTCCCGATCCTCCTGGACGCCTCTACGCAGGTTTTTCAAGACTTTTCCGGGCTTTGTCAGTGTGGAGTGTTCTGCTTCGAGGTGTGCGACTTCGTTGTCGGGTAGGTGGACGTGGCCGTCGGGTTTCTCTTCTTCTTGACCTTGGTACAGCAGGTTGACGTGGAATCCCCGGTTTTCTAGATCTTGTTTGGCTGCTGCGAGGAGTTCCTGGTGCTTTTCTTGGCCGGCGTTGGCCTGGTTCCCGAGTGACTGGGTAAGCTGGACCTGTGTTTTGTTGTTGGTGCGGGCGGCAGCTTTCTCCGCTTTGATCTTGTCGACGTCGCTGTAGTCGGCTTCCCAGGGCGGGTACGTGTTGAACAGGACTGCGTTTCTCTGGTTCTTCTCCGAGGGTTTCTGGACTACGGCTCGGTACTTACCGAGGCTGGTCAACGTGTGTTTATCGATGCCTTGCAGCATTCCTGCGATCTGCGACGTGTTTTCGCTGCCGCTGGGGTTGAAACAGATTTTGGTCCGGCAGTTGTTGGATACGGCCCGCCGCATTTCTGATGCGAGTTGTTGGAGGTACTGTGTGGCGAGCCAGCAACCTAAGCGGTATTCGCGGGCTTCGGACAGGATTTTGGTGAAGTTGCTGCCTTCGCCGGCGAAGTTCTGGAGTTCGTCGACGTACAGGAAGAACGGGGTGCGTTGTTCCTGGGGTTGTGTGATCCGGCTTTGTGCTGCTGCCCAAATCTTGGTGATGACAATACTTCCGACGAGTTCTGAGACGGTCCCACCGACCTCTCCCTTCTGAATATCCACCAAGACGATCTTCCCGTTGTTGACAGCTTTTCTGAAGTCTAAGCCGGATTCTTCTGCGCCGATGACTCTGCGGATGGTCGGGTTCATCACGAAGTCGTTCAACCGTCGCTGCAAGGGCTCCATCTCGTAACTACTCATATCTTCTTTGACCCGAACGAGTTGTTCCCGGATGACGGAATCCCGTGTCTGGTCGATGAGCTCGGTTAGTGGTTCGTCTTGGATTACGCAGCGGAAGACGTCGACCAAGGTTTTCGAAGAGTTTTGTTTGATATTGAGGTCGAGGTGTGCCCTGAGGAGTGTTTCGAGGACTCGTCCGAACTGGTCTCCCCAGTTCTCGCTTTGGCGTTTGAACAGGTCGATGAGGTCGGAGACGATGATCTCCTTCTGGTTCTCCCTCTGCGCCTGATTCATCCCTTCCGTAACCTGGGGTTCGAGGACGTTGATCGGGGTCACCGGTTCCCTGGCCGGGTTGATGTAGACTACGTCGTCCAGCCTGTCTTCAGGTAGTTTGGCGATGAATTCGTCTATCAGGTCTCCTTTCGGGTTGAGAATGGCGAGGCCGTGATCTTTCTCTGCGTCCTGTAGTGCGACGTGGAGCAGGAGCTGGCTTTTGCCGTAGCCGGTCGGCCCGATGTTCAGGACGTGAGTCGGTCTGTAGTCATCATTGACGCCGACGTTTTCCTCGACTCCTAACTGGCTTTCACGGAAGCCGAGGTACGTCGTGGTCAGGTTTTCTGTGCTTTCGATCAGTGTACGGGTATCTTCCGGGTTCATTGTTCAGCTTGGGTGATGTTTTCCTGCTCAATGCTGGGCAGCGACAGCAGGGCGGCGAGTTCGGGAACCGAAGTTTGGAAACTGTGGCTCCAGGATCCGAACTGTCGGTGGGCGACCGTTTTTGCGAAGTCGAGGACCCGCTGTTCCCGAAGTGATTTGACGGTGACTGTGTCGAGGTATTGGCCGGTGTCCGGGTTTTCGAAGGTGTTGTAGCCGCCGCTGAGTTCCTTCACCCGGCTCTGCGTGTATTCGTCTGCTCCGATAACCAGGAACCGGATACTGGTGTGGAAGCGGTTGGTTCCGGCCTTGTCTTCGATGGCGTCGGCCTGCCGTTTTTCCCGTGGGGTCGGGTTACGGCTGCCCCACAGCTTTTCTTTCTCTTTACGGAGGTAGCCGATTCTCTGGTATGCTCTCTTCCTCCAGTACCACCGACGCAGGGGTTTGCCGATGACGGGTTGGAACAGGATTTGTACGATGAACTTGGTGTCTCTCATCGCGTGCCTGTGCAGGCTGGAGACGACGGAGTTCACCGGCGGTTGTTTGAATTCGTGTTTCAGCGGGTACCAGTCTTTCCTGCCTGTGGTGAGGAGTCCTCCGCCGACTGTGTCTTCTGAGGCGACTGGGATTCCGTTGGTGCCTTCTTCGAACCGGATTCCTGGTATTTCGTTGGTGAGGTGTGTCCGTAGTTTCCGCTCTAGTCGGACTGTGGGTGTGGAGAACTGGAACTTGATTTTGTCTGGGTGGGTTCGCCGGATTTCGAAGGCGGCGACTGGTGACGTGTTTAGGAGTCCGAAGTACTTGGACTGTAGCTCGGTGACGGCTCTCACCAGGTTTTCCGGGACTGCTGGAATGTCTCCGTTCCTTGGTGTCTTGACTTCGATGGTGTGGGACTGTACCGCGGGTTTCCGCAGGTGTTCTGCTTCCTCTTCGGAGGGTGTGGTTGTGTAGTACAGGAGGGGGTCAAGGAGGCTCACTGGTTTTCACCCTGGTTGATGATCTGGTGTTCGATGTCTGTGGATTCGATCTTGATTCGGGTGTCGAGTTTTCCGGAGATTTTCAGGAGTGCTTCGCTGTACTCGCTTTCTGTCCCGGTTTTGAGTTCGTGGAGTTCCTGTCGTTCCCGGTCGGAGAGTTGGAAGTATTCGACGACGTCGTCGGGCACCCGGTCGTGCCTCATAAACACTTTACACGGCATATTGTCGAGGATTTCACGGCCTTCTCGGCAGTAGGTGAAGTGGGAGGCGTTCTGACTGATTAGGGTGACTGCGGTGTTGGTATCTCGTCCTTCGAGGACGAACTGGTTCAGGACTTGTCGCCCGGTTTCGTGGTTCATCAGGATCCGGGCTTCGTCGATCAGGACCAGTGTTTTTCTCTGGTTTTTGCTGGTGTAGCTGTAGATGTCTTGTACCAGATCGACGAGTTCGTCGACGTCGTCTCTTTGGCCGCGTTCCTCGACTTGGAAGCAGAGGTGCTGGTCGTCGAGTTGTTCGAGGCTTTGTTTGTGTGGGAGGGTGATGCAGGTTCCGTCGAGGCTTTGAATGATTTCGTGGTACTCTTTTTTCGGGTCTACTGCGATGATCTGAAGATCGTCGTAAACGAGGTCAGCACGCAGTAACTCGATTTTGGCGGCGTAGCTTTTGCCGGAGCCGACCATTCCCATCCGGGCCATTGAGTGAGACGGCCACTGGAATCGATCGGCGAGGATGGGTGCTTCGTCGCTGGTGTCTACGCCGTAGATGACACCGTTTCTTTGACCGGTTTGCTGTGTTCCGAAGGGGAAGCCTGCTGCTGCGGTGGTGGATGGTACTAACTGGGTTTCGTTCAGAGGGTCGGGGTACAGTGGCTGCTGTGTTTTGTAGGCTTGATCGGTTCTGAGGAATGTGTTCCCGTACTTGATTTGCTGGGTGTCTAACCTGTTTTTGATCTGTCTAAGTGTTTGCCGGCACTTGGTTTTGGATTTGCTGTGTGCTGTGATGTAGACGGCGTGGTCGACGGGTTGTGCTTTCCTGTCTGCGAACAGGTCGAGGATCCATTCCGTGTCTTCGAGCAGTGATTCGAGTTTGTTGGTTCCGCGGTAGCCGTGGCTGAGGAAGGAATCGATCTCGGCGTTCAGTTTCTCCGAGATGCGTTGCAGTTTCCTCGTTGCTTTACCTGTGTCTCTGGGTTCGATGACCTGTGTTACGTCGATGAGGCCGTCGGTACGCAACAACTGTAGAGGCCAGCCCAGCTCGACGCTAGACGGGTATTCGGAGATGTACAGGGTTTTCCTGTACTGGTGGCTGGAGTTGTAGTCTTCTCTGCGTGAGTTCCAGGTCGGCGAGGTCTGCGGTCCTGTGTCTCCACCGATTATGACATTTCCCTCACTGAACCGGTGTACCTTGCTTTTCAGGCTTGATTCGGTGAGGCGTTCGGCCTGTAGATCTGCTGTGTTGAGTGTGGTGATGACTTCACGGCACCGGTTGTCCAGTTCGCTTCTACGGTTTTTCTTCCGTGAGTAGTTGTTGTACTGGAGTTTGTCGAGGAGCCAGTGACCGGTGTCTTTCTCCGATTTCAAGATGATGTAGTGTTTGGTCGTGGATTGCTCTTCCTCGGAGAGTGAATTGATGTATTGCGAGTAGTGCTCTCCTAGATCTGTGCCGGGAGAGCCTCTTTGCCAGATGTTTTCCTTGTAATTCCTCAGATTGCGGCTGCGCTGCTGTGAGTGGATGTGGATCGGGTAGGTGACGGTGTCCAGCAGGTCCTGATAGATGTTGTGGAGGGCTCCTTGCTCGGTGTCCGTCTTCATATCCAGGTTGGTCGGTGAGACCTGGATTACCGCTGCTATGGTGTCTCTATCTAGTCTGACGTACTCGTCTCTATGGGGTGCTACACTCGGTGCTTTCAGTTGCCGCTTGTTGATGAACCAGCGTGGAGCGTGGTATGCGAGCTGGTCCAGGTGGTGGCCGAGCGGGGTCCACCGGTACCAGACTGCTCCCAGCACTAATGCCGAGGCCAGTACCGGTATCGGGGCGTTGGTGAAGTATGCGAGTGCTGCCGGCGTGAGGAGCCTGGTCAGATCTTTGACTGTGAACTGGCCGAACAGTTTCGTGTCGACGTCGAGCCTGCCAGGTGCCTTGATTCTGAGACTCATCAGTCATCACCCCAGTCGTAGCTGAATGACTTGCTGGATGAGGCGCGGCGTTTCCTTCTGCGTTCGCGCAGCCGGTTCTTTTGCTCCTCGTTGAGCAGTGAGTCCTGGTTTTCAGGGCTGGAGTTGATTCGTTGTTTCACACTGCTGGAGGCGGCGTAGGTCAGTCCGACTGCGGCCTGTGAAGCATCCCATACCTGCTTCGGCACCAGCAGCAGTAAGACGAGGGATGCGACTCCGAGCAGCCAGTTCGAGACTCCTTGGAGTACTGTAGATCCTGCTCCACTGGTCAGGGCGAAGGAGAACTTCAGTACGAGCATATCCAAAGGTGCGATCAGTAGTGCGGCGAACCACCCGGCGATAAACGTGTCACTGTATCTTTTCACGCGTGGCAGGCTCCACCCTAATGCGAGCAGTGGGGAGATCGCGGCGACGAACAGGATGTAGACATCGCGGATGATGAACAGTACTGCAACCGCCAGCAACAGCAGTGACTGGAAGATGTAGGCCAGTACCAGGCCGGTGGTGATACCCCAGTTCTGCTGTATAGTTGTATCCAGGAAGTCGGGTTGGAACGCAATTGTCAGTGCGCGTGTGAAGTCCACTCCGAGCTGTAGTAGTGGAAGTGAGACTGCGGAGAATACGAGTGCGATAATGACTCGTGGCAGGATTTTTCGGACCTGTCCGTAGGAGATTCCGAGGATTGGACCGATCATATGGAGTATTCCGGCGACGATGAACGCCAGTGAGGACAGTAGGAAGGTGACGAGGAGTACGTCGGTGTGGACTTCTTCGACCGCTGGGTTGGGATGGACGTCAGGTGTCGCTGTCAACAGCCGTGCGATCAGTGATAGGAGTGCGCCGACCAAGTTGATGAACGGTTCAAACAGGATGCTGTGGAGAAGATCCTCCAGGTTTTCTTCCCAGTTCTCTGTGAACTCGGAGATTGCTTCCGTTAGTTCGGCAAGGATACCGGTCTGCTGTTCTTCCTCTGTTTCGTGATCCGCTGCCACCGGAGCAACGAACACGGTGCTGAGGGCCAGCAACGTCAACGCCGTGAAGACGAGTTTTCCACCTTTCATCGTCTTTTAGGCGCAGATGCTACCTCCAAGCTGGGAAACCAGGTACGAGGTAATCATATTCGCTGACAGGAGCAGGACTGCTCCGATGAACCCGTTCTTGGCAATGTTCTTCCCGAGGCGGTTGTAGTCCTGTCCGGGGATGATCAGGCAGGTTCCGGCGACGACGAATGTCAACGTTGCCAGGCCGACTCCGGCCAGGAACGCTAACTCGGTAATCGAGTTCAGGAAGGTGAACAACGGCTCCAGTCCATCCGGTGGGTCGCAGGGGAGGTCGTCCGCAGCGGTTTGTAGTATGATGGTTTTCACCATCAAGAGCTGTGCTTGCGATAGCGCCGTACCGATGCTTTGCTGAAGCATCAGTCAAGGTTTGAACAGGGCTGTAAAAGGAAGTTTAGAATTTCTGATATGATAAGGGATGATTAGATGCCTAAAGATTCTAAAACGAGAAAACCCAAACAGATTTCAATGAGTACTATCGGCACGGGAGAAGTGCTGACGAAAGATGAAGTCCAGATACCTTCTCATCTAAGAGCCAAGGTCATATTCGATCATCCATTAGATGGTAAGTGCGTTCGGTGGTATTACGATTCAGAGAGAAATATCGGGATTGTCTCATCTGAAACCCTTTCGGAGTATGTAGATCTGGGTTTTACCAAAGTGTATTCGGATGGTTCTTCCGTCAGGCCTCCTAAAGCACTGAGAGATCAACTAGAGTATTTACCGGAGAGTATGGTGATGGTTTACTTGTCCCTAAATGAGGACCGGCTTGGTATCAGCTTCTTCGAGGAAAAAAGGTTCTTTGAAGAAATCGACGAAGAAAACCTTTCACTTGGTTGAATTCCGCTCAGCAACGCTTTTAGAGTGATCTTCTATCACCGGCTGAAACTCTTCAGCCAACTTAGAGACAAACTCGCGCAGAATATCAACGCAGTTGTCTAAGTGGTGGTGATTGATGCCTTCCTCAATAACTACGTCAACAAGTTTGGGAGATCTATCTGGGAGATCAGGGATAGACACGTATCTTGGATTGGTGTTTTCAAAGAACATTCTCGTGAATCCGTGATATACGCCGTATCCGTTTTCGTCATCAAGCCGGAGCTTAGGGTTAATACGAACGTTTCCTTCAAGCATTATTTCGTGTTTAGATCGAAGATAGGGGGATAATCTGAAGTTCAGATAAGCAATACGGTCGGGGAAGTGGTATGTTGGATTTAACCCGGTTTGATTGCCTTCTTGATTAAGATATTCTTGAAGGCTTGTGGCTTCATCCCACTCCTGAGTCAAAAAATCAGTCTCGTGGAACTTGGATAGGTAAGGCAACCAGTCCTCCGCAGAATAGCCCTCAGAATCGAGTGTAACCGTGGAGACCTCGTCAGCCATTCTTGGGTACAGGTAGCTACTATAGGTGCGTTAAGTTTTCGACGATGTGTCTAAGAAGTAGTGTTTCGATCTTTCCCCACGAATCACATACATCAGGATGCAGAACAGCGTTAAGACACTATAACCGGAGTAAAAGAAGTTCATTTAGCTCGCAGTCACTCTTTCTTTTACTTGGTTGTAGGCTTGGTCTCTGCGGATTTGGTTGACTGTTTCTTGTGTTGTGGCTCTGATTTCTGGGTTTTCGATGGTTCCTGTGAGTGCTAGTGGTGTTTCCCAGTCTTTTGGTGTTTGTTGTCGTATTTGGTAGATGCCTCGGCCTACGTTTTCGAGTTGCTGGCGTGTATCCGGGTCTGGGTCTTCTATGTATGCTTCTATGGAGTCTCCGAACTCGTGTGAGACTACTGTGCCGCCTTCTCCCTCTCTTGCTTCGTCGATGTTTCTGTCCGGGTTTTTGTCGTATCCTGTGATTCCCGTGTCGTCAACGAGTGATACAAGTACATCATTTAAATGGTCTCCTACTGCGGTATAGTTGTCTGAACTGTTTTCTCCGAGGCCGAGTAGGTCTTGGTTTTCTAGTTCTCTTGCTTTACGGTATTCTAACGGTGTTACGTAGTGTTCTGGGAATCTTATGTTGCTTGTGCCTGCTTCTGCTGGTGTTTCTGCTTCGGCTATTTCGAGTGGTGTTGTGGTTACCCGGTCTTGGTCTAGGCTTGAGTGGTATAGGCTGTCTTCCGGGTCTCTGATCGAGTATTTGAAGCTTGGTGATTTGAGTGCGTCTACTTGTTCTACGTATTTTATGTGTGTTTCTCCGTTTTTCTGGTATTGTAGTATTGCTGCTGGGTGTCTGAATCCAGAGTTTCCGTATTCGTCTCCTGTTTCTTCTACTGTCCGTGTTTCTTCGCTTACGAATCCTGTTTTTCCTGGTTCTGCTGGTTCTGTTGCTGGTACTGTGGAGAGTTTGTAGTTGTTGAAGTCGAGGTCTAGTTGTTGGACTGTGTGTTCTGCCAGGTTTGCTGTTATGTCGTCTGCGAGTCCTGAGCTGTCGCTTCCGGCTTCCTGTACGGCTCTTATTATTGCTCGTGTGAACAGTATTTCTTCGTGTTCTTGTTCAAGGTTTATTTGGAGTGTGTCTGTCCAGCCGGTGTCGAAGTGTTGTGTCGGGTTTCTGTAGATCTGGTTTGTGTCCTGTACCAGTTGTTCTACTGTGGTGTCTAGTCCTCCTGAGTTGGGTTGTTCTCCTTCTGTCAGGGCTGCTTCTGCGTATTGTACGTCGTTTTCCTGTTTTTCCTGCCACTCGTCTTCTTCCAGTTTGTTTTTGATGATTCTCCAGTCATCTACGTCTTCAGGACGGTTCTGTGTTCCTAGTTGGCCGAGTGTTTCGAGTTCGTCCAAGAAGATGTATTGTTCTCCGTTTTTGTCGATCTGGTCTTCCTCTTCTGTGGTGTTAGTGTTGTTTCCGTTTTCGTTGCTTGAACAACCAGCCAAAGCAGCCGCTCCTACGGCTGAAGCACTTGTCAGGAATTGTCTTCGATCCATACTGTGATGATTCACTTACTGGTTGTGAGTGATAGAAGCGTTATATGATTTTGGTGGGGTTTTCTCGTCTTTTGAAGTACATCAGGATGCAGAACAGGGTTAGAGGTGCTGAGATCTTCCAGTATCCCTGAGCTATTCTTACTCCGCCTACTGCTGCGGTGAAGAGCCAGAGTTTCTGGTCTGTAAGCATCGATCTTTGACCCGGTATTTGGGAACTTGCTGTCTGTTGTTCTTATTGTTCATCCGAAACTTGGTGTGTGGTTTGAATAGTAGCGTTTCGGTCACCTGTTTTCTCGTACAAAGGTGATTCAACGATTAAAGGCGAAACCTACGTTTTCGACGATTTAGACGAGCTTTACGAAACCGCAGAAATGCTTCCGGAGGTGGACCGGCACGACGTCTACGCCCATCACACCGGGGAGGATGACTGGGAGGATATTCCGTACCGGGACAGTTTGTGGACTGACGATGGCAGAGCTACAGGAGTCGTTTCCAGTAGTGATGATTTCTACAACATCATTCAGTACGGGGATATCTTGGAGACGGTCGGTGATGCTGTCGACAGGCACGAGGATGTAGAACCTCGTGGTCGCGTATCTATTTCGCCCACGGCTCACAAGATGAGTGCGAACGTCGAGTTTGACGGGGCAACGGTGTACGCTTCCCAGGATGACCCTATCGACCTTGGTTTACAGGTTCAGAGCGGTCACTCAGGTTTTCACGGCTTGAAGTATGACGTGGGTGCTGAGCGCCAGGTATGTAGTAACGGGATGACCGCTTTCATCTCCGAACTTGGTTTTGATCAGACTCACGGGGAACCGTTCCAACCCGGCTTAGCGTACAACGCTGTTGACGCTGTTATTGAGTCGCCGGCGGAGATTGAGCACCGGTTGGCGCAGGCGCAGAACCGGGAGTTGAGGAATCAGGATGAAGCCCTGCTGGTGTTGATGGATACTGGGATTGATCGGTACTTGGAGAACCCTGTTCCTGACTTGTTGAATGCGATGCACGACGAGGTGGAGGATACGGAGTCTCCGACGCTCTGGGAGACGTACAACACGGCTACACGTGCACTTACGCATTACACGCAGGATGTACCGGATTATGAACTGGCGCAAGGGTTCGAGCAGGCTTCACAGCTCTTGGAGACCGGCGGTAATGAGGTTCCGGAGCCTGATCGACTGGGTCGTTCAGCGGTCTACAGTCGGTCGCGTGACTTGATTGAGCAGGGTGATTCGGAGCCGTACTGGCCTGATGAGGAAAACGCTCTTAGGGAGTTGATGGAGGAGCACGAGATTCAGGCATAGCCCTATTTTTTCTTTTTCTTCTCGCTACTGGATTACACTAATAAAATTTTCTAGGTTTTGTTACTATAAGGTGAGTACTTTGGGAGATTATCTTGAAGAAATAAACACAGCCCTAGCAACCCAGGGAGAAGGCATCTATTATGAGTCCTTGGAAGATGTGATAAGTGATCTTGAAAATGAGAGTGAAGAGTACCACGAGAAAGCTAAACAACGCGCAACCGCAGGACTTGGAATCTCAGGTGCTGGCGTAGCAGGTAAACTTGTTCCAGAGTTCTACTCACAGATCGCAGAGCAAGCCGACTCAATTACACAGAATGACCTTGCTACAATTGGTCTTGTCGGAGCTCTTGGTGTTTCTACAATTCCAGCATATGTGACCAAGAGGAGTCTTGATGAACGGGATGAGATCAACCAGATGATAGAGGACTTGGAAGAAGGCAACTACGACGAAGCCGACACCGATTTTGCCTACGAAGTAGCCGAGAAACTGGCTTGAACCAGGTTCTCTAATTAAGGGCCACAAACATTTTTGCATTATTTTTGTATTATTCTCATACGAAACTTGGTGTCTCATTTTTCTACTATCTTTACGGATTCCGTGTTCTCCACAGTACGATGACTACTGACACATCAGATATGCGGGAAGGTTCCCCAGAAGCCAGTCAAAAATCCTCTAAATTGAGTACTCGGCCAGCGGTGACGTACAATTACTGATTACGATGAGGAGGAGCCTATTGCGGAGTGGGAGGCCGCGTTTCTTCCGGACTGGGAGTGGGAGGCCTACGACAAGGTCGAGGGAGACGACGATGTCTACTTCGGCCGTGTCCGCTCCCCCAACACGTACGGGAAATGGGAGTATGGCTACTTCAGCCAGGAACAACTCGAAAAAGCCGGTGCCTACAGGACTGATCTAGATCCAGAGGAAGACGCACCCTTGTATCCTGACGGTGGAGAAGTTGAGGACGTCGTTGGCTTGTTTGAAACTGAGTTAGAGGCGTTGCTTGAACCTGAGGAAGGTGATGAACGATACAAGGAAAGATAGACGAGCTGCTTGAAGAGTATACGAGGGAGAAACAGTACGTGGAAGAGGAGAAGCCGTACTGGATGAATCTTACCGGCGGCACCTCCTTCTCCGGTCCTCTACGGTTCGAGTTGGAGAATTACTTCCCCGAGGCGCACTACAAAGACGCGATTGATCAGGCTTTCCAGGACAAAGCCGAGGAAGAAGTCTTGCCGGACGGTGGCAGCATGACACAGTACTACTGGAGTGGAGACGAAGGGGTTGTGTACCATACCGAGGCTGGAGATGAATTGGTTGATCCCTTCTTTGGCTCAGTAGAGGAGGCTGAGCAGTATCTTGAGAACCTAGCTGACCTTCACGGAAAGGAACAATACTCAGGGATGGTGCTGCGGAAATCAGGGAACAGGAAAGTCGAAGAGGCGACCGAGGTCTTGACTGAGCAGTCCGGCTTGACCGAGTGGTGAAACATTACTTATGAAACGAGAAATGCACAGAAGAGGTGATCAGTTATAGAAGAGGATGTCTTCGGTGTTGATGTTGAGGGATGGGTTGAGCAGAACCGGAGTCGTGACCTGTATGAGCTGGTGCGTGAGCCAATTCAGAATGCGTTGGATACCGAATCCGATCTTGACGTACAGGTTGATTACGGTGACCGAAGTATTGTCGTCGAGGATTACGACCCTGAAGGTGTAGAAGATCTTTCCCGGTTCTACGACCTGTTTTCCGGCAGCAAACAGCATGATCCTGAGAAGCGCGGTCGTTTCGGCCGTGGTGTGAAGGAGTTTATCGGTGCGACCGATGAAACTGTAATCTCGTCGACGGGAGGAGGTCTTAGATTCAGTTTTGACACTGTATACGATGAAGTCCTGGATGAGTATCAGGTCGAGTCTTCACGTGAGATGTTACCCGGTGTGGAGAGGGAGCGCGGTACGATGGTCTACGGTTCGAACTCGGACTGGACACAACAGGATCTGGAGCAGGTTGAGGATTTTATCAGCGATCTCTGGATGCCTCGTGATCGCGAGTTACGATTGGAGACTTTCAGGCCCTACAGTGAGAAGGTGATGACGGGTGAGGAGCCGGACGCTACTTTGGAAAATCAGTACTTGCCAACGATAGTTTTTGATGAAGGTGTTCAAAAGGAGAAGCACCGTAGTACACCGGTTGAGGTGAACAAGACCGAGCCTGGAGAGGGCGGTATCTATGAATTGGGTATTCCGGTTACGCGTGGTGAGGAGTTCCCGTTCCTGTTTAATGTGCATCAGAAGACCCCAGTTACGGAGAGGAGAAACGAACTAGATAACAGTTATAGAAGTGATTTGATGCGGTCCTTGCTTGATAACCGTCTCGACCTCCTAGACGACGAAGAACTAGAGGAAGAGTACGTCACCCAGTATATCTCCCAGTTCAGCCACAAAACCAGTGAGGACACCCAGCAAGAGTATATCTCCCGCAGGTTCGGTACTGACCCCGATGATCTACTGGTGTACAGTGATTCGACGCCGGATATGGCGGTTACGTGGGCCACTCAACACCAACTGCCGATGGAAAAGTTGAACGAGTACAGCCGAAACATCAGTGGAATACTTGACAGCCAGTGTCCATCGGTTCAGGAATGGTTCAACGAGCAAAACAGCGATAGATCAATCGAGCCGGTCGAAACGCCGGAAGAGAATCAAGAAGATCTGATACAGTTCTTTGAAGAAGAGATTTTGGGACGTACCAGTGCCGGCGACGTCGACTTTGAGTTAGCGTACATCAGTGAGGACTCTGATGAAGGCCAGACACACGCAACGTACAGCCCGGTGGAAGAGACAATTTATTTGAATGCGTTGGCGGATGACTGGAGTTCTCCGACACCGCGTAGGATCGGCACCGCTCTACACGAAATCGGACACCACGAAACAGATCCGAACAGGGACGGGCACGGACCCCGCTGGTACCACGCAGTCGAAGAACTCAGCGGCGAAGTAATCCAAAATCTAGAACAAGAACTCGAAGACTTCGAGTAAAGACCCTCTCTGGGTGGTGTGGTTATAGAGAGTTTGGAAGATGAGTTCGGTAGGTCGCTGGGGCATCAGGTCCGAGATCAAATTGTGAGAGAATATGAATTAGATGAAAGAGACCACGTCCTCGAAGAAGAGTACATTTCGGATGTTTCACATCAAGACGGAGACGTTCCTTACCGAATGCAGATCAGCTACGAGGACGGAGGCCCCAGCTACTTCGTCAACGATTACTTCCCGCATTTCCACTACCAGGCCTCGGCAGCCCTAGCAGACGAAGACTACGACCTACTGATTGAATACTGGGGAACCAGAGACACCGATCTGGGAGACCTAGAAACCGAATCACAGGCCTTAGAAAAGCTGAGAGAAGATGGAGCTGCCAACAATATCTCTGAGCTTGGTTTGGATTATGGTGGTATCTAGGGAATCGTAGCTAGATAACACACCGATATACAAGGCCTGAAGACAGAGGAAGGTCTAACAGTCAGGTAATGACCGGTACACTATGTATGTAGTAAGTACGATGGGCAGCGGGGATCTCGGCCGTGAGCTAGACTTAGACGCTGTTATCGAATCCTTGGAAAACGAGTTTGATATTGAATCGAACCAGCACAGCGGTTCTATGGTTACTATCCGCTTAGAATCTGAGGGACCCGCTCTTACCCTCTACCGGACAGGAACATACCAGATCCGGGGAACTGACAGTAGAGAAGCGCTGTTCGAAGCTAATGAAGATCTTTTAGATGCTCTTCGCTCAGTTGGTGTGGAATTCTCTGAACCAGATTTTGAACAAAATAACGCAGTCTTCCTTGAGGATTTTGAGACCAATATTCAATTAGAGACACTCTCATTACATCTCGGTTTGGAGAATGTAGAGTACGAGCCAGAACAGTTCCCTGGCGTCATCTACAGGCCACCGGAAATTGGCACCGTTAATCTGATTTTTTCCAGCGGCAAGACGATCATCAGCGGGACAGTACAGAATGAGGTCGCTGAACAATCTTCTGAACACCTGCGAAAACAGCTTTCCACCCTTCCCACCTAAACACAGTAACTTGGTTTCGAAGCTATCTACCCAACACAAGCATTAACAGTGTTTCCTTAGCAGTACTATACATGGCGATAGCGGGAGACTCTAACGGCGAACTTGAAAAGAAACTCTGGGAAACTGCTGAAAAACTACGGGGGCCAGTTGACCCCTCCGAATACAAAGACTTCGCACTAGGCCTACTATTCTTGAAGAGTATGTCTGACTCTTTCGAGGCCCGAAGAGAAGAACTTGAGGAGAAAACACGAGACGAAGACTCCCGATACTATACAGAAGACGAGAAAGAACGCGAATACATACTAACTGATAAAGACGAGTACAAGAGTGAAAACGTATTCTACCTCCCTGAAGATGCCCGCTGGCAGTATTTTGTCGACAACGCAACTGATCCACAAATCGGTAAGAAAATCGATGATGCGATGCGAGCCATCGAAGAGGAAAACCCGCGACTCAAAGGAATTCTCCCGAAAGGATATTCCCGCTCATCTCTTTCAGATAATTCTTCTGACGCACTCGAAGGCCTGATCAACCTCTTCGCTGATCTGGAGATGGAAGCAGGTAACGGAGACGGCGACGAGGACATCTTCGGCCGAATCTATGAATACTTCATTAAGCAGTTCGCGATGGAAGGAGGCCAGAAAGGAGGAGAATTCTACACACCAAAGAGCGTCGTCGAGCTTATGGTGGAAGTTCTGGAACCTTATGAAGGCCGTATCTTCGACCCATTCAGCGGCTCCGGCGGAATGTTCGTCCAGAGCCAGAAATTTATAGAAAGCCACGGCGGCGATACCGACAAAATCTCGATCTACGGTCAGGAGATCAAGGAAAGCACCCTCCAAATCTCCAAGATGAACCTCTACCTTCGAGGCCTCGATGGCAATATCAAACAGGGTGATAGCATCCTCAACGACCAGCACAAAGGCCTCGAAGCAGACTACGTCATCACTAATCCTCCTTTCAACATGAGCGAATGGGGGAAAGATTCGATAGCGGATGACGACCCTCGCTTTAGATATGGTCTAGCACCGTCTAATAATGCGAATTACGCCTTCATCCAGCACATGATAAGTCATCTCGGAAATGATGGCATGGCTGCTACAGTTATGGCAAATGGCGCAATGTCAGTTCAGAGTAAAGAGGGTGAAATTAGGCAAAGCATCATCGAAGATGACTTGCTTGACGCTGTTATCGCGCTTCCCAAGGAACTGTTCTTCACAACAAGCATCCCAGCTTGTATTTTTATTTTGAGTAAAGGGAAAGACTCAGACAAGTACCGTGATAGAGGCGGTGAAACACTGTTTGTAGATGCCAGAGAAGAATACGAAAGTATAAATCGGACACAAAACACCCTTACCGAAGACAATATCAATAGAATCGTTGAGAAGGTTAGAGCCTACCGAGGAGAAGATGGAGTAGACGAATACGAGGATGAGACAGGATTCTGTAAGGTAGCTGAAATCGAAGATATTGCAGACAATCGTCATATAATTACGCCTGGCAGATATGTCGGAATAAAAGAAAAAGAAGGCGACGACGAGCCATTCGAGGTCAAAATGGAGAGGCTCTCCGCTGATCTCAGAGAAAACTTTCAGAAGTCCAACGAACTACAAGATCAGATTGAGAAAAATTTGGAGGTGCTAGGATTTTGACCAAAAAGCAGCGCAAACTGGAAGGCTTAGAAAAAAAGAGTCAAGAGCGTAGAGAATGGCAAACGAAGAAGTTAGAGGAGGTAGCTCACATCAACTTAGGTCAGTCTCCAAAAGGTGAGTATTATAACGAGGAGGGAGACGGTCCACACTTTATACAGGGGAGTAAAAATTTTGGTGACAAATATCCAGAACTTGAGCGGTTCTGCTCAGAGCCAAAAAGGGAGGCTGACGAAGGAGATGTATTAATTAGCGTCCGTGCACCAGTGGGTCCAGTCAACATTGCTCCTGAAAAACTCTGTATAGGTAGGGGCGTGACTGCTCTCACATTAAACGGAGGTTCAAATGAATATCTGTTTTACTTTTTAAAGTATTTTGAAAATAAATGGTCGCAGTTTGCCGATGGAACAACCTTCAATTCAATCACAAAATCTGATCTACAGAACTTAGAACTTCCTTATCCTCCGACAAATGAGCGAAACAAGATTGCGTTCATATTAAGAAAATTGGATGAAAAAATAGAGAATAACAATAAAATTAATGAAATTTTGGAGGAGTTAGTTCAGACTCTATTCAAATCTAGGTTCGTTGATTATGAACCCTATGAGCAATTCAAAGATGCGGAGATCGGCGAAATTCCAGAGGATTTTGAGCTTCTTCAAATAGGGGATGTCTGCAGTACTAGGGGTGGGGGTACTCCGAGCACAGACAATGATGAGTACTGGAATGGCGACAATCTATGGTTGACACCTAAGGAGGTTACTTCACTTGATTCGAAGATCGTGTTCGATACGGAGAGGAAGGTTAGTGATGAGGGTCTAAACAATAGTTCTACGGCAATTATGCCAGAAAAGTCAGTACTTCTTACAAGTAGAGCTACTGTTGGAGAAGTAGTTGTTAACCGGGAACCAATGGGTACTAACCAGGGATTCATTTGTATTCAGCCAAATGATAGGGTAGAACCGTATTATCTTGCTTGTCTTGTTGAAAATAAGCGGCCTGAAATAGAGAATCGAGCTAGTGGCAGCACATATGATGAAATAAGCCAGACTTCATTTAATGGAATCCAAGTTGCGATTCCTCCGAAAGAAGATATTGAAGAATTCGAAGACAAAGTAGAGGAGATCTATGAGGATATATACACTAGGGAGCTTGAAAACCGTCGTTTGGAGGAATTACGCGATACTCTGCTTCCGAAGCTGATGTCGGGTGAGATCAGGGTTAATGATATAGAGTTGGATGAGTTAGAGGTTGATAGTGAGGTTTGATCTGTTATGTCTATGAATGAGATGGAGTTGTCGGAGAGGCCGGCTCTACAGGCTTTTCAGGACATTGGGTATTCTTACAAGCATGGTTCTGAGCTTGGGCCGAACAGTGAGGATCCGGAGCGTGAGTCTCTTTCTGATGTGGTTTTGCGTGGCCGTCTTGAGCAGAAGCTACGTGAATTTAATCCGTCGATGCCGGATGAGGCGATTGAGGATGCGATCTCGCAGCTTCTTGGCTATAATTCTACCCGGCTACTGAAGAATAACAAGAATTTCCATGAGAGCCTAGTTAATGGTATCCGGGTAGAATACGAAGTAAACGGAGAACCCAGAGGAGATTTTGTTGATGTGTTTAATTTTGATGAGCCGAGGCAGAATGATTTCTTAGTTGTTAATCAGTTCCGGGTGCAGATAGGCGATGGGCCTGAGAGAAGGCCTGATGTGGTTGTGTTTGTGAATGGGCTTCCGATTGGGGTCTTGGAGATGAAAGATCCGACGAATCCGCAGGCCTCGATGGGTAATGCGTATAAGCAGGTCACAGATCGGTATGTAAACGATATTACTGAACTGTTCCACTATAATGAGTTGATCGGGATTTTGGATATGAATAATGCCCGTCTTGGCTGTCTCTCTGCGGGTTGGGAGTGGTTCTCTCCTTGGCGGTATATTGATGAGGAGAAGGATGCAACCGGTGAGTTACCGCCGTCCGAAGTCTTGATTAGAGGTGCTTTTGACAAGGAACGGGTCTTGGATTTAATCAAGAATTTTGTGGTGTACTCTGATTCGGACGGGAAGTTGAGTAAGAAGCTGGGAGCTTATCACCAGTTTTACGCGGTGAATAGCGCGGTTGACAGCAGTAAGGACGTCGTCCCGGATCCTGATCAGAGCCGTATCGGGTTGGTATGGCATACCCAGGGTTCGGGTAAGTCTCTGTCTATGGTTTTCTATGCGAAGAAGATCAAGCAAGAGAGTTCGATGAAGAATCCGACTCTTGTTTTCTTGACTGATCGGAATGATCTTGATGATCAGTTGTATACTGAGTTTAGGAAACACGGTTTGGACGCTGAGTGGGCGGACAGCGATAACAGGGTTGAGCTCCGTGATCGGTTGGATCGTGAATCAGGAGGCATTATTTTTGCGACGATTCAGAAGTTCCAGACTACGGATGATGAGGTTCAGTATCCGGAGGTCAATGACCGCGATAACGTGATTGTGGTTGCTGATGAGGCTCATAGAACCCAGTACAGTACTTTAGCGGAGAATGTGCGAGATGGCCTGCCGAATGCCTCGCATCTTGGGTTTACTGCTACTCCGATTCAGAAGGAGGATCGGTCGACGATCAATACCTTTGGTGGATACGTCAGCCAGTATACGATCAAAGAGTCTGAAAAGGATGGTTCTACGGTCCCGATCTACTATGAGAGCCGGTTAGCGAAGCTTCAGGTAAACGATCCTGAGATTGAGGATCGGTTTAATGAGTTGATGGACTCAAAGTCTGATGATTTGAAGCAGGAGATGAAGAGGAAGTGGACTCAGCTTCGCCGTGTCATTGAGAACAGTGAGGAACGGACGGAGATGATAGCAGATGATGTTGTAGAACACTTCAATAATAGAGAGATTGAGGGTAAGGGAATGGTGGTTGCGATCAGCCGCCAGGCAGCGGTGAACCTGAGCCGGAAGATTAGAGATAATCCGGATGCGCCGGAAACCCGAGTAGTGATTTCAGGTCAAGAGGACTTCATAGATGATCCTATCTCAAACGAGAAACTGAAGAGGAGGTTCAAAGATCCCGACGATTCCTTCGATATTGCGGTTGTCTGTGATAAGTGGTTGACTGGTTTTGATGCCCCGCATCTACACACTCTGTATGTGGATAAGCCGATGAAGAATCATAATCTGCTTCAGGCTATTGGCAGGGTCAACCGGGTTTACAAGGATAAGCCGGGAGGACTCGTTGTTGATTATATTGGTATAAGCGAGAGACTGAAGGAAGCTTTGGATAAGTATACTTCTGAGATCCGGGAAGATGCTATGCTGGATATTGAGGAAGCAGTGAAGGTGATGAAAGAGAAGCATCAGGAGGTCGCTGACTTCTTTTCTGAGGTTGATTACAGTGATTGGCCTCAGTTGGATCAGATGGATAGGCAGCGTCTGTTGTACAAGGCACAGAATGAGGTATTAATTACTGAGAAGCGGGAAGAAGACTTTAGAGAGTCAATGAAGGGCTTGAAGAAGGCACATTCGTTAGTGTCTCCGAACAGCGCTGCTAGTGAGATCAGGGCTGATTTGGCGTTTTTCGAAGCGGTACTTGGTGCGATCAACAGTATCGATAAGTCGGGTAATCCTGATGAGGTGGAGGAGTTGGATTCTGCGATGAAAGAGTTAGTCGCAGAGGGTGTCGGTATTGAAGATCTGGTTGAGGTAACTGGTTTCGATAAGTGGGAGAAGGAGAAACCGGTGTTGAGTGATGAGTTTTTGCAGGATGTAGAGGAAGTTGAGTTTGAGAATTTGCAGGTGAAGATGCTTCGGCAGTTGCTGGAGAATGAGATATCGACTAGGAAGAAAGGTAATCTGGCGAAATATGAGTCGTTTGAGGAGGAGCTTGAGGAGACTATAGATCAGTATAATGAGGGGTTCTTATCGACCCAGCAGGTTATTGACGAGCTTCGTGATTATGCTGATGAGATTCAGGAGTCGGATGATCGGCAGGATGAGCTTGAATTGAGTGATGAGGAGTTAGCGTTCTTTGATGCAATTTCTTCGAATACGGATACGGAGATTGAGGAGGAGAAATTAAAGACTATTGCTCAGGAGCTGAAGCAGAATCTGAAGGATAGAGTTGAGTTGGACTGGACTAATCGTGATAAGATTCGTGCGGAAATTAAGACTGAGGTAAAGGCTGTTTTGCGGAATAATGGTCTCAGCTTGTACAAGCATGAGGACCTAGTAGAGCCTATAGTGGCTCAGGCAGAAGCTTTCTATGGGGGAGCTGCGGCCTAATCTAGTTAATGATCGAGATTGTGAATGCTGTTGGCTCGGGTTCTTTTGATAGGGAGTTTGATCTTTCTGTTATTGCTGAAGATCTTGGCTCTCTTGCTGATTTTGATGAAGAGAAGTACCCAGGAATGTATGTCAGGCTTTCTGAAGATTCTCCGTTGGCAACGATTTATCGAACTGGCAAGTTCATTATCACGGGGGCAGATTCTATCGATGAGTTGTATGATGTGAAAGAGGAGCTAGTGGATATTCTAACAGAGCCTGGTATTGTTTTGGAAGGAGACTTGGAGTGGTTTCGTCTTCAAAATCTGGTTTGTACTACTGTTCTTGGGGATAAGTTGAATTTGAGTGCTTTAGCTATTGGTTTGGGTTTAGAACAGACTGAGTATGAGCCGGAGCAGTTCCCAGGCCTGATTTATCGTAATCCTGATTTTGAGTGTGTGGCCCTGATTTTTTCGACTGGTAAAGCTGTGATCACTGGTAGTAGTGACTTGGAGGAGGCGGAGGCTGTAGCTGATTTTCTGGAGGAAGAGTTATCGAGGCTTCAACTGAATTGAGGCCTTAAATCCGTGTTTTAGCTTCTTATGTTTCAGTCTGAGTTGTTGTGAATCGAGACGGGAAGGGTCTTCTAGATCTGGCGAAGCGCAGCGATATATTGAATAACGAGGAAGTACAGAAACTGGTCTTAGCGTCTGGCCTATCCAGTAATGAGCATCTCCAAGATACGGTTTCAAAAGCTGTTCTGGGTAAATCAGTTGGGCAGTATCGTTACCCGTTCGAGAAGAGCACGAGGTACGGTGATATCTATCTGGGAGAGACGTTCCGGAACCAGTCTTTCTATCTCTCTCAGGAGGAATTAACGAAGCACCTCTTGACGGTTGGTCAGTCGGGTTCGGGGAAGACGACGTTGTTCTACAGTTTGATGTGGAGGGTCGATAAGCCGTTCTGGGCTTTTGATTTGAAGCAGGATTACCGGCATCTTGCCCAGGATACTGATTTGCTGGTGTTGCCGTGGACGAAGCTGAAGTTCAATCCGTTGAAGCCGCCGGAAGGAGTTCCGCCGAGGAGGTGGGCCCAGGTTTTCGCGGAGATCTACGGCCACGCTACCTCTCTGTTGAGTGGTTCGAAGAATTACTTGATGAAGAAGATTGTCGAACTCTATACGCTGTACAATTTGTTTGACAAGGTTTCGGAGCCGTATCCGAGTCTTCACGAGTTGGAGCTTTTGATCAAGAAGCAGAAGGTGAACTTTGTTCGGAAGGCGTCGGATTACCGCGATACTCTCCTAAACCGGTTGGAGGCGATGAACCTGATAGCAGGCACGGTCTTCGACTGTAGCGTTGGTTATCCGGTAGAGGAGTTGCTTGACCAGGATGTTGTCTTTGAGTTTGACGGTCTTTCTCACGACGTCCAGAACTTCTTGATGGAGATTCTTTTTGCGTACGTCTACGAGTACCGTATGGCGCAGAATCACCGGGATGAGGGTTTGAATCACTTGTTTTTCCTGGATGAGGGTAAGCGTGTTTTCAGTGTGTATAAGGAGCGGCAGGATGCGGCTGGTATTCCCGAAGTTGATGAGTTGACGGCGAAGATGCGGGAGTTTGGTGAAGGTCTCGTCGTTGCAGATC
The DNA here is from genome assembly GCF_900107195.1 of Halobellus clavatus. Lineage (GTDB taxonomy): Archaea > Halobacteriota > Halobacteria > Halobacteriales > Haloferacaceae > Haloquadratum > Haloquadratum clavatum. The sequence continues at coordinate 592,177 of NZ_FNPB01000001.1, forward strand.
AGGAAGCTTCCAAATTGACGGATTCGATTAAGGCGAATACTCATACCAAGCTTCTATTGCCTACGGCTGACCGGAAGCAGTTTCAAGCGGTGACGGATGCGATGAACCTGTCTGAGAGGCAGGCGAAGTTCGCACACGACCTTGTTACGGGAGAAGCAGTTGTCCAGGTCGGAAGCCGTGACCCAGTCCCGGTCAAACTCGAAAACTACGAACTAAAGAAGACGGTCACGAACAGAGAACTGGAAAAACAGCAGGCGGAGAAGTGGAGTGAGCTAAGCAGTGAGAGGCGGAAGACCACGAAGCGTTTCGACGACAGGATAGCACCCGGACGTTCCGAAGAGGTACCGGAGACCTCGATCCCTGATGATCCAACCGAGATACAGGTCTCGAAGGACGCCGACCGATTACTGAAGGATGTCATCAAGAACCCGTTCAAGCCTCTGACTGAGCGGTACGAGCGTTTCAGTAGTACGTACAAGGGAAACAAGGCGAAGAACGAACTCGTCGACGACGGCGTCGTCATAGAACGCCACGTCAAGGGTCAGGATGGCAAGCGAAAGCTGCTCCAGTTGACTGAGAAGGGCCGTGATTACGCGGAAGGTATAGATCTGGAAGTGAAACACAGGGGGCGAGGCGGGATCATCCACAGGTACTGGCAACACCAAATCAAGGAAGCATTCGAAAGACAGGGTTGGGATGCGTTCCTCGAAAAGTTCGACGCCGACGTCTACATTAACATGGGAAACACAGAGTTAGTAGTCGAAGTAGCGATGGGTGACAACCCAAGAGAAATCGAGCACGTCCAGCAGCACCTGGAGAAAGGATTCGACGCAGTCTGGGTAGCAGGCCGGAACCAGGAAGTACTGGATGGATTGAAGCAGAGGATAGAGGGAGAAGGGTTAGACCTGGATCGAGTGGCGTTTAGATTGGTTCGGGAGTTTAGAGAATTAGAGAATAGTTTTTAATCGGCTGTTCTGGGAGTTCGGTGTATATAAATCATTCTTGTGAAGATATATTGACTGCTTCAAGCTGAAATGACTTTTTCAATTCTTTGCCACTTTCTGTTGATATTTTGAAATAGCCGGTATAGTTCCCTGGTTGAGATGGCGTATATACTATTGGAGAGTAACTATCTCGGTCTCCAATAACTCCGCTAGCATTCAATGTTCGCCTTCTTAGTTCTCTTTCCTGTTGTTCTATGTATCTATCCAGATTTTCGACCTCAAGTTCGGTATCTTTTGGCTCTTCATCCTGTTTCCGGCTGGAATTTACGTGCCACCCATATAGTTGGAGGTCATCAATGACCACCTTGTGATCCCTTTGATTGATTGCCACAATGGGTAGCGGCCAGGAGGTATTAGCTGGGACCCGATACTGATCATTTGTTACTATATTAATGGGATTATCTTGTGACTGTTGGTATTCTGCGTAAGCAAATTGGCCTAAAAGCGTTAAAGTGACTGTAACGACTGCAATTAATAAGTCTCTCTTCGTCGCCTTATCCTCTAGCCACTCGGGAAAGACCATAATAGACTTCAGATATTTATTATTTTAAGAGCACAGGGATTGATTGGCTCTCAAATAAGGAATTTAATTAACAAGGTTTAGCAGATGTATGGCACAAACGCGGTTCAACGGTTGGAAGAGAAGCTTGATTACGAGACTTGGATACTCTCGTTTCTATCGGAAGAGATAGAGCCATTCCCGTCAGGAGATGCGCGAGCGGAAATCAACGAGGATGGCTCTAAGCATATCGCTGTTGCAGCGAAGACCAGTATCTCGCAGGCCAGGGTTGACAAAATCGTTCAACGGATGTATCCATTGGTTTTCACTGCGAGTTACAAGGCGCTCGATATGCAGATGGAGTGGATTCTTGAGGAGCACGATAGCCAGGGAATTATCAACGGTGTGCCTTGGAGATTTTCAGACAAAATCGATAAACTGGAAGACTTAGAAAAGAACAACAATCTCCAGCTTCCCTCAATCTACGACCAAGAGAAGTCAATTTACGACCGAGTATTTGCGTTGTTTCGAGATTTGAACGATCACAGAAATACCATCATACACGGTGAAGATTTCGAGATATCGGACGAGTTGGAGATAACCGATAGAAATGGCACCACATTTCAGTTTGACACTGAGGAACTCTTTGCATTCGCTAAGGTTGCTTCGATTACGGGTGATTCGCTCAAATCAGGTAGTTTGAACCCACACACCAAGAGAGAATTACAAGCGTTTCTGGACTATCTAGATTTCGCACACGGGGAGCCAACTTACGGATGTACTCCACCTTGGAGCCCCATTCTGGAGAAGGAGGTAGAAGCAGAAAGTGAAGATCCATACACGTTTGAAGTCGATATAGAGGACATCTGGGACGCATTTAAAGCGTTCCCTGACGCGAAAGGGTTTTATCTAAATGTTGTCGGTACATCGGGAGGAGAAGATGTGGCAGAGTACAGAATTCCGAGCGATGCCCTCCCAGATCAAGGCGTGATATCTTTATCTACGGATAGTAAGAGTTGGTCAGAATGGAGAGAAGTCTAGGATCACAAAGAAAATATTAAACATATCTGTTAGCTTGACGGACCAATGCGTCGTGCGGATCTGTCTCCGGTCTCTGTTCGATTACTTGGTTGAAGGCTTCGTTGAGATTGTTTTGTGTAAGGTGTGTGATTGCTGCTGCGGCGACTGAAGGACTACGAGAAGAACCTGCCGAACAGTGAATTAGGATACGTTGACCGTTTTTATGATACTTCACGACCTCCTTTACAGCTTCAGCAAATGCCTCGTAACTGTTCTGTGGTCCGTCTATCATCGGCACATCTACACGGGTGATGTCTCCTGTATCTGGTTCGCTATGGGTTAGAGAGATGACGGTGTCGATACCGTGTTTCCGTAGAAGTGATTCGTCGCTGGCGTTAGATTCTGTCCCTACAAAAATCCCATCGCTCACTTCATTCATCCCGATACAACCTTGTTGAGAAGAATCTATGAGCAGGATCTGGTTAAATTCTACCTGTCCATAACCCCCGAGTTCCGATGACAAACAGGACAGATTATTTAAATATTCTAGACCAATTTTCAGATGAAAACCCAAACGAAGCGAGGAGAGCAAAGGAAACAAACGAAAGCCACGAGCAAACTAAGAACGAGACATTAAATCGTTTGTCAGATGCTCCACCCGCCCACTGTAACAACCGTATAGTGGGCTAGAACCGAAATGAGGCCTTCTAAGGCCAAGAGAAACGCTCTCAATTCAAGAGAAGTAGACACTGAACGAAAGATAACATTCTCGCTGGGAACACTATATCCGATTTCGGTTGGAGCATTGAACCCATTGGAACTGTGGTCTCTCCCCATCTCCTCCAAGGTTTGGGTCGAACCAGATTAGGTGAACCACCAAACTATGAGCTCTACAAAGTACATCAGCGTATCTAACGCTCTTGAAAACCTGGAAGACCAAGTCAGCACGGAGAACTACAACACGATTCGCTCCTTCATCAACGATGCCGCGGCAGAAGGCATCGGTGAAAGCCAGCAAGAGAGGCAGATCTACGCCCTCAAAACGGTCCTGAAGAAGTTCGCTCCTGAAGGCTTCACTCTAGATGGAGCTACGGAACAGGAGCTGAAGAACATCGTGGCAGATCTTAACCGGAGTGATTACGCTGAATCAACGAAGGCAAAGATCCGTGGCACGTTGAAGAAGTTCTACAAGGTTCAGAACGGAGGGAATGAACATCCTGAGAAGGTTGAGTTCTTCTCGGTACACAAGAGTCGGAAGGAGGAGAATACGATCTCACGGGAGGATATATTCACGAAGGAAGAGCTTCGGGAATTGATGCGGAACTTCAGCAATACGCGGGACAGGGCTTTCACTATAACTCTCTACGAGACGGCAGCCAGGCCTGGTGAGCTTTTGAACTGTAGTATAGGAGATTTCACCACGAACGGGAAGGGTGACTTCGTCTACCTAGAGGGACTGAAGGGTACTCCAGATCGTACTAATCAATTGGTGCGTGCCGGTAGGACTCTGCGTGAATGGATTGCGCATCATCCTCTGGGTGGAGAGATGGGTGATATTGATGATCCGAGTGCGCCGTTGTGGGTGAAGAAGGAGCAGCAGATGTGCAAGAAGTGCGGTGAGAGAGTGACTCAGCACGATGGCTCGTGTAGTTATGAGCCGGATTTTCGGGAGGAGATGAGTTACCAGGCTTATCGTCGACGTTTCAAATCGGCCTGTGAGAAGGCTGGTATACCGGGGAATAAGCGGAGGCCGTACAACCTGCGGCATACCCGTTTGACTGAGGTTGCGACGTTTATGGGGTACGAGCAGTTGAACAAGTTTGCTGGTTGGGTGCCGGGATCAGGACGAGCCAAGGTCTATGTCCACTTGAACAACGACGACGTCAACAAGGCGATCCGGGACAAGTACAACGTGGAAACAGAGGTAGAGGAAGAGGATCAGAGCAATACGTGTCCTTTCTGCGGGACTTCAAACGAACCCGAGTTCAGCGAGTGTCGAGACTGCGGCCGACCATTAAGCCTCGAAGAACAATCCAAGAAAGAAGACAAACAAGAGGTTCTTGAACGGTTAGCCGAGCTGGAGGAGAAAGGTGTCTTGGAGAAGTTGGAACAGCTTGAGGACTAGTCCTTGGGAAATACGGTGTTTGCGTACTTTCCAATCCTTTCCTTTCTTTTTGTTCTGGTATGAGTCGTGTCGCATCAAGCGAAGTGTTCGAGGCCGAGGAACTCTTGGAGGAAGTCGATTCCTGGAGTGATGAGGAGATCGAGGAGTTGCCGAAGTTCTACAGGGAGAAGGCAAGAGAATATCGGGGTCTAACGAACTCTGGAGAGGGATAACACCCTTCCAACTTCTTCTTTTCAACAACGGGGTATGGAGTACCGTGATTACTGGGAAGACCTAGATCTGTCATCCTCCGGATTCAGCGTTGAAGAGTTTCTGCGCGAGGAACAACAGAATGAGGAAGAGAGGCTGGAGCAGGAGTTGGAGCGGCTTGAATCCTTGTTGGATGAGCGTAGAGAGATTCACTCGGAGACTGTCGAAGAATTGGAGTCGAAGCTTGACTGGTATGTTGAAAGATTGGAGGATCTGTACCACGGGTTTGGAGGCGTTGAGGAGGAAAAGAAGGAGCGGTTGAAGTCGAAGATTGACGGTTTCTATTCTGAGTTGCGGAGTGAGAAGCGTCAGCAGTGGCGTGATCGTATTGAATTGGAGATGGAGGTTCGAGAGGTTCAGAAGGCCTTAGAAGAAGTTAGCGATGAAGATGAGCTGTGGAAGTTGCTCGAATAACATTCGCAATTGATTCTATGCCCGCCGAAGCCACCAGAGTATCAACCTCGTAGAGTAGTTGAGTAAAAGGTTAACTTATCGTAGGCCTTTCTTTTGGCTATGACTGGTTATTCTGCGCCGGGAGACACAGAGCAGGAGTACAGTACGACGAACAGGACACGGGCTGAATTACTTGTCAACGGTGTGTACCCGGAGAAGGTGCGGGACCACGCAGCAGAAGTGTTGGAGGGTGTGGAGCCAGGTGTTGAACGGTACAGGTACGCTGCTGCCTTGACCGAGTTCGTGTATGAAAACGTGGATGGTACAGATGGTGAAAGCAACAAGGCACTGTACCGACCGGACTACGTCCTTGACCACGGCGTTGAGTCGGATTGCGAGGATCAAGCCGTGTTGTTGGCGTCGTTGTTGAAGGTTCGCAGCTTCAAAACCCGTTTACTGGGTGTAGTCGATGAGGACTGGGGGAATCATTTGATGGTGCAGGTCTGTTTCCCGGAGAACAGCGTCGAGGATCTACAGGGAGAGGCACAGGATTTCTACAGTGCAGAGGTTCCACGGATTCGTTTCCAGTCTGACGGCAGCGGCGGTGCTTGGTTGCTTTGTGACCCGGTTTACAGTCCTGTAGTCGGGTGTGTCAACGAAGAGTTCTTCCAGGAAAACGAGGGCGGTGAACTGGTGTTCAACGAGGATACCAGGTATGATTACTTTTCCTTGGAGGATTCCTGAATAACAGGTTATGGTTCTGAAAGAATTAGGTGAGTTCTTGAAGAGGGCGAACGGTGACGACGAGGTAGCGTATTTACAGCGAGGTGACGAGGATATCTGGGTGTACGCCTTGCCGAAGTCGAAGTACACGTTCCACTTCTCAATCCATTCGAAGAGTGGAGACGTGGAGAAGATTCAGGCCCGTAATATGGACTGGATCGATAAGCACGTCGCTGTCTTCGAGTACGTAGAGCCACCTGTTTTTGTCAGTGACACAGTCAGTGAACGTGTTGAACTGGTGGAAGATCCGGACGCACTGGCTATACTGGACGATACCTGTGTCCGGTGCCAGGAAGAGTACTTGGTGGATGTCACGCCGAAAATCGACTTGTTGATAGACGGCTTGTATGCTCAGAGAATGGTTGAGGAAGAATGTCCGGACTGCGGCCAGCCGTTAATCAGTAGACACACGTTCCAACCACCGAAACAGTACTCCGAGGATTTCCTGGATGAAGGAGAAGGTATCAGCAACTACACTTGGAGGCACAGCCGTCGATGACTGAAGACGAAGTTCATCCGATGACCCGGTTTCTCCACGAGGCAGGGAACGGGACGGTTGCCTATAATACGGCAAGTGATCAGGATTCAGGGCGGCACTGGATCTTCAACTGGGAGAACGACGGTTTCAACTTCAACTTCGTCGTCCAGGACCAGGACGATGTACTGGGGTACGAGGTCTACGCCAAGGATATCCAGTGGATCGGCAGGTTCCTTTACGAAAGAGAAATCAGGTACGTCGAGGAGCTGTGTGACGAGGTCCGGGAACTGATTTCGGAGTACGTGGAGATCCGGGAAGAGCCGTCGAACTTTGAGGAAGTTAGGTTGTATTGTTCCAGTTGCCGTACGGATCACGAGATGGATGTCAGGGCTAAGATGGAGTTAATGATTGAGGGTGAGCCGGGGCAGCAAGTGTTTGAAGAGTCCTGTCCTACGTGCGGCGAAAAACTGGTCGAAAAAGTCTGTGTAAACGGTTAGAGTTCCTGTTTCGGCAGATCTGCTACAGCTTCTTCTTCTTCACAGTTGAGGACATGGTCTCGGCGGCAGATCATAGAAAAATACTCGCTCGGGCCTTCGTGACTCTCTTGAATGAAGTAGGCTACACAGTTTTCTCAACTAGTTCGTTGACTCTGCCTCTCCTAATCAACAGTGTATTCTCCCCAGTTACCTTTGTTCAGCTCTACCAGTCCTCTTTCCCGCATATCCTCCAAGCGGTCGTGGAACTCCCCGACATCGTATTCCTCTATCACACCTCTCCTCTTCAGCTCTAATCCGATATCGCCGGGTGTCCGGACAGGTTCGTCGCCGGTCAACGTATCCAGGATCTCATCTTCAATCTCGGCAGGATCAGTCATAGTTTCTCTTCCGCGTCTTCCCAGATGTTTTGCCAGGCTTCTTGCTTCAGTTTTCGCTCGAACTCGGTGACGTCGACACCGGCTTCCTCCAGGGTTTCCCGTGTATCGCTTTGTTCCTGTTCTAACCGGTTTAGTTCTTTCTCCAGCATCTCTCTGGTCTTGAGGCTGGTTTCTTTGTCTTTCTCCAGTACGTGGACGTAGTGTTCGCCGAGCGGTGTTAGTGCGTATGTCTTTGATCCTTCTTTCTGTGGTCTGAAGGCGAGTTCCGAGTCGATCAGGCGTTCGATGTTTTTCTGGAGGCCGCTTCGTGAGATACCGAGTTCTTCTGTGAGTTCGGAGACCGGTTCGTCGTTGTAGAGTTGTAGAAGGATACGCAGACGTTTCTCGTTTGAAAGGGCTTGATAGAGATCAGCAAGGTCTTCTAGGTTTTCCCTGCTCAAATCACTCATTAACTCGAATCTATACACTGTCGCTGATATAAAACTGCGGCAGTTGGAGGAGTCAACTATCTACTACACTTCCTATATGATGGGTTCAGAGTGAGACCAGTTTCACGTCTCGTGTTTTGCCGTTGCTGCCGCCATAGTGGTATTCTGCTTCGATCAGGTCGAGCAGTTCCAGGTGCTTCAGGTAGTCGCTGAGCCGGCGTTTGGACAGTGTGTTCTCGTTGTAGGTCTTGCAGAGTTCCTCGTACCGTGTGTAGATTTCTCCGGTTCGTATCGTGTTTTCTTCGACGTCGAGTTCCTGTACTGCCTGGTAGAGTAGTCGGTGGTGTTCTGTGAACCGGTTAAGCAGGTGTGCGGCGTACTTCTCATACGCTTTCTCCTGGACTTGCTGGACGTGTGATTCCGTGATGACTGATTCCGTGGTTTCGGCTGCGTGTTTCAGCCAGTGTAGGCCGACGGCGATGTTCTGGGTTGTGGATGTGATGTAGGTTAAAGCGGCTTTCTGGAGGCTCTGGTTGACCAGTGCTTTCTGAGCTCTTTCTACGAGGATTTGGTATGCGTCTTCTGCGGTGTAGGGTTCAAAACTGACCCTTCGGGGTTGTAGGCTGCTGTAGGTTCGTTCCTCGATCTGTGATTTGAGTCCGGAGTGGTTTGAGGAGGTGAGTACTAGATCTACGTCGTTGCGTGTTTCCATCCTGGTGAGGAAGTAGAGGAGGTCGTCGCCGTCGTTCAGGAGTAGGAAGTCGATGTCGTCGAGGATGATTACCGTGTTGACGGCCTTGGTTTTCTCCACGAGTTTTCTCTGTAGGTCGGAGGTGTGGTGGCCGTCGTTGACTTCTTCGTTTAGGGCTCTGAGTATCTGTTTCAAGGCCTTGTACTGGGTGTCGTGCTGGGTGCAGGGAACGTAGCATTTCCTGTCGGTTTCTTCCAGGGCAAGGTGTGTGACGTGGGTTTTACCTGTTCCGCGGGGGCCGTGGAGAAAGAGGTTCTTTGGAGCAGAGTTTTTCGATGAAAGGTTTTCCAGCAGCTTCTGCTCCTCTGTTCTATCGTGGAGTTTCTCGGGTAGGTAGTTTGGTTGCAGTGGTGTCGGGTCTTTCAGTGGTTCTGGCATAGATCATTTTTCGGGGAAAGGGGTTACACGGGTTTACAGGCACCCGGGTTCGGATGCCTTTCCGGTTGAGTACTGCGGCCTTGCTAGTTTTAATTCGAGTCCGGAGGTTTCCGCGGAATAGTTCGAGGGTCAGGGTTAGCTACAAAAGAATCGGAGAGTCACCATTTCATAGCGCGAATGAGTCCTGAGGAGGAAGAAGGTAACTCGAAACCTGAAGATGTATCAGAGAATGATGATTCTGGAGAAAAGCAGAAATCTGACTCCATTATCGACTGGGAGTTGCTTGTATATGGAATCTTTGGTGTCATAATTCTATACTCTATATTTATGTCTATGTTTGTTTCGAGCGGGACAGAAGGCGCACAGCCTGTAGAAGATGGTAATGACAGAGTGTATGTGAACGATTCGCTTTCAGAGATTCAGTCTGTGTTGCTTGGTTCAGATTCTACCTATACAGATCTTCAGAAGGATGAGATTTGGAGTTCCAAGTATAGGGGTAAGTGGATTAGGGCGAGTGCGTACGTTCACAGCGTGGATGAGAATGCTTTCGGGAAGCTTGTTGTCTTAGCCGGTCCACAAGCTGAAAGTGAGCTAGACATCGGCTTTTCACCTTATAGAATCGGGTTCAAAGAGTCCGAGAGAGGTGATCTTCTCAGAGTTAGTCCAAATCAAAGGATCCGTTTTGAAGGAAAACTGACCGACTACGGTGGAATCACATCTTCTATCAGTATTAGTGAAGCAAGACTTATCGAGTGAGACCAGATCACGGAAGAGGCCAAACAAAGAAGCGTTTCCGCGGAATGATCCAGATTCTTTCTTAATACCTGAGTGATCTAACACGTATCCGTTATGAAGAACTGTGTGAGAGACGACGGCCACGAGCTTGTGAAGAAAGAACAGGAAGCGGGCAGGTGTATCTACTGCGGTGAAAGGCTGTGAGCTCGGTTTCCCGGAGATTCGATCCCACGGATTTCACGAAGAACAACCCGTCTACGGATATCAAGCCGTTGCAGGGTAGAACGACATCTAAGCCGTACACGAGATCGAATCACTGGCATAGACAGAGCGACCGGTACGAGTGCTCTGATACAGGCCTTTCCAAGTGGATCAACGGCCAGACATTCCAGTGCCTGAATTGCTGCAATAGCATCTGTTGGTATCGTTACCCGTGGGGAGACGGTTTGCCGGAGTGGTTCAAGAATCCCCGGAAACGGGAGGTATAGCTATAGAATCAGCCGCTGGATTCACCAGTTACCTACGTCGTTCTCCACGCGGTATTTCTGGTAGTATGCCTTCTCGACAGTCCGAAGGTCGAAGTCACCGGGATTTCGGTCTCGGAGTTCGGCGAGAATTTTGGGGTAGTCAGTCACTCGAATTGTCCGGTCTTCTCCGAAGAACTGGTCAAGGATGTAGCGGTCGCCAATTCCGTAGTTCTCGGGATCGTAGAAGGTTAGAATGACCGTTGCAGTGGCTGGTCCGATACCTGGTATAGATTTCAGGGTCTTCAACTGGGTTTTCGGGTCGTCAATCAGTAGTGCTGCTTCAGTCACCCGTTGAACGTACTCATCGGGAACAGTGTTGACTCTCTCAACGTTACCGCCCCGTCTTCCTGGCATCCCGTTCAGTTTCCACTGAACCACCTCTTGTAACTGGTCACGGGTCAGATACCCCTGTTCTCTCAGTTGCTTGTGTATACGCTCTTCTGTTTCCTGAAGGTCGTCGTCATAGGCTTCATCGTACCGTTCGCTCCATTTACGGATATCTTCCTTGTTCATATCGTCTACGTACTGACAGCCGGCATAAAGTATCCCTCACATCTTTGTCTATCCACGTTCGACTGGTTCTTATGATTGAGCGGCCTGATGAGGACGCGACGGCGAGTGAAATAGCGGAGTGGATGGAGGAAGACTTCTGGGAGGGAGTCGCGGAAAGTATCCGAAGCGCCGGCGAGAACGATAGTTGAGCGTATCGACATAGGGTTTCTTGTGCTTTTGTGGAAGGTACAGAAGCAAGTGAAACGCCTCCCCTGATCCGGTTTTTGAAACTACCTGTTACAGGTTAGATGATACGAGGCGAAGATAAAGTTGTTTCAAGAATCAACAAGCAGCGGCGGGATTCTACGTTCGGAAACATACCTGACAACGAACTATGAGCCGGATGAACCGGTAGGTCGAGAGACCGAGATCAACAGGATTGCTGACGCTGTCCGGCCTTTGACGAGGAGAAAAACTCCGGAGAACCTGCTGGTGTACGGCCCGGCCGGAGTCGGGAAGACGACCTGTGTGAAGCACGTTTTCGACCGGTTAGAGACTGAAGCCGGTGCAGAATCCGTGTACATCAATGCCTGGCAGTACAACTCCCGCTCCTCACTTCTGACCGAGTTACTGATCCAGCTCGGGTATCCTGCGCCTCGGAAAGGCAAGCCCGTAGATGAACTGCTTTCCAAGCTTCGGGAATGGCTAGACAAGAACCGTGGAGTAGCTGTGGCCATCGACGAGTTCGACCAGCTAGAGGAGAAGACGGAGATCATCTACGACCTGCAAATGCTGAATCAGGAAGCGGAGAACTCGCTTGGCCTCGTGATGGTTTCCAACCGGCCGCCCTCCAAGGTCCACCTGGATCCACGGAGCCAATCACGTTTGAACTGCCAGACACTCCAGTTCAACTCCTACAACGCACCCCAGCTCCAAGAAATACTGTCGAAACGAGTGGAGCAAGCATTCAAACCCGGAACCGTCCCCGACGAAGTCATCGAAGAGATCGCTGAAACCGTGGCAGAGAACAGCGGAGACTGTAGAGAAGCACTAGAGAAACTATTGAGGACAGGACGGAAAGCAGATCAGAATGGTAAAAGCGAATTAGAGGTGAGTATGCTATAGTCGGATTGCTTTCCTCACGTACTTATCCTCGACCTTTCGACCGAATATTTTGTCATCGCTATCGATTAGTGATTTGAAAAGTTCCTTGCCCTGGTCCGTCGGCTTGTTCATCCATAGCTCGCCGTCAGCGGGGAGAACAGTCTCACAGATGTATTCAAGTAGCATAGTAGCAACATCCTGTCTTCTGACACCTGGGTCTGTCCAAATCTGGATTAGCTTATCGTTGTCATCGAGGGTGACGAAGCCACAGTAGCAGTTATTCAGGCTTGCCAGCCAAACCCTGTGACTGTCTGGCTGGTAGGACCAGAACCCTACTCCTTCTACTTTCGTTGACCAAGAAAACATCTCAGCGACTGTCTTTGTGCGTTCACTATTGACAGCCTGGACCTCAAATCCTGAACCTTGGCTGTTATTCAGGAACTGTTCCGGTTGTACAAACTGTCCGTTTGATTTTACTTCGAGGATGGTCGTGCAATTTCGGCAGTAGTACCCCGGAACCTCCCACCGTTCGCCTATCTCATTATCTCTGGTATACAGTACCTCTGAACTACAATTACTGCAAATAGCGTAGTCAACAGTGGCTTGAGTACTGTAACGCTTGTGCGCTATGTGAGAATCACATTCGTAGCAAGAACCACTGAGCTTGGCTTCATCGTGAAGAGAGCCACAGTCCGGACATTTTAGCAGATCGAGCTGCCTATCCGATTTCTTCGAGTATCCCTGGAGGAGTTCTGAAGAGATCATATTCCCCGCTTTTGCACCTTACAACAAGAGTCTTGACTGCAAAGACTCGCTTCGGGCCTAGTATTCTTGCTCAGGCCGAAAGACTGCTTGCCCGGTGTTTCAAGGGGGTGCGCGATAATACTAAGTTGACGAAGAGACCGGCCAGCTACAGGAAATACAGGGAATTCCAAGACGGCGACGTGGTCTGAAATATAGACGAAATATGTGTTGTGTGAAGACGGTCAAAATTCCGGTTTCAGGCCACGAAATGTATCAACGTCTTGGTAAGGACGAGACCCCGGGTTCAAATCCCGGCCTAGGCTTCTTCCGCTGGTTTCACTCCCGAGAATCGAGCGTCGAGGTCAAACGGATCAGATGCGAGCGGACGCTGGGTCGAGACGACAGCGGGACTGAATGGTGCGGCATCCGAGATCCGAAGCAGGAGCGCGCGCCGGATCGACTGGCCTAACGCAGCCTCTTTGGGGTTTCTGGCGATTTGCGGACGAGAAATCCAGCCTCGAAATCGGACTGTGCGTCGCCGAAAAGAGGTCACGGTTCAGACGCCGTCGTAGTATCTGTGAGATCCTAGTTATCAGTATTAATAACATCACCGAACGGTTAAATCCCGATTAGCGCCTTAGTACCGTATGGTTAGCGCGCACTCGTCCTGTGGGCCCCCAGGGCGTCTCCTCGACCTATCAGCGCAACTCAGCCGGGCCGCCACGACCGAGAGTGCAGTCGCCCGGACGACGGCGTTAGCGGAGGCGGTGTTCGATCAGCCGGAGGTGAGCGTCTGTGCGTACGATGCAGGCGACGACACAGTCACGGCGATCGGAGCAGCGGCCCCGGATGCGAGCCGAGGCGGCGGCACTCCAGCCCGGATCCCGGAATCGGTCGTCGAGCACCTCGCCCACCGCGGCGGTGACCGACCGGCCGACGAGACACCTGCAGCGACAGTCGACACCGAGCCGCAGGGATCCGCTGGGACTGCGATGCTCGTTCCTGTCGGTCGCAATCGGGTGTTACGGATCGGGGTGAGGGACCCGAGCGAGATCGACGAGGCGGCGACGAGCGCCGTCGAGGGAATCGCGGCGGTCCTCGAAACGGCGCTCGCTCGGGTCGACCGCGACCGATCGAGGCCCGGAGCCGGTGACGACCCTCCGATGCTGTCTGAGGAAGCCGAAGACTGCGCCGACGCTGACACGGCGGCGCTACGACGGTTGAACGAACTCGCGGCCGACGCTGCGGGGTGTGAAGAGACCATCGAGCAACTGCTGTCGCTCGGGTGCGACCACTTCGGTCTCGAGACGGGCATCCTCACACGCGTCGATGGAGACGAGTGCGTGGCCAGGACCGTCGTCGACGCGACGGAGACGCACGAGGCGGGCGCGGTGTCCGACCTCGGAGAGCCGATGTCCCAGGTGACGCTCGAGGTCGGGGAAACCGAGGCGGTGGCGGTCGCCGATGTCGCCGAGTCTACACGCCGAGACCACCCGGTGGCGGAGGGCGTGCGCGCCTACATCGCGGCACCCGTCGTCGTCGACGACGAGACGTACGGGACGGTGACCTTCTCGATGGGGAAACCGCGTGAGGATCCGTTCCGGCAGGCAGAACTGGAGTTTGTCAGGCTCCTGGCACAGTTGATCAGCACGGAGTTGCGCCTCCACCGCACCGAGCGGGTGGCCCGCGGGAATCGCGATCGGACGCACCAGATCATCGATATGCTTCCCCAACTGGTGTTCTCAAAGGACGAGTCCGGCGAGTTCCTGCTGGTGAACGAGGCCGTCGCCGACGCCTACGGGACGACGATCGACGACCTCGAGGGCTCGACAGACGCGGACTTCGCCGATTCGCCCGAAGAGGCTGAGCAGTTCCGTGCGGACGACCGCGCCGTGATCGAGTCTGGCGACCCGAAGCACATCCCCGAGGAACGGCTGACGACGGCCGACGGCGAGCGTCGAATCCTCGAGACGACGAAGATTCCGTACGAACCGATCGACGGGGACGGCTCGGCCGTGCTCGGCGTTTCGACCGACATTACCGAGTTCAAACAGCGCGAGCGAGAACTGGAACGGCAGTCGGCCGCGATGGAGGCGTCGATGGACGGGATCTCCATCCTCGATGCCGACGGCGAGTACGTCTATATGAACCGGGCACACGCTGCCGTCTTCGACTACGAGCCCGAGGAACTCATCGGCTGCTCGTGGCGGCGAATCTACCCCGAGGACGAGATCGAGCGGATCGAGCGGGACGTGTTCCCGGAACTCGAACGCGAGGGCGAGTGGCGCGGTGAGACAGTCGGGAAACTGAGCGACGGGCGCGCCGTCCAGCAGGAGATTACGCTGTCGCTCTTAGACGACGGCGGGCTGATCTGTACGAACCGCGACATCACCGATCGCAGACGGCGCGAAGAGGACCTCCGCACCCTCACAGAACGTCTCGATCTGGCCATCGAGGGGGCGGATCTGGGAGTCTGGGACTGGGACCTAGAGACCGACGAGGTCGCGTTCAACGAAGAGTGGGCGACGATGCTGGGCCTCTCGCTCGACGAGATCGAACCCACCCTCGAGACGTGGGAACAGCGAGTGCACCCGGCAGATATGGGATCGGTCGAGACAGCCCTCGAAGCGCACCTCACGGGGGAGACCGAGCGCTACGACTGCGAGCATCGGATGCGGACCGCCAGTGGCGACTGGAAGTGGATCCGTGACGTCGGTGAGGTCGTCGAGCGCGACGGAGACGGGAACCCGACGCGCGCCGTCGGCATCCACCTCGACATCTCCGAGCAGAGGGAATCCCGCCGCGCACTCGAAGAGGAGCGGGACATGTTCGCGCAGGGCCCCGCAGTGGTGTTCAAGTGGCGGAACGACGACGGGTGGCCCGTCGAGTACGTCTCCGACAACGTCACCAAAACGTTCGGCTACACGCCCGAGGACCTCCAGTCCGGGGAGGTCCCCTACGCAACCTTGATTCACGATCAGGACGCCGCTCGTGTCAGCGAGGAGGTCGCCAAGCACGGCCGCGAGGACGTCGAACGCTTCAGTCACGATCCCTACCGAATGGTGACCAAGAGCGGCGACGTGCGCTGGGTGCAGGACAACACCAAAGTCATCCGTGAGGACGGCGAGGTCACGTACTACCTCGGCTATCTCACCGACATCACCGAACGCAAGCGGCTCGAAGATTCGCTCCGAGAGAGCAAGGAGGCACACCGCGAGATCACGGCGATCGGATCGGATACCGACCGGGACTTCGGCGCGAAAGTCGAGGCGATTCTCGAACTCGGATGCGACCGCCTCGGGCTCCCGTACGGGTTCCTGAACCGGATCGACGACGACACCCAGCACGTCATCGAAGCGAGCGGGACCCATCCGACCCTCCAGGCGGGTGAATCCGCACCCCTCTCGAAGGCGTACTGCCGCCGAACGATCGAGTGCGACGAGGTGCTCAACGTCCAGGACGCGATCGACGAAGGCTGGGGCGACGATCCGGCGTACGAGGAGTTCGGACTCGGGTGCTACATCGGCGGCAAGATCATCGTCGAGGGCGAAGTGTACGGGACGCTCTGTTTCGGAGACGAGGCCAGTCGCGCGCACGCGTTCGACGAGACGGAGCGCGGGTTCGTCGAGTTGCTCGTCCAGTGGATCAGCTACGAACTCAGAAGTGACACCGTGAAACAGAAGCTCCGCCAACTCAACGAGACGGCGCAGCGGTTGATGACGAACACGGACGCAGCGGAGTTGGCGTCGATCGGGACCGAGAGCGCGACGTCGGTACTGGAGATGCCGATGACGTGCATCTGGCGGTACGACGAGCAGGCGGACGCGCTCGTTCCGGGAGCGATGACTGAGGAAGTTGCCCGCGTGCTCGACGAGCAGCCGACGTTCGAGCCCGGTAACTCGCTCGCGTGGCAGGCGTTCGAGGACGGATCCACCCGGGCTTACGACGACGTACAGACTGTCGAGGGACGGTACAACGAGGAGACGCCGGTGCGGTCGGAGATCATCGTGCCACTGGGCGAGCACGGAGTGCTCATCAGCGGATCGACCCAGCAACACGCGTTCACCGATACCGATCGGAGCCTCCTCGAGGTACTCGCCGCGACCGTCGAGGAGGCGCTGAACCGGGCGAAGCGCGAGCAGGACCTGCGCGAGACGCGCGAGCGCCTGGAGCAGTCGAACCAGGAACTCGAACAGTTCGCCTACGCGGCGTCACACGACCTGCAGGAACCGCTTCGGACGGTGTCGAGTTACCTCACACTGCTCGAACGACGGTACGGCGAGTCCCTCGATGACGAGGCGATGGAGTTCGTCGAAATCGCCGTCGACGGGGCCGATCGGATGCGCGAGATGATACAGGCACTGCTCGAGTACTCCCGGGTCGAGAGGCGCGGCGGCGCGTTCGAACCGATCGAGATGAGCGACGTTTTCCAGCAGGTGACCCAGAACCTGGAAGTGACGATCGACGAGCGCGAGGCGACCGTGGTGTCTCCCGACTCGGCGGGAACCGTCGTTGGCGACGAGAGCCAACTGGTCCAGTTGTTTCAGAACCTCGTTGAGAACGGGATCAAGTACAGCGAGACCGACCCGCGCGTCGAGATCTCGATGCAGCACCGGGACGGCATCGTCGAGTATGCGATCGCGGACGAGGGGATCGGGATGGACCCCGAGCAGTCCGACGGGATCTTCGAGGTGTTCCAGCGGTTGCACACTCGTGCGGAGTTCGATGGCACCGGCATCGGGCTCTCGATCTGTCGGAAGATCGTTGACCGCCACGAGGGCGATATCCGTGTCGAGTCCACGCCGGGCGTCGGATCGACGTTCGTCGTCACGGTACCCGCGGACGGTGAGACCCGTGTCTGAGGGCGTGCAACAGGACGCCGTCCCGACGGTCCTCGTCGTCGAGGACAATCCCGCCGACGTCCGACTCGTCGAGGAGGGGATCGCGGCGGCCGACACGGACCTGGAACTGCGCGTGTACAACAACGGCAATCGGGCAGTCGAGTGGATCACGAGCGACACGCCGCAGAGACATCAGCCGAACCTGGTACTCTTAGATCTGAACATTCCGGGGAAATCCGGCCTCGAAGTGCTACGGGCAGTGCGCGAGGAGTCCGAGTTCAGTCGCGTGCCCGTCGCGGTGGTATCAAGTTCGAAGAATCCCGACGACGCCCGGCGCGTCTACGACCAGTCGGCGGACGCGTACGTCACGAAACCCGC
The DNA here is from genome assembly GCF_900107195.1 of Halobellus clavatus. Taxonomy (GTDB): domain Archaea; phylum Halobacteriota; class Halobacteria; order Halobacteriales; family Haloferacaceae; genus Haloquadratum; species Haloquadratum clavatum. The sequence continues at coordinate 609,980 of NZ_FNPB01000001.1, forward strand.
CGACCCCGACCAGTACATCCAGATGATCGGTACCGCCGTTCGCTTCTGGATCCCGACAGCGGACACGCAACCCAACGATGAGTGAGGCACACCCAGACCGAATGCTGCTCGTAGAGGACAACCCGGCGGACGCCCGCCTGATCAGTGAATATCTGAAGGAAGGGGTGTCACCGAACGGCGGTACCGCACCCACCATTCGTCACGTCGAACGGCTCGCCGAAGCCATCGAGGTTCGAGACGCCGGTGTCGACGTGATCCTGTTGGATCTCGGGTTGCCAGACACCACTGGCTTCGAGACGCTCGAAGCGATGCTCGCGGCGTCCGGTGACGAGCCGGTCGTGGTGCTCACGGGTCTCGACGACGAACGCGCCGGCGTCGAGGCGGTCGAGCGGGGAGCGCAGGACTACCTCGTCAAAGACGACCTCACGCCGAAGCTCCTGCGACGGACGCTCCGGTACGCGACGGAACGCGAGCGCCAGCAGCGGGAATTGGAACGGCGAAACGGAGAGCTCGCGCTGCTCAATCGGATCGTCAGACACGACATCAAAAACGACGTCGCGATCATCACCGGCTGGGGAGAGACGCTCCGGGGACACGTCGACCCGGCGGGCGAGACGCACCTCGACCGGATCCAGAGTGCGAGCGAGCACATCGTCGACATCGCGGACACGGTCGGGGACTTCCTTCGGATACGCGAGGGCGAAGCGGGTCCGAACCTTCGACCGATCGACCTCGCAGACGTCCTCCGGACCGAACTCGAAAAGGCGCGGTCTGCACACGGTGCGGCGAGCATCACGGTGACTGAAACCCTGCCCGACAGACTGGAGGTGTCCGCCGCGGAACTCCTCTCGTCGGTCTTCCGGAACCTCCTGAACAACGCTGTCGCACACAATGACAAGGCGACACCCAGAGTCGCCGTCGACGTGGAGGTGCGAGCGGAGACGGTTCGCGTTCGCGTGGCCGATAACGGCCCCGGTGTCCCAGACAGCCGGAAAGACGAGATATTCGGCCGCGGCGAGCTGGGACTGCAGAGTTCCGGGTCGGGGATCGGGCTCTATCTCGTCGATACGCTCGTCGAGATTTACGGGGGCGAGGTTACAGTAGCGGACAGAGAGCGACGCGAGTTCATCGACGGCCAGCCCGAAACCCTCTGCGCTTCGGAGCAGACTGCCGAGGACAGCCAGCAGGCGGCTCGCGGTCGTGAGCCTGCAGGAAGCATCTTCACCGTCACCCTCCAACGGGCATAACAGATGGCCTCGAACAGCGTCACCGCGATGAATCCCGCGCGTCGCGAGGGCCACCTTCCGCTGCCCGGCGGAGGACGGCCATACAGCACCTGTATGACTCCCAAGCGGAGCGCTGACAGATCGGCCGGACACAGGAGCCGGTCAGCCGGCCCGTGCGCGCAGCGCGTCGTGAGAGACGGATCCGTCGCGAAGCATCTCGGACCCGCTCGCGAACACGGACGAAAACCGGCGGGCGCCGAACGGCGACCGCACAGGAGCGAGTCGATACCACAGTCGCGTACGACGCCGAGAAGCAGGTCCGGTCCGGATCCCGTTGCGAAGGAAATGGCAAGAGAACATCAGGAAAAACAATCACGGCCAAACGGTTCATGTACCCTCAGCGCAAGGATTCAGTATGACTAACGCCAACTCATCATACGGGCAGCCGGGGCAGCTGCTCACACTATCAGCCGACCTCAGCCGGGCCGAGACGGTTGAGACCGCTGTCGCCCGCGCAATCGAGTTGGTGCAGGAGGTGTTCGACCAGCCGGCGGTGAGCATCGGCGAATTCGACCCGCACACCGAGACGCTTGCGACAGTCGATGCGGCCGCTCCGGCGTCGATGCCGAGTGAAAGGCCCGTGACTCGGCTCTCGGGATCGGTCGTCGAACGACTCCGTGAGCGTGGCGAGGAGCCGACGGCCGGAGAGATCCCTGAAGCGACGGTCGACGCCGACCCTCGAGGATCGGCGCAGGCCGAGGTTGTCGTCCCCGTCGGTCCCGACTGGATACTGTCGGTCCGCGTGGCGGATTCGAGTCGTTTCGACGACGCGGAGGTGGCCGCCGCCGAAGGGATCGCCGGGACGCTCGAAACGGCCCTTTCGCGGCTCGACCGACGACCCTCGGCGACTGTCGAGGGCGACGTCCGTAGCGCCGCGTTCGATCGGTCGGACGAACGGGCCGAGATGCGCGAACCGTGGGGTCAGGCCGCCGATGCGGCCGCCGCGCTACGCCGTCTGAACCGACTCACGGTCGACTCGAGCGAATTCGACGGGACCATCCAGCAGTTGCTGTCGCTCGGATGTGATCACTTCGGCCTCGAGACGGGCATCCTCTCGCACGTCGACGGGACCGACTACGAGATCGAAGCCGTCGTCGATGCGACCGGGACGCACGAGACGGGCACGGTGTACGACCTCAGAGAGACGATGTGCCAGGCGATGCTCGCGAGCGACGGCATCGAACCCATCGCGTTCGCCGACGTCGCAGACACCGAACACGAGAGCCACCCGGCGGCGGAGGGCGTGCGCGCCTACATCGCGGCACCCGTTATCGTCGACGACGAGACGTACGGGACGGTCAATTTCTCGATGGGACGTCCGCGTTCGGGTGCGTTCTGCCCGGAGGAGACGGAGTTCGTGAAACTCATCGCACAGTGGGTCGGGAGCGAGATCGAACGCCGCCGGCGGTTCGAGGAATTGGAGCGATACGAGACGATCCTCGAAGCGATCGGTGATCCGGTGTACGCACTCGATCCCGAGGGACGGTTTACCTACGTCAACGAGGCCGCGAGGCGCGAGTTCGGATACGGGACGGAGATCATCGGAGAACGGCCGTCGATCGGTATGAGCGAGTCGGACGTCAGACGGATTCGAGCACAGATCGAGGACTTGCTTGCCACGGACCAACGATCGATGACTGCGGAGTTCGAACTCGAAACGGCCGACGAATCACACACGGTCGTTGAGAACCGACTCGCGGTGATCGGGGACGAGGAGTTCCGCGGGACGGCCGGCGTCCTCCGGGACATCACCGCACGAAAGGAACGGCAGCGGCAACTGGAGTCGTTCCAGCAGGCGGTCGAGGAGGCCGCCGACGGGATCGCGATTCTCGAGGGTGACGAGTACACCTACGTCGATCAGTCCCACGTCGATCTGTACGGCTACGACGACAAGTCGCAGTTGCTCGGTAACACCTGGCGAATGCTGTACGACGAGAGGGAAGTCGAACGGCTGGAGGCAGAAGCGTTCCCGGCGCTCGAATCTGAGGGGCACTGGCGCGGGATGGTGACCGGCAGTCGACCGGACGGGTCGACGTTCCCCGCCGAACTCTCGTTGACGATCGTCGAGGACGGACGGCTCGTCTGTACCGTCCGCGATGAGACCGAGCGGCAGGCCCGTGAGCGCGAACTGGAGTTGAAAGAGCGGGCGATGAACGAGGCGACCGTCGGCATCCAGATCACCGATCCGAACCGCGAGGAGAATCCACTGATCTACGTCAACGACGGGTTCGAACGACTGACTGGCTACACCCGCCAGGAGGCGGTCGGTCGCAATCCGCGGTTCCTCCAGGGTCCGGAGACCGATCCCGAGAAGATAGCGCGGCTTCGAGCGGCGATTCGGAACGAAGAGCCCGTGTCGCTCGAACTCCAGAACTACCGGAAGGACGGCACCCCGTACTGGACGCGACTGTCTATCACACCAGTTACCGACGAAAACGGCGTCGTACAGCACTTCATCGGCATCCAGCAGGACGTCACAGAGCGCTGGGAGCGAGAACGCGAACTCGAATTGAAAGAGCGGGCGATGGACGAGGCCAACGTTGGGATCACGATCAGCGACCCGGAACAGCCGGACAATCCGCTGGTGTACGTCAACGACGGGTTCGTCGAGCAGACTGGCTACACGCGCGAGGAGGCAGTCGGGCGGAACTGTCGGTTCCTGCAAGCCGACGACAGAGACCAGCCGCCGCTCGACGACCTGCGGGCGGCGATTGCGGTCGAAGAGGCGACGACGGTCGAGTTGCGAAACTACCGCGCGGACGGCGAGCAGTTCTGGAACCACCTCTCCGTAACCCCGGTCTACGACGAGACGGGGACGCTCACGAACTACATCGGCATTCAGCAAGACGTGACGGAAGGAAAGCGCAGAGAGCAACGCCTGCGGGCGCTCCTCGGGACGACGCGGGAACTCCTCCAGATGGATACGATCGAAGCGGCGACCGCCGAAGCGGTCGAAACGATGGTAGCGGAGTTCGGATTCGAGCAGGCGACACTGTATGTCCGCGAGGGAGACGATCTCGTGCGAACGGCCTCGGCGGGAACGAGTACCGCCCGACCGCCCGAACGGATCGAGCGGGGACGGTCGCCGCTGTGGGAGGCGTTCGAAACCGGTGACCCGCGTCACCGCGACGACTATGCGTCGCTCGACGACGGCATCGATCGCGGAGACGTGTCCGCGAGCGCATACTTCCCTGTCGGTGAGCACGGCGCCGCGGTGGTGGGGGTCACAGATCCAGATCGGCTCGGACGCAGTGAGCGCCGACTGGTCGAGGTCCTGACTGGCAACCTCGCGGCCGTGCTCGATACCCTCGACCGCGAGGAGTTACTTCGGGAGAGCAAACGACGGTACCGCAGTCTCGCCGAGAACATTCCGAACGGGGCTGTCGCGACGTTCGACGCCGACCTCGAATACACGCTGGCAGCGGGTGAACTCCTCTCGACGTTCGGACTTGAACCCGAAGCGGTCGTCGGCAGAAGGGTCAGCGAGATATTCCCCGAGTTGGACGTAGCGGATGAACTCGTGGCGCAGTTCCGAGCGGCACTGGACGGCGAGCGCACGGACCGCCGGGTCGAACTCGCCGACCGGACCCTCCGAGTCCACGTCGTCCCGGTCGACCCCGAAGGCGGGGACGCAGCCGACACCTACGGACTCGTGCTGGCGCAGGACGTCACCGACGAGGCGCGCCGCGAGCGAGAACTGTTCGAAGAACGCGAGCGGTTTCGGCTGTTGACCGAGAGCGTCGACGAGTACGCCTTCCTCGTCGTCGACGAGGACGGCACGATCCAGACGTGGAACGAGAGCGCCGAGACGATGTTCGGCTACGACGCCGAGACGGCTGTCGGAATGTCGATGGCCCAACTCCACCCGGAGGCCGACCGGGACGCAGAACTCCCCAAGCGGTTACTCCAGCAGGCGCGCGTCGCCGGTGAGAGCGCCCACGAGGGGTGGCGCGTCCGGGCCGACGGCTCGCGGTTCTACGCGGATGTTCGGTACGCACCGCTCGAAGAGGCTGGCGGCGAGTTCCGCGGCTACGCGAAGATCGTCCGTGATATGACCGATCGACGACGTCAGCGGCGGCGGACTGAGCGGTTCGTCGAAGAGTCCGACGACGTGGTGGCCATCGTCGACACCGACGGGACGATTACCTACGCCAGTGGCTCCGCAAACCGCGTTCTCGGCCACGAACCGGACGACCTCATCGGCGAGAATCTCTTCGATTACATTCACCCGGACAGTCGAGAGAACGCGATGGAGACGTTCTTCGCCGGTATCGAAGAGCCGAGAACCGATCTCCAGACCGAATGTCGAATCAAATCGGGCGACGGCGAGTGGCGAAACATCCGAGGACAGTGCCGGAATATGCTGGACGACGACGCCATCGACGGGATGCTCCTGTATCTCCGGGACGTCACCGAGCGGAAAGAGCGCGCTCGCCGGTTCGAGAGCATCTTCAATCAGACGTTCCAGTTTACGGGGCTCTTGGAACCGGACGGTACGGTCCTCGAAGTCAATCGCGCCACGACCGAGTTCACCGGGGTCGAACGAGGAGCGATCGTCGGGGAGCCGCTCTCGGACGCCTCCTGGTGGGACGTCTCGCCGGAGGTCAAAGACAACATTCGGGACGCGGTCCGTCGGGCCGCGAACGGCGAGTTCGTCCGCTACGAGACGGAAGTGCGTGGGGCCTCGGGCCTCGCGACGATCGACTTCTCGCTGAAGCCCGTGACCGACGAGGACGGAGACATCTCGCTGATCGTGGCTGAGGGTCGCGACATCACGGCCCGCCAGCAACACAGGCGACACCTGGAGGTGATGCAGCGGGTGGTGCGTCACAATATGCGAAACGATCTGACGAAAGTGCGCGGCTGGACAGAGGTGATGTGCGAGGAACCGGACGCCGACAAGCGGGCCGAGTACCTCGAGACCGTCATCCGGATCCTCGACAAGTGGGAGGTGATGACCGAGAAGATGCAGGAGATCCGGCAGGTGCTTCGATCGCAGAACGAGACCTGGGATCGAACGGAGTCCAACGCACTGATCGAAGACGCCGTGGCGACGGTCCGCGAGAACTCCCCCGACGCGACGATCGTAACCGAACTCGCAGACGGTGGGGAGATACGACTGCCAGCGACGCTCTCGATCGCGGTGCAGGAACTGATCGAAAACGCGATCGAGGCCAAAAAGGACGCCACAGTCGAAGTCGGCCTCTCTCGTCCGGAAGATGGGTGGGTCGAGATCACCGTGAAGGACGACGGACCCGGATTGCCGGCGATGGAAGCGGACGTACTCGAGACCGGCGAGGAGACGCCGCTCAACCACGGGCAGGGGCTCGGCCTGTGGATGGTTCGAGTGATCGTCACGCAGATCGGCGGAGACGTGTCGATCGATTCGACGGCCGACGGGGCGACAGTGCGTCTCCGTCTGCCGACCGAATGGATGGTCGAACCCCGCAGGTAACCGGAGCGGACTCGGACGCTCCCGGCGTCGTCGTCGCGGACGGTGGGACGCCGCCGGGTGCCGGCGAGATCCGGCTCGGAGACGGTAACGGTTGAGGGGCGTGTTCGGGCGAACCGGACGACAGAGAGGGTGACTCGTCGACGGCCCCCTCGTGGCGCGCTCTCGGGAGGAACGCCGCGTGCGGTTCCGGGCTGGCCGCTCGTCGACCCGCTCGGCGGAGGGACTGACTCGAGAGCCCTGGCTCGCGAGCGAGGCGCAGTCAGTCGGACTGCTGGCAGTCCACGCAGAGGGCCCCGTCGACAGCGTCAGTCGGGATCACGGCCCCGCATCGCCGACACCGAAACCGACCGTGCGTGTACTCGGTGTGCGATTGGACCGAAGAGATGGCACTTTTCTTTGCCATAGGTATACATATGACTCTCCGTACAAAATACTTCTGGACATAGTAGAATATATTTGCGCTATCGTCGGGCAGGCGGCGACAACTCGGCGGCGGACGTGACTGAACGATCAGTTCCGATCGGGATTATCGGAAGTCTTCGACGAAGCGGGCCGGGAGCCGATCGAGGTGTTCGTCCGGCAGCGCGTCGACAACGGCCTGAGTGACCTCGACCATCGGCTTGCGCAGCAGGACGTACCCGGCGGAGATACCGAGTGCACCGAGGACGACGGTCCGGGCCGTCCCGTCGAGCACGTAGAGTGCGGGCAGAGCGAAGGCTCCCGCAGCGAGCAGGTCCTCGGGCGCGCCGTCGTAGCGGATCCACCGGCGCGGGCGGATCCACCGGCGGTGGTAGTGACTGTAGACGGCTCGATCGGACGTTCCGAGCCACGGTTTCAGCTCCAGTCCGCCGCCGAGGGCGTCCATCGCCGAGTGGAGGCCGGCAGCGACGAGGAACAGTGCGGCCGCGACTGTCGTCACAGTCGGAACGGCGACCGCGACCGCGACCGCGACGGCGGCGGCGACGCTGAAGTACACCGGGAAGTGCAGCGTGCGTCGGTGGCCGGCGTAGAGGTCGAAATCCGGGAACAGCCCGCCGAGCGCGGCGGCGGCGACCGGGAGCAGCGACGTCCCGGCCGCGCTCTCGGGGAACAGCACGCCGACGAGCACGGCGAGCGCGACTCCCGCGAGCGCGTGGGTAGTGGCCATCATCGGGGTACGATAGGCGAATCCGCCGTAAGACCGTTTCGTGTGTTGCGGTAACACGTCAAGTCTCCGGCGCGAGACGGAACAGTGGCCGAGTGGGGCCGCACCTTTTTGATCGAGGTCGCGTACGGCCCGTATGCGGCTCCCGTCGCGGTCGACGGCCGCGCGGCTCGCGGCGAGCGCGATGCGGATGAGCATCGCGCTCGTCCTGGGCGTCGGCGTGGCGACGCTGAACGTCAGCGTCGTCATCAACGCGGTCGTCGCGCTCGCAGTCACGTACCTCCCCGCGCTGCTCCGACGGGACTGGGATCTCCGGCTCTCACCGGGACTCACGCTCGTCATCACGACGGCCGTGCTCCTGCACAGCCTCGGAATGGTGGGGCTCTACGAGGGGCTCTGGTGGTACGATCACCTGACGCACACGCTCTCTGCGGGGATCGTCGCCGCCGTCGGTTATGCGACGACCCGGGCGATCGATCAGCACTCGGACGCGGTCTCGTTTCCGCCCCGCTTTCTCTCGGTGTTTCTGCTCCTGATGACGCTGGCGCTCGGGGTGTTCTGGGAGGTGCTCGAGTTCGTCGCCCGACTGGCGGCCGGCGCCGCGGGGATCGACGCCGTCCTCGTCCAGTACGGACTCGAAGACACGATTCTCGACTTAGTCTTCGACACGCTGGGCGCGCTGTTGGTTGCACTGTTCGGGACGCGACGCCTCTCAGGGCTGGTCGCAGTGATCAGCGCACGGCTGGCGTAGGCGGGGCGAGCGTCGCTGCGTCCCGATCCCAGGACCGAACCGGGTCGGCGGATCACCGCGGCGCGTGCCTGGGGGTGTGACCCGCGGCGGTTCACGCTTTTGTAGGGGGAGCGTGTTACGTTGGCATATGACGTTCATCATCGTCGGGTACGGCCGAGTGGGCGCGCGCACGGCCCGGATCCTCCACGAGGAGGGACGTGCGGTTGTCGTGGTCGAAAACGATCCGGACAAGGCCGAGCGCGCCCGCGAGGCGGGCTTCGAGGTCGTCGAGGGTGACGGCAGCAGCGAGTCGGTGCTGAAGCGCGCCGGCGTCGAGAACGCGGCTGCGCTCGGCGGACTGACCGGCGATCCGAACACCAACTTCGCCGCCTGTATGGTCGGCAAGCAGTTCGGCTGCCGGGTGGCGATGCGGATCAGCGAGGATTACCGGGAGGAGATCTACGAGCGCTACGAGGAGGACGTCGACGAGGTCATCTACCCCGAGCGCCTCGGCGCGGCGGGCGCGAAGACCGCGCTGCTCGGCGGGAGTTTCAACGCGCTCGGCGAACTGACCGAGGAACTCCGGCTCACGGCGGTGACGATCCCCGAAGATTCGCCGGTCGTCGGCAAGAAGGTCAACGAGATCGATCTCGGGAACTTCGGGCGGATCTACGCGCACGGTGGACGGCACGACGAACTGACTATTCCGCTCCCTGGAACCGTCGTCGAGGCGGGCGACCGGCTAGCGCTGGTAGCCGATGACGACGGCCTCGAACAGACCCGGGCAGCGCTCTTGGGCGAGTAAGAGTGCGACGTCGGCGCTGTCACTCACAGCATCGAGCGCCGACGTAGCCGCGCGCCGAGGGTCGCGTGCGTCGTCGCGGGGGGCGACGACGCCGGCGAACCGGGGTGCAACGTCCGCGTGCCGGGCGCGCGGGTGGGAGGATGGGAACGACGGCGGCGGTCGCGGTCTCGCGTCCCGCCGCTGGACCGGAGACGCCGTTCGTCCCGGTCGAGGCCGTCGGTGCGCGCCCGGACAAGTGATCGGTCCTGTCACACATAAAACCGCGTCAGACAGAGAGCATACCGTCGGCGGATGAACCCGGCTCTGTCAGGCGGTTCTGTCAACGAATCAATGTCGAACGGAGCGAAAAAAGTCGACTCGGCCGCGTTACTGTCGAAGCACGCCCTGGAGGTACGCGCCGAGGAACATCCCGGCGAGCGCCCACAGGATCGTGATGTTGCCGGTACCGAGGCTGGCGTAGGCCGCGCCGGGACAGATCCCCGAGAGCCCCCAGCCGACGCCGAAGATCGCCCCGCCGATCAGGACGTTCCGGTCGAACGGCTTCAATCGACGCTCGTAGGGATCGCCGGTCAGGGGTGCGCTGTCGCGGATCCGCGGCAGCACAGCGAAGGCGATCCCCGTGACGATCGCCGCCCCGAACATCACGAAGGGGAGTCCGAGGTCGTCGAACTGGAGGAAATCCAGCACGACCTCCGGCCGCGCCATATGGCTGAAGCCGAGGCCGAATCCGAAGATCAGGCCCCCGACGAGGATCAGCGGCAGAAACAGCGGGTGCCGGCCCCCGTCGCTCGCGAGTCGGGTGCGCTCCGGCTCGGACTCCGAGGCGCTCGCGTCGTCCGCTTCTCGGTCCGCTCCCGTCTCGCGGCTCACGGGTGGACCCCCAGCGCGGCGACGATCTGGGCAGTCGCGATGGCGACGACGATGAACGTCACCACGCCCACCAGCGACGTTTTCGAGGCCGATCCGACGCCGCAGACGCCGTGGCCCGACGTGCAGCCTTTCCCGACCCGGGTGCCGATGCCGACCAGGATGCCGCCCAGGAACAGCCGCCAGGGCTGTACCGACGTCGTCCAGAGCGTCACCCCCGCGACCTCGTAGAGACTCCCGGTCGATCCGGGCTGATACAGCGACGTCGTGACGAGCCCCGATTGGACCGTTGCGGCGAAGGCGAACGCCCCGAGAATGATTCCGAGCGTGAACACGAGTCGCCAGTCCCGCGAGCCGACGTACTGCTGGAACCGCGACTGCTCGGAAACGTACGACAGCGTCGATTCGAGGAACGTGCTCGCGCCGGCAGGGATGCCCGTTCCGACGTAGATGACGACCGCGCCCAGGCCGACGAGGAGCCCCCCGACGGCGTAGCGGCTGATCCCGTTCGGGAACAGCTCGGCGGCGATCTGCAGCGCCACTGGATCAGCGACCATACGCCGACTCAGTCACCCGCGAGCGATTCCTGGCTCGCCGCACAGTTGTTCGGGCCCAGTTCGAGCGAGAACGCTTCGTCGTCGTCGACGGCGTGCTGTCCGAGATTCGTGGCGATGATATCCTCGTAGTTTGCCGGGCGGGGCGGCATATCGGCGAGGATCAGGTCGACGAAGTCCTCTTCGTCCATCGAGAGCGCGTCCATCCGCGTCTTCAGTTCGCCGATCGTCGCCGTGTAGGTCCCGTCCTCGGCAGCCACCGCGGCGCCGCTGAAGTGCGCGCCACCGACGAGCGTGTCGTCGGGGAGTGTCAGCACGCGCTCCTGCAGCGACTCATAGAGCATCCGTGCGGCGTCGGGGGCACCCTCGTCGCCCTCCTCGAGGTCCGGCCGGGCGACGCTCTCGATGAAGAGGCCGTCGCCGGTCGCCAGCAGACTGTCGTCGAGCAGGTACGAGGTCATCCCGGTCGTGTGCCCGGGGGTGTAGACCGTTTCGACCTCGGCGTCGCCGACGGTGAAGACGTCGCCGTCCTCGGCGTTCGTCAACTCGTCGGCGTACGTGACGCCGCGATCGACGGACGCCGCGGGGATCACGCCCTCGACGCCCTCGTCGTCGAGGTCGCGGACGCCCGAGATGTGATCCGCGTGGACGTGGGTGTCGAGCGCGTAGACGAGGTCGGCTCCGAGATCGGCCGCATCGGCGAGGTAGCGATCCGTGAAGGCGCGAAGCGGATCGACGATCGCGGCCTCGCCGTCGCTGACGAGGAGGTAGCCCAGACAGCCCGACGAGGGGCGCTGGTACTGATAGAGCGTGCCCGCGCCGTCGTAGCGGGAGACCGTCTCACGTTCGTAGATGCTCGCCCAGCCGTTCATCCCGTCCTCGAGGTGGTCGACGTCGTACCCGCGTTCGACGAGGGTCCCTGCGACGTATTCGCTGGCGCCGCCCTTGGCACACAGGACCGTGACGTGTTCGTCGGCGGGGATCGAGTCAAGGACGTCGGCGTCGATGTCCTCGTCGAGGAATTCGAAGTACGGCACGTTGATCGAGGTGACGTTCTCGCCCTCGATGTGCCACTCCTCGTAGTCGGATTGCATTCTGGTGTCGAGGATCGTGACATCCTCGCCCGAGTCGATGCGGTCTTTCAGCGCTTCCGGGGTGACGGATTCGACGTCAGCGTCCGGCGTGGGAAAGTCCTCTGCGTTCATTATCGTGCACTCTCCAGTACCGGCTATACGCACAAAAACGTTTGGATAGTAGTTCTATTTCTCTACAATACTACCGACGGGGCGATGATCGGCGCCTCCTGCAGGCACCGACATCGAGGCACAATCACGATATCTTGCTAGTTTGTTCGTGCTCACGCGACCGGCACGCGAACAGTGGAGCTTACAGTAATTCACATCTAGTACAAGAACCGATACCCTTTTCACGCCGCCGGTAATATTGTGCGTTGGATCCAATACGTAACACGGATCAGAGAAACTATGAGTGTGAATTTCGACATCGCGGAGACGCTCGACGTGAAAGGTGCCTCGTGCCCAATGCCGGTGGTCAAGACGAAGTCAGCCATCGACGAGCTCGAAGAAGACGCCGTGCTGGAAGTCCTGGCGACCGATCCCGGGAGTATGAGCGACCTCGACGGGTGGGCGTCCGGGACCGACGGCGTGGAGATGCTCGACCAAGTCGAGGGCGACGACGTGTACAAGCACTACGTGCGCAAGACGGAGTGAACGATGGAGAAGATCGGAATCATCGTCGACAGCGACAGCCCGAAGAGCCTCGCGATGGCGATGAACCTGGGGCACACGGCGCTGGCGTCGGAGATGGAGGTGCTCGTCTACTTCACGTTCGACGGGCTCACACACCTCCTGGAGGGCGAGAAGGACGTCTCGGAGATTCAGGCGCTCCTCGACGAGGGGATGCCGAATCCCTACGACCTGCTCGACGCGTTCGTCGCCGAGGGCGGCGAGGCCGTCACCACGGTCGCCTGTACGACCACGCTGGATATGCTGGCGTGGGAGCAGGATGCCATCGACGACGACGTGACGACGAAGTTCGCCGGCGCGGCGACCTTCCTCGAAGCCGTCGACGACGCCGATCAGGTGTTCAGCTTCTAATATGAGCACAGACACACCCGACGCCGACGCGGAGTCAGCACCGGAGAGCGCCGAGGAGGCCCCGTCGCGTGCGGAGTTAGCCGCGCGCGTCGAGGAACTGGAATCGCAACTCGCGGCGGTCGACACAGACGATGGGGAGAAGAAGATGTCCATCGTCGCGACGAAGGGGACGCTCGACATGGCGTATCCGCCGCTCATCCTCGCCAGCACGGCCGCTGCGTTCGGCTACGACGTGACGGTCTTCCACACGTTCTGGGGGCTCGACATCCTCCACGAGGAGCGCTCGAAGGACCTCAAGCTCAGTTCGGTCGGCAACCCCAATATGCCGGTCCCGAACGTCGTCGGCGCGCTCCCGGGGATGGACCGCGTGACGACCTCGATGATGGAGAAGCGGATCGACGACAACGACACCGCGACCATCGAGGAACTCATCGAGACCTCGCTGGATATGGGCGTCGAGTTCCAGGCGTGTCAGATGACGATCGAACTGATGGACTACGACGAGGACAACTTCTACGACGGCGTCACCACCGGCGTCGGCGCGGCGACGGCCATCCAGGATATGGCCGACGCCGACATCCAGTTGCTCGTCTGAGTGCGGCTCACGCGTCGTGCCGCGGACGCCTGCCGATTTCGGTGATCGAACCACCACCCTTCTTGTGACCGGCAACGGAGCCACGCGTATGGAATCCTGGCGTGCGCTCTTCGACCGCGCGGCCGGAGCCGACACCGACGAGGCCGCGATCAGTGCGGCGCTCCGGGCGGTGCGCGCAGACGAGGGCGGCGGGAGTCCCGCTGGCGACGACACTGGCGAGACAGACGCGTCCGAGGCTGACGTCGACGGGACCGACGCGGCGTCCGGACCGTCGGTGCCGCCGCCGGGGGAGTCCTCGCCCGCTCGCGTCGTCGCCGACGCTGACGTCCTCGCCGCGGACCTCCTCGTCGGCGGCGACGCCCGCGCGGCCCTCGACGAACTCCGGTCGCACACCTGGACGACGCTCCTCGCGAGCGATCCGCTCTTGGACGATGCCGAGGCCGTCGTCGAGACCGTCGCGGACGACCGCCTGGCGGCTGACTGGCGGGAGCGCGTCGCGGCGTGGCGCGAGCCCGTGACGCAGCCGCCGGGCGATCACCCGGCGCTCGCGAGCGCCTACCGCGGCGGCGCGATGCACCTGCTGTCGTTCGACGATGGCCTCCTCTCGGCGACGGCGGGCGCGACGCTCGGCAGTCGGCTCTCGGTGAGCGCCCGCCACCCGCAGGCCTTCGCGAGCCTCTTCGACCCCGAGAGCCTCTATCAGGCGGTCGTCGGAGGGGCGTACCCCGGTCCCGACCGCGACCCGCGTGAGTGAGTGCGGCGGCCCGGGAATGCACCGCCGGCGCACCCCCTGCGATCGAAGCGGCAGGCGACCCGTGGGATCGAAGGGCGTTTCCGCACTGCAGACCCACAGGTGGACGATGGTGGACGAGATCACGCCCGCAGAGTTGCGCGCCCAGATGACGGACGGACCCGGCGCACCGGAGACCGACCCGTCGCTCTCGGTCGTCGACATCAGGGACCCCTCCTCGTACGCCGCCGGCCACATCGAGGGCGCGGTGAACGTCCCACCGGCCCGGCTGTCGACGGACGCACTCGACGCGTCGTGGGCCGACGCCGAGGAAGTCGTCGTGTCCTGCTACATCGGCAAGAGTTCAAAACAGGTCGCCGACGCGCTCGACCGCCACCTCGACGCCGACGTCGCGAGCCTCCGCGGCGGCTTCGAGGCCTGGGACGGCCCGACCGACGACGGCCGAAGCGCGGCTGACGGGCGAGACGCGAGTGAGGGGCCCGAAGCGCCGTTTTGACTGGCGGCGGGCGCGCACCACGATGAGACGGCAGCGGCGGTTCACCCGGTCTCAGGCCTGCCAGCGGAGCCCGCAGTTCTCACACACGCGGAGGCCACCGTCTTCGGCCTGGATGTCTTCGGAGCGGCATTTCGGACACTGATTGTCGCTGTCGGTTTCGAGTGCCATATCGCACCGGAGGCAAATTGTGACTAAAAAATGTGCGGGTCGTTCTCACGAGCGGGGAGCGAGCCGAACGTCGATTGTGGTCGCCCCTGAAGCGCACGGGGTCGCTGCCGGTCGGGAAAAAAGCGAGAACGAGCGTCTCGGGTTACTTGCCGCGTCGACGGTCCGCGCCGATGCTCGGGCGGGTGTGTTCTGCGCCCTTGCCGCGGTTCTGGAGGCCGCGGTTCGATCGGCCGGCGTTCGTCAGGCCGCGGAAAGCGCGACCCTTGTGGTCGTCGCTGCAGATCCAGTTGAGATCGTCGTCGCTCTGGATCGCGGGGTGTTCGGGATCGACGAGGATCACTTCGTGCCACTTCTGGGAGCCGTCTTCGCCGACCCAGTAGGACGCGAGCGTCCGGAGGTTCGGGTACTTGCGCGCGGCGCGCTCCTCGGCGATGCGCTGGATGCTCTTGCGGCGACCGATGCGGTTGACGCCCTGCCGCTTGCTGCGGCGGCCCGCCTTGAATCGCTGCTTGCGGGCGTTGCCCTTGCGGACGGAAACGCGCGCCACGACGATGCCCTGCTTGGCTTTGTAGCCGAGTTCGCGTGCCTTGTCGAGGCGCGTCGGTCGCTCGACGCGAACGATCGCGCCCTGATCGCGCCACTCTTGCTTTCGCTGCCACTGCAGCTCGGCGAGTTTGCCGTCGCCGGGCTGCTTCCACGCGTCCTTGATGTGTGAGTAGAAGCTTCGTGCCATAGGTTCACCACGGGCGCTTGCGATTCGGGCGACGTTCGACGCCGGCCCACATGTCGTCCCGATCCCTCGGGTGCCCACTGGCGTCCCGTTCGACCAGCGAGTTAGTGTCGCTACCGCCGTGGCGCTCTTAACGACTTCGAATGCGAATCAGGACGGCTCGCTGCTGGGAGTGCGGGAACGAACGGCTTTTGATGCCGGGTGTCGGAGGCGTACGTATGGCTACGGAAACGCAGAGCGGGCTCTCGGATCACATCCGGGGTATCACAGTCACCACGCTCGCCTGTCTCGCGGGCGTCGCCGCCGCCGTGGCGTCGGGAAGCATCGTCGGGACCGATGCTGCCGCGGCGACGAGTCGGCAGACGCTGATGATCGTCGCAGGGCTCGTCGTCCTCCAGTTTCCCGTCCTGCGCGTCGTCGGGATCGACGTCTCCGACTTCGGCGCGAAAGACTACCTCTACGTGGCGTTCATGACGTTCGCGCTGTGGTTCATCACCTTCGGGATCATCCTGACGGAAGGCGTCGCCCTGTAACCGATGGCGGACGACAGCATCGCGGTCGTCGATCTCGACCGGTGTCAACCCGATCGCTGCAACTACGAGTGCGCGAACTACTGCCCGCCGAACCGCACGGGTCAAGAGTGTATCACCACTCGCGAGGAGTACTACGAATCGGACGAACCGTTCGACGGTGAGCCCGAGCAGATCCGGATCTCCGAGGAGATCTGCCTCGGCGAGAGCTGCGGGATCTGCGTCGAGAAGTGCCCCTTCGACGCGATCGAGATCATCAATCTCCCGACCGAACTCGAAGAGGAGCCGGTACACCGCTACGGCGAGAACACCTTCGCGCTCTACGGCCTCCCGGTGCCGGAGTCGGGGAAGGTCACCGGCATCCTCGGCCCGAACGGGATCGGGAAGACGACCGCCGTCCGCGCACTCGCCGGCGAGATGATCCCCAATCTGGGTGCACACGAGGCGGAACCCTCCTGGGAGGCCGCGCTCGACCGCTTCCGCGGCACCGAACTGCAGACGTACATCGAGCGCGTCCAGGCGGACGACGTCACGATCGCACGGAAGCCGCAGTACGTCGACCAGATTCCGAGTCAGTTCGACGGCACCACCATCGAGCTGCTCGAATCGACCGATGAGCGCGGCGCGCTCGACGACTACATCGACCGACTCGGTATCCGTCCGGTCGTCGATCAGCCGCTCGATACGCTCTCGGGCGGGGAACTCCAGCGGGTCGCGCTCGCGGCCACGCTCGCTCGCGACCGCGACTTCTACTTCCTCGACGAGATCTCGCCGTACCTGGATATCGGCCAGCGCGTCACCGCCGCGCGGCTGATCCGCGAACTCGCCGAGGAGGAAGACCGCGCGGTGCTGGCGGTCGAACACGACCTCGCGATCTTGGATCTCCTGGCCGACACGCTGCACGTCGCCTACGGTGAACCCGGCGCGTTCGGTGTCATCACCGACCCCAAGTCGGTCAGAAACGGCATCAACGAGTACCTCACGGGGTATCTCTCGAACGAGAATATGCGGATCCGACCGGGGGAGATCGAGTTCCACGAGCACGCGCCGCGGGAGACCTCGAAGTCGACGCCGCTGATCGAGTACCCCGACATCCGGAAGTCCTACGGGGAGGGCGAGTTCTCCTTAGAGGTCGACGCCGGAACGATCTACGAGTCAGAGGTGCTGGGCGTCGTCGGTCCCAACGGGATCGGGAAGTCGACGCTCGCGAAGCTGTTCACGGGTGCGCTCGAACCCGACGCGGGCGACCTGGACTTCCGGCTCGACATCGCGTACAAGCCGCAGTACATCGAGATCGACCAGCCGATGCGCGTCGACGCGTTCCTCTCGTCGATCACGGACGACTTCGGGACCTCCTACTGGAAGACCGAGATCGCGAATCCCCTGCAACTCGACCGGATCATGGAGCGGAACCTCAATGACCTCTCCGGCGGGGAGCGCCAGCGCGTCGCCATCGCGGCGTGTCTCTCCGAGGACGCCGACCTCTACGTGATGGACGAGCCGTCGGCGCACCTCGACGTCGAGCAGCGCGTGCAGGCGACGACGGCAATCCGTCGATATGCAGAGAACAACGACGAGACGGTGCTGGTGATCGACCACGACATCTACATGATCGACCTGCTCGCCGATCGGCTGATGGTGTTCGACGGCGAGCCCTCCGAGTTCGGTCACGCCACGAAGCCACAGGAGATGCGCGACGGAATGAACGACTTCCTCGCGGATCTGGACATCACGTTCCGTCGCGACGAGCGGACCCAGCGCCCGCGGATCAACAAACCGGGGTCACAGCTGGACCGGAAGCAGAAGAAGCAGGGCGAGTACTACTACGCGCCCTGAGCGTCGCGACGTGTCGATCCGAAACGAAAAAAGCGGCCGGCTTACGCCGCGCGGCGTTCTTTCGACTTGGGTCGAAGGTTCTTGTACCCGCACTTGCGACACTGCTCAGCGCGCTGGGGGTTGCGGGCGTTACAGCGCATACAGATCTGCTTCTCGAGCATCCGTTTGACGGCGGCCTCGTTCTTGGGCATACGCCTCGCTACCGGACGGGGCAGTATAACGCTTGCGAGACACGAGACCGCCTGCGGCGCGGCGGCGTGGTCGGTTCAGACGACGCGGATCGAAGAACGGGTCCGTCAGTCGCGGTCGGCGCGTCAGACGCCGGCCGGCTGCGCGGCCTGCTGCAGCGCGGACTCGATGTCGTCGCGTCCGGTGAAGCCGACGAAGCGGTCGACGATCTCGCCCTCGCGCTCGACGACAACGGTCGGGAGCGAGCGGACCTGATACTGGTTTGCGAGGTCCTGCTCCTCGTCGACGTCGATCTTTTCGAAGTCGACGTCGCCGTACTCCGATTCGAGCGCTTCGAGAATCGGATCCTGTTTTTTACACGGGCCGCACCAGTCGGCGTAGAAGTCGAGTACTCGGACGGTCATCGTTGCGTAGCGACGTAGCGCGGGGGGTCGCATAAGCGTTTCCACAGGCTCAAATCCGCCCGGAACCGCAGCGGACCATCGGGGGAGCCGCACCGCACGGCGCGGGCGGGAATCCGACGCGCTGTCCGATCCGAAACGTTTAGGCGGGTGAGCGGTCAGGTTGAGGTATGAGCAGCGGCCAGAACAGTGGCGGCCTGATGTCGAGTGCAGGGCTCGTCCGCTACTTCGACGCCGAGGACCGCAACGCGATCCGGATCGACCCGAAGACCGTCTTCGCCTTCGGGTTCTTCTTCGGCGTCGGGGTGCTCGTCCTGAACGCCCTCGCAATCTGAGGGACGAGCCGCGTAGCGGCGGGATCGAACGGACGCTTTTTGTCGATCCGACGCCGAGTCACGGGTATGTTACGAGCGGGTGTCGTCGCCGTTCAGGGCGACGTCTCAGAACACGCGGACGCGATCCAGCGGGCCGGCGCGGCCCACGACGAGGCGGTCGAGGTGACAGAGATCAGACAGTCGGGATCCGTCGGCGAGTGCGACGTGCTGTTGTTGCCCGGTGGCGAGTCGACGGCGATCTCGCGGCTGCTCGCACGCGAGGGGATCGACGCGGAGATCGAGGCCCACGTCGAGGCCGGTAAGCCGGTGCTCGCGACCTGTGCGGGCCTCATCGTCGCCTCGCGTGACGCGAACGACGAGCGGGTCGACACGCTCGATCTCCTGGACGTGACGGTCGACCGCAACGCGTTCGGCCGTCAGGTCGACAGCTTCGAGGCCCCGCTGGACGTGACGGGCTTCGAGGAGCCGTTCCCCGCGGTGTTCATCCGCGCGCCCGTGATCGACGAGGTCGGCGACGGCGTCGAGGTGCTCGCCGCGTGGGAGGGCCGGCCGGTGGCCGTCCGCGACGGGCCGGTCGTCGGCACCGCGTTCCACCCCGAACTGACCGCTGACAGCCGGATCCACGACCTCGCATTCTTCGAAGAGCAGGCCGTCGAGGTCTGAGGCGGTCGCGAGACCGGAGAGAGATCACGGCGACCCGCGACGGCGGCCGCTCGGTCAGTCGACGCTGACGACGACTTTGCCCTGGTGCTTTCCGGCCGCGACGTACCGGTAGGCCGCCTGTGCCTCCTCGAAGTCGAAGACGCTGTCGACGATCGGCTCTAGCTCGGTCGCCGCGATAGCGTCGGTCATCCGCTCGAACATCGCCTGACTGCCGACGCCGATGACGCCCTCGACGTCGAGCGCCTTGCCGAGGATGGGCGAGGGGTCGACCGACCCGGCCCCGCCCGCGAGCACGCCGATGAGGTGGACATGACCGCCGTGGGCCGCCGCCGATAGCGACTGTTCGAGCGTGTTCGGCCCGCCGACTTCGACGACGTGATCGACGCCGCCGAGGCGTTCCTGCACGGTCGATCCCCACTCGGGCGTCTCCTCGTAGTTGATCGTCTCGTCGGCGCCGAGCTCACGCGCCCGATCGAGTTTGTCGTCGCTCGAGGAGGTGACCACCGCAGTCGCACCGTGGATCTTCGCAAACTGGAGCGCGAACGTCGAGACGCCGCCCGTCCCAAGCGCCAGCACCGACTCGCCGGCACCGAGGTCGCCGTCCTCCGCGAGCGCGCGCCAGGCCGTCAGCCCCGCACAGGAGAGCGTCGCGCCCTGTTCGTACGAGAGGTGATCGGGGAGCGTCGTGAGGCTCTCCGCGGGGAACGTCGCGTACTCCGCCAGCGCGCCGTCGACGTTGCCGCCGGTCGAGTGCCGCACCTTCTCGGGCGTGCTCGGCCCGTCGATCCAGTTCGGGGCGAACGGGGTCGCGACGCGGTCGCCCTCGGTCACTCCGGAGACGTCGTCACCGACGGCGACGACCTCGCCCGCCCCGTCCGACAGCGGCACGACGGGGAGATCGACGCCGGGATAGACCAACTCGGAGCTCGCGATCGCGAGGTCGCGATAGTTCAGCGAACAGGCCCGGATCCGCACGCAGGCCTCGTCGGGTGCGGGGTCGGGACGGTCGCGCTCGACCTGGACGACGCCCTCGTAGTCGGGAGTTGTCTCGTGGACTTCGTAGGCTCGCATCGACCGTGGTTCGATCGCTCGACACTTTCGTGCTCGGGTCGGCCCCAGATTCACCGCTTCGACGCGATACCGGTCGATTACGCCGGATGTGGGGGACGCCACGCGCTCGCGGCGCGTCCGAGGCTTTTCAACCGAAGCCGGCCACACTCCAGTGTGAGCGCGAACGCGACCGAGGTCGAGACGCTGACGCGGCGACTCGTCTCGATCCCCAGCCACGAGGACGAATCGGCGGCGGGCGAGGCAATCGAGTCGTGGCTGCGGGAGACGACCGACGCAGCCGTGCGACGGGACGAGCACGGCAACGTCTTCGCACGGCGCGGCGAGGGGCCGACGTCGCTCGCGCTCGTCGGCCACCACGACGTGGTCGACCCCGACGAGTCACAACGTCGGACAGTGAGCGATCGGCCAACGGCTGACCGCGAGCGGGGGACCGACGGCGGCGGGGATCCGGCCACCGAGTACCGCGTCGGGAAGCGCGACGGACGGTTGTACGGGCGCGGGACCGCGGATATGAAGGGGTCGCTGGCGGCCGCGATGCTCGCCTTTCGGGACGCCGAGCCGGCCGGCGAGTTGGTGTTCGCGTCCTTCGTCGGGGAGGAACAGGGCGGCGTCGGCGCGCGGGCCGCCATCAGCGACGGCTTCGCGCCGGACTACGCGGTCGTCGGCGAGGGATCGACCAACTACGCGGGCGACGACCAGACGGACGTCGTGATCGCCCACCGCGGGCGTCGCGGCTCGACGATCGCCGCACGCGGGACGGCCGCCCACGCGAGCGAGCCCGACGCGGGCGCGAACGCGGTGTATCGGGCCTGCGATGCAGTGGACGTCGTCCGCGACCTCGACGCACCGAGTGCGACCGTGTTGGGGCAAGCGGTCGAGGGGAGCCTCGTCGTCACCGAGATCGAGGGGGGCGACGCCTGGAACGTCGTGCCCGAGTCCTGCACGGTGACGGTCGACGAACGGACCGTCCCCGGGCAGCGCGCGGCGCTGGAGCGCGTCGAGTCGATCGACGGCGTCGAGTGGCACGTCGAGCAGGACCTCCCGCCGATGGCGTGCGAGGATCCCGCCTTCGCGGAGGCGGCACTCGCCGCGGCCGACGCGGCCCAGGCGGCGACGCCCGAGCACGTCAGCAAGCCGCACGCGACCGACGCCGGGTGGCTGGCCGACGCCGGCACGACCTGCGTCGTCGTCGGGGCGTCCGAACCCGGCGAAGCGCACACGGCCGACGAGAGCGTCTCGATCGAGGTCCTCGAGCGGTGTCGCCGGTGCTATTTGACCCTCGCCGAGCGGTGGCCCGCCGAGTGAACTCGATCGGGTGCTGCTGACCGCCGGAGCCGCGCGCGGCACGACCGCCACCCGGTTCGCCGCCTCGGTCAGTGTGCCGCCGGAGGCGTCGGCTTGATACGGGCCCGCGCCCAACGATTCGGTAATGTCGACAGACGCATCCGACACGGACCGCCCCGCCGCGGCCGACGACGACGGTGAGGACGCACCCGAGGCCTACGAGTCGCTCCTCGGGGAGTATCGCCGCATCGCGAACGTCCGCAGCGCGGGCGAGATGCTCTCGTGGGACCAGCAGGTGATGATGCCCGAGGGCGGGACGCCGGCCCGCTCACAGCAGCTCTCGACGCTCTCGTCGCTGTCTCACGAGTTGCTGACCGACGACGCCGTGGGCGACGCGCTGGCCGAACTCGACGCGATCGAGTTGCCGGCCGAGCAGGCGGCCGTCGTGCGGGAGATCCAGCGGCAGTACGACCGCGCCGAGGCGGTCCCCGGGGAACTGATCGAGGAGATCTCGACGACGTCCTCGGAGGCGCTTCCGGCCTGGGAGGAGGCGAAGGCCGAAGACGACTTCGAGTCGTTCGCGCCCTACCTGCAGAAGCACGTCGACCTCAAGCGCGAGTACGCCGAGCACATCGATCCGGACCGCGACGCCTACGAGGTGCTGTTCGAGGAGTTCGAGCCGTGCCTCTCGCTCGAACGGGCGGAGCAGATCCTCGAAACGCTCAGGGAGACGCTGGTCCCGATGATCGAGGAGATTCGGAACGCCGACGCCGACCTCGCCACGGACGCGTTCACGTCGCTCGGTTCGTACCCCGCCGACGACCAGGAGGCGCTCTGTCGCGACGTCCTCTCGACGCTCGGCTACGACTGGGACCGTGGCCGCCTCGACACCTCCTCGCATCCGTTCACCGCGGGGACGACGTTCGACTCGCGCGTGACGACTCGGTTCGACGAGTCTGACCCCCTCGGGTCGCTGCTCTCGACGGTCCACGAGTTCGGGCACGCGACGTACACCGTCGGACTTCCGGACGAGCACTACGGGACGCCGCTCGGCGAAGACCGCGACCTCTCGGTCCACGAGTCCCAATCGCGGCTGTGGGAGAACCACGTCGGTCGCTCGGCGGCGTTCTGGGAGCACCTGCTGCCGACGTTCACCGACCACTTCCCCCACGCGGCGGACGTGACACCGCGGGAGGCCTACGAGGCCGCGAACCAGGTGTACGAGAACAACCTCATTCGCGTCGAGGCCGACGAGCTCACCTACCACCTCCACATCATCATCCGGTTCGAGATCGAGCGCGCACTGATCGCGGGCGAGATGGACGTCGAGGAGGTGCCCGCCGTCTGGAACGACAAGTACGAAGAGTACCTCGGCATCCGGCCGGAGACCGACGCTGAGGGCTGTCTGCAGGATATCCACTGGAGCCACGGCAACTTCGGGTACTTCCCGACGTACTCGCTCGGTTCCGCGATGGCCGCGCAACTGTACGCCGCCGCCGAGGCCGACATCGGTGCCGACGCGCTCGAAGCGGGGGTCCGAGAGGGCGACTTCGACCCGCTGCACGACTGGCTGACCGAGAACGTGCACCGACACGGCGCGCGGTACGAGACGAACGAACTCGTCGAACAGGCGACCGGGGAGTCGTTCACTGCCGACGCGTTCACCGACTACGTCACCGAGAAGTACGGGTCGCTCTACGACCTCGATTCGGTCTAACGGCCGCCTCCCAGCGGTTTTCTTCCGGTTCTCACCGAGCGAAACGCGGCAGTACAACTAAGTATTGGTAAGTCATACCATAGCGTGTATGGCCTCAGCACCGAGCTCCGACGACGCGCTGTTCGACCAGTTCCTCGACGACCGCGGACACGACGTGGAGACAGTAGACTGGGAGACATCATATAACAAGAAGCAGTGTCCGGAGTGCGGTGCACTCCACGATTCGGCGGCGACCGACTGCGGCGTCTGCGGGTGGGATCCGCGGGCGTAAGCGGCAGTCGCCCCGGCGGCGAACTGTCCTCCGTGATGATATTTTCGAAACAGGTAGTTTATCAGGCACAAGGACGTGTAACGGTCCAATGAGCAACTCTGACGCGACGGTCACCCGACTGTTCGGTGGCCCCGGGAGCGGGAAGACGACGGCGCTGCTCGATCGAGTCGACGAACTCCTCGAGCGCGATGACGTCACGATCCGCGACATTCTCGTCGTGTCGTACACACGAGCGGCCGCTGCAGAGGTTCGCGAGCGACTGGCAGAGCGCCTCGACATCTCTCCGCGGGCGCTGAAGGGGAACGTCGCGACGATGCACGCGAAGGCGTACGAACTCTTGGATCTCTCCCGTAACGACGTCGTCGGCGAGAGCGACAAGCAGGAGTTCTGCGAGGAGTACGGCATCGAGTTCGAAGACGAGTACGGCGGTGCGGGCCGGCGAACCGCCCGCTCGACGACCATCGGGAACAAGATTATCGCGACGAGCCAGTGGCTCCAGCGCACCCGCCGCGACGTGGCCGACTGGTACGACGTCCCCTTCCAGTGGAACGTCGAAGAAGTGCGCCTCCCGCCGGAGGTCGACCCCAACGCCCAGGAGGGGAACAAGTACACCCCCACGTGGCCGTCCGACGACGACCGGATCGACGTGCCCGAGGTCATCCGCGCCTGGCGGACCTACAAGGGCGAACACGGGCTCGTCGGGTTCGCGGATATGCTTGAGCGCGTCAGCCAGCGGTCGCTCGTGCCCCACGTCGACTACCTCGTCATCGACGAGTTCCAGGACATCACGACGCTGCAGTACGGCGTCTACGAGGAGTGGAAACCGCACATGGAGCGGGTGCTCATCGCCGGCGACGACGACCAGGTCGTCTACGCCTGGCAGGGAGCGGATCCGAACCTCCTGCTCGACGCCGACCGCGACGAGGACGTGGTGCTGCCGAACTCCTACCGGCTGCCCTCGCGGGTGCTGAACGTCGTCAACCAGGAGATCCGCCACCTCGACAAGCGACAGGAGAAGGACCTGCGGCCCAGAAAAGAGGGCGGCACCGTCGAAGGGATCGACTCGCCGTCGATGCTGGACCTCGCGCGGAACGTCCGCTACACCATCGAACAGGGCGAGGACGACGAGACGATTATGGTGCTGTTCCGCGCCCGCTATCAGCTCTTCCAGTTCGTCGACGAGTTCCTGCCGCTGGGGATGCCGTTCTCGGCGCTGACCGACCAGCGGATGTGGACCGATCGGCTGACGCAGTACGTCCGCGGGATCGAAGCGCTCGACAGCGAGGATCCGTTGACCGGCCTGCAGGCTCGACGGCTCGCGGATATGCTGCAGGACTCGGCGTTCGGGACGAACGACCGCGACGGGCTGTTCGACCGCATCGACGAACTGAAAGAGGCGGCCGGCGTCGACGACCTGACCGAGATGACGGTCGATCCCGACGTGATCACGGAGTTCGCGCCGTTCGCCCCCGACGTCGACTCCGCGGGCGATATGCTCCGGAAGGTCACCTCCTTCCAGCGGAACTCCGTCGAGGCGTACTTCGACGGCGAGTACCAGGGGATGGACCCTAACCGGGTCCGGATCGGCACGATTCACTCCGCGAAGGGCCGTGAGGCCGACCACGTTTTCGTGGCGACCGATCTCACCGAGAAGGTCGTCGAGCAGATGGCCGCCTCCGTCGAGGACGAGGAAGTCGACGGCGTCGAGGAGTTCACCTCCAGCACCGATCCCGTCCCGATCCTCACTGACAACGAGCGCCGGGTCTTCTACGTCGGGATGTCGCGGGCGCGAGAGCGACTCGTGCTCCTCGAGAACCTCGTCAGCGGCGCGCCGACGCTCCCCGTGAGCGTCCTCCTGCACAACGAGATCCGCGACGAGTCCGTCGAGTCCCTGCTGGACACCGCACAGGAGGGCGAGGTCCCAGCGCCCGAACCGGACGCCTGAGCGGTGCCGAGCGACCCGTCATCCGGGGGGCCGACAGCCGGAGCGGCAGCCCCTGAGCGACCTGCGGTCGACGACGCGTTTCTGTCGGCACTGCTCGATACTCCCCAGGACCACGAGGAGCGGCCGCGTGGCTTCGTCGCGGTCGGCGACGGGAGCGACGCGGATTTCAGATATCTGACGGGGATCGCGGGCGTGGACCGGCCGTCCGCGTTCGTTCGTCTCGTCAACGAGCGAGTGGTCTGTCCGCCGGTCGGAGCGGCCGACATCGCCGCCCGGCAGTTCGACGGACGGGTGGCGACTGCTCGTTCCGGGGAGCCACCGGGGCAGCGAGCCGCCGCCGTCCTCAAAGAGGCGAGCGACCGGCGGCCGGACGGGGCCGATGTCGTCCTGACGCCCGCGACGATCCCGCACGACGCCGCGCTCTATCTCGAACGCGCGGGCTACGAGTTGCGGTCGACGGCCGCCGTCAGGGAGGCGAGAGCGACCAAGACGGGCGGCGAGATCAGCGCGATCGGTGCGGTGCAGGACGCGGCGGTCGCAGCCGTCCGGCGCGGGGCGTCGGTGCTCGCGGCCGCCTCGGCGGCGGACGACGAACTCCGCTGGGAGGGCGGGGCGCTCACCGCCGAACGGCTGCGGCGTGCAGTCGACGCGGAACTCGTCCGACAGGGCGTCCAGCCCGGCGGACGCACGGTCGTCACTGCGGGACCGTCAGCACAGCCAGAGGTGCCTGGAGGCGGAAGGAGCGACGCGGACGCCGCCGTTCGGGTGGCCGAGCCGGTCCGCATCGACGTGGCTCCGCACGGGCCGCACGGCTATCACGGTGCGCTCTCGCGGACGTTCGTCGTCGACAGCGACGGCGGCTGGGAGCGCCGCGCCTACGTCGCGGTCGAGTCGGCACTCGACGCCGCGCTCGGCGAGATCGCCCCCGGCGTGACCATCAGCGAGGTGCGACGCGAAGCCGACGCCGAGGTCACCGCGTTCGGCTTCGATCCGGGCGGAGAGGGCACCGGCCCCGGAGACGCCGTTCACGGCGTGGGACTCACGCCGCGGGAACGACCGCGGTCGGGTGGCGAGACGGTCGAGCCGGGGTCGGTCGTCGCGGTCACGCCGCGCGTGTCTGACCCCGACTACGGGAGCGTCGCCCTCGGCGGACTGGTCGCCGTCAGGGAAGACGGGATCGACCGCCTGGGCGAGGCGACGTGGTCGTTCTCGCCGCGGCCGGCCGAGTGAGTCCGCGCAGCCGATCGGATCAGTACGTGCGGCTTGCGGTGTCAGTCCTCGTCGTCGTCCGGTTGTTTGACGACCGCGCCGGCGACGCGTTCCCCCACTTTCGCCGGGATGTCGCCCGGCGTGGTGAGATACTGCGGGAGCAACACCATCCCGGCAGCGATCGCCACCGCGCCCACCCCCAGAAGCGTCTCCCCGTCGAGCAACCGGGAGATCCCGAAGATTCCGACCGGCGCGGCGAAGATCAGCGTGCCCGCCAACTGGAGGGTGCCGAGGATTCCGAGTCGCATCTGGAGAAGATCGACGACCGTCGGAGAAAAGCCTCGCGGTGAGGTGTCGGTGACCGGTAAAGAAGCGTCTCGCAGTGCGGTACCGACGACAGGCGGAGCGCAGACTTAGCGGTAGAGCGGTTCCGGGGCCGGCGGCATCGACCGCTTGTGTACGCTCTCCTCGTACAGTTCGACGACGCGCTCGACCTGCGCCTCGGTGACGTCGAGTTGCCGGACGGTCGCGGCCGTCGACAGCGGGCCGTCGATGTGGAGTGCGAGCACCGCGTCGAGGGTGTCGTAATCGAGCCCCATCTCCTCCTCGTCGGTCTGGCCGCTCCACATCTCCGCGGAGGGCGTCTTCGTCACCAGTTCCTCGGGGACGCCGAGGTGGGCCGCGAGCTGGCGGACCTGCTGTTTGTAGAGGTTGCCGATGGGGTTACAGTCGACCGCCTGGTCGCCGTACTTCGTGAAGTAGCCCGTCATCGCCTCCGAGCGGTTGCCCGTGCCGAGGACGACCTTGTTCTCGTAGTTGGCGACGAAGTAGTTCAGTACCGCACGAGTGCGGACGTAGACGTTGCCCGCGGCCGTTCGATCGTCCGCGGCCTCGGGGATCGCGTCGAAGAACGACTCGGCGATGGGCTGGATCTCGACGACATCGTACTCGATGCCCAGTTCCTGAGCGACCCACTCGGCGTCGCTCATATTGTCCTCGGTGTTCACGACGCTGGGCATCACGAGGCCGTGGACGTGTTCGGCCCCGAGCGCTTCCACTGCGAGGTACGCGACGGTCGTACTGTCGATCCCGCCGGAGAGGCCGAGTACCGCACCGTCGGCACCGGCGTCGTCGACGACGCCTTCGAGAAACGCAGTGAGGTGCTCCGTGGTGGATTCGAGTTCCGCGTCCGAGAGCCGGAGGTCGAGCGGTGCGTCCTCTCGCAGAACCGCCTGATTCGTGGTCATCAGTAACGTATACCCGCTGTGGACACTAATACTCACCCGTTGCGGGACATCTGTGGACGTACGTACACTTCCGAGCGGCCGGGAGCACGCAGCCCTTGCGGAACGGCTTTTTGAATCCGGGGCGGACGCTCCCGTATGGAGATCGTCGTCTTCGGCGCGGGGAGCATCGGAAGCCTCCTCGGTGCGCTCCTCGCACGCGTCCCGGACCACGACGTGACGCTCGTCGGTCGGGGCCCCCACGTGTCCGCGATCCGTCGCCGCGGCCTCCGGGTCGAGGGGATCGAGTCGTTCACCGTCGAACCGCAGGCGACGACCGACGGGACCGACCTGGCAGCGGACCTCGTGCTGGTGACGGTGAAAGCCTACGACACCGAGGCGGCCGCACGGGAACTCCGAACGGGGGAGTTCGACGCGGTCTGTTCGCTCCAGAACGGGATGGGAAACGAGGAGACGCTCGCCGGGTATCTGGACTGTCCGGTGCTGGGCGGGACGACCAGTTACGGCGCGGTCCGGACGGATTCCGGCGAGGTCGTCTGGAACGGGGCCGGCGAGATCGCCGTCGGGCCCTGGGCGCCGCGTGGTGACGACGAGACCGCTGCGACGGTCGGCGCGGCGATGACCGCGGCCGGGTTGGAGGTCGACGTGGTGGACGGGGCCGGAATCCGCCGGCGACTCTGGGAGAAGTTGGCCGTGAACGCCGCTATCAACCCGACGACGGCGCTGGCTCGCGTGGAGAACGGCGCACTCGGGGACGAGCCTGGCACCGACCTCGTCGAACCGATCGCCCGTGAGGTCGGGGCGACGGCCCGGGCTGAGGGCGTCACGCTGAGCGATGAGGCGCTCGTTGACGCGGTCGGGGAAGTCGTCACGGCGACGGCCGAAAACGAGTCGTCGATGTACGCCGACGTGCAGGCGGCGCGGCGGACCGAGATCGACGTGATCAACGGCTACGTGGTCGAGCGCGCACGGGAGCACGGGATCGACGTCCCGACGAACCGGACGCTGTGGACGCTGCTGCGCGCCTGGGAGGCCGAGCGGGGACTGCGGGCGATCGACGCCTAACCGACCGTCGAGTCGGGGGCGAACGCAGACACAGCGCCGGAGCGTAGCCATTGAAGTCCCCGCTGAGAGATACGTCACGTATGACCACAGTCGCGAGCATACGGGAACAAGACGAGGCGATCACGGTACTCACCGCCTACGACGCCGCGACGGCCGAACTGGTGGAGGCGGCCGACATCGACGTGATCCTCGTCGGCGACAGCCTGGGGAACGCGACGCTCGGATACGACTCGACGCTCCCGGTCACGATGGACGACGTGGCCCGCGCGACCGATGCCGTGACCCGCGCGACCGACGATACGCTGGTCGTCACTGACCTGCCGTTTCTCTCCTACGGCGTCGAGACGGCACAGAGTCTCGAAAACGCCGGCCGACTGCTGAAAGAGTCGGGCGCGCAAGCGGTCAAGATCGAGTCGGGGCCGCACACCGTCGACCTGACCGAACGGCTGACGCAACTGGGGATTCCCGTGATGGCGCACCTGGGGTTGACTCCCCAGCACGTCCACGGCATCGGCGGGTACACTCGCCAAGGGACGACCGAGGAGCGGGCCGCAGAAATCATCGACCTCGCCGAGGCACACCAAGCGGCGGGTGCGTTCTCGCTCGTGCTAGAACACGTCCCGCGGGAAGTCGGCAAAGCGGTGACCGAAGCGGTCGAGATGCCCGTCATCGGGATCGGGGCCGGCCCCGATACCGACGGCCAGGTCCTCGTCATCGACGACGCGGTCGGGCTCTCGGCGTCGGTGCCGCCGTTCGCGGCGGCCTTCGGTGACGTTCGGACGGAGATGCGCGAGGCGATCGAAGCCTACCGCGACGCCGTGGTGTCGGGATCGTTCCCCGCCGAAGAACACAGCCACAGCGAGGGGCTCGATCTGTAGGGGCAGAAACCGTCCGGGCTCATCCGAGCATCAGCCGGGCGTTGTAGACAGTCGTGAACGCACCGGCGAGCGACAGGACGATCGGGGGGAGGTAGTAGAGGAAGCGGTCGGCGTCGGCCGCGCCGAGCAGCGAGATCCCGATCGCGACCCCGAACGCGAGGTACTTCAGGAGGACGAGCCCCAGGAGTCCGAGGTGGTCGATACTGAGTCGGATCAGCGCGTTCGCCTCCGAGACGGTCGGGCTGTACTCGATGAGCGCGATCGTCGTGACGACGTCGCCGACGCCGTAGGTCGCCAGCGCGAGCAGCCACAGCCTGGTGAACGTCCTGGCGTCGAACGGAGTGTCGTCGAGCGAAACGTACGTTTCGGAGAGCGCGGTGAGGCGGGGGATCATCGGTCTGATCGGCAGTTGAGCATCGTTCGAGCGTGGTTCGCGTGTGAGTCAAGCATCAACGGAAACGGCGAGGTTGACCACGGGAGTGAGTCATAGATGCCCACTGGAGGGAGCATCGAACCCCGTTCACCGGGGCTCTCCGAACCGTTCGGCAACCGACTGTGAAGACGCACGGCACGCACGATACGCAATCGTCTGCGGCACTCGTATTGGAGGTTTCGTCGTCTTACCGTCCTTCCAGGCAGGATCGGTCCACAGAATGCAAGTCGATGGTGACGACGAGGATGGAACGGACCCCTCCCCAGCGGCCGAATCGTCCGCGTCCGCCGTGGTCGAGGACGCTCGATGAGTCTTCGTCAGGGGTACCCGCCGAAGCCGTCGGAGACGACGTCTGTGCACTGACTTCCGTCATCCTTAAGTCTCGGCTGTGGCTCTGTTTCGAGTGCGAGACAGCCCCGAGCGCCGGTGGTCCAGTGGTAGGACAGTGGCTTCCCAAGCCACTAGCCCGGGTTCAATTCCCGGCCGGCGCATTGCTGTTGCGACCGAAGTGAGCAGCGAAATCGCTGCGGTGGGAATTGAATCAGGGAGCGTCGGGAGCGACGCCAGCGGCGCGACCGTGGTGCAATTCCCGGCCGGCGCACTCCCTCCGATCGGCTCCCGGCCGACGTCCCTTCGACCGCGGTGTTCGCTCGCGGGACTCCCGGCCGGCGCACGCGCTGTAGTCACACGCTGACGTACCCACGTAGAAGGTCCGTGCGATATCGGTGTCAAAGCACTCATCACAGGCAGCCGTAACGTGTGAGTATGGATCGAAGCCTCCGGCATCCGCACCCGTGGCTCATCGTCGGGTTCGGGGCGGCGCTGTTCATCACGGCGCTCGTCCACCACGGTCGGGAACTGGCGGTCGTCGGAAGCGTGAACGGCCCGCTCGCCGCAGTCGTACTCGATGGGGTTCCGGCACTCGGGCTCGCGTATCTCGGATACTGGCTCTCCGGACGCGGATTTTCCGGGCGGGACCACCGACTGATTCTCGCCTGGTGTC
Organism: Halobellus clavatus; assembly: GCF_900107195.1. Taxonomy (GTDB): domain Archaea; phylum Halobacteriota; class Halobacteria; order Halobacteriales; family Haloferacaceae; genus Haloquadratum; species Haloquadratum clavatum. Next base: position 641,752 of record NZ_FNPB01000001.1, read on the forward strand.
TCGGCGGGAGCGCCCTGTTTGTCGCGGTGATCGGGGCGACCTACCTGATCCGACTCGTCGAGGGCCGGACGCTCGCCGAACCGGTCTTCCCGCTGTTGATCGCGGCCGAAGCGGGAGCGCTGGCCGGAGCGATCGCCGGATACTACAACGTCCGAGCGCGGATGGACGCCCGTCGGGCACAGACGGTCACCGACGCGCTGTCGTTCGTCAACAGCCTCATCCGACACGACCTCCGCAACGATCTGAACGTGATCCGCGGCCACGCCGGACTGCTCGACGGCGAAAGCGGGGACGGAGACCGCCGAAGCGAGACGTCGAAAGTCATCGTCGAGAAATCCAGCGAGGCGCTCGCACGCATCGAAACCACGCGAGCGATCACGAACACGCTGATCGGCGAACCCGACCTCGAACCGGTCGAGCTGACCGCCGTGGTCAGCGAGATGGCCGCACAGGTAACGAACGCGTTCGACGTCTCGGTCGTCACCGACGTCCCGGATCGGGCGTCGGTCACGGCGAACGCCGGCCTCCGGTCGGTCGTGGACAACCTCCTCGAGAACGCCGCCGAACACAACGACGCCGACGAGCCGAAAATCGAGATCGTCGTCGAACGGCAACCGAACGACGTCGTGTTGCGGATCAGCGACAACGGCCCGGGGATCCCCGACGCACAGAAGGAGACGCTCTTCGAGCCGTCAGAGGACGGAGACGGCGGCGGTGGGCTCTCGCTCGTGCGGACGCTGATCGAAGGGTACGGTGGGGACATCCGGATCGAGGACAACGACTCCACCGGCACGACGTTCGTGGTGCGACTCCCGCGGTCGGACGCCGCCGGGAGTCAGGAGGCGTGGCAGGCAGGCGACGACGGCAGCGTGTGAGACGGACGGTGACCGCGCCGATTAGGAGCGATCCGGCGGCGTCAACTCCCGTTCGAACTCGTCGAAATCGTCGAGGTCCGCGGGGAGGTCGTACTCGATCCGGCGCTCCTCCTGACGGGTGGTGAGGCGGTCCTGGATGGGGTCGGCGACGGACTCCCAGCCGTTCTTCACGTTCAGGCTCTTCGCGGGAATACCCGCGGCGATGTGATGATCGGGGACGTCGCCCTGGACGACCGAGCGGGCACCGACGATGGCGTTCTCGCCGATCCGACACCCGGCGCGGACCATCGCGTCGTACGTGACGCGGGCGTCCTCCCCGACGATCGTGTGGTAGTTCGCGACTTCGGTCTGATCGACGACGTCGTGATCGTGACTGTAGAGGTGGACGTCGTCGGAGATCGACGCGCGGTCGCCGATCGTGAGTTTGCCCCGGTCGTCGAGGTGGACGTCGTCGTGGATCACGACGTTGTCACCGACGGAGATGTTGTGGCCGTAGGTGAACGTGATCCCCTTGAAGAACCGACAGTTGTCGCCGCAGTCCTCGAAGAGATGATTCGCGAGCATCGCCCGAAACTGGAGTGCGAACCCGACGTTGTCGGCCATCGGCGTCGCGTCGAACTGCCGCCAGAGCCACTGGAGATACTTCGATTCGGGGAATCGCTCGTCGTCTTTTTCGGCGTAGTACTCCGATTCGAGCGTCGCGTTACAGGGATCGTATCCCTGGAGTCGGACCCGCTCGGCGGGCGAGAGTTCCTCGCCGGCCTGCCAGCGCTCGTACGCCTCGCGGTCCCCGTGGAGGTCGACGAGCGTCTCGGTGACGACCCGGCAGGTGTCCTCGTCCGATGCGAGTCGGTCGTCGACTTCGTCGATGAACGCATCGACGTTCGATTGCGCCTCCGCAGGGAGGGAGACGTCGACTTTTGTCATCGACGCTGGGTTCGGACTCAGTGGGCAAATCCGTTCGGTTGTGCGGAAGAATCGACCGACCGAGCCGGAAATATGTGTGCCCCGATTACTCCCGGCCGCGCAGCACGCCGAGCAGCCGGTAGTCGTGATCGGGCGTGTAGCGGCGGAAGAGCAGGCTGTTACTCAGCACCGATACCGACGACAGCGCCATCGCGCCCGCCGCGAGAATCGGCTGGAGCAGGCCGAGCGAGGCCAGCGGAATCATCGCGGTGTTGTACCCGAGCGCCCAGAAGAGGTTCTGCTTGATCTTCGAGAGCGTCCCGGCCGAGATCCGGATGGCCTTCACCACGTCGGTCGGCTCGTCGCGCATCAGCGTCACGTCGGCGGCCTCGATCGCGACGTCGGTGCCGGAGCCGATCGCGGTCCCGACGAAGGCGGCCGCCAGCGCCGGCGCGTCGTTGACGCCGTCACCGACCATCATCGCGTTCCGGCCGCCGTCCTGGATCGACTCGACCGCGTCGGCCTTCGCCTCGGGCAGGACCTCCGCGCGGACGTTCTCGGGGTCGATCCCGAGGTCGGAAGCGACGGCACGCGCGGTCCGTTCGTTGTCGCCGGTGATCATGTGCACGTCGACGCCGCGCTCGTGGAGGGCCGCTACGGCCTCAGCCGCGCGCTCTTTGACCGTGTCGGCGTCGGCGACGACGCCTAAGAGTTCGCCCGTCGCGTCCGTCCCGGCGTCCGCATCGCCGCTCGCCGCAGGGTCCGAGAGCCGCCCGACGAGCATCGCGGTCTTCCCCTCGGATTCCAGCCGCTGCATCGCCGCTTCGGCGGGGCTCGGGTCGATCCCGGCCTCGTCGAGGAGCCGGCGGTTGCCCACCAGGACGGTCGCCTCGCCTCGTGACGCTGCTCCGTCGCCGCTGGATCGTTCCGCAGCGGCCGGTGCCGCTCCCGCCACCGTAGCGCGAACGCCCCGCCCGGGCGCGTTCTCGAAGTCCGTCGCCTCGGGGATGTCGAGACCCCGTTCCTCGGCTCCGGCCACGATCGCACGGGCCAGCGGGTGCTCGCTGTGCTGTTCGGCGGCCGCGGCGAGCCGGAGGAGTTCCGTCTCCGTGTCGTCGGGCTCCTCGTCGGCCGCGTCGGGATCGCGGAGCTGACCGCCGTCGGGGGTCGCATCGAGCGCGACCACGTCCGTCAGCGACATCTCGCCCTTGGTCAGCGTCCCCGTCTTGTCGAAGACGACGGTGTCGACGTCGCGGACGCGCTCTAAGATGTCGCCGCCCTTGAACAGGACCCCGTGCTGTGCGCCGATCGAGGTGCCGACCATCGTCGCTGCCGGCGTCGCCAGACCGAGCGCACAGGGACAGGCGATCAGGACGGCGGAAGCGAAGACGAGCACAGAGAACTCGAACGTGGAGACGGTGCCGCCGGCGACCGCCGGCCCGCCGGCCACGACGCCCCACAGCGGGAGCGCGTCGACGAAGCCCGCGAGCGCCTCGGGGAAGAGCGCCCAGACCGCGGCCCAGAAGAGCGCGTTCACGATGACTGCGGGCACGAAGTACGCCGAGATCCGGTCGGCGACGTTCTGGATCTCGGGCTGTCGCGACTGGGCCTCCTTGACCGTCTGGACGATCTGCTGGATCGCGGTGTCGGCGCCGACTTTCGTCGCCTCGACCACGAGCACGCCGTTCTGATTCACGGTCGAGCCCACGACCTCGTCGCCCGACTCCTTCGAGACGGGGACGGACTCGCCGGTCACCATCGACTCGTCGACCGCGCTCTCGCCGTCGACGACCACGCCGTCGGTCGGGATCTTCTCGCCCGGCCGGACCTTCATCCGGTCGCCGACCTCGACCGTGTCGAGGGGCACCTCGCGTTCCTCGCCGTCCGCGTCTATGAGTGTGGCCGTGTCGGCCTCCATCTCGAGCAGTGAGCGGAGCGCCTCGGAAGCCTGGCCTTTCGAGCGCGCCTCGAGGTAGTTCCCGAGCGTGATGAAGACGAGGATCAGCGCGGCCGTGTCGAAGTACAGCCCCGCGTTCGGGAGGATCCCGACGAGCGCAATCACGGAGTACGCGTACGCCGTCGTCGATCCGAGCGCGATCAACACGTCCATATTGGCCGTGCGGTTCCGGACGAGCGCCGTGTAACTGTTCTCGTAGAACTCGCGTCCGAGGACGACCTGGACGGGCGTCGCGAGCGCGAACGCGACCCAGCCGAAGGGGAGGCCAGTGCCGGGGATGGTCTCGGGGACCAGGCTGGGAGCGAAGAGGTGGATGGCGAGCAGCCCGACGAGCGGGAGCGAGAGTACGGCCCCGAACAGCGTCAGACGCTTCTGTCGGCGGATCTCGGCGTTGCGGGCCGCGTCGCGGGCGTCCGCATCGCCGTCCGCCGCCGCACCGTCGCCGCCCGCGTCGCTGGACTGGCGGACGGGCGCGTAGCCGGCCGCCTCGATGGCGTCGTAGAGGTCCTCCATCGAGATCTCACCGGGGGCGTACGTCACCTGCGCCTCGTCGGTCGCGAAGTTCACGTCGGCGCTGACGACGCCGGGCGTCGACTCCAGCGCCGTCTGGTTCGTCTGCGCGCAGTTCGCACAGGTCATATCGGTGATGCCGATCGAGACCGTCTCCGAGACCGGGTCGTACCCGGCCGCCGAGATCGCCTCGTAGACGGCCCCGAGCGACACCACCTCGGGGTCGTACGTCACCGTCGCCTCGTCGGTCGCGACGTTCACCGACGCGTCGTCGACGCCGTCGAGGTCCGTCAGCGCGCCCTGCACCGTCTGAGAGCAGTTCGCACAGGACATTCCCCTGACGTCGAGGGTGATCGTTCGGGTACTCATCTTATGTCTAGATACGGGTCCCTCTCTTACTGCGATTGCGCTTTCGAGAGTTCGGGTCAGTCCGGATCGAAACCTTCGAATCGAAAGCCGATCGCGATTTTCGTTCAGCCGTGTTCAATCCGCGCCCGCCTCGAACTGCTCGTAGCGGTCGCGGAACTGCGCCAGACACGATGGGCAACAGAAGTGGTACTGCTCGCCGTCGAACCGCTCGCTGCGGCCTTCGCTCGTGACGGTGTTGCCGCACTCCGCACACGAGAGCGCGAACTCCGCGCCGCCGACGGCGGGGCTCCACTCAACGTCGCCGACGACGGTCACCGCGTAGTCGTCGATCCGCGAGAGGTCCACCAGTCCGTCGAGTTGCTCGCGGACGGCGTCGGCGCGCAGTCGCGCGTGGAAGACGACGTCACCCTCGGCGGTGACGAAGACGTGCTCTGTCGGTTCGGCGGCGACGACGTCCTCGCGGACGGCGTCGACGGCGTCGGACGGGACGTCGAGCGTCACGAGCACGGGCACGCCCGCACGGAGTTGTGAGCGGTCGACGTCGACGGTGAAACGCCGGATGACGCCGGATTCGCGCAACCGTTCGACCCGGTCTGAGACCGCCGGCGGCGAGAGGTCGACGCGCTCTGCGATGTCGCTGAACGGGCGGCGGCCGTTTTCCACCAGGAGTTCGAGGATCTGTACGTCCGTCTCGTCGAGAGAGGCCATACCGGCCGGACGGTCCGTACTCGGAAGGAATTTTCCCATATCGCTTTCGTTTCCAAAGCGTTTCAGCGCGAGATCCTCATCTTGGAAACGAAAGTCGGCCAAAGAGAGCGGCCCGTCTATCGAAACGATGACGCAGACGATCACCGTCGAAGGAATGAGTTGCGGACACTGCGAGCAGACCGTCGAAGACGCCCTGGCGTCGGTGCCGGGCGTCGAGTCCGCGCCGGCCGATCGCGGGACCGAATCGGCGACCATCGAGGGCGGGGCCGCCCTCGAGGACCTGCTCACGGCCGTCGACGACGCGGGCTACGACGCGTCTGTGTAGCGGGACAGCGACGCCAACCGGGCTGGCGGAGCGCAGGTCACTCGTCTTCGAGGCGCTCGTACTCCTCGTCGGAGCGGTCACCGCGCGCGTACGCGTCCCGTAACTCCTGAGCCGGGTCAGTCGCGCCCGCCGCCACGCCGTCAGTGCTGAGTGCGCGATAGAGGAGGTAGCCACCCCCGACGATCACCCCGAGGACCAGGACGCGCCACAGTGCGGCGAGCAGGAGCCACCAGCCACCCGTGCCCGTCCGGCTCATCGTGCCGTCCATCATCGGGATGCTGTGCATCGGCCCCACCATCCCGCCGGTCCCGCTCGTCATCCCGCCCCAGGCCATCGTGCCGCCACCTGCACCGAGCAGGAGTGGGGCAAACAGGACCAGCGCACCGAGTGCGACGAGGCCACCGACGACCCAACGCGAGGAGTACTGTTGTTGCATCGGACTCACCACTAGAAGAAACGGGGCCCTCACTTACTTCCATTTCCACTTCGATACCGTGAGTTTCTGCGCGCCGGATCGTTTGATTCGAAAGTGCTGGGTCGCTGCGACGATTCCTCCTGAACAGGCGTCAGAAGCGGCCGCTTGCTCTCGGGGGCGAGGTCGCTCCAGGAGACCGATCCCGCCTCAGCGGTGTTTTCGGGGTCCATCGCGGGGTCACTCAGGTCGCCCCCGGTTCTCGACGCTGTCTCGACGGGATGGACAGCGCGCGCGACGAAGACCGGGGGCGACGGCTTCGAGCGGCAGTGAGACGAGCAGCGCGGCCCGAACCGGGCGGGGTTACTCGTCGTCTGCGCCGTCGAGATGCGCCTCGACCTTGTCGGCGTGTGAGTCGAGCGCGTCGGCGATCGTCCGGGCCTCCTCCGGCGAGAGCGTCACCTCGTCTGCGTGGGCGGGTATCGACTCCAGTTGGCTGTTGTCGAGTTCCAGTTGGAACTGCACGTGATCGGGGTTCTCGCGCGGCGACGTGACGTTCAGCACCGCGACGGCTTCGTCTTCGAAGTCGTGGCCGCGGGCGGCGGCGTCGACGAGATCGAGTGTCGTGTAGGCGTTGACTCTGAGCAGGCGGTTTGGCATAGTGGCGTAACGCGGTCGAGCGGCAAGTCGGTACCGCTCCGGACGTCGGGTGCGGCGGGTCGCCGAGCGAGCGCGACCGGCTCAGTCGTCAGCCGGCGTCGGCGGGCTGGCGTCCATCCCGTCGTCTTCGGCGTACGGGTACCAGGTCATCTTCGTGTTGTGCATCATCGGGTCTTCGTAGTCCGTCTCTTCGGGTTCGACGAACGCGTCGAGTTCCTCGTCGTCGTGGCGGTCGACGAACGCGCGGAAGGACTCGCCCTCGTTGCGCTCCGCGGCGAACGACTCGATCAGGTTCGCGATCGCACCCGGCACCTCGTCGACGGGGACGCGCTGGGTGACCCAGCGGGCGAACTGCGGCTCGTCGCCGAGGCCGCCTCCGAGACCGACGTCGAGGGCCTCGACCGCCTCGCCGTTCTTGCGTGTCTTCATACCGCGGAGACTCACGTCGGCGATCTGCGGCTGCGCGCACGAGGCCGTACAGCCCGAGAGGTGGATGTGGAACTCGTCGACGTCGTCGGGGAGGTCGACGTGCTGTTTCAGCCAGCGCGCGAACCGCACCTGCCGGTTCTTCGTCTCGACGATCGAGAGCGAACAGAACTCCGTGCCCGTACAGGCGATCGAGCCGCGCATAAACGGTGACGGATCCGGCGAGTAGTGTTCGAGGAGGTCCTCCGCGAGGAAGTCGTCGAGTTCCTCGTCGGGGACGTCGGTGACGATGACGTTCTGGCGCTGCGAGAGGCGGACCTCACCGGAGCCGTACTCCTCGGCGAGGTCGGCCAGTTCCAGCACGTCGTCGGCACCCATCCGTCCCACGAGGACGTTCAGCCCGACGAAGTTCGTGCCGTCCTTCTGCTTGTGGACGCCGATGAGGTCGTTTCGCTCGCCCTCGCCAGTGTTGTAGGTGTACTCCTCGCGAACGTCGCGGCCGGCGGTGCGGAGCTCGAAGTCGACGTACTCCTCCTGAAGCGTCTCGCGGACCTGTTCGGGGCCCCACTCGTCGACGAGGAACTTGATCCGGGCGTTGTAGCGGTCCTCGCGGTCACCGTTATCGCGGAAGAGCGCCGAGAGACCGCCGGCGACGTCGGAGACCTGATCCGGAGAGACCCAGACGTCGATGTCGCGGGCCAGTCGGGGCTCGTTACGCGCGAGGCCGCCGCCGACGCGGACGTTGAAGCCGACTTCGTCCTCGCCGTCGATCTCCTTGTATGCTGGCTCGAAGGCGAGGTCGTTGATGTCGCCTTGGCCGGAACCGTCGGCCGATCCCGTGACGGAGACCTTCCACTTTCGCGGGAGGTTCGAGTGGTCGTCGTTGCCCTTGAACGTCTCGTTGAGGTCGCGGATGACGGGCCAGGCGTCGATGACCTCCTGTCCGTCCTTGCCCGCGACGGGGTTCCCGACGATGTTCCGCCAGGAGTCGCCACACGCCTGCTGGGTCGAGAGCCCGTTCGCCTCCAGTTTCTCGAAGACGGCCGGGACGTCCGAGAGTTGGATCCAGTGGAGTTGGATCGACTGCCGCGTCGTAAAGTCGGCGTAGGACTCGCCGAAGATCGGGTTCGTGCCCGGCCCGCGGGCGTACTCGTCGGCGATCTCGCCGACGACGCGCAGCTGTCCGGGTTCGAGCACGCCGTTCGGCGTCCCGATCCGCATCATGAAGTAGCCTTCCTGTCCGTTCCGCTGGTGGTACAGTCCCCACCACTTGAAGCGCTCGAACCAGGCGTCCCGCTCGTCGTCGGGGATGGTCTCGAAGCCCTCCTCGGCGAAGCGGAAGAGGTGTTCGCGTATTTCGTTTCCGTAGACCTCGGATTTCCAGTTTTCGACGTCCGTTGGCATCGTTATCGTCTACAACACCCCCACCTTCAAAGAGGAACGCCTGGCGTCAACCCTTCCCGCTGCTCCCGCCTCCCGGAGATTGTTGCTCCTTCCCCGCGATCACCCTTCGGAGTGGGCGGAGAGGACGCTCTCGCGTTCCAGATCGGTGAATTCGCCGTCGACGATCCGGCCCACGGGGATCCACCCGGTCGTCGACTTCGTGCCGCAGGTGATGCACTGGCCGTAGACACGAACCTCGACGATCGGACCGTCGACACCGACCGCTTGGAAGTTCTCGACGACCAGATCAGCCAGGTCGCAGTCGCAGAATTCCGTGCTGTCAAGCCGCCAGAGTTCGCTCACGCTCACCCGCCGCGTGTCGTCGACAGAGAGCCACGCGCCGTCGTCGAGGATCCGAAGTCGAGTGGTCACATCCCCGATAGGGGCCCCACGGTCCCGTCTCTGACGGCGGTCACAAACTGCGACGCGTTCGCTGACACCGGGATCGGGGTAAATCTACCTGCAGTCAGTCGATTTTGCCTCCGAAAGCGCGTCGGAGATGCCGGAACTCCCTTCCGGTATCCGGGAGTAGTGGTTCGATTTACGCCTGAGGCGGCCCTTATGCGGGTTGACTCCGTATGGGTATTTGATGACCGACTCAGTCCCGATCGCTGACCGAACGGCGACGGCGGGGGCGCGGCAACACGCCCCGGCCGACGTCGCCCCGGAACTCTACGCGACAGCACAGACCGACGCCGATCCCGATGCAACCGACAGCGAGTCGGCCCGCGATGCGAGCAGTCGCCAATGAGCCAAAAGATGGAATTCGACGACGACGCGAGCGATAGCGACCCGAGCACCGACGCCGAGGACAGCGCCGACGAGGAGGCCGAGACGAGCCACCTCGACGACCTGGCGGACGGCGCCGGCTGCACTGAGATCTGGGAGCACCTCTCTGACGGACGCGACGAGTGACGCGGGTGCCGGTCGAGACGAGCGTTCCACCGCTCGCGCCGGATCGACCAACGAACTGACAACGCTCGCCCCGGCCACTCGACGGAGGGAGCCTTTTACTTCCGGACTCGCTACGTAGATTCGACGATGCCCGACGACGCCGACACAGACCGACGCCTGCCAGCCGATCGCGAAGAGCCGGTCGGCCGGCCGGTCGTCCGTGCCGACCCCGCCGTCACCGGTGAGCGGGCGAAAGAGGCCGTCGGGTTCGACCCTGAGGACCCCGAGAGCGTCGCCGAGGCGGCCGAGACGGTACTCGCATTCTCACAGAACACCGTCGGCGCCGCGGACAACGTCTACATGCTCCGCGGGGCCGCAGCGTGTGCCGCGCTCGTCAGGGGAGTCGGTTCCTACAAGGAGGCGGTCAAGCGCGCCGGCGGCGACGTCTCGGTGTCGTTCGTCCGGAAGTGGGCCCGCGTCCACGACCTCCCGCAAGCGATCCGCCGGCACGTCGCGCGCGGTGATATCGCGCCGACGGCTGCGAAGCACATCGCGCGCGTCTCGGGAGTCGACCGCTTCGACCTCGCGTGGGCGGTCGTCGACGCTGATCTCACCGTGCGGCAGGTGCGGCGGATCGCCAGCGAGATCGACGGCGACACCAGCGCTGCGGAGGCGCTCGCCGCCCGCGGCATCGAACTGGGACAGCTCGAACTCTCGCTCCCGATCGACGTCTACCGCGAGCTTCGACGGCGGGCCTCGATCGAGAACAGAGAGCCCGGTGAGATGGTCTCGGAGGCCCTGCGGACGTACTTCGACGAGGAATCCGTTACGCCCGAGTAGTGGGTTCGTCGACGCGGGGGAGCCGAGTCGGTCACGCCGGGTCGTCGCCGGAGTCGGCCGTCGGCAGCGAGAGAGAGACGACGCCGCCGGTAGCGGCAGCAGCGTCGTCGGCCGCGTCAACAGTGTCGCCGTCGTCACCGGCAGCAGCGTCGACGCCGCCGGGCGACTCGAAGCGGACCGAGCCGTTGGACCGCTTCGCCACGTGGTAGACGAACTGGAGCCCCAGTCCCGAGCCGTGGAACAGCGGCGTGATGTCGCCGGGACCCTGTGCCGCCCGCTGTTCCATCTCGGGGATTCCCGAGCCGGTGTCGGAGACGGTCACGACGACCCGGTCGTCCTCGCGACCGACGCGGACGGTCACGTCGACGTCGTCGCCCGCGTGGATGAAGGCGTTCTCGACGAGCTCCGCGATCGCGTCGCGGATCTCCGGGATCGCGCTGACCACGAACGGCTCCGAGCACTCGACAGCGACCTCACGGTCCGGGTACTCGGCTTCGAGATCCGCGACGACGTCTTCGACCACTGACTGCAGCGAGAGGTCCTGACACTCCGTCTCGTCCGTGAGGAGATCGACGATTCGACGCTCCTTGTCGGCGAGTTCGACGAGGTCAGCCCCGGCCGAACGGATCTGCTGTGCCGAGTGGCGCGCCTCGCCGCTGGTGCGATCTTCGAGCAGTTCGGCGTGCCCCAAGATGAGGTTCATCTTGTTGTAGAGGTTGTGTCGCAGGATGCGGTCGAGCACCCGAAGTTGGTGCTCGCGCTCGGCCCGGTCGGTGATGTCGCGACAGATGGCGACCATCCCGTCGATCTCGTCGTCCTCGTCGTAGAGCGGGTACCGCGTCGTGACGAACGATCGCTGGCCTTTCGTCGGGAACGTGGGAGTGATCTCGTAGTCGATCGACCGTTCGGATTCGAGGACCTCCCGCTTGCGGTCGTCGACCGCACGCGCGGTCGTCGGATCCATAAACGCGAACTCGTCGTCACCGATGAGGTCCGAGCGCGGGAGGCCGGCGTACTCGACGACGGCGTCGTTGACGACCTCGAAGTTCCCGTCGCAGTCCTGCAGCATAATCGGGTCCTCCAGTCGATTCGCGATCTCTCTGAATGTCTCCAGTCGCTCGCGGGTGTGGACCTGCTCGGTGATGTCGGTCTGGATGGCGACGAACCCCTCGACGGTGCCATCGTCGCCGGTGATCGGGGCGATCGTTTCGGAGGCGTGGTAGTGCTCGCCGGATTTGCGCTCGTTGAGGATCGGCTCGGACCACACCTCGCCGGAGAGAATCGTGCTCCAGAGGTCCGCGTAGTACGCCTGGTCCATCTCGCCGGATTTGAGCAGGGACGGATCCTCCCCGATCACCTCCTCGGGGGCGTACCCGGTCACGTCCTCGAACGCGGGGTTGACGTACTCGATGGTCCCCGTCCGGTCGGTGATGAAGATCGCGTGCCCGGCGGCCTCGACCGCCCGCTTGAATCGCCGGGCGGCGGCCTCGGGTCGCTTCCGATCGGTGACGTCCTGGAACGCGCCGCGGACACCGACGACCTCACCGGCGGCGACGACCGGCCGTCCTCTCGACCGGACCTGCCGCATCTCGCCGTCCGCGCGGACGAGTCGGTACGTCGAGTCGAACCGTTCGCCCTCGAGTGCGGCCTCGATGTCGGTCCGGACCGCCGCGCGATCCGCAGGGTGATAGCACTCGATCGCCTGTTCGAGCGTCGGTTCGAACGATCGGTCGATGCCGTGCAGTCGGTAGGTCTCGGCCGTCCACGTGAGCGTCTCGGTGCGGGCGTCGAACGCCCAGCCACCCACGTCGGCGAGTTCGGCAGTGGCCTCGAGCAAGTCACGACCGGCCGCGTCCCGGTCCCGGTCGCTGTCTGCGGGTGTCGCGGACAGAGACGCGTCGATGGCGTCCGCGAGGAGGCCGTGATCGTCGGTGTCGATCGATTCCGGAACGTATCGGACGGTCGCGTCGTTCGCGGCCTGGCGCGCCAGGTCGTCGGCGGGACGCTCCGGGTAGAGCACGACCGGCGTCAACCGATCGGTCGACGCGTCCTCCGTACCGCCGTCGCCTGCGGCCGAACCGACGGCGGCCTCAGTGATCGCTGATCCGCCGCACTGAGGACGGCTTCGGGAAACGACGCAGTCGGGTCGGGGACGGGAGGGCGGCGAGGAGTCGCCGGTCACGACCACGTCGATGGTCCGGGATCGATCCGCGAGCGCGTCGCGGACGGCCGACGCGAGCGCCTCGTCGCCGCGAACGAGGATCGTCTGCAGAGTCGTCGAGCCGTCGTCTCTCGGGGCGCGAGAATTCATCGCATTGGTATCACCAGTGGACGCTCCTGGATCGTTCTCACCGAACACGTTGTCTCGTGTCGTCGCCCGAAGAATGAATATGTGTTCTTCTTGTCGCCAGACCGGCACACGCGAAGAGCAAACCCTTATGAGCAGGCGGTAGTTACGCCTCGGTGAGGGCCGGTAGCTCAGTTCGGCAGAGCGTCTGGCTTTTAACCAGACGGTCGCGCGTTCAAATCGCGTCCGGCCCGTCTTCTCGCCGCGAGCACTATCGCGAGCGGCGACTATCTACCCGACGGGAGTTGAATCGGAGACTCAGAGCGACCCGTTGAGCACCTTCGCCGCGACGAGCACGGGATCCCAGACCGGGCTAAACGGTGGTGCGTAGCCGAGGTCCTGCCGTTCGAGTTCGCCGACGGTCAGTTCACCGCCGAGCGCCGTCGCGACGGTGTCGATGCGGACGGCCGCTCGGTCGGTCCCGGCGATGCTACCGCCGAGGAGTCGGCCCGTGGCGCGGTCGGCGACGAGGGTGACTGTCGTCTCGGCCGCGTCAGGGTAGTAGCCCGACCGCGACCCGGCGGTGATCGTCTCCGAGACCGGATCGAAGCCGGCCGCTCGGGCCCGGTCGTGGTCCAGAATTCCGGTCCGGCCGCACTCGAGATCGAACGCCTTGACCATCGCCGTACCGGCGACGCTGCCGACGGGCTGTGGATCCCCGGCCACCGTCGCGCCGATCGCCCGGCCGGCGCGGTTCGCCGGCAGTCCGAGGGGATCCCAGGTCGCCTCGCCCGTGACGGTGTGGGGCATCTCCGCGACGTCGCCGGCGGCGTACACGTCGTCGACCGAAGTGCGGCCGAAGGCGTCGGTGGCGATCGCCCCCGACCCGCCGCGTTCGATCGGCGTGTCCTCGATCAGTGCCACGTTCGGGCGGATGCCGATCCCGACGAGTACGGCGTCGACGTCGAGTGTCGAGCCCGAGTCACAGACAACCGTATCGACGGCTCCGGCCCCGCCACGGAGCCGGACGACCTCCTCGCCGAGGTGGGTCGTGACGCCCGCGTCGTCGAGCGCTGCGATGACCGCGTCGCCGACGGCGTCGCCGAAGCCCGGAACCGGGCGTTCGGAGCGCTGGAAGAGGTGGACGTCCACGTCCCAGGCGTCGAACGCCTCGGCCATCTCGACGCCGACGTAGCCGGCGCCGACGACTGCGACCCGCTCCGGCGGTGACATCGCGCCGTATCGCTCGACCACGTCCGCAGCGAGCGCGTCGCCGCCGCCGAGATCGGCGACAGCGAACTCCTCGGGCGGGGTGAGAAACGCCCGGATCGCCGCCGCGTGATCGAGTCCGTGAAGCGTGAACACCCGGTCGAGCGACGACCCCTCGATCGGGTCGTCGACCGCGCGGGCACCCGTGGCGATCAGGAGGTCGTTGTACGGTTGTTCAAAGGTCTCGCCGTCCGCTCGGACGGAGACCGTCTGTGAGTCGGTATCGACGCCGACGACCTCGTGGCCCCGGCGCAGGTCGATGCCGCGTTCCGCCACCGCCGCGGGTGAGAGCGAGAGCAGGTCCTCGAGGCGGTCGACTTGGCCCTTCACGAAGTAGGGCGTCCCGCAGTGTGCGTAGGAGATCCACTGGCCCTTCTCGAAGACGACGACGTCGCGGTCGGGATCGGTTCGACGGCACTTGCTCGCGGCCGAGAGGCCGGCCGCGTCACCACCGACGACGACGAACGGAGCTGACATATCGGTCCCTGCGGCGGCCTGGGGTAGATACCTTTCGCCGGACGGCATCGGTCGCGCACGGGCGCAGTCCGCCAGCAGTGCCGACCTCCCGGCGGATGATTTTAGCGGGACGCGACACGAGTGGCGGTATGGACGTCGCGGCCGTGCAACTGCCGGCGGAGAACGCCCCGAAGGAGAACCTCGATCGGGCCGTCTCGCGGATCCGAGACGCTGCCGACGCGGGGGCGGCGTTGGTCGTGTTGCCGGAACTATGGCCGGTCGGATACTTCGCGTTCGACGCTTACGGCGACGCCGCCGAACCGGTCCCGGGACCGACGACGGACCGACTGAGCGCGCTCGCCGACGACCTGTCGATCCACCTCCACGGCGGGAGCATCCTCGAACGGGACGGTGACGAACGGTACAACACGTCCCTGTTCTTCGGCCCCGACGGGGACCTGCTCGCGACCTACCGGAAGATGCACCTCTTCGGCTACGAGTCCGAGGAGGCGCGCCGGCTCACGGCCGGGACCGATCCCTGCGTCGTCGAGACTGAACTTGGGACGGTCGGGCTGACGACCTGCTACGACCTCCGCTTCCCAGCGCTCTATCGATCGCTCGTCGACGACGGCGTCGAGGTGCTGCTCGTCACGTCCGCGTGGCCGCTCGAACGGCTCGATCACTGGCACCTCTTCGCTCGGACCCGGTCGGTCGAGAACCAGTCGATCCTCGTCGCCGCGAACCTCGCTGGCTCGGTCGGCGGCGTCGACCTCGCCGGGGAGAGCGTCGTGATCGATCCCTGGGGCGTCGAGCGGGCCAACGCCGGTCGGAATCCCGGAACCGCGCGGGCGGAAGTCGATCTCGGGGAAGTGCGAGACGCGAGAGCGACGTTCCCGGTGCTCGAGGACAGACAGCTCTGAGCGAGGTGAGTCCTTATATACGAAGGCGGGGCCAGGACCGCCGTGACCTAACGCGAGTCCCGCGTCGGATCGCGGTCGTCCGGCACGTCGGCGCGGGGAAAACAGGAGTACGGGTGCCGGCTGTTCGCCCTCACTGAGCCCTGCCGACCGATCTGCAGTGGAAGTCCAGGGGGTCGATCCCCACCACGACGTCAGCGTGTTACGCCCGCACGTTCTCACCGGCCGGGTCGCCGACGACGGCCTCACCGTCGTAGACGACGTCACCACCCCGGAGCGTCAGGTCCGGGAAGACGCCGTCGTACCCCTCGAACGGCGTCCACCCGCACTTCGAGTGCAGATCGTCGCCGCGGATCTCGCGGCTGTCGTCGGGATCGACCAGCACGAGGTCGGCGTCGTAGCCTTCCCGAATCCGGCCTTTCCGCGGAAGGTCGAAGATGGAGGCGACGTTCGCAGCGGTGACGTCGCGGACGCGCTCGTAGGAGATTTCCCCCTGTTTAGCGCGCGCTAAGAGCAGCGGGAGCATCGTCTCGACGCCCGGGACGCCGCTCGGCGCGTCCCAGAGCCCAGCGTCCTTCTGCTCGCGCGTGTGGGGCGCGTGATCGGTCGCGACGATGTCGATGTCGCCCGCGACGAGCCGCTGCCACAGGTCCGAGCGGCGCTCCTCACTCCGGAGCGGGGGGTTCATCCGGCCGTACGTCCCCAGGTCGGTCGCATCCTCGCGCGAGAGAAACAGGTGGTGCGGCGTCGCCTCGCAGGTCGCACCCCCCGCGACCGCGGCGTCCACACCCTCGGGCGTGCTCGTGTGCGCGATGTGGATATCAGCCCCGGCGTCTGCGCCGACGTCGACCGCGCGCTCGACCGCCGCCGCTTCGGCCTCGGCAGCGCGGTACTGGCTCCAGACGTCGGCGTCGGCGTCGTGGCCGGTACCGCCGGCGTCACGCTCGCGGGCCGACTCGTCGAACAGCTCGGCGTCCTCGGCGTGGACAGTGACGACGACGTCGGCGTCGGCCGCGCGCTCCACCGCGTCGGCGAAGAGCGACGCGTCGATCCCCATATCGCCGGTCGAATCGGCGAGGAAGACCTCACCGAGCGCGAACAGCGGCCGGTCGAACAGCGACGCGGGATCCCAGTCGGGGGTGACGCCGCCGTTGATCCCGTAATCGACGGACGACGCGGCCGCCAGCGAGGCCTTCTCGTCGAAGGCGTCGCCGGTGACCGTCGGCGGCGTCGTGTTCGGCTGGTCGACGACGGTGGTCACGCCCCCGGCGACGGCGCTCCGCGAGCCGGTCGTCCAGGTTTCCTTCTCGTCGTGTCCGGGTTCGCGAAAGTGGACGTGCGCGTCGATCGCACCGGGTAACAGGAGCCGTTCGTCCGCGTCGATGACGCGGTCCTGCGGGTCGGTAGCGACCGATTCGGCCACGCTGGCGATCCGGCCGGAAGCGGTCCGGACGTCGCGGACCCGCCCGTCGGCGAGCCGCGCGTCGCGAAAGAGTGTCGACATACGCGGGCGTCGCCCGCGGCTGACCTAAGCCCGGCGGTTCGATGCGGCTGCCCGGGCCGACGGACCTAAGCGCCGGCCGTGCAGCGATAGCGTATGCGCGGTGAGACGGCGTGACGGCTACGGACGCGGACGGGCGAGACGCCGAGTGTCGAGTCCGGCTCCCGGCGTCGACGCTTCGTGAGTACCGGCGGTTCTCGCTGTATAACTCGCCGTATCCGGCGCACGACGCGGGCTGTGCGATCGATCTGTATCCGGCCACGAACGACGGCCGTTCGCCCGTCGCCGGCGAGGTTATCGAAACCCGCACCGTTCGCGCCCCCTCGAAGTCGTACGCGGACGACGAGGAGTATCTGATCCTGGTCGACGTCGACCTCGACGCGAGCGGCATCGACGTCGAATCGCCGGCCCAGGGCCTGGTGGCCCGGGTGCTGCACGTGCAGCCGAGCGTGGCCCCCGGCGACCGGGTCGGCGTCGGCGCCTCACTCGGGTCGATGGTCCGCTCGGGCTTCTTCGCCCCGTGGGTCGAGAATCACGTCCACGTCGGGTTCCGGCGGCCGTCGCAGCACCTCCACCGGGCCGGGGGGTCGGTACCGATCGACGTCGGAGTCGACGTCGAGCCGCTGCCGTGGGACGGCACGGGAACCGTGATCGAGGTCGGTGAGACCTACGCGCTGCTGGACGCTCCGGCACACCCCGCGTCCGGCGAGCGGTTCGCCGGCGTCGGAGCGACGACCGCTGCCGAGGGGGGGCGCGAGACGACGGCTCCGGCCGGACGGGTCGCCCTCGACGGCGGCTTCGCCCACTACGCAGCCGGAGGTGCCCTCGGCTCCGTGAGCCGCGACCTCACTGGTGAGACGGTGTCGTTTCTCGGCCACCCGGTCGGAGCCCGCACCGACCGGACGGTGGCGTGGCGTGACGTCGACGTCCTCGCGAACGGCGACCGGATCACCGGGCTCTCGTTGTTCGTCGGTATCGACCCGTCGTTCGGGGCGAAACTCGTCTGTCCCGACTGGGAGTGTTCAGTCGGCGAGCGGGTCCGAGTCACCGTCCGCGACAGCGACGACCCGATCCGTCTCGGCTGAGACTCACGTCCCGAAGCCGACGTCCTCACGTCTCGGAGGAGACATCTTCACGACTCGAAGGCGACGTCCGCCCGCGTCGTCACCTCACCGAACAGCCACTCGGCGTGATCGAGTGCGTACTCCCGATGGTCCTCCTCGATCGCGCCGATCGCGTCCTCGACGAGCACTGGACGGTAGTCTCGCAGCCCGGCACTGCCGGCGGTATGAAGCACACAGACGTTCGCGAGCGTCCCGCAGATGAGCAGATTGTCGATGCCGCGGGCGGTGAGCCAGCCGTCGAGTTCGGTCTCGTAAAACGCGTCGTAGGTGTGCTTCTCGACGACGTGGTCCGCGTCGCTGACCTCGAGTGCGTCGACGATCGCGGCGTCCCAGGAGTCTTCGAGGACGTGTTCGCCCCACTGGTCGAACTCGTCGTAGTAGTGCGCATCGTCGAACTGCTCCGGTGGGTGAACGTCGCGGGTGAAGACGATCTGTGCGCCGGCGTCGCGAGCGTCGGCGACGAGGTCGGCAACGGCGTCGATAGCCGCTTCGCTGCCGGGGGCGTAGAGGCTCCCGTCCGGATGACAGAACCCGTTCTGCATATCGACGACGACGACCGCGGTGCGTTCGGGCGCCAAGAGGGGCATACCTATTCGTCGAACGCACAGGCCAAAGTGGGTTCCGTCGAGCCGGAACCCGGGTGTTCGTCCCGGGGGCGAAAAGGTACTTCACCGCGTGGGACTTGGAATCGATAATGAACGTGAGACACGGCCTCGCTGTGTTGGCCGTCGCTGTCCTCCTCGTCCTCGCCGGGTGTAGTGCTCCGGTGCAGGACCCCGAACCCGCCGCGAGCGGCAGTGAGCGCGTCGCGTCGCCGCCGGCGAACTTCTCGGACCCCGAATCGGACGTCCTCGGCTGGGAGGATGGCTACTGGTACAACGAACCGATCTCCGTCGACCAGTCCGATGGGTTGTCCGACGAGGAGACGCGGGCGTACGTCGGACGCGCGATGGCTCGCGTCGAGGTGATCCGCAAACTCGAGTTCGAGCGCCGCGTGCCCGTTTCAGTCATCTCCCGGGAGACCTATCGGAATCGGAGTGGCGGCGGTGGTGGCACAGCCGGTGAGACCGACTACAGCCAGTGGAACGACCAGGTGTGGGAAGCGCTCTTTGTGACCGGAGAATCAGAAGACAGTAACACTGCAATCAGTACCACCCGGAGCAGCGCCGTCGCCGGGTTCTACTCGCCCACCGACGATGAGATCAAGATCATCACCGGGACGCCGGAGTCGCCGACGATCAGCAACGTCACGCTGATGCACGAACTCGTCCACGGACTCCAGGATCAGCACTACGACCTCACCGATCGACGCTACAGCACGGAGACCCAGGACGGCCAACTCGCGACCGACGGGCTGATCGAAGGGGACGCGAGCTACGTCGAACAGCAGTACATCGAGCGCTGTGGCGGCGCGTGGGAGTGCGTCGAAACGCCGGCGGCGTCCGGGGGTGGCGGTGGCGGCGGTGGCGGGGGAATGAATCTCGGCATCTTCCTGACCATCTTCCAGCCGTACTCGGACGGCCCCGTCTACGTCGACGACCTCGTCAGTTCCGAGGGATGGGGAGCCGTCGACGAGTCGTTCCAGACGCCGCCGGTCTCGTCGGAGCAGATCATCCACCGCACCGACGAGACGCCGGTCCAGATCGAGTACCGCGACCGCGCCAGAAACGGGTGGGAGACGTTCCCACAGCAGGGCGAGGACGGCTCCGACACCGTGGGCGAGGCCTCGATGTACGTGATGTTCTGGCACCAGGCGCGAGAGTCTGGCGCGGAGACGATCGATCCCCGCACGCTCAGCGACGTCGACGGCCGGTACGATACCTACAACTACGCCGCCGACCCCTCCGCGGGGTGGGGGAACGATCGGCTGTTCCCGTACCGGAACCAGACCAGCGAGGACGGGGAGTACGGGTACGTCTGGGTGACTGAATGGGACACCCGAGCCGACGCACGGGAGTTCCAGCGGGCGTATCAGGCCATCCTCGACGCCCAGAACGCCGAACAGCGCGCCGAATCGACCTACGTGATTCCGGAGGGCCAGTTCGCCGATGCGTTCCGCGTCACGCGGTCCGGCACGCGCGTGACAATCGTGAACGGGCCGAGAGTCGACGATCTGGACGACATCCGGCCGCGCTCGTCGTGAGGGGGCTTCCGACGCCGCGCTCGGTTGAAGAACGATCGCCTTCGGACGGTCCGGCTGAACGAGTGAACTTTTCAGCGCGCCCGTCGAACGGCGGGTATGGAGTTCGACATCGTCGGTCCGGAAGCGATCAGGGACGGACGGGCGACCGACGCGTACTTCGACCGGACGGAGACGACGCTCCGGCACGCCGAGCGGAACCCCCACGTAGTCGCCGAGATCACCGCTGATCAGTTTCCCGACGGGGAGTACGAACTGCTCGCGGGCGTGAAGGACGTCGCGGCGCTCTTAGAAGGCCGGAACGTCGACGTCGATGCGATCCCCTCGGGTCGCCTGTTCGACGGCGGCCCAGTGATGCGGATCGAGGGAGACTACCTGGAGTTCGCTCGTCTCGAAACGTCGATTCTGGGGTTCCTCTCGCACGCGTCCGGCGTCGCGACCACCGCGTTGGACGTCAGGCGGGCCGCGCCCGATTCGCTCGTCCTCTCGTTCGGGGCGCGACACGTCCACCCCTCGATCGCGGCGATGATCGAGCGGAGCGCGCTGATCGCCGGTCTCGACGGGTTCTCACACGTCGCCGGCGGCGAGGTGCTGGGACGGGACGCCGGCGGGACGATGCCGCACGCGCTGGTGATCTGCTTCGGCCGGGGGAAGCAGGAGGCGGCCTGGCAGGCCTTCGACGAGGCAGTCGGCGAGGACGTTCCCCGCGTCGCGCTGTGTGACACGTACTCCGACGAGACCGACGAGGCGCTCCGGGCCGCGACGGCGCTCGGTGACCGCCTCGACAGCGTGCGACTCGACACCACCGGATCCCGACGGGGCGACTTCCGTCACATCGTCAAGGAAGTGCGCTGGACGCTCGACGCACACGGTCGCGAGGACGTCGACGTCTTCGTCTCCGGCGGCCTCGGACCCGAAAACCTGCGGGCGCTTCGAGACGTGGCCGACGGGTTCGGCGTCGGCGGCTACGTCTCGAACGCCGACCCGGTGGACTTCGCGCTCGACCTCGTCGAGGTCGACGGCGAACTCGCCGCCAAGCGCGGCAAACTCACCGGCGCGAAGTCCGTCTATCGGACGCCCGACGGCGGCCACCACGTCGGACTCCGCGGCCGCGACGGTCCCGAGGGCGGAGAACCGCTCCTCGAACCGCTGCTCCGGGACGGCGAGGTCGTCGACGGGGTCGAACTCGGCATCGACGCGGCGGCCGAGCGGGCCGCTCGCGACGCGGAGCGCTGTGCGTACGGCGCGGAGTGAGACGCGGACCGGGCCGTCGGGATGGACCGACCGGCGGGGGACCTATTTTTCTCCCCCACGTAGCACGGCTATGGCGGACGCTGTCTGGGTCGTGAGACACGGCGAACGGCGCGATACGGTGGATCCCGACTGGGCCGAACACGCCGAGCGGCCGCACGATCCACCGCTGACCGAGCTGGGCCGCTGGGCGGCCTGGCGCGTCGGCCGACGCTTCGCCGAGTCGGGCCCGGCCTTCGACGCCATCTACACGTCGCCGTTCCTCCGGGCGGTCGAGACCGCCGACGAAATCTGTCGGGAGATCGGGGCCGAAGCGTGGCTCGAACCGGGACTCGGCGAGCACCGGAACGCCGAGTGGTTCGACGCGGAACCGGAGATACTGTCGAATCAGGCGTTGACTGCTCGGTTCGATCCGATACGAGACGACCACGAACCGTCCCTCCACCCGACGTTTCCGGAGACGCACGCCGAGGCGAGTGCGCGAGTCGGCGAGACCGCCACACGGATCGTCGAGGACGAGGCCGGGACGGTCCTCCTCGTCGGGCACGGGCTCACCGTCGGCGGCGTCGTGGAGGGACTCGTGGGCTCAACGGCGGGCGTAGACGCACCGCTGTGTGGGATCACGCGGATCGAGCGCGTCGCGGAGCGCACCGGCGACGGGACTGACGAATGGGAACTGGACTGCTCCGGGGACACGTCGCACCTGTAGCTCCGGTCCGGCGTCAATCGCCGCGACGCGGTCGGAGCGAGGACTGTCCGGCGTCGCTACAGTTCTTCGACGCTGCCGCCGTCAGCGCGCTCGCGGAAGACCTGGCCGTCGAACAGCGTCACGGTCGCATCGTCGTCCTGCCAGGCCAGCGGCGAGAGGCCCGCTTTGCGGCAGGCGTGGGTCAGGAACTGCTCTTCGTTCCAGCCGTTTTCGACCGGAATCGTCGGGTAAAGCCAGCCGTGGTTGCCGTCTTTGTCGATGACGACGCCGTGTGTGCCCAGTTCGACGTCGTCGAGCGGTCGGTCGGTCTCCGTGTGATCGCAGACAACGCAGACCGAGATGGTGAGATTCGAGAGTTCGGGCTGTTCGATCTCCGAGCCACAGGAGTCGCCGGAGGCCGCCTCGATGGCGGCGTCGACGATCGCGTGGCCTAGCTGGTCGCTCCCCCGATATGCACCGGCACAGCCTCTGAGGCGTCCACGGCCGCGCGTGGACCGGATCCGAACGAACGCGCCAGTGCGGGCGTAGAAGGCGTCCCGCATACTCCCCGGCTGCTCTCGTTGTCCATGAAGAACGTACGATTCGACCGATTCACGCGCGAGCTCGACCGCCCTCGCCCCGTCGTCGTAGGAGAGACGAACGGTCTGCGCCTCGGACATATATCCGAAGAAGCGCCGGGCTGACTTGAACGCTTCCCTTCTATCTTGGGGGTATACGGCCCCGAACGTCCGTTCGGGCGGGCGATTGTGAATGGATATCGAGGGTACGGAGGGAGAGCGACGGATCGAGCGCTCGGGGGCTGTCGGACGCCGGACCGACCGAACGGCTTATTTGACTCTCCCGTCTCGTCGCTAACGGCAGAGAGAGCTCGGCTCCCGTCGGTCCACACGGACCGATGAGGAAAGTCCCCCCACCGTCCGGACGGGTGACCGGGCGCAAGCCCGGAGTCGGAGACGGCTGGCGCTGGAACAGAAACGAGACCCCTCGGCCCGACCGATGAGACGCGCTCGGCGGCGCGAGCCGCCGGCGGTGCGAGCGGGGTGACCCGCACGCACGCGAACCGACCCGCGAGGGAAGGGAGTTGACCCGTCGAGGGAACCGCGGTCGCGACGCGACCGCGGAACGTGAGCGGTGGAAGCCGCGAGCGCGTGCGCGTCCCGTGATTACGACGGGCGAGCGGCAGAGCCGCACGCACGCGGGAACGGCCGAGAACGGATGGAACGGCGAATCCTCACCGGTGCAAGTCCGCGCCGCGAAGGTAGTCCGGACAGGGCGCGGGCGCTCAGCCGAATGCCGAGACGAACAGAAGGGGGCTTACTCCTCTCAGCCATCCACGCTCCGCGAGCGACGGCCGTGGCTGTGAGAACTTTCTTATCGGTCTCGTCCCTCCGGAGCGTATGGCGATGAGGACGTCGCGAACCGCCGTCGTCGGGCTGGTGCTCGTGGTCGCACTCGCCGGCTGTGTCGGGCCCGTGGGGGAACTCCCCGTCGACGGTCCATCGACGACGACCGGCGGCGACGCCACGACGGCCTCGACCGCGCCGACGACTGGCGGTGATGCCACGACGAGATCGACCCCGTCGACAGTCGGATCGAGTCCCGGAACGAGCGAGGGAACCCCGTCGCCGACGCCGACAGCCGCCCCCGACCGGGAGAACCCCTGGGGAAGCGGGCCGATCGTCGTCGCGATCCGCGACACGTCAGGGACAGCGCGGAACTGGACGCCGCTCGTCCGCGAGGCGACCGCGTACTGGGAGGCCGAGGGCGAACGCTTTGCCGGATTCCCCGTCACGTATACCGTCCGACCAGACGCCACCGACCCGGACATCGTCTTGGAGTTCGTCGACACGGTCCCCCGCTGTGAGGGCGCGGACGACGCCGCGGGCTGTGCGCCGTTGATCGAGGATCGCCGACAGATCGACCGCCCCGAGACTGTGTTCGTCCGCACCGGCTTCTCCGACAATTCGACGGCGCGCGTGGTCGAACACGAACTCGGGCACACGCTGGGTCTGACGCACGACGACGCGCCGCAGTTCGTGATGGCCAGTCGGACGGTCCTCTACACCGAGCCCCAGCCCGATGCGACCGAGCGCGCGTTCCCGTGGGACGACCCGAACTTCTCCGTCTACGTCGACGTCGCGAATGCGAGCGATCCCGACGGGGCCCGCCGGCAGGTCGAACACGCGCTTGACTACTACGGGGCGGGCGCGCCGGGGATGGCATCGAACATCACGTTCACCACGGTCGAGAGCGCTGCGGAGGCCGAGATCGTCGTCCAATCGGTCGAAACGTCACCGTGCGGGGAGGACGCGGCTTCCTGCGGCCGCACCGTCGGCCAGGATCCCGACGGCGACGGAGCGGTCGAGACGTACTCGAGGCTCCGGATCTCGCTCGTCGATCTCGATACCGACGCCGTCGCCTGGCACACCGGCTACTGGCTGGCGTACGGACTCGGTGCCGAAGACGACAGCGAGAAGCCGTCGCCGTTCCGCAACGCCTCCTACGAGGAGCGTCGCAGCGAGTGGTGGACCTGAGACGGGGCGGTGTCGGAGGGATCGTCCGGAACGGGTCCGAGATGACCCAGCACGGTCCGCCACCGGACTGCGCGGCGAGCGGACGACGGCGGCGGATTCTTTTCTCCGGGGGTTATAGACAGACGTATGACCAACAACGGCGACCGCAGGGGACCGTCCGGACTGGAGATGGCCCGTTTCGAGGCCGACGACCTGGTCGCGGCGCTGGCGGACGCGTTCGATGGGAGCGAGTCCGAGCACCGCGTCGTCGCCAGACAGGCCCGGGACCTCGCGGACGCAGGGATCGTCGAGGACGACAGGGGAGAGCCGCTCACGATCGAGGAGATCGTGCGGAACCTCGCGGACGCGCCGGAGGACTCGAGCGTCGCCGGCCGCTGGAACTGGTGGCTCGGTGCGCTCGACGCCGCCTACGGCGGATACCGGGAGTTCGAAGTCCGGGCAGTGCCGGACGAAGAGTGACCCGGAGCGGCGTCGAAGCGACGGAGCCAAACCCGCCGGTCGGATACTGACCCGCAGATGGACGTTCGCTTTCTCGGTGGGGCGCGCGAGGTGGGTCGGAGCGCGCTCCTCATCAACGACTCGCTGCTCCTCGATTTCGGGTTGCTGACCGGCAACCCCCCGCAGTTCCCGGTCGAGACCCCCGACCCCGACGCGGTCGTCGTCTCCCACGGCCATCTCGACCACGTCGGTACGGTCCCCTCGCTGCTCTCGGGAGACCGGCGGCCACCGATCCACTGGACGCCACCCACGTACGAACTCGCGCTCACGCTCGCCCGCGACACGCTGAAACTCCACGGCGGTTCGTACAACTGTCCGTTCACCGAGAACGACGTCAAGCGCGTCACCGAGGTCTCGGAGACGCACGGGTATCAGGAGCCGTTCGAGGCGGCGGGCCACGAGGTGACGTTCTCCAACGCCGGTCACATTCCCGGGAGCGCACACGTCCTCGTCGACGACGGCGATACTCGGCTGCTCTACACGGGCGATTTCCACACTGACGACCAGCGGCTCGTCTCGGGCACGACGGCCCGACCCGACGCGGACGTCGTGGTCTGTGAGAGCACGTACAGCGACGTCGAACACGAGGACCGGGACAGCGTCGAAGAGCGGTTCGTCGAGAGCGTCGAGTCGACGCTGTGGGAGGGGGGCACGGTCGTCGTGCCGGCGTTCGCGATCGGCCGCACGCAGGAGATGCTGCTCATCTGTGAAGCGTACGACATCCCCTGTTACGTCGACGGGATGGGGAAGCGGGTCACCGAGATGCTGCAGCAGTACCCCGAGTTCGTCCGGGACGCGGACGCGCTCGGCCGGGCGAAGTCTCACGCCCGGTTCGTCACCGGTCGGGACGGACAGCGCGGGCGCATCACCGACCAGACGGCCGCGATCGTCACCACCAGCGGGATGCTCTCGGGTGGCCCCGCGATGAGTTATATTCCCAAGATCCGGTCGAATCCAACGAACAAGATCACGATGACCGGCTATCAGGTGGCGGGAACGCCCGGGAGGGAACTCATCGAGTCGGGACGCGCCGAGATCGACGGGCGCGTGATGCCGGTCAGCGCGCAGGTCGAACAGTACGACTTCTCCGCCCACGCCGATCGCGAGGGGCTCTTGACGTTCCTCGACGCGTACCGGGACGTTCCGGTGCTCGTGAACCACGGCGACCGGTGTGCGGCGTTCGCGGCCGAACTCGACGCGGACGGCCGGCGCGCGTCGGCACCGGCAGTCGGCGAGACGGTTTCGCTGTGAGCGGTCGGAAAACGAGGGGTGGCCTGGCGTCCGGTTCGGACCTGGAGGTTTAGGTTAGTCGTCGTCTGCGGGCGTCGCGGTGCTCTCGCTCGGACCGAGCGGCTCCTTCGGCTTGATCGGCGATCCCTCCTCGAGACCCTGTTCGGCCAGCGCCATACTCCCCATCACCTCGATGATGAGGCGGTTCGCGAAGCCGCTGGTGATGCCGCCGTTGTAGGAGTTGGTGTCGCTGGCGTCGTAGGCGGGCGACACCTCGACGACGTCGAACCCGAAGTCGTCGGGATCGAGCGCTTTGACGACCTCGCGGACCATGTAGATCGCCTCGCGCGGCACGAGCCCGCCCGGTTCGGGTTCGCCGGTGCCCGGGGCGTACGCTGGCTCCATCACGTCGACGTCGAAGGAGACCCAGACGGCGTCGGTGCCGTCGGTCGCGCGCTCGACGGCGTCGGCGACGATGTCGTCGAGCGCCATTCCGGCGACCTCCATCGCCGTGTACCACTTCATCCCCGCCTCGCGCATCTCCTCGTAGGTATCGGGACCGGGCCAGAAGCCGCGCGGCCCGATCAGCGTGTAGTTCTCGCCGGCCATCAGGTCGTCGTCGTAGACCCGCTTGACCCACGCGCCGTGATCGTACTCGAAGCCGGTCAGGCCCTCGTCGCCCGTGTCGGCGTGGCAGTCGAAGTGGATCAGCCCGATGTCCTCGTAGCCGTTGGCCTCCGCCCAGCCCTTGATGTCGGGGTAGGAGATGGAGTGGTCGCCGCCGATGACGATGGGCGTCGCCTGTTCGGAGACCTCGTAAACGGCGTCCTCGATGTTGAGCTGACTCTGACGGGTGTCACCGGGTGAGACGGCGGCGTCGCCCGTGTCGGCGACGCTGTAGGTGTCGAAGGGATCGACGCCGGTCTCGATGTTGAAGTGCTGGTACGGCGGCGAGGGCACCGTCGAGGCCGCGCGGACCGCACGCGGGCCGTAGCGAGTGCCCGGCCGGATCGTCGTGGCCGTGTCGAGCGGCGCGCCCAGGATGCCGATGTCGACGTCCTCGTCGGCCAGCTGGTCGCGGTCGACCTGCGGGAGCTTCAGGAACGTCGGGATCCCGCTGAAGATAGGTTCGTTTGCTTCCTCGTACGCCTCGCCGTAGATGTCGCGTCCGGAGCGTTCGTCTGTCATTGTGGTGTTTCGGTCGTCGTCGGTAGATAGCCGAACGTACGTCGGCTATAATGCGGCAATTGAGTGTGTTCCGTTCACTTAGAAAAGCGTTTCTTGGAATATGTCCAAGTACCTCACACAGGCTTGTGCAGGCATATACCCTCGATGTGTCCTTTAAGACCTTATATCGAGAGTGGGCGCGGGATCTGGAGCATCGCGGCCGCGTTCGACGTGCAGAGAATGCGGCGCGAGAGCCCGCAGCACGCGGTCCGTCGGCGTCGAGGGGCGGCAGAACCCGCTGGTCGCGACGGCGACAGACGTCAGAAGTCCTTGGTCTCGACGGCGTGAGCCGACCTGAACGCGAAGTGCGTGGCGACGTCGAGGCTGTCCTCGGCGTGGCCGGCGCTGCGGCGAAGAGTCAACAGCACCCGCTGCAGCGCCAGAATCGGTTCGGGGCGGGCCGTTTCGAGGTGCTCTTGCGCCCGGTCCGCGCACGCCTCGAGTGTCGCGAGCGCCTCGCGCCCCGCTGTCGTCGCCGTTGCGGTCGGTGTCGTGACTGCGTTCCGGGTCGCAGTCGCGACGTCGTCGAGCGCGGTAGCGGCTGCAGTCAGGTGCTCCCGTGTCTCCTCGTCGAGCGCGAAGTCGTCGGTGTCGATGACGACTTCAGCCAGTTCCCGGGCGGCACCGGCCATCAGCACGACGTCCTGGGCGACCGAGCGATAGCCGATCAGCGGGAAGCCCGTCTCCAGCCCGACCGACTCGTTGAGCCGGGGGTTGCGATACGTCGTGAACACCAACCGGAGAAAGAGGTAAAACAGCTTCTCGACCTGTCGCTGTCGGTCGATCGCGCGCTCTGCGAGGTCGTCGTCCGCTTCGAGCAGACTCTCGACGGCTTCCGAGCGCATCGTCGCCTCCGTGCGCCACAGCCGGTCCATCAGCGTCGGGAGCTCGAAGTCGCCCGGATCGACCGAACAGCGGATGGCGACGGTATCGATGCCCTCCTCGACGACGCCCAGGCCCATCAGCTGTCGCTCGATCTCGGTGATCGCGTCGAACACCGCCGGTTGGATCGGACCATCGCTCTCGACTTCGATCAACTGCCGGCCGAGGACGTACTGCGCGAGGATGGCTCGCTGGACGGATTCGGAATCGAGCGAGGCGGCGTCGATCGTCGCCGTCGCCTCCGTCTCCGCCGGCGTGTCCGGAACCACGAGGAGCGAACCGCTGCTCTCGTCGCGCTGGACGACCAGTTCGTCGCCCTTCTGGAGATCCTGTTCGCGAGCCCACTCCGCCGGGAGCGTCACTGCCAGCGTCGAGGACCCCAGTTTCTGGATCTTCCGCTTCATTCGGAGATCGTCCGAACTCACGGCGACCCCCCCATCTTAGAGCCACGACGACGCCAAAACCGAGGCCGATATACACGCATTTATTTCGGATTATACTGTACGTAGTAGCGATAAATGTTCTTTGATACGTTCGAATATTTTCTGAACACCCGAAAAGAAATACGATTGTGAATATATGTTTACGGTCCTGAGCGGTCAGTCATCGGCCGACTGCGCCTGCTCTTCGATCGAGAGCGAGCGGGCGTCGTGCGTGTTCCGCGTCGCGTAGGCGACGCCGACGAAGACGACGAGGCTCACGCCCGCGGCGATGAACGTCGGGAGGCCGTCGAAGGCGGAGGTGAAGATGTCGTTGGGAATGTACAGCAGCGTGTTCTCGTACGCGTACGTCGTCGGGACGAGGACGAACAGCAGCAGACGAGTGCCCGACCCGGCGAGCATCGAGGCGAGCGCTGCGGGCGTGTTCGCCATCTCGGACCAGTAGAGCCCGAACAGCAGCGGGACGAACGCGCCGGCGAGCATAATGTCGAAGGCGAGCACTAACAGCATCCCGGTCGCCGAGACCCGAATGGCGAAGAAGATCCCCAGGAGCGTGATCGGGATGGACATCAGGCGGGTGACGGTGAGCAGTTTGTCGCTCTCCGTGCCGAAGAAGCCCTCTTCGGTCCCGCCGTCGGCCGCGACGGCCTTGTTCTGGCTCGACTTCTCGTTGACGCGGATGTCGCCGATGTTCCGGGCGATGACCGCAGAGGTGCCGAGGATGGCCCCGTCGCTCGTCGAGAACGACGCGGCGACGATCCCGGCGAGTACGAGGGCTGCCAGCCATGGCGGGACCGCGCTCTGTAGCAGCGTGTACAGCACCGCCTGGCCGCCAGAGGCGACCCCAAGCGACGTGAGGATGGGACCCGCCGACAGCGCCACCACCGAGAACGGAATGCCGATGATCAGCGTCCCGGCGGCTCCGACGAAGCACGCTTTCTGTGCGGTTTCGGGGCTATCAGCCGCGAATACCCGCTCCATAAAGTCGATGGCGACGATGTCACCCAAGCCGAGGGCGACGATCGTCGCGAGGTTGATGAACGCGCCCTGACTCGGGTCGGTCAGTTGCCCGAGGTTCGTGGGCCCCATCCCGCTGGGAATGGTGAGCCCGTACTGAGTCGTGACGAAGAGGATGAGTGCGACGGAGCCGACGAAGGCCACGAGCGCCTGCAGGACGTCGGTGTAGGCGACGGCGAACAGGCCCCCGGCGACGGTGTACGCGAGCACAAGGCCGGCGATGATGAACACGCCGAGTTGGAAGCTCGTGCCGACGAAGATCTGGAAGAGGTACCCGCCGGCGACGAGGTTCCCCGCCAGGAGGAACGCGTACGCGACCGACATAATCAGGCTGGCGACGATCTCGGCCACCCGGCCGTACTTCCGGCGGAAGAAGTCCGGCAGCGTCGTGAGGTTCATCCGGTTCATCGGTTTGGCGAAGAACAGCCCCGTGAGCGTCAGACACAGCGCCAGCCCGACCGGCAGCGCCGCCCCGGCCCAGAAGCCGGCGGCGGCGACGAGGTCGGTGTTCCCGAGTGTCGCGTTCGAGTCGAGCGACTGTGCCATCAACGTCGCGGCGGCTAACGGGAGGATGAGCCCTCGGCCG
Organism: Halobellus clavatus; assembly: GCF_900107195.1. GTDB lineage: Archaea > Halobacteriota > Halobacteria > Halobacteriales > Haloferacaceae > Haloquadratum > Haloquadratum clavatum. The sequence continues at coordinate 672,145 of NZ_FNPB01000001.1, forward strand.
GCGACGATGTAGTTGATGCTGTCGCCTTTGACTTTCCGGGAGACGTAGAGGCCGATGGCCATCATCAGGGCGATGATCGCCGCCAGTCCGTAGACGATGACGCTCATTGCCACGCACCCCGAACGGCCCGGCTAGATTGTTTGCTTTTGTTCACCAGTTCGACCGAATTGCAATCGTATGGGCTCATACTTGCCACGACAGTTGAGGATCGTAGATAACTGAAAAGATCTTTCCTGTATTTGTATAGTTAGTGGGAGGGGGGAATTGCAGGTACGAACTATATTAATGCCATATTATGTGGTAATATATTTATTCGATATCTGCACCGTCCGTTCGGAGAATCACGTTCCCACCGCTGGCGGCGGTGAGGAGATCGAGCGGGAGACGGACGGCAATCGACGTGAGTGAGCCGTCGACCGGACGGGCACTGGGGGGAGAACGTCCCGCGAGGACCGGCTCGTCGGCCGATACCAGGGTTATGCGGAATCGTCGTCCGCGTCTTCGGTCAGTTCCTCAGTCCGCAGATCAGCGCTCGCCTCCCTGACTTCCCGCATCACACTGGAGATCCGTTCTTCGGCTTCCATCTCCTCTTCGACCGAGAGATCGACGCCCTCGACCTCTAGGAGAAACTTCGCGATCTCGGTAACCTCGTACATCATTTCGTCGAGTTCCTCGGCGGTGAAGAAGCCCGACATCGCGCCGTAGAGGAACGTCGCCCCCGACTTCCGGATCTTGTCCTCGAAGGAGGATCGGGCCTGGTTGACCGCCTGTGGCGTGTAGGTGTCGGTCATAAACGGCACCAGTTCGGGGAGGTTCTCGCCGATCTTCGTCATCTCGACGCCGGTCTCGGTCCGAAAGTCCGCACACAGACGGGCGATCGCCCACTCGCGCGCCGTGATGTACGTTCGATCGCGGAGGAAGTCGTTGACGCGGTCGTACTGCGCGCCGTCGACCTTCTTGAACCGGGCGTACTTCTGTACGTCTTCGGGCGGTGCGTCGTCGTCCGACGGGTCGGACTCGTCCGCGCGTTCCTCGACGCCGGGCGCTGTCTGGTCGTCGATGTCCGATTGGGGGTCGGTGTCCGACGGCGCAGCCGACGTGGAAGCGGCGTCGTCGGACGGTCCCCGATCGGCGGTCGGCGTCTCGGCGTCGTCGTCCATACTGCCGCGTGTCGGGCCGACCGCAAAAAGCGTTCCGTCGGCCACTGCAAGCGTCGAGCCGGAGGGCGATCCGCGTCGTGTCGGCAGTGGCTGTGAAATAATTTTCACCGTGTTCTTTTCACCGGCGAGACAGTGCATCCGGGTGCCGGGAATAGACTCGGCCAGACGTCGTCCGGCGGTTGTGCCTCTGCGCCGGACGACGGTTGCGCACTTCGACCACTCGATGTCGGGACCGGAAGACTGCCGCAGAGCGGCACCGCCGACTGACGAAACCGCTATTTTGTTTCGGAGATGAGACAGGAGCGTGAGATCACAGCCGCCCGAGCACGTCGAATTCGACGACGAGGCGTTGAAGGCTGTCGCCAACGAGACGCGGCTCAGGATCATCGCCAGCCTGGGGGAGATCGTCCAGGACGGACAGTACGGCACGCGACGGTTCTCGGATCTGATGGACGACGTCGGACTGAGCGACAGCGGACAGACGACCTACCACCTCGACAGACTCCGCGAGCAGGGGTACGTGGAGCGGCGGGAGGAGGGGTACAAACTGACGCTCCGCGGTCTGCGAATCTACCAGTTCGTCCGCTCGGGGGTGCTGAGCGAGACGCCGACGCTCGGTCCCTTCGAGATCGATGCCGAGCACGATGGGTGCGGTGAGCCGCTTTCGATCCACTACGAAGGCCAGCGGATGTACGGGCGCTGTGAGGCCTGCGATGAGATCGTCGGGGTAAACCCGATCCGACCGAGCGGCGTGGATCCGGATCGACCGGAGTCGCTCGCGGACGCGTTCCGACAGCGATTCTGGATGGACAACTTCGCGATGACGCAGGGCTTCTGTCCGTACTGCGGCGGCGGCGTGGAGTCGACGATCGACTACCGGCACGCGGAGGCGATCCCCGACGACGCCAAGGGGACGGACCCGGCGATTACGTTCACCTGCACGGTCTGTCATTGGTTCATCAACACGACGATCGATTTCCCGGGCTACTTCCACCCCGCCGTGGTGTCGTTCTGCTACGAGCGAGGCATCGACATTCGCGAGCACAGTCCGCTGGAACTCCCGCTCAGGGTGGACACGCACGAGGTCCGCTCGGAGGACCCCTGGCGCGTCGCCAACACGTACACCCACGAGGGCGATTCGATCACGCTCGTCTTCGATGAGGACCTGACTGTCCACGACGTCGAAACGCACACAGGTAGGCACGACTGATCGGCTGCGGGACCGTAGGTCCACACCCGACGATTTTTCTACTCCGCCGCCGACAACCGGCGTATGAGAATCCTCCTGGGCATCGGTAGCGCCGATGACTCCCTCCAGGCACTCGAACGGACTGCAGAGCGGGCAGCCGAGGCCGACGACGAGGTGACTGTCGCCATCATCGACGACGACGGGCCGCGGGGCGTCGGCGAGATCGAAGCCGCGGTCGACGGGACGCTCGACGGCTGGGGGATCACGGCGGAGATTCGCCACGTCGAGTCCGAGACCGATCCCGGAAGCGAACTCGTCGAGATCGCCGAGTCCGAGGGGTTCGACCGGATCGTGATCGGCGGGGGAACGACCAGTCCGATGGGGAAGATCCAACTCGGGAGCACGGCCGAGTTCGTCCTGCTGAACTCCCACGTCAGCGTAACGCTCGTCCGATGACCCGAGATCGTGGGTATCCCGAGGCGATCGCCGGACCCTTCGAGGGACCGCCGCGGACGTTCGAGGATCGAGCGGGGCGAACGATCGAAATCCGCGCACACGACGGGAGCAACGAGGAGTACGAGGCCCTGGCGTCGATGTACATCGAGTTCGACCCCGCCGACCGGGCGCAGGGGATCCCACCGAGCCAGGAGCAGCGGGTTCGCGAGTGGCTCGAAGCGATCCTCGGCGAGGACTGCCTGAACGTCATCGCGTGGGACGACGGGACGGCCGCCGGGCACGCGACCCTCGTCCCCGACGGTGACGCCTACGAACTCGCGATCTTCGTCCTGCAGGCGTACCAGGAGGCTGGGATCGGCACCAGGCTGTTGAAGACGCTGCTCGGCTACGGTGCCGAAGAGGGCGTCGAGAAGGTGTGGCTCACTGTCGAACGCTGGAACAAACCCGCGGTCGGGCTCTACAAGAAGATCGGGTTCGAGACCAGCGACGCCGAGAGTTTCGAGTTGGAGATGGGAATCCGGCTGGCCGACGCCCACGACGACGACTGACCAGGGTCGATCGCGACCGACTCAGACCGACAGGACGGGCTGGCTCGCGTACAGGAGGACGTACTCGGCGGCTTTCTCCAGCACCTCGCCGGGGTCGCCCGAGAGCGGCTCACGCGGGACGACGAGGAAGTCGGCAGACAGTTCCTCGGCGGTGTCGAGGACGACGCTCCCCGGATGTCGCAGTTTCATCTTCGTCGAGAAGCCGTAGGCGACCGACGTCGAGAGTCCGACGTCGTGGTCGGCCGCGATCGCCTCCGCGGTCTCCATAATCGCCTCGCCGTCCGCAGCGACCTCGTCGTCGTCGACGTCGCCCGCTTCGATGGCTCTGACGACGTCCTCGCCGAGGACGTGGACGACGTGGACCGTCGCATCGTACTCGGCGGCGATCGCGGCGGCGTGCGCTACCGCATCTGTCGACTCGTCGCTCGCATCCACCGGAACGAGCACGAGGTCGGCAGACAGCGGTCGGCGTTCGGTCATACACGCGTCTGCAACGCCCGGCGGCAAAAATCCTCACACTATGACCGCGGTCAGTCGAGCGGCGACGCCGATCGCCGGGGGCGCGTTCCCAGCGTCAGCTCGACCGTCTGCCGGGTCCCATCGCGGAGTACAGTCACGCTGATCGTGTCACCCGGACGAGTCCGGAGCGCCAGGTGGCTGGCCAGATCCTCGAACGACTGCAGCGGCGTCTCGTCGATCGCGGTGATGACGTCGCCGCCGACGGGGGTCTGGACCCCGTCGACGACCTCGATTGTACTCGGGGTGAGGACCCCCTGAGCCGGGCCGTCGTCGACGACCCGGACCACCAGCAGCCCGCTGGGGCGGGCCAGGTCGTTCGCCTGAGCGACACGCGGCGTCACGGTCTCCAGCGAGACGCCCATATACGCGTGCTCGTACTCGCCGTTCCGGATGAGTTCGGGGGCGACGCGACGAGTGAGCGCGGCCGAGATCCCGAAGGCGATGTCGTCGCCGCGTTTCGAGTTGACGACGCCGACGACGGAGCCGTCCAGCGCCATCAGCGGCCCGCCGCTGTTTCCGGGGTTCACCGCGGCGTCGGTCTGAATCGCGTCCGGGATCCGGTATCCGGCGGGCGAGGGAATCAGGCGATCGGTCCCGCTGACGATCCCCGAGGTGACCGTCCCGCTGAGGCCGTACGGATTGCCGATGGCGGCGACGCGCTGTCCGATCACGGGGGAGTCCGCCACGAACGAGAGCGGTCGGGCGTCGTCGGGGACCGCGTCGGATTCGACGACTGCGAGGTCGCTGTGCACGTCGGTGCCCTGGACAGTTCCGGTGCTCCACGTGCCGTCGTGGTACCTGAGTCGGACGGTCTGTGCGTCCCCGACGACGTGGGCGTTCGTGATCACGTGCGTCCGGTCGTACTGAAAGCCCGTCCCTTGGCCGCGCTCGGTCCGGACGAGGACGACCGACGGAATCGTCTCCCGGTACACGCGGGTGTACGGGCTCTGGCTCGCCGTGGCCGTCGACACGGCGTCCGAGGTCGACGTCGGTGACGACTCGGTCGACTGCGCGGCGGCGTCCGCCGACGGAGCCGAGCAACCGGCGAGCGCGGCGACGAGACCGAGGCCACCGACCCCGAGGACGTCCCTGCGGGAGAACTCCTGTCCAGACACGTCGGTCCAGTCGGCCCTGACGGATGTGTACCTTGTGGATCGGCGGGGCGAGGACCCGCTCCCGGAGGCAGACCGAAATCGGGGACCGTAGCGTGCCGATGGGGAGAGCGACGCGACAGGTCGTGCCGCCGACCGATGCCCTCTGCTTGGGATTTATCCCGACCGGCGGCGAAGCCGTGGATATGTTCGAGACCATCGTCATCGCCACCGACGGTTCCGAGAGCGTCAGGCGGGCCGTCGACGTGGCGCTGGATCTCGCCGAGCGCTTCGACGCCGAGGTACACTGCCTCTACGTCGTCGACGAGGGCGACGTCGCCTCCTCACCCGAGCGACTCCGCGGCGAGATGGCCGAGGCGCTCGCGGACCGCGGTCAGGAGGCGATCGGCGAGGTCCGTGAGTCGACCGACCGCGAGGTGATTGCGTCGGTACAGGAGGGCCACCCGCCGTCGGTGATCGACGAGTACGCCCGCGAGATCGACGCGGATATGGTCGCGATGGGGACTCGCGGCCGTCACGGCGAGAACCGCTTTCTCATCGGGTCGGTGGCCGAGCGCGTCGTCCGGACGTGTCCGGTTCCCGTCCTCACCGTCCGCCAATTGGCTGCTGGAGAGGGCGACGACGCGCTGACGGGGACGCCCGAACGCGCCGACTGAGGCCCCGCAGACAGACGGGAACGCGGCTGCCTGAGCCTCGACGGAGTCACGGTCGGCGGAACCGCGCCGGTTTTCACGCGGGCGGCCGTCGTGTCGGGTATGGAAGACGAACTCATCGACAGCGCGAGCCTTTCGCTCTCCCGGAAATCGCAGCTTCCGGGAACGGGCTTCTTCTACCCGGATTCCCTCGACGAGGACCGGGCCGAAGAGCGCGTCGCCGAGGCGGTCGACGGGGCGGAAGCCGTCGTCGTCGCCGACACCGACGCCGACGGACTGGGCTGTGTCGCGCTGCTCCGTGAGATGTACGACGCGACGATCAAGTGGGCGACCTTCGCGGAGGACGTCCAGGCACGCGTCGATCGCTGGGAGCGGGACAGTCCCGCGGACGACGAGGATCGCGACGTCGACGAAGACGAGGCGGACGCCCCGCGCTCGACGGTCGCGCTCGTCGGGGCCGGACCGTACTCCCTCGACGAGGCGCTGGAGAACGTCGCCGCGCACGCACCGGCCGGAATCGATCTCTACGTCTGCGATCTCTGCCCCGACGAATACGCCTGGATCGAGGAGGAACTCGCGGCCGTCAGCGAGGTTGCGGACTCGATCGCGTGGTACGACCACCACCAGTGGAGCGAAGCGACCGCAGCGCGAGTGCGCGAGGCGGGCGTCGACCTCGTGGTCGGCGAATCCGACGAGGAGTGCTCGACGGACGTGACGCTGCGCTCGCTCGATTACGACTTCGACGAGCGGTGGACGGAACTCGCGGCGGTCACCCGCGATCACGACCTCTGGCAGAAAGAGGACCCCCGTAGCGACGACCTCGCGGACTACGCCTACTGGACGGATCCAGAGGAGTACGTGGCCGTCGTCGGGGCCTTCGGCGTGGACCTTCCCCCGGTCGTCGAGCAGTACATCGAACTCCGGCGGGTCGAGAAATCGGAGTTGATCGAGGCCGCCGTCTCCCGAGCCGAACTGAAGCAGATCGGCCCCTGGACGGTCGGCGTGACCTACGGTCGGTGTTCACAGAACGAGGTCGCCGAGGCGCTGCGCGAGAAGGGGGCCGACGGTGCAGTCGTGGTCAAGCCGGCCGGCAGCGCCAGCATCCGCGGCTCAGAAGGGTTCGAGCGCGCCCACGAAGTCGCCGGTCGGGTCAACGGTGGCGGGCATCCGCGCGCCGCGGGATGTAAACCCGACATCTACGACGATATGCTGGATTACGCCCACCACTGGACCACCCAGGGGGCGACGGCGAAGCGCGTCATTCTTCGGGCGTTCGAGGACGTCGCGAGCGAGGTCGCAGCAGACGACGAGGCGAGCGAGACCGAAGCCGACGACGACGCGGCTGGAGACGAGTAGCGCCAGCGACGGAGGGATTGCCGGTGCGGACGGCGGCCGGACGAACCCTTATGTCGGAAGCCGGGAGCAGTCCCGCCGTGACGTGAGGAATGCCCCGCGCCGGGGCGCGGTTGTCCGGCACGCCGGCGCGGGCGCGATCGTGCCGGCTGTCAGCCCTCGCTACTCGGTCGATTCGACCGGCTCCGAGCCGCCGGGCTGGACGCCCGTGGCGGCCTCCTCGCCGACGACCCACTTGTCGGAGTAACTCACACCACAGGCGCAGTGTGCGTACGCGTGGACGACGTCGCCGCGCTCGTAGAGGCCCCCGACCTCCTCGTTCTGCGCCTCCGAGAACGCGAAGATGAACTCGACCTCGTGAGCGGCTGCGTCGTCGCCGTCGGCAGCAGGACACTCACCGCCGTCGAGGCTGCGGGAGATGTGGCCCGTCTCCTCCATCGCCCCGCGGGCGAACTCCATCGCGTCCATTCCGGTCCCCGCGGCGAAGGCCTGCCGTCCGTCGTCTCCCGGGACGACGAGCACGTAGCCGCCCTCGACGGCTTCGCCCAGTTTCGGGAGTTTCCCCTGGCTGTCGAGGTACTGGTCGGTGAGATACAGCGCAACGTCCTCGTGTCTCTCGCCCGCGAGAAACGCGTCGAGTTGGCTCATAGCGTCGCGACGGCGCGCAGCGATAAAAGCCGCGTGAAATCGTGAGCCCCATCGTGGCTCAGACCGGCGACGGCGAGCGTGAGTCAGTGTCCGGTGTCGCAGTCGGCGTTAGTGTCGCGTCGCGCGCGCTTCCCGAACGTCGGCACCGTCGCGGACCTTGTCCTCGCAGTTCGGGCAGACGCGTGGGTGTTCCATCCCGTTCGGGGCGAACACCCGGACGTACTCCGCGGTGACGAACGATCCGCAGTTCTCGCATGTCGGCATCGACGCCGAATTTGTGGTGAATCAAAATAATATTTAGGGGCGGACATATCCGCGTTACGCATCCGGAACGCGCGTTTCGCCCGCGCCGTCGGGAGCTGCGCTACTCGTCGGGGTACTTCGGCTCGCGGCGCTCGGCGCGTTCGAGCGCCCGTTCGATCACGTCGCGGACGGAGTCGTCGTCGCCGTCCGGGTCGGCGCGGTACACGTCGCCGTGACCGGCGTACAGTTCCGCGACGGTGTCGGGGAGGCGATCCAGGATCGTCTCGAGGCTCTCGATGAGTCGCTCGCGGGACTGGCCGGAGAGATCCGTCCGGCCGAAACTGCCGTCGTCGAAGGCGCCGTCGTTGTAGACGACCACGTCGCCGCTGAAGACGCGCGTCTCGCCGACGAGCGAGACGTGGTCGTCGGCGTGGCCGGGCGTGAAGACGACTTCGTAGGACTCCCCCGCGAGCGAGAGCTCTTGCCCGTCCGACAGCGCCGCGGTCCGTCGCGGGTGCTCGCCGTACGCGTAGAGGTCGGCGTCGAACCGATCGAGGACGGCGTCGAGTTCACCCACGTGATCGCGGTGCTGGTGTGTCAGATATACCGCATCGAGGTCGTCGACGTGGTCCGCGATGACGTCCTCAACGCCCGGCATCGACCCCGCATCGACCAGTGCCGGCGAGTCGCCCGCCAGCAGATACGCGTTACACGTGAACTCCGTCGCACCGTCGGTGACCGTGTGGATGTCCATACGCGTCGATTCCGCAGCGGCGACGAAAAAGCCTCGGCCGGGGGAGTCGGGCGGCGCCACGGCACCGTATGGTAATTTGTCACACGGACTGCGTGTGTTTTATACCAGTTGGGCCGTTATCATTATGTGTATGGGATTTGGGAGCTACGACGAGTCCGAGCAAGAGAATCAGGACTTTGATACCGATCTCGAGGACGACGACGGCGTCGCAACTTCCGAGGCCGACCACGGGGGAGACGTGGAATTCGAGATCGGCGCGTCGAACGACGAACTTCTGGATCGACTCAAGGACATCAAAGAGGAGTAACCACGAGCGGGCCGGCAGCGACGCACGGCCAGGGGATCTCGCGCATCGGATGCGGAGCGACTGGGAGGTGAGTTGCGGGTGAAGCCGGGGACGCGAGCACTCGGTATCGCGGAGTCGACAGACGAAGCTAGCGGACGCTGTGTCTTTTGCGGGGCAGTCGTACGAGCGGACCGGGTAGTGGACGGTATCGCTTTTGAGACCGGCACGGTCGGCGCGCTCGACGCCACCGACGCCGTCCGTTCGCTGTTCGAGACGGCACTCCGCGAGGACGTTCGGTACGTGGTACTCTCGGGTGTCGCCCCCGCCTGGTTCAACCTCCTCGACCTCGACGCGCTCGCGGCGGCGGCCGGGCGGCCGGTCATCGCGGTCTCGTATGAGTCGAGCCCCGGACTCGAGTTGGCGCTCCGCGAGCACTTCGAGGGGGACGCGCTGGCGGAGCGACTCGAGATCTACGACCGACTGCCGTCCCGGCAGCGGATCGACGTGAACGGTGAGTCGCTGTTCGTCCGCGTCGTGGACGAGGGTGAGACACCGAGCGAGGTCGAGGCGGCGCGGGTCGTTCGGGCGTACACGCCGACGGGTGGTCGTCCGGAACCGCTTCGAGTGGCTCGGCTCGCGGCCCGCGGGGCGCGGACGTGGCGGGCACGGCGTGAGGGGTGAAGACCGAATCGGACCGTCACGGGTAAGTCGCGGCCGGCCGGCTCTTCGGTATGAGCGACGACGACACAGCGGCCGCCGGCGACGGATCGGCGGCCAACCGGATGGAGGGGCCCGACGTCATCGCCTGCGAACAGTGTCCCGAACTCGTCGAGTCGCGGTCGCGGATCGTCGACGGGGTCGGCCCCGACGACGCCGACCTCCTGTTGCTCGGGGAGGCTCCCGGGGCGAACGAGGACGAGCAGGGCGAGCCGTTCGTCGGGCGCTCCGGGTCCATCCTCGACGAGGCACTGCGGGACGCGGGGCTCGCGCGGGACGACGTGCGGATCACGAACTGCGTGCGCTGCCGACCGCCGGAGAACCGCGATCCGCACACGGAGGAACTCGCGAACTGCCGCGGTCACCTCGAACGCGAACTCGCGGTCGTGGACCCCAAACTGGTCGTGACGCTCGGGAAGGTCCCCTCCGAGCACCTGCTGGATCGGTCGATCGCGGTGACGAAGGCGGCCGGCGACGTGGTCGACGTCAGGCTCGGCGGCCGGGGCTACCGCGCCGTCGTCTCCGTGCATCCGGCGGCGACGCTGTACGACGGGAGCCAGCGCGAGACGTTCTTCGAGACGATCGCGCGCGCCGCCGAGATCGCCGGCGTCGGCAGCGGAGGCGACGAGGACGGCGGGCAGTCGAGCCTCGGGCAGTTCTAGTTCCGCGGATCGCCGCGGCCGAGCCACTTGTTCGGGTTGAAGAGGTCCCGAACCGCCTCGACGACGCTCTTGCCCGAGTGCTCGCCGGGGCGCAGTCGCGCCCGGATCCGCGAGGAGATCAACTCGATGCCCAGCACGACGACGAAGACCATTATGAGCCCCGCAGCGGTCTGCTGGAACTCGAAGAGGTCCTGGCTGTTCCGGATCATCAGCCCGAGGCCGCCGGCACCGACGACACCCAGCGAGATGGCGATCCGCGTGTTGATCTCGAGGATGTACAGCGTCCACGCGATGAACGAGCGCGAGACCTGACTCAGCATCCCGAAGCTCACCGTCTGCGTACTCGAAGCGCCCGTCGAGCGGATCGCCTCGATCGGCCCCTCATCGATCTCCTCGAGGTCGTCGGTGAACAGCCGACCGAGGTTGCCGATGCTGTCGGTGCCGATCGCCAGTACCGCGGTGATCTGGCTCGGCGGGCCGATCGGGATGTAGAGGAAGATCCAGACGATGGCGGGAATGGCGCGGATCGCGCTCAGGGTCCCGCGGAAGATGAAATTGAAGGGGAACGGCGTAACCCGCTCGCTGCCCAGCACGCCCAGGATGAGCGCGAACGGGAACGCGATCACCGTGCCCATGAAGCCGAGTAACAGCGTCACCAGGCTGGCCTTCACCAGCGACAGCCGCGAGGACTGGAAGCTCTCGAAGATGGGCTGACCCCAGTTCCGGAAGCTCGCCGGGATGGCCTGGAGTCCGGTGATGTCGTTGTCCTTCGTGTAGATCGTGAAGTTCTGGAAGTCCGGCGGGAAGAAGCCCTGTGCGATGAAGTCGTACATCGCCGGGAAGCGGTTGGCGACGACGCCGGCCTGGAACCCGATGAAGCCGAGTCCCCAGTAGGTCACACCGACGACAGCCCCGAGAACCGCAGCCCACAACAGGTACTTGAGGCGACGGAGGCGATCCAGCGTGGCGAGTTTCTCCCGAACGGCGGTGTCGACCGAGTCCGAACTCATACGCTCTCACCCCCGTCGGGTGTCGCGTTCGGGTCGGGCGTCTCCGAGGGAACCGCGTCCGTCCCCGTCGGATCGGTGCTGAGCGAGTCGCCGTCGCCGCTGTGGCCGTAGTAGATCCGGTCCATCTCTTCCATCGTGAGATCGTCGGCATCGCCGTCGAAGATGACCTCGCCGTCGCGAATGCCGAGGAACCGGTCCCCGAACTCGCGGGCGATGTTCACCTGGTGAAGGCTCGTCACCGTCGTGAGATCCTTCTCGGTCGCGGCTTTCTTGAGGTACCGCATCACCTCGCGGGCGGCTTTCGGATCGAGGCTGGCGACCGGTTCGTCCGCGAGGACGATCTCCGGCTCCTGAACGAGTGCGCGAGCGATCCCGACGCGCTGTTTCTGTCCGCCGCTCATCGATTCGGCTCGCTGCCCGGCCTCGTCGAGCAGCCCGACGGTCTGTAGCGATTCGAGGGCGTTGATCTTGTCGTACTCCGAGTGGAGGCCGAGCATACTCCGGAGGAGTCCGTTGCGGGACAGCGCGCCGGTGAGCGCGTTCCCGAACGCGGTCTTGCTCTCGATGAGGTAGTGCTCTTGGAACACCATCCCGACCTCGCTCCGGTTGCCCGAGATCTCCACCCCACCGATCCGGACGGTGCCCTCTGTCGGGTCTGTCAGCCCGTTCAGGACGCGGAGCATCGTCGACTTGCCTGCGCCGGACGGCCCGAGCAGGATGACGAACTCGCCCTCGGAGATCGTGAACGACACGTCGTCCAGTGCGACCGTGTCTTCGCCGTATATTTTTGAGACGTTCTCGAATTCGATCGTTGGCATCTATTGTGGGTACGATAACTGAGATGGGGCCGCGCAAAAAGCGGCGGGGACGCTCCCAGCGGGCGGCCGGGTTGGCGGGCTATCCGAAGATGTCGGTGCCGACGCCGAGTTCGTCCGCCACGTCGATGACGGACTGGTACTCCTCCTGTCCGGCTGCGCGGACGTCGCCGAACCAGAGGTCGTCGTCGGTGCCGTCTTCGCCGTCAGCACCGTAGTAGATGCTGTCGGGACCTTCGAGGAACGCGTCCTGGACTGCGGTTTTGGCCTCGTCGCTCAGTTCCGGCGAGACGACGATCGGGGCGCGCGGCAGGCCGGTATCTTCGTGGAGCGTCGTGGCCACGCTCTGCCAGTCTTCGGGCGTCGGGCCGGTCTTGGTGTCGCGGACGAACCCGCCCATCGCGGCGGCGTCGACCTGGCCCTGTTCGAGAAGCGTGTACGACCCGACGTGGCCGCCGGCGAAGCGGGCATCGAACTCGGCCTGCGAGCCGTTCCCTTCGGGGAGTTCGCCGACGTCGAGACCGCCCTGATCGGACATACTGTACAGCGGGTACAGACACCCGCTCGTCGACAGCCGATCGGAGAAGGCGACCGTCTTGCCCGAGAGGTCCGACAGTTCGGTGATGTCGCTGTCGTTGGGCGTCGCGATGATGCTCGCGTACTCCCAGCTCCCGTAGCCGTACCGCTGGAGGATGATCTCCGCGTTGCCGGTCTTCACGCCGAGTGCGGCGGCGAACGGGCCGGTCTCGGCGACGTCCATCGTCCCCTGACCGAGCGCCTGGATCACGGCGCTGTAGTTGCTGCCGATGGTCCCCTCGACCTCGAGGTCGCTGGGGACGTCGTGGTTGTCCTGCAGGTAGCTCCCGATGTGGTCCAGCAGCGGGGAGTACTGGACATTGAGGTCTTCCTGCGGAACGGAGGGCGAGATGCCGAAGTCGACGGCCCCGTCGCCGCCGAACGTCATCTGGCTCTCGGGCGTCGGTGTCGCCGTCGCCGTCTCTGTCGCGGTCGACGTTTCAGTGTCGGTACTGCCACCGCTGTTCGTGTTACCGGTACATCCTGCGATGAGCCCGGCGACGCCGAGGGCTCCCGTGGACTTGAGGAACGCGCGTCGTTTCGTCATACGATCGTATGAAAGTACTGTATGAATCGGATAAAGATTCTGATTCACCAATATATAGCCAAACAGTGACAAATACAGCCAGCTGAACGCCCGGACGCGACGTCCGGCGTCGGAAGCAATTTCACCCATCCTCTCGAAGCGGAGGTATGAGCGCTCAGACCGCAGCGGAGGTCGTCCTCGTCGACTACGGCCTCGGCAACCTCCGTAGCGCACAGCGGGGGCTCGAACGCGCCGGTGCCGCAGTCGAAATCACCGACGACCCCGACGACTTCGCGGCGGCCGACGGGATCGTCCTCCCCGGCGTCGGCGCGTTCAGCGAGGGGATGGAGAACGCCGGCCCGTTCCGCGAACCGCTCGCCGCGGCGGCCGATCGCGGCCAGCCAGTCTTCGGGATCTGTCTCGGGATGCAGATGCTCCTCACCACGAGCGAGGAGGCCGACCACGCCGGACAGGGGCAGGTCGAGGGCCTCGACTTCATCCCCGGGACGAACGTCCGCTTCGAGCGCGATCGGAAGGTGCCACACATGGGCTGGAACGAACTCCACGTCGAGCGCGAGCACCCGATCGTCGACGGGGTTGACGGCCAGTACGCGTACTTCGTCCACTCGTATTACGCCGAACCCGACGACGGCGACGCGGTCGTCGCGACAACCGACTACGGCGTGTCGTTCCCGGCGGTAGTCGCCAACGAGGCTGGCAACGTCTTCGGCACCCAGTTCCACCCCGAGAAGTCCGGCGAAACCGGCCTGCAGATTCTCCGGAACTTCGTCGAGTACTGCGCCGAGCGGTAGTCGACCGCGGGACGCGCCGCGGGCGGCCCCGACGGGCTTTTAGCGCCCCCCGAAGTAGACGGCGCTATGCAGGTAGTCACGCTGGGGCCCGAAGGAACGTACTCCCACCGCGCCGCCCGCGCCGTCGACGAGGACGTCGCCTTCCGCGAGTCGGTGTCGGCCATCGTGGCCGCCGTCGACAACGGCGAGTTCGAGCGCGGCGTCGTGCCCATCGAGAACAGCATCGAGGGCAGCGTCACCGAAACCCTCGACGCAATCGCCGACGCCGACATCGCTGTCACAGAAGAGATCGTCACACCGATCCGCCACGCCCTCCTCGCCCAGTCGGGCAACTTCGACACCGTCGCCTCCCACTCGCAGGCGCTCGCCCAGTGTCGCTCCTATCTTGAGCGCGAGTACCCCGACGCGACCCTCGAGCCCGTCGCGAGCACCGCCAAGGGCGTCGAGTACGCTCGCGAGGATCCGACCGTCGCGGGGATCGGCCATCCCGACAACGCCGACGACGACCTCACCGTGGTCGCCGAAGACATCCAGGATCGATCGTCGAACTCCACGCGGTTCTTCGTCGTCGCGCCCGCCGCAGAGCGGGACGAGGGCGGCGGGAAGTCGACGGTCGTGGTCTATCCGAACGCGAACTACCCCGGACTCCTGCTCGAACTGCTCGAAGCGTTCGCCGAGCGCGACATCAACCTCTCGCGGATCGAGTCGCGACCGAGCGGGAACCGACTCGGAGACTACCTCTTCCACATCGACTTCGAGGCCGGCCTCTACGAGGACCGCGCCACGGAGGCGCTGGCTGACGTCGAAGCGATCGCCGCCGACGGCTGGGTGAAGCGGCTCGGCTCCTACGACCGGCGACACGTCGTCGACTGACCGCCGGGTTTCGAGCGGGAGCGGCGCGCTGGCGTGACAGCTGCGATCACGGCTCCGGCTGTATTTATCATCTCAGCGCGCCTCTGAGAGAGCGGTGAATACACGATGATGAAGCGTTCCCCCAGTTTCGACGAGTTCGCGTTCGAGGACCTCTTCGCCCGGATGTCCCGGCAGTTCGAGGAGATGAGCAGTCAGCTCGACGGCCCCCGGTCGCCCAGCCGCGAGATGGCGATCGACCTCCGCGACGAGTCGGAGTCGCTCGTCGCCGTCGTCGACCTCCCGGGCTACGCGAACGACGACATCGACGTCTCGATCGACGACCAGCTGCTGACGGTCGCGGCCGTCCGCGAGTCGGCCGAGATGGACGAGGACGACCGCTACGTCCACCGAGAACGCCGTTCGACCTCGGTCCGCCGGTCGATCCGTCTTCCGTGTGACGTCCGCGCCGACGACGCCAGCGCGGCGTACAACAACGGCGTCCTCACCGTCACGTTGCCCAAGCGCGTCGTCGACGACGATGACGCACACCGGATCGACGTCGAGTAACGTGCCGGTCAGTCCGGGGCGGGACGGCGTCTCCCCCGAGGAGTGATTTTTTCTCCCTCCGAGAGAGCCACTGAAGCGATGAGCGACTCGGGCCTGCGGCTGGTACTGAAGCGCCTCTATCAATCGCTGATGCTCTTCTCGGTGCTTTCGGGGATCACGATCGGTTGCTACGTGATATACGCGTCGCTCCTCGGTGATCCGGTGTTCGGACTCGTCGGGGATCCGAGATACGGGCTCGGCGGACTGTGGTGGGCGCTCGGCCTGCTGATGATCGTCCAGTCGGTGTGGTACCTCGGGAAGATCCCGTGAGGCTCACTCGCCCAGGCGGGCGACGTACAGCGTCTCGCCCGCCGGTAGCGACTCAGTTTCCGCCGCGACGGCCGGCGGGTCGTAGCCGAGGGTCGTGAACAGGAAGTCGGCGTCGACCGCGCGAGCGACCGCGAGCGCCGGGCGGTGGAGTTCCGGCGGGAGGTTCAATCCGTAGAGCAGGTCCGCCTCGTAGGCGTCGCCGGGATGATCGCGTCGGCCGGCGGCGACGACGTCGTCGCGGACAAATGCGACGGCGGCGGGCACCCCCAGTTCGTCCGGGTCGGCGACGTCGGTGGCGGTGACTTCGACCCCCCGCTCGGCGAGGGCGAGGGCGACCGCTGGCCGCCGGCCGATACCGATCTCCACGGCCGAGCCGTACGTGCCGAATCGGGCGACGAGGGCGTTCTCACGCGGCGAATTCACGGCGGGATATTTATCAATCCACCCTGCTTAAGCCCTGCTATGCACGTCGATATCGTGCCGATCGGGGACCTCTCAGCGCAGGTCAAGCGCGAAGCGTCGGCCGCGCTGCGAGGGGTCTACGACTGCGACGTCACAGTGCAGGAGGAACAGTCGATCCCCGACGGCGCGTTCGACCGGAGCCGGAACCAGTACCGAGCCGAGCAGTTCATCGAACTGGCGAGCAGGGCCGGATCGGGTGAGAAGAACATCGGGATCACCGCACAGGACCTCTACTACCGCCGCCGGAACTACGTGTTCGGCCTCGCGTACCTGAACGGTAACGGCTCCGTGATCTCCACACATCGCCTCCAGACCTCCTCCGACGGCGGCATCACCACCAAGCCCCAGACGGAGGTGTTCGCAGACCGGGTCCGCAAGGAGGTCGTCCACGAGATCGGCCACACGCTCGGCCTCGAACACTGCGACAACAGCAAGTGCGTGATGTCGTTCTCGCCCACCGTCCGCGAAGTCGACGTCAAAGAAGAGAACCTCTGCGGGACCTGCAGTCAGCTCCTGTACTGACGGCTCGGCGAATTCACCGGGCGCGCACACGCCGATACCCCCCGCAGCAACTACTATACGGAGTCCGGACCAACATTGAAAGGTGATGCAGTACCTCGTTGCCGTCGACGGTTCGGAACCGAGTACCGAAGCGCTCGAACACGCACTCGAGGTCGCAGCGCAGATGGACGCGTCGCTCACCGTCGGATACGCGGTCGAACCGCGCGTCCTCGTCGAAGATTCTGGCGAGGAGGCCCCGACGCACGCGCAGGTCGGGGATCGGATCTACACGGAGAACATTGAAGTCGCCGAAGAGCGCGGGCAGGACGTCCTCGACGACGCCCGCGACCGCGCGTCAGACGTCGGCATCGACATCGAGACGACGCTCCTGTACGGCGATCCCGTCGAGAGCATCGTCGAGTACGCAGAACAGTCCGAGATCGACGGCGTCATCGTCGGGCATCGGGGGCTCTCCGAGCGCGTCGAGATGGTCGGCAGCGTCGCGAAGGGGCTGGTCGAGAAAGCGACGGTTCCCGTTACGGTCGTCAAGTGAGCGACCGACGTGTCGCCATCGGTGCACTCGGTAGACGAGCAGTGAGACCGAGACGCTTCAGCATCAGTCGACTCGGAGGCCGCGTCGGAAGCCCAGGCCGACGACGAGTGCGAGAACAGCTAAGTACGCGAGGCTGAACCACAGGTTCCTCGGGACCACGCGCGCGGTCAGCGCAGCGTCGAACGCCAGTTTCATCGGGAAGTGACCGGGGAGGAACGGCGCGAGTGCGTGGGTCTCGTCAGTCAGTGGGCTCTGCGCGAGGAAGAGGTCGAAGAACGGCCCGAACAGCAGGACGTAAACTCCGGCGAGTCGGTTCAGAACGAGGCCGACGAGCGCTCCGAGGCCACCGTACAGCAGGGCGACAAGGAGGATTGCGAGCAGGTACCAGCGGAGACGTTCGACCGACATCACTGCGGACAGGACGCCGACTGAGACGACGCTCCCGACGAGCGCCGCCAGCACGAGTACTCCGCCTCGGGCGGCCACGATTTCGACTGCGTCGGCGCCGGCGATGGCGAGCCGACCGTCGACCGCGCTGGCAGACTGCATCAGGAACAACCCAGCGGCACCGCCGACGAACGCGGCGGCCATCGGCGTCGTCAGGACCGTCGCGACGGCGGTCATCTCGGCGGACATCGCGCCCTGGATCGGGATATCGACCGTCACTCGGCTCTCTGGCATCACCCAGTGGAAGACGAGGATCAGATAGACCGGGAGGAACGCCAGGAGTGAAAGCAGGATCGGCGTCCGTGCGTACTCGCGGACGCCCATCTCGAAGGTCGTCCGCAGCGTGCTCATCCCCCGCCACCTCCCGTTGCGGCCAGCGCCGTGTAAACGAGGAACGTCGCGACGAGGACGATGGCCCCGTAGGTGGCGGCTGCGAGCACGTCACTCGCGGCGGGGGCTGTCCCGTCGACCGCCGCCTGGAACACCTCGTGGGGATAGTGGAGCGGAAAGAGTTTCGTCGCCGCCGCGTCCGTCGCAATCACCCCGCTCGCGAGCGCCTCGTCCACGTCGACGACGAAGATGAGCACGAGCGATCCTTCGAGTTCCCGGGGGAGAACAGTCCCGATCAGCATCCCGATGAGTCCGTACAGTCCGCCGACGAATGCGAGCGTCAGGAACCCGAGGGCGAGCGATTCGACTTCGGTGGTCGTCGCCAGGACGCCCAGCGAGAGCGCGGCGGTGAGAAGCGTCGCGAGACAGACCGCACCGAGGCGCGAGACGAAGAGCGCCAGTTCCGGAAAGCCAGCCAGTGACAGGCGCTCGTCGGCTCGCTGGGCGCTGATGACCTGGAAGAGTCCGATCACCGCGGGGAGGAACGCGGCGACGAAGAGCGTCCCGGCGGTCGCGCCGAGGGCTCCGGGGTCAGTCGTCATATACGGGAGTCGTGGGAACGCCGACAGCATCGACTCGTAACTCGTGATGACGACCGGCGGGAGCACGACGAGCAGCGCGACGTTGATCGGCTCCCGGACGAACTCCCGGACGGCCGCATCGAGGCCGACACGCAACCGATCGCTCGACGGACGGCTCACCGTCATCGCACCCCCTCCTCGCCGGCCTGGCTCGACCCCTCGTCGGTCACGTCGGTCAGGGTGCCGTCCGCGAGTTCGAGGATCCGATCGAACCGCTCCTGTTCGTTGATCAGGTGCGAGATGATCGCCACGGCCGTGCCGCGCTCGCGAAGTGCCGCCGTGAGGTCCCAGAACGCGAGGTACGTCTCCCAGTCGAACCCCGTGTACGGTTCGTCCAGGAGCAACACGTCGGGGTCGTGCATCAGTGCGATCGAGAGGTTGATCTTCTGCCGATTGCCGCCGGAGAGCCGATCGATCCGGTAGTCGAGGAACTCCTCGAAGTCCAGCGTCTCGGCCAGGCGGTCACGGGCCGACTCGATTTCGGTGGGGTCCATCCCGTACGCCTCACCGAACAACCGGAACGTCTCCTCGACGGTCAGTCGGTCGTACAGCAGTTCGTCCTGGGGGCACCACCCGACCCGACCGTTCACGTCGACAGTGCCCTCGTCGGCGTCGAGTTCGCCCACGAGGATCTTCATCAGCGTCGACTTCCCGGATCCGTTCCCGCCCACGATGCCGACGACCTCGCCGCGCCGGATAGTGACGCTCGCGCCGGTCAGCACCTCGACGCTCCGCCCGAACGGAAGCCGGGAACTGTAGGTCTTCGCGAGGTCGGAGCCGCGGAGGACGACGTCACGGTCCCCGGCGGTCGGTTCCGACTCGGACTCCGGGCGCTCGGTGCCGACGATCCGTTCGGTCATCGTTCGTACCACCACCACGCACCGCCGAGGACCGCTAGCGCCACCACGCCGACGCCGACCGTCGACAGGAGTCGAGTCGTCCCACCGGCGGTAGTGATCGTGATCGGGACGAAGTACCTATCGGAGGTGATCCGTTCGTCGTCGGGCGTGTCGGCGGTTACTGTGAGCGGAATCGCGTCCCGCGTCGGGACGCCGTCCTCGGGCGTCGTCACCTCGAAGGTCATCGTCACGCTCTCGCCGGGCGGGAGCGACGCGACGTAACTCGTCGGGTTGTTGCTCTCGTACGGCGCGTCGACGGCCAGATGGGCGTGAACGTCGGTGAGGCGCTCGTTTCCGACGTTCCGAACGCGGACGCGGACGGCGTTCGTGCTGTCGATGCCGAGCGTGGTGTTCATCGGTTCGACGGCGAACGTCGGTTGCTCCAGTGCGGGCGTCACGCCGATCGGACCGATCCGGTCGGTGGCGTAGTCGCCGTCCGCGCCACGATAGGCCACCGAGACCGGCAGCGAGTAGTTCTGCGGCTCTGCGGCCGCTGTGGCCCGCACCTCGTACGTGACGGTTCGGCGTTCGCCGGGGGCCCAGTAGCCGACGAAGCGCGTCGCGTTCGCGCTGCCAGCGACGCGGATCGCGGAGTGCGGCGAGCGGAGGGTGACGGTCGCGTCGGCCACGGAGACAGGACCGTCGTTCCGGAGCGTCAGCGAGACGGTTCCGTTCTCGTCGACCTGGAGCGAACGGCTCACGTTCGAAACGTCGAAGGTCGTCTCCGGAAGTGCGTGGAGGGGAACCGCCAGCGAAGGTGTCGATCCGGTCGTTCCGCCGGGCTTCTCGAAGTCGATCTGCGCCGATAGCGAGTAGTTACCCGTGGCGGCGCTGTCCCGGAGCGCCGTCTCGAACTCGAAGGTGCGATTCTCGCCGCGCTCCCAGGTATCCACGAACCGGGTGCTCGAATCGCTCGATCCGAGCGAGACGCTCGGGGAGGATGCAGAGAGCGAGAGGGTCGAATCGTACGCCGCGGACGTCCCGACGTTCCGGATCGTCACTTCGAGCGTGCCGGAGCCGCCGACGGGAGCCGACGAGTCGGTGTCGACGACGTCGAACTGCGGGCCACGCTCGACGCGAACGGGCAGGGAGACCGTCGTTTTCCGTTCGACGTCGCCGCCGGCACCGTTATTATACTCGTACGAGAGTCGAAGCGGGACGCGGTAGGTGCCGCTGTCGATGTTCGAGGGAACGTCGAGTGACAGCGAGAGGCTCGCCGGAGCGCCGTCCGGGAGCGACGCCACGTACAGGTGGTTCGTATCGACCTCGATGGGCCCGACGGTGTTTGCCGGTCGGATGTGGACGTTGTACGCGTCTCTCGTCTCGTCTTCAGCACCCGTGCCGTCGTTCAGGAGTTGGAAAGAGACGTGGTTGGTTCCACCGGGCTGAATCGTCGGACTGGCGACGACCGTCTGTATCTCCGGGTTCGAGGTCAGCGCCGCAACCGGTGCCGCACTCAGGACGACCGACGCGACGAGCAGGACCACCAGGGCGACTCGCTTCATCGGGGGTCACCTCCGTCTCTCCGGAGGGCGTCGATTCGCCACGAACGGGGAATCCCCGCGGAGGTGTTATTCATCATATTCGGTGTATTCCGAATGTTCTGTACGACAGAATTTAGTATTTTCGGTAGTTACCGAATTGTATGAATCAAGACGCCGAGGACGTCGACGGAACCGACGAGGATGCGGTGCAGCAGGCCCGTGAGGAAGTCATTCAGGCGCTGGAGCGGAGTGCGGAAGTGTACGGGCTGAACCAGAGTTACGGACGATTGTACGGTATCCTCTTCTTCGAGAACGAACCGCTCTCGCTCGACGGACTGGTCGAAGAGAGCGGGTACGCCAAGTCGACTGTCAGCACTGCAATGCAGAAGATGAACCGCCTCCACCTGGTGCACCGCCGGTCGGTGCCGGGAGAGGGCAAGAAGGTGTTCTACGAGGCCGAGACCGACTTCTGGCACGTCATCCAGAAGTTCCTCCAGCACGAGGTTCGGCGCGAGATCGACGTGATGACGCGAGCGCTCGACTCGGCCGCGGAGCGTCTCGAAGACGCCGACGGCGAGCAGGCAGACGCGTATCTGGAGCGGGTCGAATCACTTCGAACGATGTACGATCGGAGCGAGCGACTGCTGGGGATCCTCACGAGCAGTTCGATCGAACGATTGACCGGACTGCTAGACAGACTGCAACGCGACTGATAACGGCCGGTCTAGCGCTGTCGCGGTGAGAGCCGATCCCTTGCACCTACTGCGGTGAGAGCGAGTGTCTTGCCGCTGCTGCGGTGAACGCGGCCGAGGACTCAAGTCGTTCGGCCGTGAGCCACCGGACGTGACACCGCAAGGCAGCGTCGCCCTGATCACGGGCGCCAGTTCAGGAATCGGTGCAGAGACAGCGCACGCGCTCGCCAGCGACGGTGCGGACGTCGCCCTCGCAGCGCGACGACGAGCGCAACTCGAAACTGTGGCCGAGGAGATCGAATCGTCGACCGACGCCGAGACGCTCGTCGTGCCGACAGACGTTCGCGAGGAGGAAGCGGTCGAGGCGATGGTCGAAACGACAGTCGATCACTTCGACCGCCTCGACGTCCTCGTGAACAACGCCGGCCTCGGCGTCGGCGGCGACGTCGAGGAACTGTCGACAGCGGACTACCGCCTGATGATGGAGACGAACGTCGACGGGTACTTCTTCGCGACCCGGGCGGCTATCCCCCATCTGCGGGAGTCCGCGGGGAACCTCGTGTTCGTCGGCAGTTTCGCCGGGCAGTACCCCCGCCCCGCGAACCCGGTGTACGCGGCCACGAAGTGGTGGGTCCGTGGATTCGCCCACAGCGTCGAGGCCCAGATCGGTTCCGACGGGGTCGGCGTCAGCGTCGTCAACCCCACCGAGGTCAGGACGGAGTTCGCCAGCGAGTCCGGGGCGTCGTTCGAGGACCGCTTCGACCCCGGTGAGGTGACTGAACCCGAAGAGATCGCGGAGGCGATCGCGTTCGCCGCCTCGCAGGAACGATCGACCGTCCACGAGATCGACCTCTACCGACGCGACAAGTTCGACGGCTGGTGAGGGCGGGGCCGCGTGTACTGAACTCCCAGCGACGCTGCACGGTCGGCTTCACTCGCGCGGCTATCGATCGGCTTCGCGGACACCGTCGGCGATGCGGCCGGCGGTGCGCGCACGAGTCCGATGCTCCCGCCGCCGCGTCGAGAAGACGTCGACGGCGCTCGCGGCGGCCTCTGGGTCGCGCTCGAAGGCGACGTCGGGGTAGGTGACGTCCGCCAGGACCAGCGGTTCGGGCGGGGCCGGCGGGACGCCGTCGGGCCCCGCGATCGAGTCCGACCCGAGGAGGTCGTCGATCCACCTGGGGTCGCGCTCGCCGGCCGCCACGCTCCGGACGACCGAGGCGACCCGGCGGACGAGTTGTCTGGGAAATCCACCGGCCGCGACCCGGAGCGTCACGAAGTCGCCCCCGCGGTCGATCCGGAGCGAGAGGTCGCGTTCGGTGCCGTCTTCGTCGGGCGTGAGGTTGTGGAAGTCGTGCGCGCCCGAGAGCGCGTTCGCGGCCGCGGCGGCCCGACTGTCGTCCAGTTCGGGGCCGTAGAGGTCGTAGACGTAGGTCCGCTCGCCGGCGTCGTGAGTCGCGTGGAAATCGGTTGACACGCCGGCGGCGGCCCACGCGCGGACGTCAGGGGGGAGTTCGCCGTTGAGCGCCCGTGGCGTGCACCACTCGGGACACGCGACGGCGACCGTCTGTGCGAGTGCAGAGACGCCGGCGTCGGTCCGGCCGGCCGCGGCGTACCCGTCCGGCCGGTGGGCCGCGTCGCGATCGAACACGCCGAGTTCGTCGAGGGCGTCGAAGATCGCGTCCTCGACGGTCGGGACCGAGGGCTGGCGCTGGAAGCCGTGGAACGGTCGACCGTCGTAGGCGATGCGGAAGGCGCGCACGGCCCCTCAGGCCACGTCGTCGTAGGTCGGCGCGTCGCGGTCGCCCGGGAACGTCTCGACGGGCACGGTGGTCTGGTCGCCGGACGCCATATCCTTCACCGTCACCTCGTCGTTCGCGAGGTCCTGTTCGCCGACGATGACGACCGTCTCGGCGTTGACGCTGTCGGCGTAGCCCATCTGCGCGCCGAAACTCCGGTCGGAGACGTCGACTTCGACGACGTTGCCGGACGCGCGGAGGTCGCGGGCGATGCGGGACGCGACCTCCCGGGTCTCGCCGACCGTGAGGACGTAGTAGTCGGTCGTGAGCGCCTCTTCGGGCCAGACGCCCGCGCGCTGACAGAGGAGCGACAGCGGCGCGAGGCCGGGGGCGACGCCGACCGCCGGGGTGGGCTGCCCGCCGAAACTCTCGATGAGGTCGTCGTAACGGCCGCCGCCGAAGACGGATCGCGAAACCTCGCCCGTCGAGTCGAAGCACTCGAACACGACACCCGTGTAGTAGTCCAGGCCGCGGGCCGTCGTCAGCGACACGTCACAGTACTCGCGCGCCCCGAAGTCCTCGGCTGCCGCGAGCACGTTCCGGAGATTTTCGACCGCGTCTGCGACGTCTGCTCCACCGAACTCGGCGATCTCGTCGAGGTCCCCGCGAGCGACGAGGTCGTCGAACTGATCGGCCTGGTCGTAAGCGAGACCGGCGTCGGAGAGCAGGCCGAGGTACTCCGTCTCTTCGACCTTCGCGCGCTTGTCGACCGCGCGGATCGCGGCGGCGGCGTCGACGTCGGCATCGAAGGCGTCGAGGAGGCCGCTGAGGATGTCGCGATGGGAGACGCGGAACTCGAAGTCGTCGCCCGTGAGCCCCAGATCGGTGAGCGCGTCGGCGGCGAACGCCAAGATCTCCGCGTCGGCCGTCGGTTCGGACGAGCCGAAGATGTCGACGTTGGTCTGGTAGAACTCCCGAAACCGGCCCTGCTGGACCTGCTCGAAGCGCCAGAACGGCCGCGTCGAGACCCACTTGATCGGCTTCGAGAGCTCCTGTTGTTTCGCGACGACCATCCGCGCGACCGTCGGCGTGAGTTCCGGCGTCAGCGACACCTCGCGGCCGCCTTTGTCCTCGAAGGCGTACAGTTCCTCGACGATCTCCTCGCCGCTCTTGTCGACGTACATCTCCGTCCGTTCGAGCGCTGGCGTGGAGATCTCCCGGAAGCCGTAGCGGGCCGCGGTCGACTCCAGCGTGTCGATGACCTCCCGGCGGGGGGCCATCTCCTCGGGGTAGAAGTCGCGAAAGCCCTTGAGTCGGTCGTACATACGCCGGAGTTCGGCGGTGTCGCGCTTGAAACTGTTGAAGGCGTGCGGCCGGTCGCTCGCGGCACCGCGGTCCAACGTGCGCTACCGAAACGAGGGCATCGGCGTCCGTCGAATCGAGGGTAGTTTTATGCTGATTCCAGCGCTGATGCGAGGTGATGGAGATCGAAGCTGCCGTTGTCAACGAGGAAGGAGGACCGTTCACGATCGAGTCCGTCGAACTGGAGGCGCCGCAGGCGAACGAGGTGTTGGTCCGCGTCGTCGGTGCCGGCGTCTGCCACACGGATATGATCGTACGAGATCAGCTGTATCCGACACCGCTGCCGGCCGTGCTGGGTCACGAGGGCTCCGGAGTCGTTGAGGCCGTCGGCGCGAACGTCACCGACGTCGAACCCGGTGACCGCGTGGTCCTGAGTTTCGATTACGACGACGACTGCCCCAGTTGC
The DNA here is from genome assembly GCF_900107195.1 of Halobellus clavatus. Taxonomy (GTDB): domain Archaea; phylum Halobacteriota; class Halobacteria; order Halobacteriales; family Haloferacaceae; genus Haloquadratum; species Haloquadratum clavatum. The sequence goes on from NZ_FNPB01000001.1 coordinate 697,428, forward strand.
CACGCGGGCCACCCCGCCTACTGCGAGGACTTCTTCGCGCACAACTTCGGCGGGAGCCGCCCGGAAGACGGGACCTCACCGCTCTCGCGCGGTGAGGAGGAACTCAGCGGGCGGTTCTTCGGGCAGTCGTCGTTCGCCACGCACGCCATCGCGACCGAGCGCAACGTGGTCACCGTCGACGACGACGTCCCGCTCGAACTCCTGGGACCGCTCGGCTGCGGCGTCCAGACCGGAGCCGGCGCGGTGATCAACACGCTCGACCCGCAAGCGGGTTCGTCGATCGCCGTCTTCGGCGCGGGGTCGGTCGGCCTCTCCGCGGTGATGGCGGCGAACCTCAAGGGTTGTACCGACATCGTCTCGATCGACATCAAGGGCAACCGGCTCCAGAAGGCCTACGGGCTGGGCGCGACCGAGACGGTCAACCCCGAGACGGTCGACGACGTGGTCGCGGCAGTGCGGGAGGCCACTGCTGGTGGCCCGGACTACGCCGTGGAGACGACCGGCGTCGCCGACGTGGCCGAGCAGGCCGTCGACACGCTCACCCAGCGGGGAACCCTCGCCGTCGTCGGCGCGCCGGCGCTCGGCACCCGCGCGAGTTACGACGTCAACGACCTCATCCTGAACGGCCGGTCGATCACGGGCGTCGTCGAGGGCGACAGCAACCCCAAGGAGTTCATCCCGGATCTGATCGAACTGTACCGGCAGGGGAAGTTCCCCTTCGACGAACTCGTGACCTACTACGACTTCGAGGAGATCGAACAGGCCATCGAGGACTCCGAGAACGGCGACAGCATCAAGCCGATCCTCCGGATCAGCGAGCCCTGAGTCGGTCGACCGGTCGCGTCGCGACCGCGGGCCCGGCTTAGGCCGCGATCAGACCGACGCCGGCGACGGCGAGACCCGCGGCGACGAGTCGGATGCGGAACGCCTCTTCGCGGAGCAGCACCCCGCCGAGGACGACCGCGACGACCGCCTGAGTGTTGATGATCGGTGACGCGATCGACGCCGGCGCGGCCGCGAAGGCGAGTGAGGTGACGTGTTCGCCGAGCGCGACGCCGCCACCCGCCAGTGCGAACCGCGGGAGATCAGCACGGAGCGGGACCCACTCGCGGGCGGCCAGCGGGAGGACCACGAGCAACACGCCACCGAGGAGGATCGGAACCCAGAGCGTCAGCGGCACGCCGAGACCCTGCAACACGACGCGCTTGCCGACGTCGCTCACGCCGTAACACGCCGCGCTGACGAGGGCCAACTGTGCCGCCCGCGACGACGACGCCTTCCGAAGCGGGTCCAGAAGCGACCCCGCGCGGTAGTTGGCGACGTAGACCGCGAGCGTCGCGACCGCGACGCCGACGACCGCGACGGGAGCCAACCGCTGGCCGAGGAGGAGCACCTCGATCGGAAGCACGAACACCGGGATGATCTTGCTGATCGGCGCGACGTAGGAGACCTCTCCAGCACCGATCGCGCGGAGGAAGGCGAGAAACGCCGCGGCCGTCAGGAGGATGGTCGTCAGCGAGACGAAGAGGGCACTCGGGCCCTCGACGAGCGCGGTGGCCCCCGAGAGGGTGCCGAGCGACGCGCCCGAGAGGACGGCGATCGGAACGTACCACGCGATCGCTGCCGCGTTGACGCCGACGGTCAGCACCGTGCCGGGATAGTCCGCGAAGTACCGCTTCAGGACGAAGATGTACGTTCCCCAGACGAGGGCGGCCGCAATCGAGTAGGCGATGCCGGGACCGAGCGAAAGCACGAGTGAGTCTGCTCGATTCCCCGAGAAAGACGTTCCCATTCCGCTCGCGGGCGCGTCCGCTCGAAGCCCGCGAGCGCTTACTCCTGCAGGCCGCGGACGTAGGACTGCTCGTGGTCCGGGAACACCCGTTCGACGGCCGCCTGACCGTGTTCCTCGGCGAGCAGCGCCCGGAGTTCGGCCTCGTAGTCGCCTTTCGGGACCTGCGTCGAGGGGCCCGTCTCGACGTCGAGCGTCTCTGCGACGAGACGGTCGACGGCGTGGCGGCCCAGCCCGGCCAGCGGCGAGAGGTAATCGACGTCGTGGCGGTCTTCGAGGCTCTGCGCCTGCGCTCTGGAGATCGTCGGGACGCGGTCGTCGCGGCGAGTCCCGTCGGCGACGGCGTCGACGTCGAGGTCGGCGACGCGTTCGAGCGCGTGTTCGTGCACCTGCTGGATCCCGTTTCTGGGGTACCCGTCGTCGGACATCCGCGCGACAGCCTCGCTCGCGACGTCGGGGTCGAGGTCGACCGTGTCGAAGGGATAGCCCAGTCGGTCGGCGGCGGTTCGGGCGTGCTCCCAGTCGTCACTGATGCCGAAGCGGCCGGTGACGAGCGTCACGTCGTAGAAGGAATCGAGCAGCAGCGCGGCAAGTGTCGAGTCCTTCCCGCCGCTGTAGAGGAGTGCGAGGTCCACGACGCCGCTATCGCCGGCGGATGTCGAAGCTCTTCGAATCGGGCTGCAGTTCCTTGAGCAGATCGCGCATCTGCTCTTCGTCGATCCGGTCTTGGATCCGGCCGCTCTGGGCGAGCGCGAGGATCTGTTTCTTCGCGGACTCCGCGAACTCGGGCTTGGACATCTCCACCGCGTTGAGGCGTTGCCGGGCCCCGTCGGTGAGGTACTGCTTCAGCATCGCCTCCTGCTTGGCCTCAGCCTGCTCCCGAGCGGCGTCCTGAGCACCTTCGCGGCCGCCGCCCTGCTGTCCGTCGGCCTGTTCGCGGAGCTCTTGCATCTTCTGTTCGCGGAGCTCCTCCAGTCGGTCGTCGTCGGGGGTTCCACTCATCGTCAAATGATTGTTGCCGCAGCGCTAAAAACGGTTACGTCGTTCGGCCTCGGCGCGCAGTCTACGCGTACCGTTCGAGTTCCGGCCGGTCGAGGTCCTCGAGGACCTCATCAGCGGCGTTGTCGAGGAAACTCTGGCCCTCGGGAGAGATGCGACGGCCCTGCCCCTTCGCGGTCTCGACGAGACCTTCCGCTTCGAGCTGCTGGAGCGCCGTCCGGATGACGTTCTTGCTCCCGGTGGCCGAGCTGTTGCCGGCGACGCGGTATCGGTTCGAGCCGCGCTTTCGGCCGCCGTACTCGGTCGCGAGGCGGTCGACGCCGATCGGTCCTTCCTTGGCGACCTTGCGGAGCAGCGACGCCGCACGGACGTGCCAGAAGTCGTCCTGCTGGGGTGGCAGTTCGCGGGTCTGCCCCGTCTTCGCGAAGTTGATCCATTCGGGCTCCTCGATTCGGTCCGCGAGGCGGTCGGCGACGTCCTCGATGAGGGCGTCGGCCGGAACGTCGTAGACACTTACCATAGGGACCAATTCCCGACGGCGTCGTTTAAAGCCATCGTATCGGCGCTACGGGGCGTGAGACGGTCTCTCGGGGAGCGAGATCCGAGCCCGACGGGGGCGCAACGGTCACTCCGCCCCGGCCTCGATCCCGAGGCCGGTTCCGATCCACGCGACGACGATCCCGCCGAGAATGGTCGGGACCCAGTAGACCGCGCCGCGGAAGATGACGACCGCCGCGACCGCGGTCGGTTCGGTCACCTGTGACAGCGGTGCGGCCAAGAGGAGAAGCACCAGGACGGTCTCGATCCCGCCGGCTCCGCCGGGCAGCGGCGTCACGCCGGCGATCGCGGCGATGGGGACCACGACGAGCGCGATCGAGAACCGGACGTCGATGCCGATCGCGCCGAACGCGAGCCAGAGCGCGAGCATCTGACAGAGCCAGCCGGTGGCCGAGGCACCGAGCGCCAGCGCCAGCCCCCGCGGGTTGGCCGCGACCCGTTCGATCGCTCGAAAGAAGCCGTTGATCCGGCGCTCGATCCCCTCCGGAGTCGGCACCGACACGCGGGGGAGACGGTCGGCGAGCGAACGGATGAGCGGCGTGAGGCCGCTCACGACGCGGGCTTCGAGGGAGTACCGGCGCTGCCAGCCGACGTAGATCAGCGTCGGGACGAGCACCGCGAGCAGGACGACGGCCCCGACGGCGGCCAGGAGGTTCCGGTTCGTCCCGAGCGCGACCTCCGTCGCGAAGTAGCCGGCGCCGACGAGCGCGAGCGTGATCGAGGGGACGAAATTCAGCGTGTCGACGCTGGCGATCGCCGCCAGACTCCGCTCGTACTCGGCGTTCGCCACCCGGGAGATGAGGTAGGCCGTCACTGGCTCGCCACCGGCCTGCCCGAACGGCGTGATGTTGTTAGCGAACGTCGCGCCCGCGAAGACGAGAAACGAAGCGACGGGCGAGAGATCGACGCCGAGGACGCCGAGGACGGTGTTCAGCGAGAGGCTCCAGGCGGCGAGCCACGCGAGCGTGGCCAGGAGAACGAGCGCGAGGTACCGCGGGTCGGCGCTCTGCAGGGTCGCGAGGAGGTCCTCGATCCCGGCGAAATAAAACAGGAGCGCGAAGACGGCGACGGCCCCTCCGAACCCGAGAACGGTCGCCCGGAGGTTCTCGCGGACCATATCACGGTCCTCGCCCCTTCGGGCAATCAAGCCATCGAAACCAGAGACGGTGTGAGAACCGTGTGCACAGACGAGAGCCCCCGCCCCGCCCGCTGGGTCGAATATCGGGTTTTTTGCCCGCTGGTGGCTGATCACAGGTATGGACGAACGTTCGGCGCTGCGGCGACTCGCGGCTGCCCTGCCCGCCGCGGGCGACGACGCCGCCATCGTGGACGGAGTCGTGGTGACGACCGATATGCTCCACGAGACGACGGATTTTCCCGCGGGAACGACCCGGTACACCGCCGGCTGGCGAGCCATCGGGGCGTCGCTCTCGGACGTGGCCGCGATGGGTGCGGAGGCGACTGCTGCGGTCGCCGCGTACGCTGCGCCGAGCCTGGTCGAGACGGAACTCGACGACTTCCTGGCGGGAGCGAAGGCCGTCTGTACGGCCGTCGGTGCCGAATACGTCGGCGGTGACCTCGACACCGGAACGGAGTTCACAGTGGCGTCGACCGCGCTGGGCGAGACCGACGAGCCGGTCCGCCGATCGGGGGCTAAACCGGGGGACGTGGTCTGCGTAACGGGCCGTCTCGGCCGGACGGCTGCGGGGCTCCGTGCGTTCGAGGCCGGGGACGTCGAACGCGGCAACGACCTCTTTCGCTTTCCCCCGCGCGTCGCTGCCGGGCGGGCGCTCGCACCGCACGCGACGGCGATGATGGACTCCTCGGACGGGCTCGCCAGGTCGCTCCACCAGCTCGCGGCGGCGTCGGAGGTCGGCTTCGACGTCGTCTGGAGCGACGTGCCCGTCCACAGCGCCGTCGACGACTACGCGACCGACGCGACCGACCGGCGCGAGCTGGCGACGGCCGTCGGCGAGGACTTCGAACTCGTCTGTACGCTCCCTCCCGCCGCCGTCGCGGCGGCGCGCGAAGCCGTCCCGGTGTCGCTCTCGGTCGTCGGCGACGTCACTGCGAACGGGGTTCGAATGGACGGCGAACCGCTCGCCGACGAGGGCTACACCCACGAGTGAGCGTCGTCAGACGGACATCACTTCGATCGGCACGAGCAGGAAACAGAGCGCGCCGAGCGCGAACGTGAGGACGCCGACGACGATCCGCGGCGTGTCGAGCGGGGAGTCGTCGATCGGGTTCGCGGGGCCCTTGAACGCGATGAACCCGGAGAGCAGCCCCCAGAACACCCACAGACCGACGGATTCGTTCAGGCCGTAGCCGAGGACGTAGTGGAGGTAGCCCGCGATGCCGAAGAGGGCGGCGGGAACGAGTGCCGCCACGCGCTCCTGTGACTCACCGAGTATCGCCCGGAGGATGTGACCGCCGTCGAGTTGGCCGACCGGGAGGAGGTTCAAGACGGTGAAGAACATCCCTACCCACCCGCCGATGATGACCGGGTTGACCGCGACACCCGGGTCGGCGTACTCGGTCGGTTGGCCGAGGAGCGACGCGAGGAGGTTCAACAGCGGTGGATTGTTGAACACGATCACCTGTCCGGTGCCCTGCAGCGCCCACGCCGGCACCTCGATCGGCGGGAGCGAGAGCCCGATCGCCGTGACGACGATCGTCGCCGCCAATCCGGCGAGCGGCCCCGCGACGCCGATGTCGAAGAGCGTCTCGCGGTCGGGCATCTGCCCGCGCATCCGGATGATCGCACCGAGCGTCCCGAACGGGAAGATGAACGGGATAATGTACGGCAGCGAGACGTCGACGTCGTGATACCGTCCCATCACGTAGTGTCCGAACTCGTGGGTCGCGAGCACGCCGAGTATCGCAGCGGTGAACGGCCACGCGCGGAGGACTGCGAGCGGGTTCGCGAGGAGCGTCGAGAGCGGGATGTAATACCACGTCAGCGCGCCGACCAGCATCGTCGACACGATCGTGGCGAGGAACAGCCCGAGGTTCTTCCACGGGACGCCGTCGATGCCGTTCGTGACAGGGCGGGCGACGACGAGGTCCTCGCGGGTGCCCGTGCCCGCCGAGACCTGTACCTCGTAGCCGGCATCACGGAACGCCCGCCACACTTCGCGGCGGAGCATCTGTTCGGGGACGAGCGATTCGCCGTAGAAGATCACCCGGTCGCCGTCCCGTCGGGTCTCCCGGAGGTGGAACACCGATCGAAGTGTCTCGACCGGAAGTTCTGCGGTCGAGTCGGCGGAATCCATCGCCCCGTCGTAGGGCCCACAGCCCGATAAACTCCGCGACAGAGTCGTCACTGGCGGGCGTGTCGATCAAAAATTCGGAGCGGTCGGCGAGCCGTGCGGGGGCGGTGAGGGCGGACAGTCGTGTGCCGCGTAGCGGGCGTCTCCGTGGACCAATTCGAGCGTGAGCGCCTACGCCGCGTCCGCGTTCGGTTCAATCCGCCAGGTGGTCGCACTCGTGTACGACCACTTCTCGACGGTGAGCTCGGAGGCGGAGTCCTTGAGCTTCACCATCAGCGCGCCGATCTCCTTGGGCGAGAGGCCGACTTCTTCGGCGATGAACTTCGATTTGAAGTACATCTCGCCGTCCTGGGCCTTCTCGAGCAGGAACGATTTCAGGCGCTCTTCCTTGGGCAGGTCGTCGCCGGCGTCAGTGGAGGGTGTCGTGGTTGCGCTCATTGTGTGACCTCGCTCCACCCTTGGCGAGAGGGGAGTATATAAAGGCAGGAACGTTGGGGGTAATTCGGCTCTATTCACCGGTAAACGGTGTTCTAATCAATTATTTAAAAAATTCACAGAGCTATTTTCAACTTTTATCGAGCTCCCTGAATTTTTATTTCTTGTATTTTGATTCGATATTATCTTTCCGTGAAGTCGCGGCTCGTGTCGGAGATTCGGCCGTTCACGCACTTACAGCCGGGGCCGAGCAGGGCAATCGGAACCGCACGCGCGCTGAGAAGTGGCGGGAGACGACGACGTTACTGCCGGTCGTGGACCCAGAAGTCCTCTTCGACGGTCGTTTCGCGCTTGAAGATCGGGACCTCGTCCTTGAGCCGGTCGATGCCGTCCGAGACCGTCTCGAACGCCTCCTCTCGGTGACCGGCGAGGACGACGACGAAGACGATGTCTTCACCGGATTCGAGCGTGCCGGTTCGGTGGAAGAGCGCGACCTCCTGAACGCCGTCTCGTTCCATCAACTCGTCTTCGATCGTCCGCATCCGCTCGTCGGCGACCCCCTCGTACTTCTCGAAGGTCAGTTCGAGCGTCTCGGGGTCCTCTTCGCCGTCTTTCGTCCGCACGCGGCCGGTGAACGTCGCGATCGCCCCGGCGCGCTCGGCCCGTGGTGAGTGCTTCACGCGCTCGACGAGCGTCTCGAGGGTGACGTGCGGTTCGGCGTCGATCAACACGTCGATGATGGCTTCGACGTCGGCCTCGGCCGTGCTGTCGACCTGGAGTGCGACGTCCGCCGACTCCACCTCGCCGACGGCGACCGTCGGGGCGGTCACGTTCGGGAATCCCGCCAGGAGCGCGTGGTCGTACGTCGCCGCGAGGTCGTCGAGGACGTCGTCGAGTGAGCGGTCCTCTCCCGCGGCCGTCCACCCGTCGGCGCCGAGTGCGTACGCCGTGTCGACGCCGTCGGGGCGCTGGGACAGCGCCGAGTCCGGGGTTGGGAGCGAGTCTCCGGTGTCGTCGCCGCGTCCGACGACGGCGACACGGCCGTCCAGATGGGGCGCGACGCGGTCGCAGAGCGCCAGCGCGTCGTCACCCACGACTCCGAGTACCTGCATACTCCGGATTCGGGACGGCGAGCGGCTTTATTTTGTCGGCTGCGGCGGTCGGAGCGAGGGACTCCCGGGGCCGTCTCGCGTACGCGGTTGACAACCCTTAAGCCCGGTTCGCGGCAACGACGGGGCAATGAGAGTCGTCGTTTCTATCGGCGGGAGCGTTCTCGCTCCGGACCTCGACGCCCGCCGGGTCGAGGGGCACGCAGCGGTCGTCGAGCGACTCGCGGCAGCGGGCTGTGAGATCGGCGCCGTCGTCGGCGGCGGGGGAGTCGCCAGAGACTACATCGGTGCAGCGCGGGAACTGGGCGCGAACGAGGTCCAACTGGACCAGATCGGGATCGACGTCACGCGGATCAACGCCCGGTTGTTGATCGCCGCGCTGGGGCCCGAGGTGGATCCGAAAGTGGCGCACGATCACGAGGCGGCCGGCGACGCCATCCGTCGGGGGGACGTCTCGGTGATGGGCGGCGTGACGCCGGGGCAGACGACCGACGCGGTCGCTGCCGCGCTGGCGGAGTACGTCGACGCGGACCTCCTCGTCTATGCGACCAGCGTCGACGGCGTCTACAGCGCCGATCCGAGCGCCGACGACGGAGCCGAGAAGTACGAGCGGCTGTCCGGCGGTGAACTGGTCGACGTGATCGCGCCGATGAGCCGCGACGCCGGCGCCTCCGCGCCGGTCGATCTGTTGGCGGCGAAACTCATCGAACGGGCGGGAATGCGCACCATCGTCCTCGACGGCACCGAGCCCGAGCGGATCGAAGACGCCGTCCTTCGGGGCGAACACGACGGGACCGACATCGTCCCCGAGGGTGTCGGAGACGAACCGAGCTACTGGGTCGAGCAATGAGCGACGGGAGCGACGACGCCGACGGCGGAGAGTCGGACGTCGAACAGATGAGTGCCCACGAGGCCGCCGCCGTCGATGGAGCCGACGGGGCCGACGCACGGGACTTCTGGGCAGCGGCGGTTGCCGACGAGATCGAGGCCCGCAACCCGGACGAACCGATCGTCATCAAAGGCGGCGTGTCGCCGTCCGGAGTCGCCCACCTCGGGAACTTCAACGAGATTATGCGCGGGTACTTCGTCGCCGCCGTCCTCCGCGAGCGCGGGTACGAGGTCCGGCAGGTCTTCACGAGCGACGACCGCGACCCCCTCAGGAAACTCCCGCGGAAGCTCGCAGACGTCGACGGGGACATCGTCGGCCTCGGCGATGTCGACGCCGGCGCGCTGGGACGGAACCTCGGGACGCCCTACACCGACATCCCCGATCCGTTCGGCGAGTCCGAGTCGTACGCGGCCCACTTCGCGGCGCTGCTGAAGGCCGACGCCGACCGCCTCGACGTCCCGGTCGAGATGCTCTCGAACACCGAACTCTACGAAGACGGGACGTTCGAGGACGTGGTCGCTCACGTGCTCGAACACGCCGACGAGGCCCGCGAGGTCCTGTCGGCGTACCAATCGAAGGTGGACGAGGACTACGTCCCGTTCAATCCGATCTGCGGGGAGTGCGGGAAGATCACCGAAACCGTGACCGAAGTCGATCTCGACGCGCGGACCGTCGAGTACGTCTGCACCGATATGACCGTCGGCGACGAGACGATCGAGGGCTGCGGCCACGAGGGCACCGCGACGCTCCGCGAGGGCAAACTCCCGTGGCGCTTCGAGTGGCCGGCGCAGTGGCAGGTGCTCGGCGTCGACTTCGAGCCGTTCGGAAAAGACCACGCCGAGGGGTCGTGGCCGTCCGGCGAAGACATCGCCCGCAACGTCCTCGAGATCGAGCCGCCGGTGCCGATGGTCTACGAGTGGTTTACCCTCAACGGCGAGGCGCTCTCGTCCTCGCAGGGGAACATCGTCACCGTCGTAGAGATGCTCGACCTGCTGGAACCGGAGGTACTGCGGTACTTCTTCGCGCTGAACCCGCGGAAGGCCCGCGACCTCGACATCTCCCGACTGGATCAGCTGGTCGACGACTTCGATCGCTTCGAGCGGGCGTACTTCGGCGACGTCGACGACGAGTCGGTGACGGCGTTCGCCGAGCGCGCCTATCCGTTCGTCGTCGACGAGATCAGAGAGGACCGCGTCCGCCTGCCGTACACGTTCGCGGCCGTGCTCGGGATGACCGACGACCGCGACCTCCGGATCGAGATGGCCAGAAACGAGGGCTACATCGACGACGACACCCCGGAGTGGGCGATCGAAGAGGCGCTCGAACGGGTCGATCGGGCCCGCGCGTGGGCCGTCCGGGAGGACAACGCGTACAACTACCGCATCCAGGATGCCCTGCCCGAGGTCGACTTCGACGAGAACGTCGAGGCCGCGCTCGACGAACTCGCGGACTTCGTCGCGGCCGGAAACGACGGCGAGGCGATCCAGGGCGAGATGTACGAGACGGCTCGCCGGAACGACATCGAGGTCGGAGACTTCTTCGAGGCGGGCTATCTGCTGTTCTTCGACCAGCCGCAGGGGCCGCGACTCGGCGAGTTCCTCGGTGAACTCGACACGGAGTTCGTCGTGGCGCGATTGCGGCGTGACGGATAGCGCGGTATCGCTTCGTACCGTCGATTTGTTTTCACCGGCGTCTCGCCGACAGCACGGGGAGTCTACCCGTAGAACGGAACCGCGAGGAGAGCACCCGTAGAATGGCAATCAGTAATCAGTCTTCGTCAGCGACGTCCGGAGAGTTGTCCAGCGAATCTGCGTTTTCGGCGTCACTGCCGCCGTCGGTTACCTGTGCATCGGGGAGCGAAGCGCTCCCTCGATTTTGCCCCTCTTTGTCCACCGCTGCCGGCGCGGTACCGGTTTGCGACTCGTCGGGGTCGCTCCGTGCTCTCGGCTCGCTGTACTGGTAGATGGTGGTGCTGTCGATCACCCCATAGCGGGCCTGATCCCGGTCGTGGATGACGCGCTTGTCGGAGTCGATAGCGATGTCGATCAGATCGACGAACTCCTCGATGACGACCCGTTGGTAGGCGTCCGACGCGGGAATCCGTCCCCGCGATACCCACTCACTGTACCGGCGTTTGTCGTACGCTTGTTCGAGGCTCTCCCGGTCGGGGAGTCGGCCCTGGACGCGCCACACGACGAGCGCGGCAGCGAGCGCGAGGATTCCGAGTCCACTCCGGAGCGCAGTGTCGCTGTCCACCGCTGTCGGCCCACTACCGGGGAGCAACGCGGCCTGCGCTGTCGCGTTGGACAGATTGGCTGCCCCGACAGCGGCATCCTCGCCGGAGACGGTGACTGTCCGGGTGACCGGTGTCGCGTGGCTCTGTTCGTCAGATCGCGGGGCGTCGATCGTATAGGAACGATCGGTGATCTGCATCGGCATCGTGACGCCGAGCGTTCCCTGATACTTCTCTGACTATCCGTCTTTAGCTAAGAGGAGAACCACGTGACAGTGACGGCTTATCGAGGCTTCTTTTCGAGAGGAATGAGGAGGCAACCGCTGTGCACACAGAAGCCTCCTCATCGAGAATCATGCGTCGGCTTACTACACTGTTTCCTTCCGAGTTCCTCGAAGAGCACGCCGAGGAACTCGGCGTGGTCGAGCGAGAGGGCAAGCTACAGGTACCAGTCCTCGTGTGGGCGCTCGTGTTCGGCTTCGCCGCAGGCGAGAGCCGAACACTCGCTGGCTTCAGACGCAGTTACAACTCCACGGCTGATGAGACGATCTCACCGGGTGGCTTCTATCAAC